>CALUSL010000005.1 GCA_944323425.1 Candidatus Gastranaerophilales bacterium | reverse complement strand
TGATAGTATTATTCTGCTAAAAAGTGGTTATTATTTAAAGAGTATAAACCTTTCCGACTTTGTTCCGACTTAAATTTTGACTTTTTAAATGGGACATTTTTGTCCTTTATTTAAAATCGCTATAACCTTACCAGTGCTTAAATTTTAGGTAGCTTATTTGAATTTTTGTTGGATTTTGAGAGACAAAAAGAGTAGCAAAAGACCAATTTGAGTAATCACAGTCAATTTAATAAATACCGCTAATATTCAAACATACTGCCTAATTGAGGCTATTATTCTACAACTCAAATGTCTCATTAAACCTTAGTCAGCATTGAAACAAGGTAGAGCCTCAGCTGGCTTTTTCAAATTCTACGCCGCAATGGCGGCTTGAATTTTAGAAAAATCTGCGCATACTTCTCCCGTATGGCTCGTGACGTGTCACTCGCCTACGGTATAAGCATCAACGCCCACCATTTAAAAAGACTACTTCGGTAGTCTTTTTTTCTGCCAATTCAACTTTTATTCGTATAAATTGACAAACTTTTTATTTTATAGCTCATAAGAAAATAAAACAAAATTACAAAATATTTCTTTTTTCTAGCAATTTATTTTTTTTACATGTTTTATATAATCAAATACAAGAATGAAAGGAAGAAAAATGAGCAGAATAAACAGTATGTCACCATCATTTGGCATAAAAAAAGCAAACGCAGCTAATAACAAAACAATGTCAAATTTAAGAAACCTCAATCCAGATAATCTTAAATTAGAAATTCAACTTCCTAACGATAAGATTGAACTCAATATTCCATATAAAAAATTAGATGAGGAAGGAAAGGAAGAAACTCAAAATTTAATTAGCTTGTTCTCTCAATTACAAAATAGAAAAAAGAACTATTCACCGGAAGAAGAAGCCACTATTATTGAAAAAATAGCAACAATTACCGAAAAATTAGTATCATCATTCCAAAGAGCAAACTCTAAAGAATAAGAGAAATCAACTTATTGTTTCATAGTAGAACCCGATTTTTTTATTGAACTAAGCAACTTATGCATTTTTAAAAATATTTTCTCAGTAAGGCTTTTTAACTGTTTTTCGCTACTTAGGTCTTGGTCGTTTTCTAGTTTATGGAACAACTTGATTAAGTCTTTAGCATTTTTTTGTTCTTTTTTGTTCAATTGACTATATGGAACATCAAATTCAAAACCAATTTTAGGAAGATTTATTAAAAAAGTAATATTATCAGGATTTTTACTTTCTATTGAGACATTACATCCTTTAATTGATGATTTTTCAAGTTAAGAAGCCTGTCTTTCGGAATGTTCATTTTATTTACACCAAATGACGGTGAAACGCTGTTTATTCTGCTCATTTTTTACCCTTTCTTTTATCCTTGTTCTTACAAAACTTGTAAAAAAATAAGTTGATACTTTTATTAAAAAATATTCATATAATTTTACAACTTTTTTGCAACTAAGAACTAAAAAAAGAGGACAGATGAGTCCTCTTTTTATCTTAATTTGAAGACTATTTCAATGGTGCACCATCAACAGACGTCAATTTACCAGTCAAAATTTGAATTAAATCAACAATTAACCATATTCCAAGAGCCAAAAGCGGTATAAAGCCAATTACTAGAAAAACAGTTAACCAACCAATAACAGCCAAACCAAGTTGCACTGATGCTGTACCTGTATGACCTAAGTAAAATCTGTGAGCACCAAGTGACCCAAGAAAAAACCACAATACCAACGTCAAAACCAAACTTTTGTTATTTTCCATTTGTACCCCTTTATTTAGAATAAAATATACAACCTCATATTATCATATTTTACCTAATGTTGCACAAAAAACCTGCCGCCGTATAAAATTCACAAAATAACAAGAATAAAACTAAGAAACAAAGCAGTTTGTTGATGCATGCATAAATTCAATAATCTGTGAAAAATAGTCCAATGATGCAGCTCCGTTTATAATAATGTCTGCATCAGATTTCGACGGAATAATATATTTTTCGGCAGCCACTTTAACGTATCCCCAGTGCTTGAGCGCATTTTCTTCATCTTGATTTCGTTTTGCTGCACGAGCCATAAACCATTTTTTCTGAATTTTGCGGTCAATATCTATGTATACTTTTACATCAAATAAATCTTTTATGTCACCGTACATAGCTGCCATTCCTTCGACAACTATCATCTTTTTTGCCTTTATAGGGATTGCATTTTTAACGCTTATTCCCGTGCCGTTAATAAGATATTGCGGTGCCATAATATCTTCTCCAGCAGCAAGTTTCGTAAGATGCTCTTTAAGAAGCTCCAGCTGAAAACTTTGGGGAGAGTCCACGTCATATCCGTTGTCTCTAAGATTGTCAAAGGAACCGTATTTTTTAATCAGCTCTGATATATCGTTAAAATAATTGTCTATACTGAGATATTCAAGCGGGAAATCAAGCTTAATACTGGTTTCTTTAATAGTTTTGCATATAGTTGTTTTTCCGCTGGCTGATTCGCCGGTAACCCCGATGAGAATTTTTTTTGTTGGATTTTCAATTATTCGTCTTGAAAATTTGCTTATAAAGTTCGGATTTACATCGAGAAAAATCGGATTTTCCGACTTTCTGTCGTGTGCCAGAATTTGTTTAAATTTTGTTTGCAGATAAAAGGCGAGAAATTCTCTGCCGGTTTTTGTTGAGAAATCCGGTTTAATTATTTTATCTGTGCTATTTTGTTCTTTTTCAATCAATACTTGCATACCCTACTCAATACCAGTCAATAAAAAAAATTGCTACTTAATTTTCAAACGTGAACAAAAAGTAACAATTTTTTAATTTCTATACATCGGGCAAATCACCCATCACAACCGCAACTTCTTTCGCATCGAGATTAAACGCGCTGTGCAGTGCCTGAATCGCCTTGTGGGCATCATTTTTTTCAACCAGACAGCTTATTTTTATCTCGCTCGTTGAAATCATTTTAATGTTTATGCCTTCTTCAGCGAGTGCTTTAAACATTGAAGCCGCGATACCCGGTCTGTCTACCATGCCTGCTCCGACTATCGAAACCTTGGCAATATCTTCATCAACGAGCACTGATGTTGCACCGATTTCTTTTATAACTTCTTTGACTATTTCCATTGTTCTTTCATAGTCGGATTTCGAAATAGTAAACGCAACGTCATTTGTGCCGTCATTTCTGCCGTATGACTGTATAATCATATCAACGCTGACATCGGATTTTGACAGAGCCTCAAAAATCTTTGCCGCACTGCCGGGTTCATCCGGAACGTCGCAAATTACTACTCTAATTTGTGACAAATCAGCGGCAACGCCTGCCACGGGTTTATAAATTTCCATGTTGTCAACTCCTGTTATATAAGTTCCTAAATCATCGAGTTTAAAAGTACTTCTGACCCTGAGAGGCACATTATACTGTTTTGCTGTTTCAACAGAACGCGGATGTAAAACATTTGCACCGACGTGCGCAAGTTCTAGCATTTCTTCGTAAGAGATTTCAGAGAGTTTTGTCGCATTCGGAACGATTCTCGGGTCTGTCGTATAAACACCTTCTACATCAGTATAAATATCGCATCTGTCAGCATTCATTGCGCCGGCAATAGCTACCGCAGAAGTGTCAGAGCCGCCTCTTCCGAGCGTTGTAATTTCTCCATCCGGTGTTACACCCTGAAAACCGGCAACTACTATAATTTCACCGTTGTTGAGATGAGATTTTAGTTTGTCTGTTTTTATATCAACAATTCTTGCTTTCGTGTGAATACATTCTGTGATAATTCCAACCTGCATAGCATTCATGCTGACAGCAGCATGACCTTCTGCCTGAATTGCCATTGTTAAAAGCGCAATAGAAACCTGTTCTCCGGTGGTAAGAAGCATGTCCATTTCCCTCGGATTCGGATTTTCAGAAATCTCATTTGCCATTTTGACGAGATAGTCTGTCGTGTGTCCCATTGCTGAAACTACTACTATTACCTGATTTCCGTTATTTTTTTCTCTTATTACCGCTTTGGCTACATTTTTTATTTTTTCAACATCTGCGACCGATGTTCCGCCAAATTTTTGAACAATTATTCCCACGATTGCCTCTTATTTGGTTGTTTTTCCGACCAGTGTATCCCTAATTTCAGATACTTTATTGTTATTATATCGCTCTAAAAATTTATTACAATATTTTATCACAAAATCTACTTCACAATACGTATCATCTGATACAATTTTTTCGAGCAGGTTCTCCTGAATTTTGAGAAAATCTGATTCCTGACCGAGTTCCTCCATCACGCTTTCAAGCGCCACGAGTGACTCTTTATATTTTCCGAAATAGAGATTGCATTCTGCGATGCCGAGTTTTGCTATTGCGTAGTGTTCATCAAGTGATAATGACGCCTGAAATTTCTCCATTGCATCGTCCAGCAGTCCGGATTTCATAAGCACCACACCGTACGCAAAATTGGCTGCAGAAGACTCTTTGTTCATGGTATAGACAGTTCTGACTTTTCGAAGCGCGTCTTTGTAGTCATTTGTCTCAAGGAGTAGATTTGCCAGACTCAAATATGCCTGCATGTGTTTTGGCACGTATTCAATGCATTTTTTGTAATATTTTTTTGCTTCCTCAAGATTTCCCATCCGGTAGTAGCAGTCCGCAATATTAAAATACAGTGCATAATTTTTCGGAGAGAGAGAAAATGCTGTTTGATAAAGTCTCAAAGCTTCGTCATATTTCTTTTCTTCGAATCTTATTAATGCCAGATTGTAATGAGCGCGCGCGTTTTTAGGGTTGATTTCAACAAGTCTCTGCAAATACTTTTCTGCATCTTCATATTCTTTTGTCATTATGTAATTTGTTGCAATACTTGCAAGCAGAAGTTCATCGTTCGGAGCAAGCAGAAGTGCTTCATAAAATTTTTCTCTTGCTTCATCATACTTTTTAAATTTTTGAAGAGCAATTCCCCACCCGATATAAAGAGCAGGAGTCTTCAATGCTTCATTTGCAGCTGTTTCATATGCCTTGAAAGAGAGTTCGCTGCTGCCTGCGTTCATATAAGCCTCGCCCAGTACAAGGTAGGGTTCTGTCATTTTCGGACGTATTTCACATGCTTCTTTTGCATATTTTATTGCTTTTCCAAACTCTTCTTTCTTCAAATAGCACAGTGCCGTGTAATAGTTGGCATCGTATTTGTCCGTACCGTAAAGCGCGCTGTGTGAAAATTTTTCAATAGCCTCATCGTATTTTCTGCGCTCAAATAAAAGTACGCCCCACAAAAGAGGTATAATCGGGTTTGCGGGATCAAGCATGGAGGCACTTCTGAATTTTTCTTCAGCTTCGTCTTTTTTATCGAATTTAGCAAGAGATATTGCCCAGTTCAGATAGATTTCCGGATTTCTTGGATCATATTTTTTTGCCATTTCGTAGACTTCTACCGCGCCTTCGTAATCACCTATTTCAGCAAGACAGGTACCCCAGAGGGAATAGGCTTTAGAGTTGTAACGGTCAAGTTTTACGGCTTTTCTGAAATTTTTGACAGCCTCGGGATAATCTTTTTGCTGCATACATACAATACCCAGATTGACGTATGCTTTCGGGTTTTGCTGAATCATCATTGCCGCTGTATTAAATTTTTCAACAGCCTGTGCAAATTCTCCCCTGTTCGCCATATAAACACCCCAGTTTACATACGCAGCCGAAGGCATTTCCATTGTGTGCGAAAGGTTTTTGTAATCATTAACAAACTTATCCGCGCGCTTTATCTTATTCCAGATTTCTTTAATTTTTCCACCCATAATAATATCAGCTAATTTTTTAATGCAACAATATTATCTACAACTTCTCTGAATAGTCCGTCTCCGGCTTTAGATTCTGCGATTTGAACACCGGAAGCCGCTTTGACTCTGTAATTAGCGTGTTCCGGTATCACAGAATATTTTATATATTCAAGACTGGCAATGTCGTTTATGTCGTCACCCAGATACACTGCTTCATCCGGCGACAAATTATATTTTTCAAGAATGTTTTGCACAACCGGAAGTTTTTCTCTTATGCCCTGATGAATATCTTCGAGCGCGAATCTGTTTGCAAGAAAGTCTATTGACGGGCTGACATCGCCAGAAACTATAGCGACCTTAATATCGTTCTTTTTTGCAACAGAAACACCCATAATATCTTTGTAGCTGAGCTTTTTTAAAGTCTCTCCGCTATCCGAAATCAGTATTGAGTTGTCCGTAAAGATTCCATCAAAATCCGAAATAATTATTTTTATCTCAGACGACAAATCGAGAGTTTTATACATTTAGTGTTTTGACCTTTCTCAATTTTTTAATTATCGGCTTTTCTGATTCGTATACAACAATCCGTCCATCTCCTACGATACGAGATAGATTTCGTATATCTCGGACCATTCGTCTGAGTCCTTCCGGTTCCAGACTTGCTGCCTGATCCGAGCCCCAGAGCGTTCTGTCTGTAGTAATATGTCTTTCTACAGAGCACGCACCGAATGCGGGAGCAATAGAAGAAGCAAATATTCCCTTTTCATGCCCGCTAAAACCGACAGGGCAGGAGAACATATTTTTTAAGGTCTGTATTCCGAGAAGATTTATTTCATCCAGCTCTGTAGGATAGGTAGATGTACAGTGGTAGAGAATAAGATTTTCTTCTCCAAGCACAGCCACAGCATGTCTTATTTCTTCAACAGTGCTCATACCTGTAGAGAGCAGCACCGGTCTGCCTTTTGAACGTATGTATTTTAAGAGCACATCATCAGTCAGACATGCTGAAGAAATTTTGTGGCAGGGAGGATTGTATCTTTCGATAAAATCGACGGATTGTACATCCCAGCATGATGCAAACCACATTATACGTTTTTTTCTGCAATAATCATCAATTTCACAATATTCGTCAAACCCGAACTCAAGCCCTCTTTTTAAATCTCCGTTTGTTTCTCCGAAAACACTGGAGCGGGGCATAGCCAGTTCTTCTTTTGAATAAACAATATCTACTGTTCTTTTTTGAAATTTTACTGCATCGCATCCGGAGTTTACTGCAGCATCAATCATCTTTTTCGCAAGCTCTATAGACCCGTTATGATTAATGCCTATTTCTGCAATTATAAAACACGGATGTCCGTCGCCTACAATTTTGTTCCCAATCCTAACTTCTTTTCTCACGGATACTTGCCTCTGTTTTCTTTTTTAGTCTAATTTAGCTTCTGTATTTTTTATAAATTGAACTGATATCATTGAGATTTTTGTCCAAATCTTCAAAATCAATTTTTTTAGAAGGTGCTGTGTCTTTTTTCACCGGAGCTTTTTCAAGGATTACCTCTTTTATTTCCGTTTCTATATTTTTATCGAATTCTTTTAACAGGGTTATATTTTGTTGTGTCGCACCTATTACGAGAATTTTGTTGTTAATTTCAACTGAGTAAAGATTTTTGTTCTGTCCGAGAGGAAGCGAAGAAAGAATGGTAAATTTGTTTTTTTCAAAATCTTCTGCGGATCTGAGTCCGAGTTTAAATTTATCAGAGCGGCTCAGTCTTGCGTAGATAAAACCGGTTGCATAAATAAGTCCTATAACAACAACCATCGCAACAACCAGATTCAAAAGGCTGGGCATACCTGCGACATCCGTCTGCATAGCCTCTTTCATCGATTCCGGAATAACGGAAGCATTAGCTCCTGTCACTGTTAAATTCAAAAAAGTTACCGCTGTACAAAAAACATAAAATAATTTTTTCATATAAATTAAGCCCCTCTGCCCTGTTATTTATAATCCACAGTCCTGTCTGCAGACCCGAAAAATTACGGACAATTAAATTTTACCATAATAATTATATAATCAATAGGATAGTTAACTAATATTAAAATTTTCTAAACATATTGTTTATACATTGCCCGTAGTTTCCGAAGGGGCTGCTTCTTCCTGCATTGCCGGAGTATCGGGCTGTGTTTCGGCAGCACCTCCTGTTTGTGCTCCGTCAGCCGGCTGGGCTCCATCAGACGTAGCCGCACTTTCTGTATTTTCTGCATTCGGGTCAACTACTTTAACACCCATAGATTTTAAAGCTTGAAAAGCCTTTGGTGCCAGAGCTGTATCCGCAAAGTTTTCCAGTATTGTCTGATAGCATTCTATTGCTTCATTTTTCATTTCTCTTGCGCGATAGAGATTGCCCGCCTTAAAATATAAAGGAGCGAGTGTTGCATCCGGCGCAATAAGCATCTGGTTATCCAGCTTAATTTTTATTCCTATAAGCTCAGAGTTTTCAGCAGGTGAAAATAAAGATGCCGAGTATACTTTTTTCGTTAAATTATCAATTGTTTCGGACATTGAATCAATATCCTGCTGGGTGATTGCGCCCGCAGATTTTTTAGTCTTTTTAGCAGCCATACTGTCCTTTGCTGCAAGTCCGAAAATTATAAAACCTATCAATAATAGAACTAATGTTTTCTTCATAACATACTCCCCATTAATAATTATTCTAAGATAAAAATTTGATTTTTGCACTAAATTAAATGTATGATAAATCTATGGCGTCATTACGTGAAAAAATAGTACAGATGTTTATTATGGGATTTTCCGGTGATTCTCTTGATAAAAATCCCGGCATGGTTTCCATGCTCGAAACCGGACTCGGCGGTGTTATATTTTTTACTGAAAATATAACATCAAAGGACAGCTTTAAAAAACTTGTTCTGGAAATAAAAGAAAAAGCTGCTTATCCTCTTTTTCTTTCTATTGATCAGGAGGGTGGAAGAGTAGAAAGAACGCTGAATATCTACGGAGGTCAAAAATATAAATCAGCACGCGATGCAGCGCTACTGGGAACGGCTTTTCTCTGTAAACAGAGTGAAGAAATCGCCAGCGAGTTAAAAGATTTCGGATTGAACATGAATTTTGCGCCGGTGCTTGATGTAGATACAAATCCAAAAAATCCGATTATTGCCGAACGTTCGTATTCTTCTGACCCTAAGAAAGTCGCAGAATGCGGGAAAATTGTGTCTGATATCTATTTAAAACACGGAATAATACCGGTGGGAAAACACTTTCCCGGGCATGGCGAAACAGCTGTTGACTCACACAAGGACATGCCTGAGCTTGCATTGAGTATTGATGAACTTGAAAAAACTCATATATATCCGTTCAAAAAACTTATTGATATTCCCGCATTAATGATTGCTCATATCCACTATACGAGTTTTGATGCAGAAAAAATTCCCGCATCTGTTTCTAAAAATGTGATAAAGAAATTCTTGAGAGAAAAGCTAGGCTACAGGGGGCTCGTAATTTCTGATGACATGGTAATGGGCGGGATACAATGTTTTTCTCCGATTGAAGCTTGCAAGCGCGGAATCAGTGCGGGCATAAACATATTTATTTATCGCAGCTGCAATTCGGAGACAGTTTCGCTGATTGACGCTCTTGAATCAGAGGTTAAATCGGGAAATATTGACATTCGCGACATTGAATTTTCATATGAGAAAATTTGTGAATTAAAAAGAAAATTTTTAAAGTTTTAATATTAGTTTTAATTAGTATCTATTTTATATAGAGCTTATTTCTTACATACCATATTTTAGGGGACTTTAACTTTTTTGTTCAGCGTGCATAATTAAGATATATACACTCGAAACAAAGGGGGAGAACACATGAATAACAGAGTTTTATTATGCATTATGGACGGCTGGGGAATCAGCAAAAACAGCCCCGAAGATGCCACAAAAACAGCTGAAACACCTAATTTTGACAGACTTAAAAAAGAAGAAAAATATACACAGATTTATGCTGACGGAGAGCACGTAGGACTCCCTGAAGGTCAGATGGGCAACTCTGAAGTAGGTCACCTGAATCTCGGAGCCGGTCGTGTTGTATATCAGGAATTAACCAGAATTAATAAGGCTATAAAAGAAGGCACTTTCTTTGAAAACGAAGAATTTTTAAAAGCAATAAAACATGTTAAGGAAAATGATTCAGCTCTGCATCTCTACGGACTTGTAAGTACAGGCGGGGTACACAGTTCATTGAATCATATTTTTGCATTGATTAAACTTGCCGCAGACAACGGTCTGAAAAAAGTTTATGTACATGCCTTTCTTGATGGCAGGGATACGCCGCCGCAGAGCGCAGCCGGATTTCTTGCTCAGGTAGAAGAAGAGCTCAAAAAATACAACCTGCCGCCTGTTGCCACAATTTCCGGCAGATATTATGCAATGGACAGAGACAATCGCTGGGATAGAGTCGAAAAAGCTTACAATGCGCTGCTGCTCGGTGAAGGAAACAGTGCAAAAAATTCGGCTGAAGCAATTAAAGCTTCATATGACGCCGGAGTAAATGACGAGTTTGTTATTCCGACTGTAATTGGCGGTGAAGAAACAAGAATTCATGACAATGATGCAATTATATTCTTTAACTTTAGACCTGATAGAGCCCGTGAAATAACCAGAGCAATGACTTTTGAAAAATTTGACGGATTTAACAGAAAAGCTGTAAGAAAAAATCTTTACTATGTCTGCTTTACACAGTATGACGAAACATTCCCGCTGCCAGTTGCGTTTAAACCGGAAACCCTTACTAATATTCTGGGTGATGTGCTTGATGAGCACGGTATAAAACAGTTCCGTACAGCTGAAACAGAAAAATATGCACACGTTACATTTTTCTTTAACGGCGGGGTTGAAGAACCTAACAAGCTTGAAACGAGAGTGCTTGTTGCTTCACCGAAAGTTGCAACTTATGACTTGCAGCCAGAGATGAGTGCCGATGAAGTTTGTGAAAATGTTTTGAAAGCACTGGACAATCCTGAATACGGGTTTATTCTCGTCAACTTTGCTAACCCTGATATGGTAGGACATACCGGTGTTTTTGAAGCTGCAGTAAAAGCGATTGCAACAGTTGACAAATGTGTCGGAAAAATTGCGGACAAAGCTAAAGAAATGGGTGTTACAATGCTTCTGACCGCAGATCACGGCAATGCGGAATGTATGGAAGATCCAGTTACTCACAAACCGTTTACCGCACACACGACTAACCCTGTTCCGTTCCTCGTAATAAACGACAAAGATGTTAAGTCGCTTAAATCTTCAGGTGCACTTTGTGATGTGGCACCGACGGTTCTTGACATCCTCGGAATTGAAAAACCAAAAGAAATGACAGGTGAGTCACTGATTGAAAAATAGTTAAAATAGTTTGAAAAACCTCCGGATTCCGGAGGTTTTTCAGTAAAAATACAACATGTGTCTGAATAATTATAAGAGAGCATAGAAAATTACAAATTTGCCCCTGAGTGATTATATGTGATAGAATTAGTGCACACATAATAAAGGAGTTTAAACATGAGTGACGAATTTAAAGTTTACATGGACAAAGACATCGACAAAAGCAAAATTTTAGATAAAAAAATTGCCGTAATCGGTTTTGGCTCTCAGGGCTATGGTCAGTCAACAAACCTGAAAGATTCTGGATGTGATGTAGTGATAGGCTTGAGACCGAACGGTGCTTCTGCTAAAAAAGCTCAGGCTCTCGGTTTAAAAGTTATGCCTATAGAAGAAGCCGTTGAGTGGGCTGATGTTATTCAGATACTTATACCTGATGAAGTTCAGGCTAAGGTGTATGAAGAACAAATCAAACCTCATCTCAGAAAAGGTCAGTATTTGATGTTTGCTCACGGGTTCAATATTCATTTTAAGAAAATTGTTCCGCCTGCTGATGTTAACGTTTTGATGGTTGCCCCGAAAGGTCCGGGACACACAGTAAGAAGCGAATATGAAGCAGGCAAAGGCGTACCTTCTCTAATCGCTGTATATCAAGATCCGTCAGGAGATTCAAAAGAGGTTGCTCTTGCATACGCTTCTGCAATAGGTGCAGGCAGAGCAGGTATTTATGAAACAAACTTCAAGGAAGAAACAGAAACGGACCTTTTCGGTGAGCAGTGCGTACTTTGCGGCGGATTAACAGCATTGTTAAAAGCCGGTTTTGAAACACTTGTTGAAGCCGGATATTCTCCTTATATGGCTTACTTTGAATGTTTGCATGAAATGAAATTGATTGTTGACCTTGTTAACCAGGGCGGTATTTCCGATATGAGATATTCAATCTCAAATACTGCTGAATGGGGCGATATGACAATAGGACCAAGAATTATCACTCCTAATGTAAAACAGGAAATGAAAAAAGTTCTGTCTGAAATCCAAAGCGGAAAATTTGCGACCGAATGGCTTGAAGAGTACAATTCAGGAATGAAAAAATTCAGAGAGCTTGAAAAAGAAGGTGAAGAGCACCAGATTGAAAAAGTCGGTAAAGAACTCCGTTCTAAGTTCACCTGGGTTGATGACAGCAATAAAATCATCAACAGAGCTAAAAACTAGTAATATTGAAAAGATTGCGAGCCGGCATAGTCATTTGTGCCGGCTTGTTTAATATAAAGGAAGAAGATGAAAATAGAAGTATATGATACAACTTTGCGTGACGGTGCCCAGTCAGAGGGCATAAATTTTTCTGTTTCAGACAAAATAAAAATAATAAAATTGCTTGATGCACTTGGTCTTGACTATATTGAAGCAGGCTGGCCCGGGGCTAATCCTGTTGATGAAGAAGTTTTTAAAGAAATTCAAAATCTTAAACTTAAACACGCTAAAATTGCAGCCTTCGGATGCACAAAAAAACCGAAAATTGCGCCTGAAGACGATAAAGTATTGAATATGCTTCTTTCTGCAAATACTGAAATTGTAACCATATTCGGCAAAACATGGGACTTTCATGTAACAGAGGCTCTGGGAACAACACTTGATGAAAATTTGAACATGATAAGACAGAGCATTGAATATCTGAAAAGCAAGGGAAAACGTGTATTTTTTGACGCCGAACACTTTTTTGACGGTTACAAGCACAATCCTGACTATGCACTTTCTGCTGTAAGGACTGCCCACGAAGCCGGCGCTGAGCGTGTTGTTTTGTGTGATACAAACGGCGGGTGCATAAACACTGAAATCTATAAAATGACTAAAGCTGTAAAAGAGGCAGTCCCTGAAATTATATCCGGTATACATGCTCATAATGACGGTGAAATGGCTGTGGCAAACTCGATTGCTGCAATAGATGCGGGCGCAATCCAAATTCAGGGTACAATTAACGGATACGGAGAAAGATGCGGAAATGCAAATTTATGCTCTATTATTCCTAATTTGCAGCTGAAAAAGGGGTTTGATGTTATAGGAAAAAATCTTTCAAAACTTGTATATGCTGCGAACTCCATAGCTGAAATTGCAAATGTATCTGCGCCTGCAAATCTTCCGTTCGTTGGCAGAAGCGCTTTTGCACACAAGGCGGGAGTGCATGCAAGCGGAGTTGCAAAAAATTCTGAAACATACGAACATGTTGCGCCAGAGCTTGTTGGTAATTCTAGAAAAATACTGATTAGTGATCAGGCGGGTGCTGCTTCTATTCGTGAAAAAATAGAACACCTTCGTTTTGTCGAAAGTGTTGCGGAAAGGGACATTCCTAAAATTATAGAAAGAATTAAAAATCTTGAGTGGAAAGGATTTGCTTTTGAAGGGGCAGAGGCTTCGTTTGAACTTCTTGTAATGGAAATTCTCGGTCAAAAAAAAGAGTTTTTTAAACTGCTCGGGTACAGGATAATAGGGGATACTATTGCCGGTATTTCAAACATCAACACAGAAGCATCTGTAAAACTTCAGGTCGGAAATGAGATTATACATACGGTTTCAGAAGGTGACGGTCCGGTAAATGCTCTTGATAAAGCATTTCGTAAAGCGCTGAAAGATGTCTTTCCTCAAATTCATTTTTATAAACTGAATGATTTTAAAGTCAGAATACTTGATGGTGCTGACGGTACAGCTGCTCAGGTCAGAGTAAATGTTGAGACAACTGACGGATTCAACAAGTGGGACACTGTCGGAGTGAGCCAGAATATAATAGAGGCTTCTTATATGGCTATTGTTGACAGTATTGTGTACGGGTTGATTCTTCACAGTGCTTAGAATGCCAACTTGTGTATATATAAAAAGAAAGGGGTGCTTTCGCGACCCCTCAAAAACCTACCATACCTATTAAAAAAAAACCGAGGAATAACATATGAGAAATATTTTTTAAGCTGCTGTTGTGTCAGCGTTTGTGTCCATTATGATTCGTTTGTTTTTAGTTCCTTCAAGTTCCCGTATCCAGTCTTTGAAATCTTCGAATTTGTATTTGATTTCTTTTTGATTTTCTTGATCATATACCTCTTCAAAGTTTTTCAACTGTTCTTTGAATTCAGTGACTTTGGGATCTTCTATTATATTTCCGTCTTTATCTTTTTTGTCGGTCAGTGCTTTTGCTCTTTCTATAAGCGCATTACCGATGTATTTTACATTTTTAACAAGATCTTTGCCGCTGAAATCTCCGACGATTGAGTCAATAAGATTGAAGTCTTTTGTGCCAAAGAAACCAAATTCTTTCATTTGCGGTGCATAGTTTTCCCGGTATCCTTCCATAACTTCAACAACATTCTCTGCAGAAATTTTATGCATTGCGTGGTCAAAGTCTCTTGTCCAAGTTCCGGGACCTTTCATTGATGAATAAAGCTCTTTGGCAATATTATCGTTGTTTTCGTCAAAGGTTGATTTATCTTCAAGGGTTCCTCTGTATGAGCGGTCACCTTTTACTGCTGGTTCTTCAGTCTTCTCAGGATCTTCAACCTCTGGTGTTTCTTCTGTTTCAGCTGGTTCTTCTGTTTCAGCTGGTTCTTCTGGTTCTTCTGCAGCAGGTGGTTCTTCAGTTACTGCTGGTTCTTCAGTTACTGCTGGTTCTTCAACATCTGCAGGTTCTTCTACTTCTGGAGTTTCTTCTGCAGGTGTCTCTTCTTTTGGTTTTACCTTTTCATCATCATGTGTCGGATCTATATTTCCGTCATTTTGTGCAGCTTCCTGCTCTGCCTGTTGACGGATTCTTGCTTCATTAGCTTCTTCCATTCTTTTCTTCATTTGTTCTAGCATCTGGGTGTAACATTTCTGGAGGTTCGCCTGCAGCTGGTTAAAAAAGTTCATCATTTGCGGAAGCATGTTGTATGTATTATCAACATAACTTTTCAATGCCATGTCGTTCATTACGCTTAACTGATCAACAGGATAAGAAATAGAACTTTTACCGGGACCGGCAAAGTAGTTATACTGCCAGTTGTCTGACTGTACTCCGCTACCGAAAGGCATAGCATAATTCATCATCGGCATTGTTGTGAAACCAAAATTTAAACCATAGCTCATGTTTAATCCCCTATTCCTTATTCATCTCGTGATAAGACATTTTCCTCGTTCGTATATTAATAAAAAAAAATTGCTATAAGAAATTGCTATTGTGAATTCGTATTAATACAAAACTAGTTTATAGCGCGCATTTCAGGGGTTCACAAAAATTTACAAATATTTTGTTACATAAGATGTGAAAATTAAAAACAGATGTAAACCATCTTAATTGTTATTAGATAGTGACAGCATTTCTTTTACTTTCATAGAATAATAGAGTCTGTCAACCTGCTCTATACACTCATCGAGAACGTCCATTAGCTTTTTTAAATCTTCGTCACGCTTTTCATCAGCCGGATAGTTTTCCATACGCACATGCTCCCTGTAAATCTTACATGCTATATATCGGCATTTTAATTAAAAACTTTAGTAAATCAATATATTTTGTTAAAAAACTTTTCAAACGCTACTTGCCGTAAATGGTTTTTATTGTCTCAACATCTCTATCAGAAAGTGATTGTTTGTAGTAGTCAGTTGTATGATATAAAATGTCATTTTTATTATTACTGTGTCCTTCCAGCCCGATAGCATGACCTATTTCATGCAGAATAACCGGATAGATTTGCTGTTCTGAACGTAATTCTCCCGACTGTGTCTTTTCAAGAATTCTTATTTCAGATGAACGCAGTACTATTTTACCGTTTGCATATCCTTTTCGATTTCTCGTTACACCAAGAACGTTTGTCGGAAGTTTATCAACAAAGTAAACTTTTATATTTGCATATTCCGGGCGATTTACTTTTCTGAAATTTATTGCATAAGAAGTTTCACGTTCCCATTCTCTGAAAGCTTCCATCACCGTGTAATAGTATTTTCCGTTTTCGACCCAGTAATTTACTGTTTTTTTGTTCCAAACAGCAATAGTGTTCATATCAGAAACGTATGCGCCGCCTTCCTTACTTGCTTTTGCCCTCAGTTGTTCCTGATTTCTTTTTGCAGCACAGTATTTTTTATATTTTACAGCGTAATCTGCATAACCTCCGGGAGGCAGGCGTTTTATTAGAAAATTAAAATGTTCATTAGCTGCTGTGTATTGTCTGTTCTGACATAACGCGAGTCCGTATACAAGACGAAAATGAAAGTTGGTCCTGTTGGTTCTGTAAAACGGTGCGTAACAGTTTACAGCTGCAGGATATTTTTCATCATTAAGAAGTTTTGTACACCGGTCATAGTCCTCTGCAAATGCAGGTGTTTGCAATAAAAAAGTTAATAAACACAACGAGAATATCTTTTTCATATAATGATTATATCATATATTTGAATTTTGTCTATTTTCAAAGCTGCTTTTTTGCATAAAAAGAGGACTTCTAAATTTAGAAGCCCTCTTTTAACAATCTTTCAAGAGATTTTTAACCTGCAGCGTATACGCTTACCTGTCTTCTGTCTCTTCTGTAGGGTTCAAATACGACTTTGCCGTCAATAAGAGCAAAGAGTGTATCATCTTTTCCGATGCCTACATTGTTGCCCGGGTGGAATTTAGTTCCTCTCTGGCGAACAATAATATTTCCGGCTTTTACAGCTTCACCGCCGAATTTTTTAACGCCTAATCGCTTACTTTCGCTGTCGCGACCGTTCTTGGATGAACCTACGCCCTTCTTATGTGCCATTTTATTATCTCCTTTAAATTATTTCTTATTCTTCAGTTGTTTCAGTTTCTGCAGCTGCTTTAGCTCTTGAAGCTGTAGTTCTGATTTTGTTAATCATAACTCTTGTGAAAGCCTGTCTGTGACCCTGTTTTTTTCTGTAGCCCTTTTTAGCTCTCTGTTTGTAAACAATGACTTTTTTAGCTTTGTCATGTTTTACGATTACACCTTCTACTGAAGCTTTTTCAACATAAGGCTGGCCAACTTTTGATTTTTTACCGTTAACGAGCATGACAACTTTGTCAAAAACAACTTTTTCATCGGCATTGCCTTCCAGCAATTCGATATCAGTGTAGCGGCCTTCTTCGAGTTTGTACTGTTTTCCGCCTGTTTCAACTATTGCGTACATTTCTTTTCCTTTCACTTCGGGAGCTGTAGCCTGCTGGAGAGAATTTCTCTATTTAGAATCGAGCAGATTTGAATTGATTGTGAATAAGTGCCTTATCCTAAAGACCGCTCGTATTCTTGTTAAGCCAACCGGCATTTGTAGACAGCTTGCCCATCTAATACCTTATTGAATATAGCAGGCACACGGGACAGTGTCAAGATTGTCCGGACGTTATTATTTAAATAGTTTACAAAATATACACTGATTCTGTCTTAGGCAACAATTGAAAATGCAAAAATAAACGTTATATATAAAATATGAAACGCCTGGTAGTGTTAATTTTAATGATAATAAGCTTTTGCATGCCTGTTTTTTCAGAGACGGTAATAAGAGGCGGTGTTGAACTGTCCGATATGGTTCCCAAAGGCTTTTTCGGAACGTGGAAAGTTACATCTGTGCAGACTTATACAAACAATCCTCTTCTTTTTACAGAAAGAAGTACGGATTATTGGAACTTATCAAAAGAAGATGACGTCATAACATTGTCAAATCCCGTGTCTGGTGCTGTTGCATCTGTTACGGTAAAAGATGTTAAGAACAATCAGATAACGTTTACGAGGAGAAAAAAGGACCGTAACGAAAATGTAACGGAAACGCCTACATTGACATTAAATGGTGAAAATTTTTCTGGAACTGATAGAATAGTGATAGAAAAATACAAATACGGTGAACTTGTAAGCACGGATATCGTGGAGTACAAAATAGACGCAGTTAAGGTTTCGGGGGACGGAGCCGGCAAAATCTTAGGAATCAGATGAAAAAGAGGGATTTTTAAATGACTGAGAAAAATATTTTGGAATATGACGTTGTTATTCTGGGTGGAGGTCCTGCAGGTCTATCTGCAGCAATATATGCAGCAAGAGGGGCGGCAAAAACCGCAGTAATTGATATATCCATGCTTGGCGGACAGCCGTCAAATTATCTGGAATTGGAAAATTATCCCGGATTTGGCAAAATCGGCGGCTACGATATGATGGAAAAGTTTGAAGAACATGCTGATATGTTCAATATAGATAAATATCCAATGCAGGAAATACAGAACATTGATTTACTTTCCGAAGTAAAAACAATAGAAACACTCGATACTGTTTATAGAACAAAAACAGTGATTATAGCGACAGGAGCTCAGGCGAGAAAACTGGGTATTCCGGGTGAAAAAGAATTTTTGGGCAGAGGCGTCAGCTACTGTGCGGTTTGCGATGGCGCTTTTTACAGAGACAAAGTCGTTGCTGTAGTCGGCGGCGGAAATGCTGCAGTCGAAGAGGGGGCTTATCTGACGAAATTCGCTAAAAAGGTTTATATCATTCACAGACGTGATACACTGAGAGCGGATAAAATTGCACAGGAGCGTGCTTTTAAAAATGAAAAAATTGAATTCGTATATGACACAATTCCGCTTGAAATTAAGGGAAATGACTGTGTTGAGAAAATTGTTGTAAAAAACGTAAAAACCGGTGAAAGTTCTGAAATTAAAGTTGACGGAGTGTTCCCTTATATTGGATTCACGCCTAATATTGACCACATTAACGCACAGGTAGAACAGGATGAGGCAGGTTTTATCGTAACCGATGAGACAATGCAAACGTCAGTAAAGGGCGTATTTGCAGTAGGTGATGTGAGAACGACTCCGCTAAGACAGGTAATCACAGCAGCTGCTGACGGCGCTGTCGCAGGTTGTTATGCAGTGAAATATCTTGAGGAAGTCGAAGAAAAAGAACCAGCAAAAGCATTGCAAGCAGAATAAGGTACGGCTATGATTACAAAAGAAGTAAATGACTGGATAAAAAATGTAGAAATGCACAGGTACTCGTATTCAGACGCGATGGAAGAGTTTGTCAGGATTTCAAGATATCTCACAAAAGATGAGCTTATTCAACTTAAACGCAGACTCGAAAGGAACTATAAATAGTAATTCCGGTAATTACATTGACTCTGCTTATAATTAAGTGATTATAACATCAATTATAAGAGTGAAGAGTGGGAAAAACGGTACAATTTTTATTTTGACTTAAAATCAAAAAATGTTAGAATAAAACAATGAAATACACAGACAGAAATTTAAAAATTGATTTGCAACTTATAGGATTACTATGGACAGGAATGTTTATTACATGCGGTGCAGGAATAACATTTCTTTTTTTAACAGAATACTCAATACAACGAATGATTTTTGGATTAATTGCATTGGTTATTTTTATTTGTTTAACTTTTGCTTTTGTGACGAAATTGGAATTTGTAAATAATCTTGCAGCATACCTTAATGCACGGGAGGAAAAAGAATGAATATGCAAATTTTTGGACAGATACTAGGAATAATTATAGTTACAGTAACTGTATTATTTGCATTTATACGCTGTCAAAAAATTGATAAAAAACAAAATAAACTTTTATAAAAAAAGCCCAAAATCGGGCTTTTTTGTTTATTTCATACATTTTTAGTTATTTCACAAATATAGTCTGATCTCTTCCCGGACCGACGCTTATGATAGAAATTTTTACACCCATAAGCTCTTCTAAGCGTGCAAGATATTTTTTTGCATTTTCCGGAAGCTCATCATAGGTTTTCGCTCTGGATATATCTGATTTCCATCCTTTGTGTGTTTCGTAGACTGGTTCAAGATATTTGTGAATATTAACATTTGTAGGATAGTATTCTGACACGGAACCGTCTCTGGTGTCTCTGTAAGCTGTACAAATCTTTATTTCATCAAAAGTATCAAAAACATCGAGTTTTGTGACAGCCATCGATGTAAGTCCGCTGACAAGCACACCGTATTTTGCAACAACCGCATCAAACCATCCGCATCTTCTCGGTCTGCCTGTTGTTGTGCCGAATTCTGCGCCTATATCACGGATTTTGTCGCCGGTTTCATCTGTAAGCTCAGTCGCAAACGGTCCTTCTCCCACTCTGGTTATGTATGCTTTTGAAACACCAATTATTTCTTTAACAGCTGATGGTCCGAATCCGCTTCCCGTGCAAGCGCCGCCAGCAACGGGATTTGAACTTGTAACATAAGGATATGTACCCCAGTCAACATCCAGCATTATGCCTTGAGCGCCCTCAAAGAGGACTGTCTTTTTTTCTTTAATAGCGTCGTGGTAAATTTTTTGCCAATCATTACATACATATGGTTTTATGATTTCAGCGTATTTTTTACAAATTTCAAGAATTTCATCTTTAGAATATGTTTTGAGTCCGTAGATTTCTTTTAACTCTTTGTTTTTTAAAGAAAGAATTTCATCCAGTTTTCCACTCAGACCTTCTTCATCAAACAAATCCTGAACTTTTATTGCGCGGCGTGCAATTTTGTCAGTATAAGTAGGTCCGATGCCTTTTTTTGTTGTACCGATTTTATGTTTTGCGCCTGCTTCACTTGCACCGTCCAGTTCAATGTGATAAGGCATTGTTATAGTGGCAAGAGGTGATATTTTCAAGCCGGAAAGGTCAATATGTTCTTTCTTCAGATTTTCAATTTCTTCTTTTAAAACTTCAGGATATATCACTGTTCCGGCACCAATAAAGCATGTTTTACCTTTATACAAAATTCCCGAGGGAATAAGATGAAATTTAAAAGTTTTTCCATCAGCAACGACTGTATGTCCTGCATTGCATCCTCCCTGATACCTGATAATCAAATCTGCTTTTTCAGCAAGGATATCAGTAATTTTCGCTTTTCCCTCGTCGCCCCACTGGGCGCCTATAACAACCGTATTTTCCATAGTTAATTCTCCCTTTGTACCTAATATTATATTACAAACAATATAGATATACTCACCCCGCTTCCTACTTTTATATCAGAAATTTCGCGCTTATGCCGGTTATGTAAACATTTTATATAATTTATCTTTTTTTCGGGATTATATAAAAATTATGTGATATAAAAATGTATTAGAGGGGAGTGTCGATGAAGAGAATAGTTACGGTTTTCATTCTTTTTCTTACGATTTCACAGACATTTGCAGCTGAAATCGGTCTTGAATCAGTGCAAAAAAATTCTCTGAAACTTGACCCGAAAATTGTTCATGATGAAAAGAGTCTGACAATTGATGAAAAAACTGCGAAAGAAGGACTGGTTAATCTTCAGCAGCAAAAAGACCTCGAAGATATAGAAAATCTCTGGCATGCAACACTGGACAATAACAATATTATTAAATTCGCAATGAAAAAACTTTCTGTTCCCGAAAGTCAGCGGCGAATACATTCCTCTATTATGGCAAAATCAATATCAGCTCTTGTGAATGGTGCCTCTTTTATACCCGGGTTTATGGGTGCAAACTACATGGTACAGTCGGCATCTTACGCAACGGGACAGCTGGCAAATAACTACATAAACAGGCATAACAATCCCAAAGAAATGCCTCTTACCGATACTGAGCTTATTGAACTTGCCGGCATGATTGAATCATTACAGGATACAATCATAAACTCATATTACAACTACAAGGCTGTTCTTAACCAGATAAAAGATACACGTCAGAGACTTGTTTTATACAATAAAAATTATAATAATGCTCTTAAAAACGGGGATAAAATGGAAATTATAGTCTCTTCATCAATGTATGACGACTTACTTTTTGAAGAGTCTCAGCTAATAGAACAGGCAAAAAAGTATGAAATGGATTTGCAAAGACTTGCCGGGAAAAAAGCTGTTGAAAATCTGAATTTATATCAGTACGCATTTAAAAATGAACTGTTTTCTGTGAAACAACCGGATGTAAAGACTCCCCCTACAGCTGGTAATGCCCCTGTAAAGTCGGACAAGAAAACCCAAAAAGAACCCCGGAAAGAACCGCAAAAACAGCCGCAGCAAACAAAAAAAGTTGCGCCTGTTGCGCCCCTTCCTTCTAAACCCCCGACAGGAGGTCAAAACTCATGAAAAAAATACTGATATTTCTGCTAATTATTGCTTTTTCTCAGCCGTCTCTGGCAATAACACTTGATGAGCTGACTGCACCTCAGCCGCCATCACAAAGACTGGGTACTGAAGATGTTCCTGAAAAGGTTTTTAAAATTGTGGATACACAAAAAGATAATGAAATAAAAGCCAAATTGGAACACGATGCTGAAATAATTAAGGATATTACATATGCTGATTTGAGTCTAAACAAGATATCTAAAGAAATAATTAACGAAACAGAGGCTGACCAGGCTCAGGTTCTTGATGACATAAAATTTCTATGGGTAGGGGCTGCACAAAACAGTGAGACAGTAAAATTCATTATATACAAGCTGTCAAATCCTGATGAGGATAAACCGAATCCGAATATAGTTAAAAAAATTATTCAACCGCTTGCGACTGTCGGAAGTATGGCGGGTATAGGAATGGGAAATCCGGTTGCTGCATTATCTACCATAATGGGAAGTACAATGCTCGGACAGCTCTCTGTAGATAATAAGGATTTGAATTACAGATTTTCAAAGGTTAATGACGCTGATATGGTTGTGTTAATTCGAAAAATAGAAGAATTGCAGCGAAAAATCGTAAACTATTATTTTGACTATATAAGTGCCAGAAAAGCTTTGATACAGTCAGATACAATTGTTGCAAAACGAAGAAAAATGTTTCTTGAGTCCAACGGAATGACAAAGGATCAAGTTATTATGGTGGATGCATACTATCGTGCAGCACTCCAAACACAAAGCAAGGTTACTGCTGACTATCTGTCAAAACGAGCTGCTCTCGAACAGATTGTCGGAGTTGAGACAATGGCTGCTTTTGAAGAGACTCTCTCCAAACGGGACAAGGCTCAATAAAAAAGTCGATATCTTTTATTCAAGATATGATTTGAATTTTTTATTTACTTCTATATTATACCCGCAGCCGTCAAAGGTTTCGTATTTTCCTGAGTGGATTTTGTTTCCCAGATTGGGATACCGCCTGCAGTATATGGAACGGAAAAGATAGTCCCTGCATTTCCCGTCATCCTGAAGAGAGTTGCATTTAAAAAGAAGAGTTCCGTCAGCTTTTCTTCCTGATATGGAAAAATTGTTGTAGACCTTGTTGAATTTTTTCATTCTTTCAAATTCTTCTTCAGTTTTTACGGTTTCGTCCATAATATAGAATACTATGTTACGGCAGCAAACACCGCACATATTACATTTTCCCTTTACAATGTATTTTGAGGTAAAGAGTTTTGAAACATAGAATTTGAGATATTGAATCAGTTCTTTCATTGGTCAACTACCCAGAAATCATTTCTGGCTATAACTCTGTCAAAATCGTTAAATCCGTATATCTGCATAAAGTAGTATCCCGGACGGTTTATTACAACATAATTTACATAATTATCTTTTGTTGAATCAATTTTGTAGTCTTTTGCCCAGTAGATTGAGTATCCCCAGTGTGCAGTTTTTTCTTCTTTTTTAATCACCTGAACACGTATGTAATCGCTCTTGAATCCTTTAGGGTTTATAAGAGCGTAATGAACCGGTTCTCCAACCCGAAAATGTCTGGAAGGCTGGTTTATTGTGGCGGGTGTAATCGGCTGAGTATTAAATAACAGCAAAGGTTTGTCACCGGCGCCAAATGCAGCAATCATAAAAGATAATGACATTTTTACAACTGACCCGAGAGACATAAGCACCCGCTACTTTGATTTCAGATAATTGATTTTTGCTTTAATTTCTGATTTCAATGCGTTGTCATTGGACAAATCAAGAAACTTCTGATAATTTTCAATAGCAGCATCAATGTTCTTTTCTTTTTCATAAGCCAGAGCCAGCGCATAATATGCATATGAATAGTTAGGATCTATTGTTATTGCTTTTTCCAGAAGTTCTTTAGCTTTTGAAAGATTTTTCAGTTCAGCATAGCAGAGTCCTGCATTGTAAAGCGCGTCTGTGTTTTTGTAATTTATATCAAGAGCTTTTTCATAGTATTGAAGCGCAATATCAGTGCACTGTTTTTCTTTGTATATATTTCCAAGTTTTATAAGAGTTGCCGTATCATTCGGATTAAGCGCAACTGCTCTGCTATATTCGGCAATAGCATCATCAGCTTTCTTCTCTTTAGCATATGTATCAGCGAGCCCTACGTGCGCGTCAAAAACCGTTTCATCCATAGCAATAACTTTATTAAATGCAGCCTGGGCTTCTTCTAGGCGGTCGTATTTAGATAGAGTATTTGCATAATCAACAATAACCCGCTTGTTATTCGGGTCAATTTCCATTGCACGTTCATACTGCTCAATTGCTTTTGTTTTTATGCCAAGCTCATCATATGATTTTGCAATAAGCCTTCTTGCGTTTACATCGTTAGAATCCAGTGCAACAGCTTCTTCATAGCTGCTTATGGCTTTTCTCTGGTTCTTTTCATCGGCATAGGCATTACCCTGTGCAATGTAAGCTTTTGAGAGATATTCTTTTACCTTTTCTTCCGGCTTTTTAGAGTAAAGATTTTTGTAAATTGCAATTGCAGGCTCATAACTTCCTGTTGCATGGAGAGCTATTGCTTTATTGAAGAGCAAATTGTAATCATCTTTGTTTTTGACCAGAAGTTCATCATAAACTTTGATAGCATCACTGTAATTCTTATTTAAGTGGTAGCAGCGTGCAAGTTCTCTTTTTATCTCGTCATTATCGGGTGTGAGCGTGAGAGCTTTGTTGTATGCGACAATAGCCTTGTTATACTGTTCTGTTTTTTGATAAACAATACCGAGATTAAAATAACCCATTTCGTCTTTAGGATAATAAGTCAGATATTCATTGTATTTTTCAATGGCATCTTGTGTTTTACCCATATCTGCAAGGAGATTTGCATAATCAAATTTCAAATAATGCAAATCAGGCTTTATTTCAAAAGCCTTTCTGAATTCAATCAACGCAAGTTCTTCTTTTTGGAGTTTTACATAAGCAATAGCCAAATTTCCGTGCGCAGTATAGTCATTTGCATCTTCACGGATTGCATTTTTCAACATTTCAGCAGCATTCGGGTAGTCGCCTGATTTGAGCATTGCAAGCCCGTAGTTTGAAAATTCTTTAAAAGTTGCAGGATTTTTTGTGTATAATTCAGCATACTCATCCGCAGCGTCCTGATATTTGTCGAGCCTCATATAAATAGATGCGAGATTCTCTCTTGCCTCGGTGTTGTCAGGATAATATCCCAGAAATGTTTTGAAATACTGTACGGCTTCGACATTGTCACCTTGAAGAGCTTTGACATTAGCAAGGTTCAGGTAATTGTATTTGTATTCGGGGAATATAGTGAGAGCTTGATTGTAAGCCATAAACGCATTGTCATAATCATTTTGCTGCTGTAATATATTACCGATACTGATATATACAACAGCATCATTAGGCTTTAATTTTATAGCCTTTTTGTAAGCAATAAGCGCGTTGTTCCAGTCACCAATTTCAGAGTACATTCCGCCAAGCTTTATATAAAGAATAGCTTCATCAGGAGACAGTTCGAGTGCGCTTTTTAGCTGGTCAACAGCTTCCAGATATTTGTTTTGCTTTTCCAGGGCATTCGCATTTTGAAAAAGCTTGTATGCATCGTCGCTCATTTTTGCGTCGGATACAAGTGACTGCGCTGCCAGCAGTAAAGATAATGCTACAATAACTCTCCGTTTCATGCCAATATTATCTAATGGTTTTAAAAAAAAATCAACAATTTACTTTTTTGAAAAAATAAATAGCTCACTTTGTTATACTTTTCCCAAAAAGGATTCTTAGACCGCCGAACGGCTTTTTCATCGTGCATTTTATACCTGTTGTAATTTCTCTGAGATTTGCACTGATTGCTGTTGCATTAGCAAGTGCGCATTCAAGCATTGGCATACTCTGTCCTATTGCGCCGGTCGTGCCGCCGAGGTTTTCACTTACGCCGGTAAATGTTTGTGTAATGGATTTTACGTTGGTACTTGCGGCATCAATATTGTCCAAAACTGCCTGAAGTTTTTCCTGTGTTATTGCTTTGTCTATGCGTGTAGTCAGCGCATTTGTGTTCAAAGATGCAGCTGCAAGATTTTTAGCCGAAAGATTTATATTTTCTCTGTTTTCCTCAACAATTGAATTAACCATGGATAAGAGTTCATTCAGACCCGCAGTGCTGCTTTCAAGATTCGCAAGAGTATCTGACGCATTTTTCTGCATTGCTTCTAAATTTGCTGTATCAAGACTCGAAAAATATGAATGAGCATCGATTGTTGTTGTACCTTCTATTACAGATTTGTTTTTAAGTCTTATCGGTGTAGGATTTTGCGGATAAATGAGATCTACATAATCCTTTTCAAATCTGCCGCGTTTAATAATCTTTAATTTTGCACTGATGTTTTCGGGCAGGTTTAAATCATGCGGATAGATTACAAGCTTTGCCAGGGTGTACTGATAATCCTTGCTATGTCTGACATGACTGATTTTTCCGATTTTATGCCCTTTGTAATACACTGGTGCATGGTGGTGAAACGGTCTTGCTTCTTTAAACCTTACTGTAATATAGGTATACATGACCATTTTGTAAAATATTACAAGACATGTGATTAAAATAATAACCAATGCCAGTATTAATTTGTGTTTTGCCCATATGTTTCTTATAAATTTTTTCATATGGAAAATATATTAAAGTGTTGAGAAAAAATATATTACCCGCCTGTGTGTACGGTCGGGTAAATTTTTACTGTAAAAAATTTTTTGATGATATTTGTTATTTTCTGAGATTTTCCGGTATATGCTTTTGCCAATCTGCATCGAGACTCTGTATAAATTTGTGTGCATCAATTACATCATCGTAATTTATTGCATCGGGACCGTCCTGAATTTCAAGAACAAGGTCATTGTCTGCGTAATTTTTATTTTTATCCGCGCAATTTCCGAATAAAGCCATACCAAAAGCCTTTCCGCACTTTGTGCAGATGATTTGAACTACATACAAATCTTTTTCTTGCCTGATTATTTTAACGGAATCTGCAGTAAAATCCGTTCTACAGTCAGAACAGCACATATCTGACAATATTGTGTCCAAAAATTTCTTATTCATCATAATCCTCACAATACTATAAAAACTTCTCTATATAAACTTATTTTTTGTTGTGCAGGGCGATTTTTTGCTTAAAGTTTCTTATTCTTAAATAAATATTTACCAATTTTTTAGTGTTATTCTCCTTATTTTGTCAAAATTTAAAAAAAATACGTTAAATAGTGTTTAAAATTTTTTAATTCTGGGAATTATAATTATGTAAATAGGTAATCAGCAGGTGACATCATGGAAATTTTAAGTTTAGTAGCATTTGGCTTATTAATGTATTTCGCATTTATTGCTATTCCATCTTTTATGGAAGAAAAAACAGCACATTAATCCCCGCCGTATGAAAAAGATTTTGTGAATGCCTGTGCATGTTTGCGCGGGCATTCTTTGTATCCTCTTCTACAGATAAGACGGATGTCTTTTAAATTTGTTCCACGAATAAACGAAAAAAGCAGTTATTTTACTAACTGCTTTTTCTTTTTATGACATAAGGTATTCAATCTATTGTATACCGGCAAGTTTTGTGAGTCCGTCCTCAGCAACCTTTCTTACATTCGGGTCTTCATCCTGTTTTGAGAGGTTAAAGATTTCTTCCATAACCGGTTTGTATTCAGGTCTTGCGTTGTAAGCGAGGGCTGCCAGACCGCTTGCTCTCAGCATTGGTGAGCTGCTGTCTTTAATTGTAGATACGATTTGTTCCATACCGGGCAGGTCTTTTATGTCAGGTGTTACATTGTTTTGTGCCTGGAATTCTTTGATGAGTAAATCCTGGAGGATTGCTACTGTGAACAAAGCATACTGTTTGTTTCTGTCAGCCATTTCTTTTTCTGAAATCTTTTGAGCTTCAGCAGTTTCTTCAGGTGTTAATGTTTTGCCTTCAAGAAGCTGTTGTCTCAATTCGAGCTGTTTCGGAGTAGCATCCTGAAGCTGAGTTGTATCTTTAGCGATTACACCGAGCAAGCTTTCCATCAATTCCTGATCAAGAAGCTGCTTTGCTTGCTGAGGATTGTGCTGAGCTATGTCAGCAATTTTTTCAATAGCAGCACCGGCTGTTTCGAGATTGCTTGAGTTTACTTCTGCAGCCATTGCTTTAGTGTCAATGGTCGGAGCGGCTGGAGCCTGTTCCGGTGCTTGAGGTGCTGCAGGCTGCTGAACTGGAGCCTGTTGAGTCGGCTGCTGTGGAGGTATAACTGACGGCGGAGCCGGCGGATTTACGTTCTGTGTATTTACAACCGGAGGCGGTACGGGAACCGGAGCCTGCTGCGGAGCGGGTGTGTATACAGATTGGGTAGGTACAGTGTATACAGACTGAGTCGGCATGTCATATGCAGACTGCGGCTGGGCAAATGATTTCGGGTCAAAAATCTGAATGTTTACAGCATTGACCTGAGGCTGCTGTCTGTATTGAGGCTGTTGTACAGGAGTATAAGCTTGTGGTGCTTGTATCATATTTTTCCCCTTTATTATAATGTCTGGTTTTCTACTTATTTAATAGAGATGAAGATTTAAAATTGCTATTTTTTTGATTGAATTTAATAATTCTTAACATGTATATTTTTTGAGAAGAAAAGAGCAACTATTTTGAGAGAAGCTGCTCTTTAAGTTTAGATATATTAATATTAGTTAGATTTCGGAGCTTCAGGGTACTGATAAATCGGAGCTTCCGGATAATTGTATACTGGATCCGGCTGTGCAAACGATTTGGGGTCAAAAATCTGAATATTAACAGCATTGACCTGAGGCTGAGTGTAAGGTGATTGTTGAACCGGAGCCTGTTGAACAGGAGCGTAGTTCTGCGGTGCTTGTATCATAAGTCCTCCATTAAGTGTCGTTTGTATTTGCATAAATAATTGAAAAGATTTTTTTTTGCTAGTACCCGAATTTTTATTAACAAAACTTAACAATAAAAGTTAGAACCAGCGTGTGGCAAAGTTTTTAGGGTACGTTCAAATCTTAATATACAGTAAAAAATATAGAAAAAAATTATCCCGTTTGTCCTGTTTTGACTTTTCCATGCCATAGAGTACAACCAACATGCCCAAAATGCAAACTAATCTCTATTTCTTTAACCGGAAAGCCCGAAAAACGAGACAGCCCGGGTGCCTAATTTTCTTCTGGCAATTATTTTGTTTTTATATTATTTTATTAGTAAATTAAAGGTGCACCAATGAAACATTCAAAATACTCAGTAATAATTGTAGGTAGCGGGATTGCAGGTTTGTATGCAGCAATAAAATTGTCCGAGAGCATGACTCTTCCGGATGGAATACTCCTTGTTACAAAATCCCAGCTCTCTGAAAGTAATTCAAGATACGCTCAGGGCGGCATTGTCGGAGTGCTTCCCGAAAATATAAAAGATTCTGTCAGTCTGCATGTCGCTGACACTTTAAAAGCCGGATGCGGTCTTTCGGATCTTAACGTAGTAAAATTCATTTCTGAAAACAGTAAATTTGCTATCCATGACCTCATTGAATACGGCGTAAACTTTGACAGAAATGAGAAAAAAGAATTGACCTTCACTCTTGAAGGCGCACATAGTGTCAGAAGGATACTCCATGCCGGCGGAGACGCTACCGGATACAGTATTGAGAAAGCACTTGTTGAAAAAGTTAAGAATGACAATTCTATTTCCCAAAATATATCTATATATGAGCAGACACATGCCGTAGAGCTTCTGGTTGATTCAAAAAAACAGTGCCGCGGTATAATTGCATTTAATGCAGTAACCAAAGAATACGAAACTATATATGCGCCGGCTACGATACTGGCTACAGGCGGAACAGGTCAGGTTTATAAATACACAACAAATCCAACTGTGGCTACGGGCGACGGGCTTGCGCTTGCTGTAAGAGCGGGGGCTGAAATAAAAGATATGGAATTTATTCAGTTCCACCCCACAGCACTTTCTATTGATAACGATGATTCAAGATTTTTAATATCAGAGTCTGTACGCGGAGAGGGCGCAAAACTTATCAATAAAGACGGCGAGTATTTTATGGAAAATTATCATGAGCTTAAAGATCTGGCAAGCCGTGATATTGTGACCCGCTCTATATACGCGGAAATGAAAAGAACAGGCACTGACAAAGTCCATCTTGACGCTACTTTAATACCTGTTGAAACTTTTAAAAAGAGATTTCCGAATATTTACAATAACTGTTTAAAAGCAGGAATAGACGTTACTAAGGATTATATTCCGGTCTCTCCTGCCGCACATTACTGTATGGGCGGTATAAAGACATCGGTGGATGGACATACTTCATTGAAAAATCTGTATGCAATCGGTGAAACAGCATGCACTTCTCTCCACGGTGCTAACAGACTCGCAAGCAATTCACTTCTCGAGTGTGTTGTTACCGCATACGAGCTTGTGAATACTCTGTCTTTCTCTAATTTGCAGAATTCAGAAATTATTGATGATTCAATAATGGCACTAATTAAGAAATATTCTGTCTCAGATGAGGAAACCCGTTCTGATTCGGATATGGACAAATTTATATCTGATATAAAAGAAACAATGTGGAAAAATGTAGGAATAGTTAGAGACGAAAGTTCGCTCTTAACAGCATTGTCTGATATAAACAAAATTGCTGCAGCTTTTGATATGAATAAAATCTGTTCAACAGCAAAAGAATATGAAGTCAGAAACCTGATATATGTTGCGAAATGCATTATAAATGCTGCATTGAAACGCAAGACATCAATCGGCGCTCACTACCGTTCCGACTCAATAGAGCCTCAGGAACAGAAGAGCACTCCCGAAATATTAAAGGAGCAGTCGGATGAGTCAACAGTTACTGCATGATTTTATTATCGAAAAACACATAAAAGCTGCGCTAGAAGAGGATATCGGTTTCGGAGATATTACGACGGATTGTCTCTACACGGATAATGACACTATGACAGCATATTTAAATACCCGTGAAGATGGTATTTTATGCGGAATTCAGGTCTTTGAAAAAGTATTTTCAATACTCTCCGGCGATGTTAGAGTTACCCGCCATGCAAACGACGGTGATGAAATAAAAAAAGGTCAGAGACTTGCAACTGTTACTGGTCCTGCGCGGGCGATACTTACCGGCGAGAGAAGCGCTCTGAATTACGTACAGCGAATGTCCGGTATAGCTACAGAGACAAACAAATATCAGAAAGCAATTGCGCCATACAGCGCAAAAATCACTGATACAAGAAAAAATACGCCCTGCTTCAGATATTTTGAAAAATATGCAGTAAAAGCCGGTGGCGGAAGAATGCACAGATTTAACCTGAGCGACTGCGTTATGGTAAAAGACAACCATATACGTCATGCCGGCTCTATCACAAAAGCTGTAGAATTAATTAAGCAAAATATTTCTCATGCACACAAAATCGAAATTGAATGTGAAACAATCGATGAAGTAAAAGAGGCATTGAATTGCGGCTGTGACATTATCATGCTGGATAATATGCCTGTTGACAAAATGCGAGAATGCGTTAAGCTGATAGACAAAAGGGCTATTGTTGAAGCGAGCGGAAATGTTAAACTTGATACTGTTAATGAAATTGCATCAACCGGAGTCGATGTCATATCAACAAGCGCAATTGTCGCAAATGCACCGGTCTTAGATTTAGGATTAGATATTTGATGGATAAAAACTTTAAAATTATTGTTTTCGTAAAACAGGTGCCGGACACCGATGATATAAAGTGGACAGAAAACAATACAATACAGCGCGAGGGGCTGGATAGCGTTATGAATCCCTATGACCTCAGCGCCCTTCAGTACGCGGTAGAAATAAAAAAATACAGGAAAAAGAATGCAAAAATAATTGTTGCAACAATGGGACCGCCGCAGGCAAAAGACGTGTTGAAAGAAGCTCTGGCTCTCGGGGCTGATGAAGCATATCTTCTGTCGGATAAAAAATTTTCAGGCGCAGATACACTTGCTACGGCATATACGCTATCTCAGTTTGTAAAAACGATTCATCCTGACTTTGATATGATAGTTTGCGGTCAGCAGGCAGTAGACGGAGACACAGCTCAGACACCGTCAAGTATGGCAGAGAAGCTGGGAATTGCTCAAATCACTTCGTGCAAAAGTATTGAAGAGCTGGCGGATGAATATATTACAGCGATAAAGGATACAAGGGACTTTGTGTCAACAATAAAAGCAAAACTTCCGGTATTGATAACAATAGACGCACAGGGAACTTATTTGCAGCCGCGGATTAATGACTATATCAGAGCACAGGACACAGAAATATCTATGCTTTCAGCGTCAGAGATATGTGCTGATACCGCAAAAACCGGTTTTTCCGGCTCTCCTACATATGTAAAACGGGCATACAGAGCAATGAAAGAAAGAAAGCACACCGAAGCCGGAGAAAATTATATTCAGCTGATTAAAGAGGAAATGGACAGAGCAAAAAGCTGTGAGGGCATGAATGACTAAAATACTTGTATTTGTACAAACCGATGAAAACGGAGCCATAAAAGCATCAGAAGAGATTGTGTCTTATTGTGTAAACAATTTCCAATCTGCAGAGATTAATGCTGCTGCTATTGTTCAGCATGAACAGTTAGAAGCTGTCAGAAACAGCCTTTCAAATGCAGGTCTTAACAATCTTTATCTGCTGATAAACGACAGCCTGTTTTCTACGGAAATATATTCAGGCATTCTTTCTGAATTTTTGCAGGAAAACGGGCATGATGTTTTTTTGATATCAGCAACTCCTCTTGGAAGAGAATTAGCCCCGAGAATTGCATCGAGACTGGATATCGGGCTTACAGCGGATTGTACTGAGATAGGAATTGATGAAAACAACATGCTGCTTGCAACACGCCCGACTTACGGCGGAAAGCTTATGGCAACAATACTTTCAAAGACATTCCCCCAATTTGCAACAGTACGCCCGGGTGCACTAAAATACACAAAATGCCACCCTGAAAAAAACACTAATATTATAGAAAAATATCCGGAAATTGATTCATCAAAACTTTTAAGCGAAGTGATTTCTTTTCAGAAGAAAAATGTCCAGAATACAGATTGGACAACGTCGGACATAATAATTGCCGGCGGACGCGGGCTTGGCAGCAAAGAAAATTTTGAACTCATATATAAACTGTGCGAACTTACCGGAGCAAAGCCGGCTGCCTCAAGATGCGCAGTAGAACTGGGCTGGGCTGAACCGTCAATTCAGGTCGGTCAAACAGGGTTTTCTGTATCTCCAAAACTTTATATTGCATTTGGTATCTCTGGAGCAATGCAACACCTTGTGGGAATTGAAAATGCGGACAGGATTATTGCTGTAAATACGGATAAAAATGCGCCTATTATGCAATCCTCAGATATTGCTGTCACGGCGGATGCTGTAGAAACGCTAAAAACTCTTATCAGTGATTCTTAAGAAATCAGACAAGTCCCTCTTTAATAGCCTTTACAGCCGCTTGCGTCCTATCATCAACCACCAGTTTCTGGATAATATTGCATACATGTGCCTTGGCTGTATGTTCGCTAATAGTTAGGATTCCAGCTATTTCTGAGTTTGACTTTCCATCTACAACCAGCTTCAAAACTTCGTACTCCCGCTCGGTCAGATTTGCGTGCTGCGCCCTGAAAGACGCTCTGGAATTCTGCTTTTGGGGAATAAAACACGATGACTGGGTCCTTATAAGGGGTACTATCTGCGGGTCAAGCCATATTGCTCCATCCTTCACTGATTTTATAATCATAATAAGCAGCTCAGTGTTTATGTCCTTGAGCACATACGCGTATGCACCTGCGCTCAGTGAGTCCATAACCTCTTTTTCTGTGCAATGAGAGGTAAGCATTATAATTTTCTGGTCAACATCGTTGTTCAGAATGCGTTTACACGCCTCTATGCCGTTTATGTCAGGCAGCCCGACATCCATAAGGATAATGTCAGGTTTTATAAGCTTTGCCTTTTCAACGGCCTCTTTCCCCGTCTCTGCCTCAGCGATAACCTTTATATCTTCAAAGTCTTCGAACAGGGACTTCAGCCCTACTCTTAACAATTTATGATCTTCCACCATAAGGACGGAAATTGATTTTTTGTTCTGGTTATTTTCCATATTGCCATCCCCTTTTCTCACTTTTGTCGTATTAGCACTATAAAATAAGCATTACAAATACACATTGCCGATTGATTGAGCTGTGGTGCCATAAATTTTTTTATTAAAAAAATAAATTAATTTTATTACTTATCGATATATAACGATAAAATTAAGGAGCCTGTATTGGCTCCTTAATCTCTATAAACTGCCTGTTATATTATCATTTATTAGGCTGGCACTATGCCGGACCTGCGGATTCAAAGGGATTGGGCTCTACTTGAGGGGTTGTAGCCTCGTTTTTTGTGCCCGCATCCTTAAATGTATCTAGCACGCTGGACGCATCTTTAACCAGCTGTTCAGATGTTGTGAATGTTTCTTGAAGAGAATCAAGCATTGATTCTACAGTTGAGTAAGCTGCGGCTGCGGATAGCGCAACCTGTTTTTCAACATCTGACGCACCTTCTGCTGAAGCAAGTTCTTCTGCTCTTTCTTTAATTTTTTTCAGTCTTTCAAGTCTTGCTTCTGTTTGAGTAATCTGGTCTTTTATCTGGCTGTACAATTTTTCGGCATCTTCCATTGCTGCCTGAGCTTCTTCAACACTCGTTGCTTTAACGACTTTGTTGTAAATATATCCCATTTCTTTAACATAATTACCCATGGATGCAGGAAGGTTTTTCAGCTGTTCCATATTTGCTTTTATATTGTCTATTGTAGGAGCAGAATCATTATCCTCTGCTTCTTCTGCACCATTAGCATTGTCAGTATCTCCTACTTTATCGGTAACGTCTGTTTCATCACCGTTTATTACGCCTGTTATTGCATCGAAAAGAGTCTTAAGGATACTTTCAAGCTGTTCAATTTTTCCTGTCAATTCTTCAATAATCTGTTCATACTGATTTTTCTCTGAATCAGACACATTGTTATTAGTGTTATTTGCCGGCGGTGCTGGAGCCGGTGTGGTAGTAGAAGGCGGAGTTGTAGTTTCTGTATCTCCTGTACTTTCGGTATCTTCTGTGTCATCTGCAGCATTGCTTTCGCCTGCATAGTTTACTGCAGCTGCAAGGTCAGTAATAGAAACCTTAGCGACCATTTTCCCGATTGCATCATAAGCTTTTGCGTATGATTTTTCTGCATTAATATAGTCACCGATATTTTCATATCTTGCGGCTTCTTTTGCATATTTTTGGGCGTTAGTGTAATTTACATTTGTTGTATACCGCGGGTCAATAGCCTTCAGCAGCGGGATGTCGTCGGCACCGTTTAGCATTGCAGCCATAATATAATCAGTTGTTGCTTCACGTGCTGTTTTTGTTTCGTGCTGAGTTGCATATCCGTTTTCCGTAATAGTGTTGAAAATTTCTTTAAGGTCTGTAAGATTGTTAGAATCAAGATCCTTCAACCCCTGTATATTCTGCTCGCTGACCTGCATTTGTTCTGCATATTCATTGATTTTCTTTTCAGCAAATTTAATATACTCTTTAGTTACATCTGCCATTATAAAAGCGGATTTGTCTTTATTATTTTCTACATACTCCTTGGTAAAATCGTTTACTGAGCCGGATAGAAGGTTCAGTACTCTTGATATTTTGTTTGCATCGAGGGCAATGCCGTCTGCTTCGTAGTCAAGGTTGCAAATGTACTCCATATACTGGTCTACAACTGTTGTCATCTGTTTATTTAGCTCGCTGCGGTTGTTTCCGACTACTTCTTCCATCCCGGCAGCTATTGCTCCCTGGTAAACACGGTTTTCTTCGTCTGTAATCTCGACATACACGTACTCTTCGTACTCCCCGTCAGCAGAGCGATTTGCGTAGCTTAAGGCTGCGCTGTCGGCATTGGGTCGCACTGTCGTATATGAACTGGAAGGCTGTATTACAGTAATCGCGCTTTCGTCAACAACTTTTTTGCTGCTAGTGGTCGGGTTTAATAGCCCATCCATTTTTCTGTAAAATTCAACCATGTTCATACGCATTATCTCCTTATACTTATTGTTATTTTTTTTATCGGCAAATTTTAAAAAAATCTTTAGAGTTATAAAAAAAATTTTTACAAATTTTAATATTTAAAACTCTAAATATCGAATAGATATATAATGATAAAATTTATTGACAGCAAAAGTATTATCACTATATATCTAATCGATACTAATTATAAAGTTTGGACTCAATTAAAAAAATAAGAAGAAAAAAATAGCAAAATGCTGTAAGCTGTTACAAATTTCCCTTTGACTGCAACCGGAGCTATAATATAAGCATGATTGATGAAAACATAGATTTTTGCTTAACACAAGACGGCTCGGCAGGTCTTTTTAACAAAGAAGTAAACGACATCTACCACTCGACCTACGGGGCAAAAGCAGAAGCATTGGAAAAATTTGTAAGACCTCTAAATCTGAGAAAAAATTTTGCACAAAAAAAATTTTTAAAAGTGCTCGATATTTGTTATGGAATCGGGTATAACACAAAAACGTTTCTTGAAGAAGTCATAAAGCTAAATATAAATTCGAAAATTGAAATAGATATTCTCGAATATGATAAAAGATTGGTTTTGATTTCTCCTTTTATAAAAGACAACATAAAAACAGATATCATTTCATATATACTGTTTAAGAATCTTTCTGATATCTACGACAGTGATATGTTTTCTCTGATTGATTTGCCTGAAAATAGAAAGTTTTTGAGAGCAGATTTAAGGCGTTTTAACAAAAAAATATTATCACCAGGCTATAACTTTAAGGGTCTGAACTCAATACGTGCCTTCTTACATAATATATATTATCATTACGTATCGAATCGCAATAAAAAGCACCTGAAATGCCTTAAAAACAACGTTTTTAAAATCAGCACATATTTTGAGGATGCAAGAAAAAGTATTCTTGATTTATCAGGCGGATATGACATTGTGTTTTTAGACGCATTTACCCCTGCAAAATTGCCTACTTTATGGTCGCTGGAATTTTTTACCAGACTCTATGAGCTAATGAATGAAAAATCCATGCTTGTCACTTATTCGAATTCTGCTGCGGTCAGACATGCAATGATAGAGGCTGGATTTTTTGTCGGGAAGATTTTTGATAAACATGGTAGAGCCTGCGGGACTGTCGCCAGCAGGTCAGACGAACTTATTCAAAATAAACTTGATGATTACGACAGAGGACTAATGCGTACAAATGCAGGAGTTTATTTTAGAGACAAAAATTTAGACTCAAGTGCAGAAGAAATTCTAAGAGAATGGGAAGAACGAAAACGTTCGCTCAATCTTCCATCATCCAGCAGCTTTATAAAAAAATATAAAAAACAAAGGGAGGACAGATGTTTGATATTGTAATATGCGGAGGAGGAACAGCCGGTGTTGCCTGCGCCTATACTGCAGCAAAATCAGGGCTAAAAACACTTGTTATAGAAAAAAACATTCATCTTGGCGGTTCAATCACATCTGCTCTGGTAATTCCGGCGATGAAATCCGATAAAAAAGGTATAAATTGTGATTTTTATAATGATTTTGTACAAAAAATGTCGGAATATGGCGGGCAAATAACCTATTCAGACGGGAACGACGGCTGGTTTAATCCTGAGATAGCAAAAATAGTGCTCGATGAAATGCTTACAGAGGCAGGATGCAGTATTTTGTTTGGTACAGACGTAGTAGAAGTGAATTGTGAAGAAAATTTAATAAAATCAATTAAAGTTAATTCAAAAATATTATCGTTATATATCGAATCGAAATATTTTGTAGACTCGACAGGCGATGGAAATTTTTCTTTGCTTGCAAAAAATAAAATTTTAGAAAATTATAAAAATTTTCAGCCAATGACGTTACGTTTTCATGTTTCCGGAATAAATTTAGAAACTTTTTCAAACTGGATTATGGATCTGGACAAAAATCGAGATGTAACTACTTCCTGCTGTATAAACGGAGAAATTCATCTTTCTACGGCTTGTACCTGGGATAAGAGCAGAAACTGGGCACTGTGGCCGGTTTTTGAAGAGGCTGTAAACAAAGGTGATCTTGAAGAAGCCGATACAGCCTATTTTCAGCTATTTACGGTACCTGGTATGCCCGGAACGGTCTCTTTGAACTGTCCGAGGATAATTGCAGACAGGGAACTGGACCCAATAGACCCTGTTGATACCTCAAAAGCCTTGATATTAGGGCGAAAACAGGTGTGGAGACTGTATAATTTTATGAAAAAGTACTTTCCGGGGTTTGAAAAATCTTATATTTCAAATATCGCTGATATGCTTGGTATTCGGGAATCCCGCCGTGTTCAGGGTAATGTTATATACACAAAAGAGGACATTCTCTCTGGAAAAACCTATGAAAATCCTGTGCTAAGTGCTGATTATCCGATAGATATACATTCATACAAAAAAGAAACATCGGTGCTTAATAAGGTAAAACAGCCTTACCAGCTGCCTATCGGCGCTCTATGTGCGTCAGATTATAAAAATCTTTTTATTGCAGGCAGAAATCTGTCTGCCGATTTTGAGGCGCAGGCAGCGCTGAGAATACAGACATCGTGTTTTTCTATGGGTGAGGCTGTTGCTAAACATGTCGCAAGTTTATTTTTGTGATACATTATTGTTATGTTCACTGGAATAATAGAAGAAACAGGTACTATCACTGCCGTCAAAAAAGAAAACAATTCTGCTTACTTTAAAATAGCAGCAAAAACTGTGCTAGAGGGTACAAAGGCAGGTGACAGTATTGCAGTAAACGGTGCATGCCAGACTGTTACAAAACTGGGCGATGGCTGGTTTGAAGTATTTTCATCCTATGAAACGCTCAGACTAACGACGCTTGGCTCACTTAATGCAGGTTCTGTAGTTAATCTTGAGCGGGCATTAAGACTTTCGGACAGACTGGGCGGACATATCGTGAGCGGTCATGTTGACGCTGCAGCCGTGCTAAAGGCAAAAAACAGTGTCGGTGAAGCTGTCGAGTTTGTTTTTAAGGCGCCTGAAGCTCAAATGCGCCAGATTGCTAAAAAAGGTTCTGTCACTCTTGACGGCGTGAGCCTTACTGTTGCAGAAGTATTTCAGGATAGTTTTAGCGTTGCAGTAATACCTCATACCATTGAAAATACAACGCTAAAGTTCCTCAAAATCGGTGATAAGGTAAATCTGGAGACGGATTTGCTGAGTAAATATGTTGAAAAATATTTATCACCGGACCATAATAAAAACACACTGGATATCGAATTTTTAAAAGAAAACGGGTTTTTATAAAATGCTTAACACAGAAGTAAACAAAAAATACAGATTTGATACTATAGAAAGTGCAATAGAGACCATAAAAAACGGTGGAATGGTAATAGTTGCTGACGATGAATCAAGAGAAAATGAGGGTGATTTAATCTGTGCAGCACAAAAAGCAACGCCCGAGATGGTAAACTTTATGATTTCGGAAGCAAAAGGTATTCTCTGTGTTCCGCTTACCCCTGATATGGCAAAACAGCTCGGACTTGACCAGATGGTCAAAAACAACACTGATGTTAAAGGAACAGCTTTTACCCAGAGCGTTGATGCAGATCCGAAATACGGTGTAACAACCGGTGTTTCTGCTTTTGATAGAGCAAAAACAATTCAAATTATGGCTGATGATAATGCAAAACCCTCTGACCTGCGCCAACCGGGACATGTTTTTCCTTTGATAGCAAAAAGAGGCGGAGTTCTTGAAAGAGTCGGGCATACAGAGGCAACTGTTGATTTATGCAGATTAGCGGGGCTAAAAGAAATAGGTATCTGCTGTGAAATAGTCAATCCTGACGGTTCTATGGCGCGTAGAGATGATTTAAGAGCTTTTGCTGACAAGCACAATATAAAATTCATAACAGTTGCGGATTTGATAGCATACAGACTTAAAAACGAAAGACTGATGAAGCGTGAAGCTGAAGTAGACTTGCCGACCGTATTCGGGGATTTTAAACTCGTTGGTTACAGGCACAAATTGAGCGGTCAGGAACATGTAGCGCTGGTGAAAGACGATGGCTCGGACAAAATTCCGCTCGTTAGAATGCACAGCATCTGTCTCACAGGAGACACTTTCCACAGTCTAAGGTGTGACTGCAACAGTCAGCTGCAAAACTCTATGAAAATGATTAATGAGTATGGAAAAGGCGCTGTCGTTTATCTTATGAATCACGAAGGCAGAGGAATTGGTATAGTTAACAAAATCAAAGCTTATGCTCTGCAGGATAAAGGGCAAGATACTGTAGAAGCAAATCTTTCTCTCGGATTCGCTTCAGACCTGAGAGACTATGGCGACGGAGCGCAGATACTGCTCGATTTAGGTTTTACAAAATTCAAATTGATAACAAATAATCCGAAAAAGATAATCGGGCTTGAAGGGTACGGGCTCGAGATTGTTGAAAGAATACAGGTTGAATCGGAGTGCACAAAGTACAACAAAAGATACCTTTGTACTAAAGTGAACAAGATGCACCATCTTTTAAACACAGCCGGCATGGAGCAATAATATGGCGAATATTTTATTATACAAAGTTTGTGAATATACAGAAGAATATAAAAAGGTTTTCAGAGGAGTATACGAGGACTTCAGAAGCAAATCCTTTTCAGACTACAAATTTGAGCTTGAACCTCTTGAATACGAGGACTTTATAAACGCGGTTAACGAAGGGCTGATTAAATGCCTTATACTACTTGAAGATGAAGTTCCCACTGCTTTCATGGTTTATACAACAGAGATAAGTGAGGCACTCGAGCTGAATATTATTCACTGTCTTGGTGAAGAAGAAGTGAACCTGAAAAGAAAACTATTGATGGAGCGCTACCTTGAACTGAACAAAGATATGCTCAAAGAAAAGGTAACTACTTATCCTATGCTCGGCAGCCAGTCAACATTCGTAGAAGAAATTACAAATTATGGATTTAAACTGGTTGGACTTGCTGTTGTGCGTTTTATGTTTGCGAATCAATCATCAGTGGACATCTTTAATGCACATACGCCAGAAGAGCTCCCATCAGGTTATTCAATATCAAAGTGGAAAGATATTTATTTTAACAAAAGCATAAATATCATACATGATGCGTTTAAACACTCATCAGACGCGCTTTTTGACACAAGATTTCTAACAAAAGAGGGTTGCAGAGATATAATAGAAAAACTTGTATCCGGAATCTACGGAACGTTTTTGCCTGATTGCACAAGTGTATTGTTATACAAAAACGAACCTGTCGGTATCTGTTTTGCAAATATCACAGGCGGAAAAATCGGAAACATCCCGCTTGTTGGAATTCTGCATAAGCACAGATATAAAGGTTTCGGAGAAACACTTCTGCATAACACTTTAAAAGTTGCTCTGGACAATCATTCTGACACACTGAGCGAGCTTAATGCCAGTACAGAGACTGATAATTATCCGGCAGTTCGTATGTACAGAAGACTCGGATTTAAAGAGGATTATTGCTATCCGCAGGCATACAGACCGATTGAAAAATAGAATCAACCGGTATTAGAAAGCTGTGTGCATATTCAGCGATTGTGAATCGCATTACGTATACAGCCCCGGTGCTTAGCCGATTCTATTTTGACCGAAGTTCATTCTTGCAATTTTTTCCTGAATTCCCTGCTGAATATGAGAGCCTTCTCCGTAATATTTGTCTTTGTAAGCCTTCATCATCTTTGGAACAATAAAGCCGAGGAACAGGCATGAAATACCGATGTTTCCTATTACGGAGCCGACCTTGAACTGTTTTGCTGTTTTAAGGAATTCTTCAACAGATTTTCCTGAAGCTTTTTGTTTCTTCACAAAATCAGAAATATGGTCAGCAAGATTTGTGATATCTTTAGTATCAATATACTGATGAGGATTTACTTTTCCGATTTCAGGTTTTTCCGAAATTTTAAAGATATTTATGAATTTCTGCAGTGCATTTAGTTTTTTCGGATTTTCATCAATAACACTGATTATGCCTGATTTTTTTGCAGCTCTTACAACAAGATTGTCAGCATTTTTCTCATCATAAATAAATTCATAAATAGCCTTTTTATATTTAGCAATATCCTGTTCTGTTTTCATCGGATTTCCGTTTTTCAATGCGTTAAAATCATCGAGGTGAGATTTAACCGTATCATTTTTCATTGCATTTTTCAAAGTATCCGAGTTCATAAAGTCAGCGTGCAGTTTAATAGGTTTATTAAAGAGCTTGTCGCTCATATGTTCAATGCCCTGTTGTATATATTTACCGGCAACATAGAGGAAGAACAAAAGGCTGCCCTCTTTAATTGCATATTCCATAAATTCGTGTTTGTTTCTTGCCATAGCAAGTCTTTCTGACGTAATGCCTGCGTCTACGATAAACATATTATGTACAGGGTTGAACATAAACGTATTCAGCAAACCGCCAAAGCCTTTAAATGATGGGTTTTTACCGGCAAATGACTGATTTTGTTTGCCGATAGTAAATGCTTTGAATGCCGGATTGTTCTTTATGTTCTTGTTGTACTGTTCCTGTTTCTGGAGTTTTTCAAGTTCTTTTTTTAAAACCTGCTTGTCTGTATATTTCTGTTTTAAAACAGTCAGCGTAAAGTAAGAAGCAAGTGTCAATGCAGTAGCGGCAAAGAATTTGCCCATAAAAAGACCTTTAAAGAGTTTTGAGCCTTTTTCCGCTTTCAGCAGGTCATTTGCAATTTCAGGCATGTTAAGTTTTTTAGAAAAAGAATCAGCGTATTTTTTTGCGACTTCAAGCTGATTTTTGTCATTAATAAGTCTTACATCAACATCGGGATTGTAACCCTTTGCTTTGTAAATCGTTTTGTCAGCAAGCCATTTAAAAAACGGAAGGCCTCCAAGCCAAATAGCTTCTGTACCGAATTCATCTATAAATCTATCTTTTGCTTCAATTAATTTTGCGTTCTTATCGCTTCCTGCTGCTTCATATGAATAAGCAGTCATACCGATGCTGTTAATAATATCCTTGGTGGCTAGCGGATATAATGAAGAGTGATCTCCAAATGTTGAAATAATTTTTAGTGACATTGACCTTTCCTTTACACAATTAAGGGATTATAGACCCCATTCCAAGTTCATAACCAAAACCATGCGAGCATTTGCCCTTCTTTGTGTATTTCGTCGTATATTTGTCATTTTTAATTTTCTCCTGTGATTTAACTATTTAATGATTGTGATAAAAAATTTGTGCTAATTTTGTTTTTACTTTTTATATTTTGTAACAAAAAAGCCTTCTAATTCCTTAGAAGACCTTAGCCAAATTCTATTGTGCAACAGAAAATGTTACATTCATTTGATGTAAAGTCTTCGAGTTAGTATAAAAGCAGCGTCGCTGATACTTTCTGATTCTCATTTTCTGTCCTTTTAGTGTATATTGTACATTATATTAATGCACAAAAGTAAAATTTTGTCCAGTCTGTTTATTACGAATTTCGTAACAAATCCAGCTTTTTCTTAACATTGTCCAAATCGCGTTTTGTGAACCATCTCGGGCTGCCCTGCTCTTCAGAATGGTTGCGCAAAAGGTATGATGGATGAAGAATGACCATTGACTCAATACCGTCAAATATATTCAGCCATTTTCCTCTTATCTGTGTGATTTTAAATTCTTCGTCTATAAATGATGAAGCTGCTGTAGAGCCACATAGTAATATGATTTTAGGTTTTACAAGAGATATTTGAGCTTTCATATAAATTTCACATGCGGCTTTCTCCTCTCTGGACGGCTGCCTGTTCTGAGGAGGGCGGCATTTTATGGTATTGCACATGTAAAAATCATTTTCCCTGGAAAGTCCGGAAGCTTCCAGTAATTCATTAAGCAGCTTTCCGGCTCTTCCGACAAAAGGTACGCCTGTCGCATCTTCATCAGCACCCGGTGCTTCGCCTATCAGCATAATATCTGCTGTCGCAGCGCCATCAGAAAATACAACATGTGAGCGGGTCTTAAAAAGGTCGCATGCCCTGCACTGTTCGCAGACATTTTGAATTTCTTTTAGAGACTGTTTTGTTGTTTCGGCGTCAATATCACCGATTTTTTCAAATTTATGCAGTATCATAGTTCCAACCCCACACACTTTATTAATTTATTATACCATACCGCAGCATTTTTTATATTTTTTTCCGCTGCCGCAGGGGCATAAATCATTTCTTCCGGGTTTTGCGCCTTCAGGAATGACCGGTTTTGAATCTTCTTCTGAAGGAATGAATCCCATAAGTTCGGAAAATGTTTTTGAGGCATACAGTACGCTGGTCGGTGACATGATTTTGTTTGCAAGAAAATGTGCCTTAAATTCATCAAGCAGTGATTCCAGCGTGTATTCTTTTCCGTAAATCTCATTTACAACCTTTAGAAAATTCGGGTATGCGTTGTAAAGACGGACAACAAGATTCGATGGAAGCTTATCGTTTTCCAGAAAGTTTTTTACGCAAGCTTCATAGCCTTCTATTGACCTGTAATCATCTGACTCAAAAATTTTGCACAAAGTACCGTAAAATGGCACTATATAGAGTCCGAGTTCGTTGTCATAAATAACGCCTACATCATACTTTTCACGGTGGCTAGAAAATCCGCCAAGAGAATTTTCAAGAAAGCTGTCATACGCGCTGTCAAATTCTCCGACTTTAAAGAATCTGAATGTTTCCGGTTCTTTTATGAAACTTTTTATCTCATCTCTGTCAGCATTTTCTTCAAAACAAAAGTCGTTAAATGCTGCAATCAGGTTGTCAGCATTGTCGCTGGTCGTTATCACTACATCAGTACCGAAGCAGTCTTTAAACTTTTCACAAAATTTAGAAATTTCTGACTCAATATCTTTGAGTTTGTCCGGATTGTTTTTGTATAATGCTTCCGGTTCTTCTATAATTTTCGCAACAGCTCTTTTGTACATCATATCTTTGTTCAAAGAAGATGCAGTATCACTGATTTCAACAACATAGTATTCATTTTCATACTCAAAAATTCTTGCTGAAATATATGACCCCTTGTAAATTCCTCTAAGGTGAGACATTTTTACGAGAGGCAATACTGTGTATGTCTTTTCATCGACAAGATTGTAGAGTTCGAATCCGTTCTTGAATACATTTTTTACCTCAAAAATTGCATTTATTGAATTTTGCAGCGAGTTAATCAGTTTCTGCTCATGGCTGTCAAGATTTTCATTCTGCGAGAGATATTTTGAAAAAACAGTTTCATGCTGTCTGTTCAAAATTCGTTCAAAAACGTATGTTGTCAAAATCCCCTGGATTTTCGATTGAGGAGCATTATAAGCACCTATTGTTTTCAAATATTCATCAAAATCAGACCGGATTTCTTCGTTATCCAGTGCAAAATTAAAAACTTTAGAAATAGTATTGCTTATATCCGTTATTTTTTCTATTACTGACATTTCCGCTCCTTCAATTTTAAAACAGCACTGTGACGCGCAGTGTTTCCGCTTTCTTTCCTGTATGAAAAGAATATATCATTACAATCATAAGTACAATAGCCGCATAAGTCAATCCGACTTACCCCTGTTTCTTCGAGTTGAATCTGATTTAGTTTTTTTAAATCAACCAGATATTTGTCATCATGACCTGCCTCTTCCCAGAACCCGTCCCGGTCAACACAGCCCATCAGACGAAGAAACACGGGCTCGTCAACTTCGAAATGTTTCATTGAGATAGCCGGACCTATCGCCGCTATAATATCAGCAGGATTGGACCCGAAAAGTTCTTTCATAAACTCTACTGTTTTCGGAACTATATGCATTTCTGTACCGCGCCAGCCCGCATGCGCAATAGCTCCTCTGTTCAATTTCTCATCCCAGAGTATTACAGGTACGCAGTCCGCAAAGTTCAGGTAAACCGCAATCTCATTGTCATCAACAACAAGTGCATCCACGCTGTCAAAATCCATGCCTGCAGCCGCTTTTTCAATATTTGCCGTATGCTTTTGCACCGGTTTTATCAGGTGTTTTGCACCGAGATATTCTTTCACCAGCTTCCTGTTTTGTTCACATTCGCTCTCCAGTTCAGGCATATCACCATGAAATAGCGGCAGCTCTCTTGTAGTAAAAAAGTGCTCAACGCCCTCCAGCATTGTGGATTTTAAAACTTTTTTCCCGTTTATTTCATCAAATACAAACATTACTTCTCAAACGTGTTAAACAACCTATCTCCTGCATCTCCGAGCCCCGGCACAATATATGCTTTTGAATTGAGTGTTTTGTCAATGTGGGCTGTATATATTTTTAATCCGGGAAATTCTTTTGTCAAGGCATCAAGCCCCTCTGGCGCAGCAAGTACCGAAACAAAAACAATATTTTCTATAGAAATACCTTTTTTTAAAAAGAGCGAAACCGCTGCTTTTGAAGAATTTCCGGTTGCGAGCATCGGGTCAAGGACAAATACTTTTATTTTTTCCGGATTTGAATATGAAACAGGTGTTTTATCATAATACCACACAGGCTCCAGAGTAGCTTCATCTCTATACATTCCAACATGCTGAATGCTCGCTTCAGGATAAATTTCTTTGGCAACCTCGGACAAGGCAAGTCCTGCTCTTAAAATAGGAGCAAAGACTATCTTGTATGACTCATCTATTTTCAGTGAATCGCACTCTGCAATCGGTGTTTGTACATGGCAGCATTCAAGCGGAAGCTCTTTAGTTGCTGTGTACATAAGAATCTGGGCAACACGCTTCAATGAGTTGATAAAAGAATCCGCTGATGCGTTTTTGTCTCTTATATGCGTCATATTGTGCTCGCACAAAGGATGGTCAACTACGATAACATTTTCATAACTAGTTTTCATGCTTTTTAACCTTCTCCAATAAAGTACTTTGCTGGGCATTTACATCGTCCATAAATGTGCTAAACTCGCCAAGCTCCTTCGGATTTTTTATAAACGCCTTCAGTGCCGCAACAGATCTGTCATTAGCAATTTTCATAAATCCGGTGGACATCAGCACGAGATTCTGCGCTATCACGGTCTGATTTACATATATATCCTGAACCCTTCGCGGCTGAGTTACGCTGATTATATTTTTTTTGTCTTTGGAGTCAACAGGGGTAAGCTCAAGTGATTTTGAACCGCCCATGCCCGTGAACTCTACAGTTGCGACCATGCTGTCAGGCATGTTAATATCTTTGTCCGTAATGATAAAACTGACAAAAACATCATCGTCATTGATAAGAGAAATTCCGGACACATAGCCGACCTGATAGCCGAGCATTTTCACCGGCGATCCTTTTATAAGACCGTCAACATCAGTGAAAAAGGCGTAATATGTATAATTCTTTTTTACATATACACTATAGCTGTAAACACCGATAAAGAGTGCAGTAAAGAGTACCAGCACCCACACAAAAAATTCTATTAGCCATAATGTATGTTTTTTCATTCTTTAATTATACCAGTTTAAGAAAAATCAGTCATTATTTGTTAAGCCCGAGCAGCTCATTCATTGCATACCTGTATGAATCCGGCATTGAAAGCAGCGTTCTTTTGGAAAGGTAGTTGACACCAAGCTTTGATGCAACAAATCCGATATTGTAAGTCGCTGACACAATCAACACAGGTGTATTTTTGTATTCTTCCATCTGTTTTATTTGTTTCACCAGCCACTCTCCCGCAAAATCCGGTTCAAAATCAAGTTCCATCTGCAGGTCGGTAATAACTGCATCAAACTGTTCCTGTTTGAGTCGTTCACAGGCGTCACGCGCACAGGATTCAATACATAATGTGTAGTCATCCCCGTTAAAATAATCGTTCATCAGGGTTTTGTGGACCTTTTGCCACTCAGCTCCGTCTTCTGCCAGTAAAATTTTAATCATAATTTGATTATACAAAAATAGTAATTTTGTATACAAGAGATTTTTATACCTTTGTGCGATTTATTGCAGAAAAAAATCTGAGAACATATCAAAGAGGCGTCAATATGAAAATATTCTCTGCTATTCAAAATTTTATAAAAAGAATTAACGACATAGATTTAAAATCAAAGAAAATGGTAAAAGAAAACAGATATTCCTCGAATCCCTTTGATTTCAGATTCGCCAGAACTTACGCCTGGATTGAGAAGAAAAAAGACTCTAATAATCTGTAAGCTCTGTCATGAGTCCGAGAAATTCAGGGAAAGAAATATCAACCCACTGAAATTCATTAATTTTAAGGGAGGATTCGCTGGCAAGTCCCAATACATATAGACTCATCGCCAGCCTGTGATCGTGGTAGCATTCCACATCACAGCCTCCGCTTACACTAATTTTACCCTCAATAATCATACCGTCAGGCGTTTCTTCAATGATAGCGCCTGCTTTTTTCATTTCATTAACAAGACATTTTATTCGGTCAGATTCTTTGTTTCTCAAATCTCCTGCATCTTTTATGGTCGTGGTACCCTCTGCCTGAGTCGCAAGAACTGCGATAACAGGTATTTCATCAATAAGTCTGGGTATCATCTCTCCTTCTATTGTTATACCTTTGAGCGCTGAATATTTTATTCTGATATCTCCGACTTCTTCATTGCAGACAGTTTCCTGTTGAAGAATTTCTATGTCAGCACCCATTTTCTGCATAACATCTATTATACCTGTTCTTGTAGGGTTAAGCCCCACATTTTTTATAACGATGTCAGAGTCAGGCACCATAGCAGCAGCCGCCATAAAAAACGCCGCAGAAGAAATATCACCGCAAACGGATATATTTTTAGGCTCAAGTTGTGATTTTTGAATTGATACGGAATTACCGTTTATTTCAATATCAGCATCCAGATATTTCAGCATTCTTTCAGTGTGATTCCGCGATACATACTGTTCTGATACAGTTGTTTTTCCTGTTGTATTCAAACCTGCAAGGAGTACACATGATTTTACCTGTGCTGAAGCAACAGGAGAGTTGTATTCTATGGGGAAAAGCTCTACTCCCTTAATATACAGCGGCGCCTTAAACGCATTGTGCTGTATTTTTGCACCCATGAGTTCTAACGGAAGTATTATCCTTTTCATAGGTCTACGGCTTAAGCTCAAATCTCCCACAAGAGTGGCGGAAATGTCCTCCTGAGCAGCAAGTATTCCGGAAAACAGACGCATTGTTGTGCCTGAATTTCCGCAATCCAGAATGTAGTTGTCAAGTTTGTCTTTGAATGCATTTTTTGCATTTATAACAATATGCTGTTCAGATGGAATATCTATTTCGCAGCCCATTTCTCTGATAATATTCAGAGTGCTGTGGCAGTCAGCACCGTTTGAAAAATTGGTAATTTCAACCCTTCCGCCCGTTAGAGAAGCGAACATTGCGGCGCGATGGCTTATAGATTTGTCAGACGGAATTGTTATAATTCCCCTGAGAGGTTTTGTGTATTTAGAGATTATATCCATTAAATTATGTCTTTGTATGATTCTTCGCTTGTGAGCATATCATAATTGAGCTCATTTTCATTGTCAGCAATAACGGTAGCAACAACAGCATCGCTCGTGACATTCAGCATTGTTCTGAACATGTCAACAATTCTGTCTACAGCGAAAAGGAATGCAAATCCTTCGACCATCTGAGATGTTGTCAATCCCATTCCGTTGAGCACAAGAGCTATCGTGATAATTCCGCCGCCCGGGATACCAGCACATGTGCTGGAAGCAACAATTGCAAGTCCTGCAATTACAACATACATCAACGGTTCCAGATGTATACCGTACGCTTGAGTCAGGAATAGAACTGCTACTACCTGAAACAGTGCTGTTGCATCAAAGTTCAGAGTAGCGCCAAGAGGCAATACAAAGCTGCAAACCTTATGCGAAACGCCGCGTTTTTCACAACATGCAATAATCAAAGGCAAAGTTGCCGAGCTGCTTGCCGTTCCAAAACCGACCATCATTGCTTCCGCAATTGAAGCAAAGAAGAGACGAACAGGAACTTTGCTGAATATTTTCATTATAACCGGATAAACAATAAACAGCTGAATTGCAAATCCGACAAGAATTACAAAAAAGTATTTGGTAATACTTGAAAATATAGAAATACCGAAAGACGAAATTGCAGTGGCAGTGAGAGCAAAAATACCCGGTGCTGCCAGATACATGATTCCGTCCGTGACTTTCATTGTTGCTGCAAATATTGATTCAAAGAAAGAAACTACCGGACGGTTAATTTCTCCGACCTTTGAAAGCGCTATTGCAAATATCATAACGAATACGACTATGGGTATCATATCGCCGGTTGAAAATGCTTCAATCGGGTTAGCAGGTATGACATTTAAGAAAATATTTGCAAGATGATCTTTTTGCTCTTGAATAGCTGCCTCAACAGTCGCCTGAGACGAAATAGCAGCCTGCTCGCTAATGAATGACTGAACCCCGACGCCGGGTTTTACAGCCAGAGCCAGCACCCCGCCTATTATAACAGCGGAAAGTGATATCAGCGTGTAATAGAAAATCATTTTTTTACCGAACGATGCGAGCTGCTTATTGTCGCCAATGCTGGAGATACCGATTACTATTGCAGAAAAGATTAACGGAATAATAATCATCTGTATCAGTCTGATAAAAGCCTGTCCGATAAAGTTAAGTGTGCTGTAAAGCATATTATATGCCATACTTCCCTCCGGAGTTCCGGCATGCTGGGTGTGCATTAAAATACCTATAATTACGCCGGCGATTAAACCGAAGAAAATATGTCCGTTTCTTTTAATCCCCAGTCCGAGGGCTATCAGTATCTGCATATGTAGCTTCATGATTTCTATCCTTTTCTAACTTATATATTATTTTCAGACAAGTAAGTTAATTTTACTATTTTTTCGGCAATAACACAACAATCTTGTGTATGATAAGATTTTTATATGAAAAAATTAATCAAATCCGCACTAAAAAAACTCTGTGTGCAGGCAAATATTGCTTATGACAAAGACCTGTACGACAAGCTTTTTCGCCTGTACTCGACGACTGATAATTCAGATTTAAAAAACAAACTTTCTTATATTTTAAAAAATATTAATCTGGCATATAAAATAAACAGACCTTTGTGCCAGGACACAGGTGTCGTCATTGTATTTTTCAAAATAGGCGTAAATGCACCTGCTGCAGGTATAAATTTCAACAAAATTGCAGATGAAGCAGTTAAAGAAGCTTATGAAGAAAATTTTTTCAGAAAATCCATAGTAAAAAATGCGCTCTCTGACCGCACAAATACTACAACAAATGCACCCGCAGAAGTATACATAGAATTTGAAGATTCTGATGAAATTAAAATTGATGTACTGATAAAGGGAGCCGGTTCAGAAAACATGAGTGCGCTGAAAATGTTTCCGCCCTCAGCAGAAAAAACAGATATTTTTAAATTCATTAACGAAGTTGTTACCAAAGCCGGAGAAAAAGCCTGCCCGCCCGTAGTCGTCGGAGTAGGTATAGGCGGCACAATGGACGGAGCTGCGCTGCTTTCAAAAAAATCATTTTTTGAAGCTAATGAACCAGTTTTTTGCGGGGAATTTCTTGAGTACGCTAAAAATGAAAATATTCTCGATATAAAAGTTTGCTCGGCTGCGTCACATATTGCGTCGCTGCCTGTTGCAGTGAGTATAAACTGTCACTGTACAAGACATGCCTCCTGCGTTATTAAAAACAACAATATTTTCTTTAACAACAATGTACCTGAATTTCGTAAAGCAGATAGCAAAAATTTTGCAAAAGAAATTTTTACAGATGATATAGAAACGCTAAAAAATCTGCGTGCAGGTGATGAAATTTTGCTTACCGGTGAAATTCTGATAGCACGCGATGCAGCGCATAAGAGACTTTATCAGTTAATGTGCAGCAAAGAAGCGCTGCCGTTTGAATTAAAGAACAAGATTATTTTCTATGCGGGTCCCTGTCCGGCAAAAGATGGAGAAATCTCCGGTCCTACAGGACCAACCACAGCCTATAGAATGGACAAATACTGTGATGCGTTTTACCGGACCGGCGTAATTGCAACAATTGGTAAAGGAGAACGCTCTGAAGAGGCAGTATCTGCAATAAAAAAATACAAAGGAAAGTATTTTACCGCAATAGGAGGTATATCTTGCGTTCTGGCGCAATGCGTAAAATCCTCACAGGTCATTGCATTCGATGATTTGGGTGCAGAAGCGGTAAGAAAACTTTATGTTGAAAAATTACCGCTAAAAGTCAATATCTAATAAATTTTGGGCATAGATAAATTCAGAGTTTCACTGTCGGTTAAATATAAAAATTGTCGCTTTTATTTTTATTTCATGTATTGTAAAATCTAAACAAACAGAGAAAGATGAGGAAAATTATGGCAAATATAATACAGGGACAACTGGTTACACAGGGTGAAAAATTTTGTATTGTTATATCGAGATTTAATGAATTTATTGGCTCGAAACTTTTGTCAGGTGCAATTGATGAGCTTGTCCGCCACGGCGTTAAAGAGACAGATATAGATGTAATCTGGACGCCAGGCGCATTTGAAATTCCGTTGATTGCCAAAAAGGCGGCTGAGACAAAAAAATATGACGCAATTATTACTCTTGGTGCAATAATCCGCGGAGCAACAAGCCACTACGACTTTGTTGCTGCAGAGCTGTCCAAGGGAATAGCGAATGTGTCGCTTTCAACCGGTGTTCCAGTTTTGTTCGGAGTTCTCACTACGGAAAATATTGAACAGGCAATAGAACGTGCTGGAACAAAAGCAGGCAACAAGGGAGCAGACGCGGCAAAAGCTGCAATAGAAATGGCAAACCTTTCTAAACAATTTTAAAATAAAAAAGCCTTAAAACCTGATATAGGGATGGATATAACAATGGATGAAAAATCAGTACAAAAAAATGTACGCAAAAATGTACTCTTAAGCAGCGGCTTTTATACATTGTATATAGCACAGCTGCTGTCCCATTTTGCGGATGCAATTGCAATGTTTTTACTCGGAGCTTTGCTTGTTACTCTGTCTGAAAGTGTCGGCAAATCTATTGCCATAGCATTTCTGGCGTTTTTAATTCCACAGTTTTTATTTGGTCCTGTTTCAGGAGTTACAGGCACGAAATTTTCAAAAAAATGGCTGCTTGCACTGAGTTGTTTTTTTAGATTTTTAGTATTACTTGTTGTTGTACTTTGCATAAAAAATATGACTCATGCAGGGGTGTATGTGGTAGCTGCATTAACAGGCACGGGTGCAGCATTTTTCAACCCCGTAAAAATGTCTGTCCTTCCCGATTTTATAAAGAAATCCGATTTAAAATATGCAAATGTCTTTTTCTCAACAACAGCAATGACAGCACTTTTACTCGGCACATTCGGTGCAAACACACTGGCACTCGGGGGGCAAAAATCAGCATTCACCCTCGTTTGCACAATGTATTTAATTTCAGGTTTGATTTGTGTTTTCTCTAATTTTGGAACCAGGAATAAAAATTCGGACCTAAAATTTGCTGGGTACTTTATAACGCACAAAAAGACATGTTTTATTGTTTCTGCTGCTTTATATTTGCAGTTTGTCTCAGCTATTGTAATTAATGCGTTTAATGCAATGATTACAGATTTTTACGGACTTGCATTTTTGGACTTAACAATTCTGAGAACAGTTCTAGGACTGGGGCTCATTATCGGAGCGCTGATTCTGCTTATATCTGAAAAGTTTTTCAGAACAAGAAAGCTGCTTTTTGTTTTTCTGATTTTGCTCAGTGGTGTTTATCTGACGTCTTTTGTGTGTCAGAATACGTGGATTGCCTGTGTATGGGTATTTTTAACCGGTGTATTTTCAGCCGCTGTTTTTACAATACTCGATACGATTATGCAAAATATAACACCTTCTGAAATAAGAGGAATCATTTTCGGATTATCGTTATCACTGTGCACACTAAGCTTTATTGTCGGCACAATGATTGTTTCCGGCGCAATCGGTTTTTTGAATCCCGTAGCAGTATTCCTCGGGGTATCATTGTTTGCATTTGCGCTTATTGCCCTGTTTTTGGGAATCACATTTTTTCTAAAAATTCAGAACAAATAATCGGGAAATTAAATGGTCAGCTAACCGTAAAATAATATCCGGTTTTCAAAGACTAGTGTCTGTCAGGTTTTTGTATCTGAATATTTCTGGTTTCAGAAAACTCACAGCGCGCTTCTTTAAGTTTTTCTCTGGTTTCTTCGTCAAGACTCTGACTATTTGCCAGCCTGTCCACAAACCCGTTATTCAGTTTTACAGCCTTAGGAAGAGCGCCTATTTCATCAAGTATGTCTTTAATTTTTACAAAATCATAGCCAAAACTTTGTTTTGATTGATATATGAGAGTTTCACCAGTTACAGCCGTGACGGGCTCTCCACCCTCTTCAAAATAGATTTTGAAAATTGAGCGCAAATCCTGCAATTCTGATTGCATTGTTTGAACAGCCTGTTGGATACGAATGTAACGTTCAAAAAGATATTCAATATTTTCTACCTGTTTAAGCTGCCAGTCATATTTTTTGTCGTAAAGTTTTTTCAGTTTAGGATATGCCTGAGCAAGTCCGATTGTGTCCGCCATAGCACGGTGGCGGGTATCGAATTTTACATCGAACTTATTCATAAGATTCTCCAGCCCGTGAGATTCAAGATCCGGATAGACCTCTTTAAAAAGCATCTGAGAATCAATTCTGGCATTTTCAATGGGTTTATTGTAAAGGCGTTTTGATGCCTCATTTATGAAGTTGTAATCAAAAATCGCATTGTGCGCAACAATGGGATAATCTCCGATAAATTCAAGTATTTTCGGCATTACTTCTTCTTCAGCAGGAGCATCGGCAACCATTTCCTGAGTAATACCGTGTACCGCCATACTTGATTTTCTAATATGCTGTTTGGGATTTATCAGAGTTTCGTATTTGTCTTTAATTTTTCCGTTCTCCAGCCTCACAGCCGCGAACTCAATCATTCTCTCTTTTGTATAGTCCAGACCTGTTGTTTCAACGTCCAGAACTATTTCTATAACTTTTTTTCTTGGCATTCTTCTATTCCTCAATTCTATATTATCATAAACAATATACTATTAGCCAGTTAAAAAAAATTGTTTAACATTCAAAATAAAATTGTTAGAAATAATCGCTAAAAAATCCAGTAGTAACGGCAAAAAACCCGAAAATAGTCTCAGGACTTGATTTTTGTTTTTTTTGTAATATTATGTTTAAGAGCATTGAGATTCATCTCGCTCTCCGGACTAAATTGAATGTCAAAACAATTGAAAACGGAGAATGCTCGCGGGGAGTTTCCCCGGGTGTTATTTTCTAACCCCGTATAAGTTACAACAACAGAGGATTTTCATTTGATTAGAAAGTTACTGACACTAACCTTACTACTCATGTTATGCATTATTGCAAGTCCACAAAAAGCAAACTCAGCACCGACATCGAAAGTAACAGTGAAAGAATACATTGTTAAACATTCGATTGAAATGGGCATTGATCCCGCTTTGGGCTTGAGCATAGCGAAAATGGAGTCAGGTTTTGTCCACGAAAAAAGAAGTCCCTACGGTGCTGTAGGCGTTTTTCAGCTTTTGCCTTCTACAGCAAAGAGAATAGGATACAATCCCTATTCACTTTCAGGCAATATTCAGGGCGGTCTCGCTTACTACAAGATGATGTATGAAATGTTCGGTTCTATGGAGCTTGCTCTCGCAGCTTACAATGCAGGACCCGGCAACGTTAGTAAGTACAAAGGTGTTCCGCCGTTCGCTGAAACAAAAAGGTTCGTCAGAGGTATTATGAATGAATACCAGCAGCAAAAAGCAAATCCCGATCCGGCAATCGCTAAATATCAGAGCAACAAATCATCTCTTATGATTGACCGTTCGGCAAATGTCCTCAAACAGGTCAACAATGAGTATTTCATTACGGATTTGCCGTTTGTAAGTTTGACAGAATCGATTTAAGGACTATTTCTAAAAAACAAAAAGACCGCGGATGCGGTCTTTTTTATATGTAAACACGCACTTAAACAAAAAAAATTAATCCGGCTGTTTTTTTGTAGTAAAATTTTATTATAAACAGTCTTAGAGGAAATTATTATGTCTGAAATAACGAAAGAAAACGTACTTACAGGCGCTCAAATAAGAGAAGCTTTTTTGAAATTTTTTGAAGAAAAACACCAGTCAACCAGAGTTGCAAGCTCGAGCCTTGTGCCGGATAACCAGACGGTGCTCCTGACTACAGCGGGCATGCTGCAGTTTGTTCCATATTTTCTTGGTTACGAGGAATGTCCGTATGACCCGAAAAGAATTACAACCTGCCAGAAATGCGCGAGAGCCGGCGGAAAGGACTCTGATATCGAAAACGTTGGCAGAACACCCCGCCACCACACTTTTTTTGAAATGCTTGGAAATTTTAGTTTCGGAGATTACTACAAAAAAGATGTAATCCCCTGGGCGTGGGATTTTGTCACAAATTACCTGAAACTTGATAAAAACAGACTTTATGTAACTATATACGAGACAGACGACGAGGCTTTTGATATATGGACAAAGGATGTTGGCGTGCCGGCTGAAAGAATTTTCAGAAAGGGCAAAAAGGACAATTTCTGGGGTCCTGTCTCCGATGTCGGCTCCTGCGGTCCATGTTCCGAAATTCACTATGATCTCGGCGAAGAGCTGAAATGCTGCGACAACTGCTCTGTTGCTACTTGTGAATGCGACAGATGGGTTGAAATATGGAACCTTGTATTTACGGAACTTTTCAAAGACAAAGACGGTAATTACACACCGCTTGAGAAGAAAAATGTTGATACAGGCATGGGACTTGAACGTATAACAATGGTTGTTCAGGGAAAAACCTCCACATTCGAAACAGATCTTCTCATGCCGATTCTTAATCAGGTTTGTGAAATGTCAGGCAAAAAATATAAAGACAACGAAAAAACAGATGTTTCACTCAGAATTATTACAGACCATGCCCGTTGTGTAACATTTATGATTTCAGACGGAATAGTTCCGGGCAATGAAGGAAGAAATTATGTGCTCAGAATGATTCTCCGCCGTGCACTCAGACACGGAAAAATGCTGGGTCTGGAGCTTCCCTTCCTTCACAGGCTTGTTGATGTAGTAGTTGATAATTATAAAGAAGCATATCCGGAACTCGAAACAAATCGTGCAAAAATTAAAGATATCATTAAAAAAGAAGAAGAAAAATTTAAACAGACCTTAGACAGAGGTCAAAAACTCCTTGATGATGTTATAAATACCGCAAAATCCGGCACAAAAACGATATCCGGAGAAGATGCCTTTAAGCTCTATGACACATACGGATTTCCGCTTGAACTTACTGTTGAAATTGCAGAGGAAAACGGTATTACCGTTGACAAAGACGGTTTTGTCGAACAGATGAAAGAGCAGAAAGAACGCGCAAAAGCTGCCGCACAAAAAATAATTCTGACTGATGACCTTGTCTATATCGACATTGAAAAACAATATGGAGAAACTGATTTCACTGGCTATACAGACAACTCGTCAGAATCAAAAATCGTAGCAATGGTTGCTGATACAAAAATCATTGATTCGGCTGAAGAGGGTGAGACAGTAGATATTGTGCTGAACAGAACACCATTCTATGCGGAATCAGGCGGTCAGGTCGGCGATACAGGTGTAATTCAGGGTGAAAACTTCAAAGCAGAAGTGCTGAATACATTCAAGGTAGACAAACTCTGGGCACACAGAGCAAAAATTCTTGAGGGCAGCGTAAAAACCGGAGACTGTGTAAAAGCACAGATAGATACGGAAAGAAGAAAACAGATAACTGCCCATCACACAAACGCTCACCTTCTTCAAGCAGCGCTTATTAAAGTGCTCGGCAATGAGGTAAAACAGGCAGGTTCACAGGTCGAGCCCGACAAAACACGTTTTGACTTCTCCTTCAACCGAGCTATGACAAAATCAGAGATAGAACAGGTTGAAGAAATCATGAATAACTGGATATCTCAGGGTATAAAAAGAGAAACAAAAGTTATGGATATTGAAGAAGCTCAAAAAACAGGAGCTATGGCACTTTTCGGCGAAAAATACGGAGACAAAGTGCGAGTTGTGTGTGTCGGTGATGTTTCACAAGAACTCTGCGGCGGTACACACGTAGACAATACGTCTGAAATAAGACTTGCAAAAATTGTTTCAGAATCAGCTATTTCAGCCGGTTCACGAAGAATAGAAGCTGTGTGCTCGAATGCTGCATTCAAATATCTAAATGACAAAGCAGATGAAATCGACAGACTTGCTCACAGATTCAAATCCAAACCGTCAGAAGTGGAAGAACGTGTTGAAAAACTCGTTGAAGAAAATAAATCGCTGAACAAAAAAATTGAAGAACTCCAGCAGCTTGCCGCAAAAGCAAAATATTCTACTTTTGCCAGCAAATCTCAAGTCGTAAACGGCGGAAAATTTGTTATTTCAAAAATAGAAGATTTTGAGCCTGCTATGATAAAAACAGCGGTCGATATGCTTTCTGAAAGTCTCAAAGAATGCATAATAGTTCTTGTTTCAGTAAAAAAAGACGGACTTTTCGTAATGGTAAAAGTATCAGAAAACTTTGTTCAAAAGGGTATAAACGCAGGAAAAATCGTATCAGAGATTACCTCTGCATGCGGTGGTAAAGGCGGCGGCAGACCGAACTTTGCACAGGGTGCAGCAAAAGATACATCAAAAATTGATGAAGTTCTTGCGAAGATTGAATCTGATGTCAAAACTCAATTGAACTAAATTATTATATTAATTAAAACTGAAAAACCGTGTCAATTCTTAACAGACACGGTTTTTTTGTTTTTGCATTAAATAAATGTTAACAAATATTACAAAAATTATATTTCAGAGGCAATTCAGAAGAAGCGATTGTTTTTATATAAGTAAGGTTAGAAAATGGTTCATTTGGAGGTAGGTTATGAATCCAGTATCAGCTGCATATCCAAGTTACTTCTCGGTAACACCGGGAAATGCGGGCGCAGCACAGCAATATCTGAATAGCGAATTTGCAAAAGATTTCGGTCTTCAGACTGCTCCTGTCTACACCCTGCCAATGGATTACACAATGGGTTACGGCTCTCCGTATATGGGAGCAGCAGGCGTTGCTGGTTCGAACATGATGTACCCCGGAGGAATGGGACTCGGACTCGGGCTTTATCCGGGACGCGGAATGTCACAGGCCTATCTTAATTATATAAATATGGATTACAAAGACAGACTGGCATATATGCACGAGTTGGAACACACTGCAATGCAAAATCAGTTTGAATCAAACAGGACAAGAAAACGGTTCGCCGTACTCGAAGACGGTCAGGTCGGTGCAATAATGGATTCCTGCAGGTCTTTACAGGCTGTAGTTATGGAAGGTGAAACCGATCAGATTGCCAAACAATTTGAAACAGTAGTTTCAATGCTTAGAGCAACACCGCTCTATGATGAATTGAGGGCACAGGGCTATCACACAGAACGTGCACTTGACAGAGCTCTTAGAAACTGTGCTTACGAACAGTTCAAAGCTGCTACCGGTCAGGATCTTGATCAGATGATTCACGAACACTGCAGCGGAGCATTCACAAACTCATTCAAAAACGGAATGTCATTCGGCGGTGCTCAGAAGTTCTCAAGAGAAGATCTTATCGCAAGACTTCACGGTTACGAAACGCCGAACGATGTACCTACAGCAAAAGCTCTCGGAAAAGCAGCAAGTGTCACTACTTATCTGGGTGCAGGCGCCGCAATCGGTGCAATCGGAGGTCCTATCGGTGCCGGTGTCGGTGCTCTTGTCGGACTCGGTGTCGGAATATGGAGCGCTCTTTGCTAATCATAACAAAAAGTAATTGTCATTCCTTTCAATAATATAAAAATAATATATATCTAACAATTCCTAATTAGCCCCGAACGGGGCTTTTTATTTTTAAAATCATTCTTTTTAGAATTCTGCTGATTACCGTGTTTGGTTCGCAAACCTGACGTCAGTCTATTTTGGACTACAAATCGCTGATTTCGTACAAATCTTTGCCGCCCACTGCTTTATAAATATTTATTGATGATATAAGCAGGTTAATTTTCCCGCTGACAGTTTCTTTTTCCGTGAGCAGCTTTGCCTGTGTTCCGTATAAAACTTCGAGATTTGAAGCCGCACCTATTTTTGATTTTTTCGTCAGAAGGTCAAACATTTCGTCTTGATATTTCAGCCTGTCCACATCTTCCGCATAAGTCTTTTCTGCTGCATGCGCCATGCTCAGACTGTCATTAACCTCCTGAAATGCCGTCAGAATTGCTTTTTGATAAACCTGCATAGCCTCGTCATATTCGAGCTTTCTTAATTTCAAAACAGCGAACTTTCTGCCGCCCGTAAACAAATCAAATTGCGGCAATATACCGGCGGACGCCATCTGTGCAGGTGAATTAAACAGATTTGCAAACTGATAGGCATTGAATCCAAGCTGTCCAAAAATAACGAATTTCGGCAGAAAATCGCGTCGTGCCACTTTTACATTATATCCGGCGCGTTTAATATTTGATTCTGCTCTTTGATAGTCAGGTCTGTTTTCGATTACATTTGAATCAAAACTTTCAGGCAACCCCTGCGGAATAGAAACAGAATCATAGTCCGAACGTTTTATCTGTTCATCCGCACCGGCTGCAAGGTACGCTCTGAGCTGGTTTGTAAGAAGGGTCTGTCTGTCCTCGAGGTTATTATACTCTTCTTTTAGATAGGTGAGTGCTTTTTGCTCATTTAAAAGATCAGTTTTTGAGCACAGACCGTTTTTAAATTTTATTTCTGTTTTTTTGACAATTTCTTCCTGAATATCAACTATCTGCTTCTGAAGTTCAAGAAGTTTGTCAATTCTTATTAGATTGAAATAATCAGCCGCAAAAGCCGATGTGAGCATAATATAGCTTGCTCGCTCATCCTGCTTCACCATTTCAAGCCGTTTTTCAATACTTTTTGTTCTGAATCTGTTAGTGCCCCAGATATCTATTTCATAACTCATTGTAAGCGGAAGCTGGAGTTCGCTTTGTTTGAAACTCGGAATTGTCATCTGTCCGAAATAGAGATCGCTGGATTTGAAATTTCTGTTCAGCTGACCGTCAAAACTCAACTGCGGCAGCTCATTTGCAAACGAAATTTTCACAATCTTTTCGCTCTCTTTTACTTTTAAAGAAGCTATTTTCAAATCCGGATTTTTTTCATAAATTCTGTTTTGATACTCTGTCAGAATCGGGTCATTGTATTTTTCCCACCAGCTGATGTTCATATACTGTATACCCTGCTCCGGCTGTTTTTCTTTCTTTTTCGCAAAAGCAGCCGGTGTAAGCATCACTGTGATAAGCATTGCAATAATAATCTTTTTCATAATGTTTCGTCCCAATGTAAAATCTAGTTTTTCACAATCTAACACCGCAATTTTTTGCGGATTTTTTTCGTAAAAAATTTTTTCTTGTCTTTTATGTTTTTGTGTTATCATAATAACACAAAAAGATTTTTACACAAGATAATCTTTAAAAATCATTCACAAAGGTTGGAGGGGCAGAAGCTAAAAACCTTGTATTTATAAGATTTTCAGCCTGCTAATTAAAATTTATGCCGAACAGTTTTTTAAACAAAAGAGTCTTATTTAATCTTATGGTAGTCGGACTTTTATCAAAAGTTGCGACACTCAGGGTCTTTGCAAGGGAAAAATTCGAAATTACACCGGAGCAGTATTATATATTGTCGCTTCTGATTGCGTCAGGTCCGCTGTATCAGCGCCAGATTTGCGAGCAGAGTTATAAAGACCGCCCCAACATGACAAGATTGATAAATATACTTGAAAAACAGGGACTCGTAAAACGCGTTTCGGATATAAACAAGCGCAAAGTCTACAAAATACACGTCACTGAAGAAGGTCAAAGAGTCTACTACAATATTAAGCCCCACATGATATCTCTCAGAGACGAAGCCGTAAAAAATATCTCAATACACGATATAGAAAACTGTATAAGAGTTCTTGACCAGATGAGAGATAATCTCGAAATACATGCGAAACTACAAATCTAGTACGGGAGAAAAATATGAGCACTAACGAAACAGAAAAAAATACAGAAGAAATGAAAACAATAACAAAAGACGAAGAGGACACAAGACCGAGCTACATGAAAAAGAGGGTTATAGTTCCCTCTGTTGCCGCAGTTCTGTTTGTGATACTCGGAATTTATTTTGCAATCCATTCGATACATTTTCAGTCAACGGATGACGCATTTGTTGAAGGACATATTATTTCAATTGCCCCGAGGGTTTCTGGACAGGTAAAAGAGCTTCTTGTCACTGATAACCAGCCGGTTAAAAAAGGTGATTTGCTGCTGGTGATTGATCCGAATGACTATGAAGCTGTTCTGAAACAAAAAGAAGCAAGGCTGGAAGAAGCAAAGGCGTCTTTGAATATTTCAGAAAAACAGATTAATCAGGCAGAATCAAATCTGAGCCAATCTTCTCAGGACATTCACGCAACACGCTCAAAACTCGATTTTGCTCAGAAGGATTACAAAAGATACAATGACATGTACAAAGAAGGTATTTCCTCAAAACAGGAATATGACTCGAGTAAAACAGCCCTGACCGTCGCAAAATCCGCTCACAAAGCGGCAATGGACAGAGAAAGCGCAGCTCATTCAGCACTCCAGTCCGCAAAAGCGAAAAAAGACGCTACTACAGCTGAAATAAAAAGACTCGAAGCCGAAGTTGAAGAAGCAAAACTCAACCTCTCTTACACAAAAATTTATGCGCCCGAAGACGGAAATATTACCTCCAGAACTGTAGAACAGGGAAATTACGTACAGGTTGCGCAGCCAATGTTCGCTATTGTTCCGGAAAATATATGGGTTGTAGCCAATTTTAAAGAAACACAGCTTGCAAATATGAAAAAAGGTCAGCCCGTAACAATAAAAGTCGACACTTACAGAGGCAAAAAATTCAAAGGTGAAGTAGACAGTATTCAGAGAGCCACCGGTGCAAAATCGAGTCTTTTCCCGCCTGAAAACGCGGTCGGCAGTTATGTAAAAATTGTACAGCGTGTTCCGGTAAAAATTATATTTAAAGAAGATATTTCTAAATACAATATAGTTCCCGGCATGTCAGTCGTTCCGGAAGTCAAGGTAAAATAAGGGGCGTCGGGCATGGCTGTCAATTCCGTTACAGTAAAACAAAAAGAAACACCTCTCTGGCTTATTGCGTTCACAATACTCCTGCCGACGTCGTTTGCAATGCTTGCGACTTCGGCAACAAACGTTGCTATCCCTCATATCGCAGGCTTTTTCGGTTCAACACTTGATGAAGCAAACTGGGTTATCACCAGTTACATGATTGCAAACGCAATTCTCATCCCGCTCACAGGCTGGCTGGAAAACCTTCTCGGACGTAACAAATTTTTGAAGCTCTTTATAGCTCTTTTCACTTTTGGCTCAATCATCTGCGCTTTTGCGCACAGTCTGAATATGATGGTTCTGGGGAGATTGATTCAGGGTATTGGCGGCGGTCCGATGATGCCTATTTCTCAGGCAATACTTATTGCTGCGTTTCCTTTTGAAAAGAGGGGGCAGGCAATGGCGCTTTTTGCCTTTGCTGTAATGGTATTTTCGATTATGGGTCCGACTTTTGGCGGGTACATTGTCGACAACCTCTCATGGCAATGGATTTATCTTGTCAACATTCCTGTCGGAATTTTTTCAATTATTCTTGTACATTGCAATGTTAAAGATCAGGAAAACAGAGTTATACCGAAAAAAGTCGATATAATCGGGCTGGTTTCCTTGACTATCTGGCTTTTGACAATGCAGGTCGTTCTTGATAAAGGTCAGCAGTATGATTGGTTTGGCACACCGTGGATATGCATATTGACGGCGATTTCAGTATTCTCATTTATATTCTTTATTGTCTGGGAACTTGAATGCGACAGCGAGATGGCTGTAGTAAATCTTAGAGTATTCAAAGATAAAAACTTTTTCATAGGCACTGTACTCGGTTCATCAGTCAACATGATTATTTATGTAACAATCGTCCTTCTTCCGCAATTCTTGCAGCGAATGATGGGTTATACAGCCACGCTTGGCGGTATGTCGCTTGCTCCGAGGGTTCTCTCCTGTATCGTAATGCTGGTACTCATCGGACCTATGGTTGAAAAAATAGACAACAGGATTCTGGTATCAACAGGGTTCTTGTTCCTTGCGATATCAACTATTATGTACGCAAACCTTAATCTCTCAATATCCTTCGGCTATGTTGTTTTGCCAAATATTCTAATGGGTATAGGGGTAATTATGACATTCATTCCCATATCCGGACTTGTACTGGCAACACTCCCGAAATCAGAGCTGTCCAACGGTGCAGGGCTTCACAGTCTGGCAAAATGTGTTACAACAGCTTTTGTTGTTTCACTTTCGTCAACCCTCGTTGCAAGACTTTCACAGGTTCATCAGACATATCTTGTTGAAAACGTCTCGCCGTTCAATCCTATATTCCAGCAAAGAGTCTCGGCAATGGCTCACAAATTCATGTCAGGTTATTCGGTGTTTGCAAACCACAAGGCTCAGGCGATGATGTATTTGAGTCTGCAGGAGCAGTCAAGACTGATGGCATACGTAGATGTGTTTGAAATATTTGCGTTAATTGCTTTCTTCCTGATTCCATGGGCTTTCTTCCTGAAAATAAAAAAAGGGAAATAGTAATTGCTTAAAGCCCGTCATAATCATAATAAAAAAACGGCTGCATTATATATGCAGTCGCCGTTAGGGATTGTGATATGATATTGAGAGTGATCTGGAAAAACAATTAAATTGTTATCATAATAACGATATGTTATCATAATAACATTTTTTTATGCAAGCATATTTTTATCCAGAAAAACTCTCAAACAACAAACATGCCGGAAAACACTCAAACAGTTAATTTATTAGCATGCAGTCGCCATAGCTGTAGAAATGGTATTTTTCTCTTATTGCTTCCTCGTAAGCACGGAAAGTAAAATCTTTTCCCGCAAATGCAGATACAAGCATTATCAAGGTAGATTTAGGCAGATGAAAGTTGGTCAAAAGTCTGTCCACTATGCGAAATTTGAATCCGGGATATATAAAGAGGTTCGAATCATCAATAACTTCCAGAATCTCATCGAATTTTTGCATACATGTTTCGAGCGTACGAACTGTTGTAGTTCCTACAGCCGTAATCTTTTTCCCAGCAGCTCTCGCGTTCATAATAATCTCAGCCGTCTCTTTAGAAATCTCGTACTCTTCAGAGTCCATTTTGTGCTCAAGAATATTTTCAGATTTCACAGGTCTAAAAGTGCCCAGCCCGACATTCAGCGTTACATAGCATATCTGTGTACCTTTTGCTTTTAGCTTTTCGAGTATGTCCTGAGTAAAGTGCAAACCTGCTGTCGGAGCAGCTACTGATCCTCGTCTTTGTGCATAAACTGTCTGATAACGTTCATAATCAAGACTTCTGAGCTGGTCATCAGTCATACTTCTTTCTATATAAGGCGGAAGCGGAATTTTTCCGACTCTGTCAAGAATTTCATAGAAATTTCCGTCATAAAACATTTCGACAAGCCATTTTCCCTGATCCTCGCGGGTTAGGACTTTTAATGAAAGCTCATCGGATATTTTTATTATCATATCCTCTTTAACCCGTTTTGAGGGATTGAGCAGAACCTGCCAGGTTTTGCCTGCTATTTGTTTTAACAAAAATACCTCAAGCAGCGCTCCTGTTTCTTTGTGTCCGTAAAGTCTTGCAGGAATAACTCTGGTATTATTGAGTACAATGACATCATTTTCATCAAAGTAATCAACAATATCATAGAAATGCTTGTGTTCTACGGTCTCATCCCGCCTGTCAAGCACCATCATTCTGGCGTTTTCTCTTTTTTCTGACGGTGTCTGTGCTATCAGCTCCTGAGGAAGCTCGTAGTCAAATTCCGATACAGGTATAAATTCTTTTGTTTCTTTCATTTTCGGACTCCGGCGGCAACTACCGCATTAAAACAATTGCATTTCTATAACTTTTTCAGCAAGTCTTACAGTGTTGAGGGCTGCACCTATTCTGATATTGTCAGCGACGCACCAGAGTGCAATACCGTTGTCGAACACCAGATCCTTTCTGATTCTTCCAACATACACAGGATTTTTTCCTGCAGCATCTCTCGGTGTCGGATAGACATAATTTTCTATATCATCAACAACTTCTACACCCCATGCGTTCTCAAGAATTTCTCTAGCTTTTTCAGGTGTAATTTCTTTTTCGAATTCTATGTTCACAGCTTCAGAGTGCCCGTGGAATACAGGAACACGAACTGCTGTGCAGGCAATTCTTGTATCGTCATCAAGATGAAGAATTTTTTTCGTTTCATTTGTGACTTTCATTTCTTCTTTTGTATATCCGTTATCACAAAATACATCAATCTGCGGAATAACATTGTACGCAATTGGCTTTTTAAACTTAACGTTCTCAAAACTTTTTCCTTCATTTTCCGCAATTGTATTTTGTCTAAGTTCATTTATAGCAGCAAGACCTGCACCTGAAACAGCCTGATAAGTACTTACTACCATTCTTTTAATTTTTGCATAGTCATGAAGCGGTTTCAAAACCAGCATAAGCTGAGATGTTGAACAGTTCGGATTCGCAATAATACCATGGTGTTTTTTCAAATCATCATCGTTTACACCTGCTATTACAAGCGGTACGTCCTTATCCATACGGAAGGCACTGGAGTTGTCTATATAGACAGCGCCGCGTTTTACCGCTTCCGGCGCTAATTTTAGTGATGTTGAACCGCCTGCTGACGCAAGTACAATATTGACACCCTCAAAAGCTTCGGGTGTTGCCTCGATGATTGTGTAGTCTTTGCCGTCAAATTTTGTTTTTTTACCGGCACTTTTTGAACTCGCAAGAAATTTTATTTCATTATAAGGCACTTTATCCTCTGAAAGGATTTTCAAAATTTCTCTGCCAACTACCCCTGTTGCACCAAGAACTGCAATATTCGGTTTTCTCATCTTCCGTTCCTCAATTCAATTTATATTTAACATAGTTAATTATAATACAAAAAAATGTCAGAGCGTAAGATTAAAGAATCAAAATATTAGGCGTATTTATAATTCTTCCGGAGAAGAAATTTTTCCGGTCACTGCACTTGCTGCAGCAACAGCAGGAGAAGCAAGATACACTTCGCTGTCAACGTGTCCCATTCGACCGACAAAATTTCTGTTAGTTGTAGAAATTGCCCTCTCTCCTGCAGCGAGAATTCCTGCATGACCGCCGAGACATGGACCGCAAGTCGGAGTGGATACAGCACCGCCGGCTTCTACTATTGTCTGGACATAGCCTTTTTCTATTGCGTCGAGATATATTTTCTGTGTTCCGGGGAAAACAATCAGTCTAACGTCAGGATGAACCTTTCTGCCCTTAAGTATTTCAGCTGTTATTTTCAAGTCCGAAAGTCTTCCGTTTGTACAGCTGCCTATAACAGACTGATCAATTTTTATATCACCAACCTGAGAAATCGGTTTTGTATTTTCCGGAAGATGAGGGAATGCAACAGTCAGTTCTATTTCAGAAACATCATATTTTATAACACGTTCATAGCTTGCATCAGCGTCTGATGTATAGAACTTCGGCGTTCTTACAGAACGGTTTTTCAGATATTCTTCGGTAATTTTATCAGGAACAATAATTCCGTTTTTTCCGCCTGCCTCGATAGCCATGTTGCAGAAGGTAAACCTGCCGTCCATATCCATTTCTTCGATTACGTTGCCGCCCACTTCAATCGTTTTATAAAGCGCACCGTCAACGCCTATGTCACCTATCAAATGCAGAACCAGATCTTTTGCGCTGACCCATTTATTTAATTTTCCCGAGTATTCAACTTTTATTGCAGACGGAACCTTAAACCATGTTTCACCGGAAGCCATTGCACAGGCGAGGTCAGTTGAACCCACACCGGTAGAAAAAGCGCCGAGTGCACCGTATGTACAGGTATGGGAGTCAGCACCTATCACGAGGTCGCCTGCAGTGACAAGCCCCTTTTCCGGCAAAAGAGCATGCTCAATCCCCATTCTTCCTACTTCAAAAAAATTCGTGAGCCCCTGTTCTCGCGCAAATTCTCTAATCATTTTAACCTGTTCAGCGGATTTAATATCTTTATTGGGAACAAAATGATCAGGAACGAACATTACACGCTCTTTATCAAAAACTTTATCCACGCCGATTTTTCTAAATTCTTTGATAGCGACCGGTCCTGTTATATCGTTAGCCAGAGTAACATCGACCTTTGCTGTAATAAGGTCGCCGGCCTTAACCTCATCGAGTCCCGCATGTGCCGCAAATATTTTTTCCGTAATTGTCATCGGTCGTGGCATATTCTTTTCCTCCCTGTTTTCCGGTACATTCCGGTATTGTATTGTTTAATTTTATACAAAAATATGATTTTTGTACAGAAGAAAGAATATGGTCGAGTTCTTAATTTTATATTATAATATTGTGCATTGAGTGAGGAGAAATTATGTATAATAAAGACAAAATTATTAAAGCTTCAATTATTGTGGGCTTTGTTCTACTTTTTTTGCTGAGCATGCCTTTTTTTATAATTGAAAATCCAGAAAAATATCATAATCCGAATGATGTTCTAAAAGAGCATCCTGCAGTCCAGCAAGAATATACAGAAAATACAGCAACAAATGCTGCAACCACAAGTCAGCCGGCTGCACAAAATATTCCGTCAGTACAGACAGGAACTTCATACGCACAGATTCATCAGTACGCAATAAATTACTATAACAACCGTGCTTACGATAAAGCTGTTGCAATGTTTCAAGAAGCCCTAAAAATCAAGCCAAATCAACCAATAGATATGTACTATATTGCGCTCTGCCAGACAAAAATGGGTGAATTTGAAAAAGCAGAAAAAAGCTATGAATCTGTCCATTATTCTTATATAAACGAAAAAAGCTACTGGTATGCACGAGCTTTAAATGCAGAGAAACTTCAGGAGGATTATTATCTCCAAAAAGCCCAAATATACATAAACAATGCGTATAACTGCGATAAGAGTGATTTAAAAATACTTGACAAACGAGCAGCTATTTTTCAGCAAGCTTATAACAACTATATAAGGGACTATGGACGTCATCCGGAAACAATTGAGTACAAAAAATACTCTTCTCTTGTAACCACAGCTTATGCAGATTTGCTTAATGAAGCACAGGCACAGGGCAATGAAGGATATGTTAGGATGGCAAGTGCATCACTTGCAGCTATGGGACTGGAAGGTAAAAAGCAAAGAACCAGCTCGGCACAAGAGAACTTTAATAACTCAGAGATAAACATTCCTATAACACAGCAAAATATCGGCGATACATCTGCCGATATTCAGCTTATTGAAAATTTACCTGTTATGCAATAATTAGCTAAATAGTCCGCTAAAGAAATTACCTAATTTTTTTACGCCGTTGGTTACACCTTCAGTTGCACCACCGACAACATTGAACGGAGTTTCTGTTGTTACCGATGTAAATCCGCCAAGATTTGAGAACAGATTTGCGACTGAACCCATTGTATTTGTTATACCTTCAGCAATACAGCCGATGCCGTTTACCCAGGTCATGGCTGTTCCAATTTTATTTTGAGCGGTATTAAGATTATAACCGCTGGACATTGCATTATTGTAGCTATTCCAGGTGTTTTGATTCATTCCGTACATATTGTATCCGTAGTTTATACCGAAAATATTATTACATCCATTGCTGTAACCGCCAAGTGCTGCATAATTAACATTGCAGTATAGAGGTGATTGATTATAATACGGCATCTGGTTCCAGATATTACCGTACATAGAATTTTGCGGTGTTGTCTGACAGAAAGACTGACCTGGAACCGTCACGTGGCTGCCCCAGCCAGGATTTCTCAGATTTGCGAGACTATATTGCTGCTGTGTTTGTTGAAATTGTTGTAATCCTGCTTTACCCATAATCTCATCTCTTATTTTTAGTCCTCTTACATATATAAAGTATATACATAGAAAATAATTGACTATTTTGAGCAATGCGTGTTACAAAACTTAATATAGCAAATAAAACAGAAGCAGAGCCAGCTTTTCATGAGTTCTATAGTTAGTGCAAAACTCTCATCAAAGCGCAGATTGTTTTTGCGTCGTTAATTTCGCCTTCTTTAATCATTCTTATAACATCAGAAATTTTGTATTTCATATAGTCTATAATTTCCCCTTCATCAGGCTGTTGTTTAACAAAGCTGAGTTTCTGAGCCCTGAAAAGATAAAGTTTTTCAGTGCATATACCCGGAGTCGTAAAAACAAAACCAAGAGATTTCCACTCTTCTGCTTCATAACCTGTTTCTTCAAGCAGTTCTCTCTTCGCAGCTGCAAAAGGATCCTCGCCGAGTTCCAGCCTGCCCGCCGGAAGTTCGAGTTCAGCCTGTTTCACCGGATATCTGTACTGACGCACGAGCAGTATGTCCTCACCGTCAAGCGCTGCAATAACAACCCCACCCGGATGAACAATTACATCTCTAGGACGTTTCAGACCGTCAGAGAGCATAACCTCGTCTTTCAGCACGTCAAATATTCTGCCGTGATAAACCTGCTGGGATGAAAGTGTTTTTTCCGTATATTTATCCATATTAGTGTTTAACTTCATGTTTTACCGTTGATTTTAAATGAAGTTCCATAAGCTGCTCTTCTGAAGCATAAGTCGGTGCATTCGTCATGAGGCATTTAGCAGCAGAGTTTTTCGGGAATGCAATAACTTCTCTGATAGAAGTCTGTTTTGCAAGCAGAGCAACAAGTCTGTCCAAACCGATAGCAAGTCCGGCATGCGGAGGAGTTCCATACTGGAATGCCTGCAGCATAAAGCCGAATTTTGTCTGAGTTTCTTCTTCGCTAAGTCCGAGAGCTTCAAAAACTTTTTTCTGAACTTCTGTTGAGTGGATTCTGACGCTGCCGCCGCCCAGTTCTGTTCCGTTGTATACAATATCATATGCGACAGAGCGGACTTTGAGCGGATCCGTTTTCATCTTATCTACATCCTCAAGGTTCGGAGAAGTGAACGGATGGTGCATTGCCATAATTCTATCAAACTCCTGACTGTACTCAAACATCGGGAAATCAACAACCCAGAGAAGTGCGTGGCTGTTTTCGTCGATAAGATTGAGTTTGTTGCCGAAGAAAAGTCTGAATCTGCCCATAACATCGTATGTTGTTTTCGGATTATCAGCAACAAAGAATACAACATCACCGGGTTTTGCATCAGCCCTGTCCTGAAGCTGCTTTATCTGTTCTTCTGTCAAGAATTTGAGCACAGGTGATTTTACAGTGCCGTCTTCCATAAATGTCAGCCAGGCAATACCTTTTGCACCGTAAGAAATGGCAAGACTTCTTATATCATCCATTTCTTTTCTTGAATATCCGGCAATACCAGGAATTTTTATGGCTTTAGCAATACCGCCGTTTTTAAGAGTTTCTTTAATCGGCTCAAATGTAGATTCCATCATTATATCGCCAATGTCGAACAGTTCAAGCCCGAAACGTGCATCAGGTTTGTCAGAGCCGAATCTGTCCATTGCTTCCTGCCAGCTGATTCTTTTGAACGGAGGTTTGACTTCGACGCCTGCCTGTTTAAATGCTTCAACAATCAATCCTTCCGTAAGGTTTATGATATCTTCCTGATTTACAAAAGACATTTCAATATCAACCTGTGTAAATTCAGGTTGTCTATCCGCACGAAGGTCCTCATCACGGAAGCATTTCGCAATCTGATAATACTTTTCGAGTCCGCCGACCATTAAAAGCTGTTTAAAAATTTGCGGAGACTGCGGAAGCGCAAAGAATTTACCCTCCTGAACACGGCTCGGTACCAGAAAATCTCTTGCACCTTCCGGTGTAGTGTTGATGAGAATAGGTGTTTCGACTTCCGTAAAATCAAGCCCGTTCAGATAATTTCTGATTGCAGTCACGATATTGTGGCGCAATTTGAGATTGTTGAGCATCTGCGGACGTCTGATATCCAGATATCTGTATTTCAGTCTCAATTCTTCTTTCGTATCGTCGCTTGCGAGTTCAAAAGGCAGAAGTTTAGCCTCTGAAATTACGTGGACATCCGACGGATAAATTTCAATCTCGCCGGTTGCAAGCGCAGGGTTGTAAGTTTCTGGCGGTCTTTTAGTAATTTTGCCCGTAATTTGGATTACATATTCATCTTTCAATTTTGAAAAAACAGCATGAACGTCAGGATTAATCTGCGGGTCTGCTACAACCTGAAAAAGCCCCGTACGGTCACGTAATTCAACAAAAATAATTCCGCCGAGGTCTCTTACCGCAGAAACCCAACCGGCAAGAGTAACCGTTTTGTCAATATCTTTTATTGTCAATTCTTCGTTATAATGTGTTTTCATTGATGTTTGCATCTTCATATCCGCTCTTTCCCCTGATATTTTCGTACTAATGTTTGTCTAAAGCTATCTGTGTGGTATTAATTTTAGTACAAACAATTTTTATAATCAAATATCAAGTCCGGTGCGCTATTCAGACGAAAAAAGCAAAAAGCATGGAAAAACAATTTTTACAAATACGGACACAGTTTCAAATATTTGCAATTCTTACATTTTGCACTCTTGTAGCAAAAATAGTTTTCGCCGTTTTCTATTTTGTCAATAAGTCCGAGAATTTTATTTCTATATTGCATAAAAAGTTCTTCGCTAAAAGCTATGCGTATGTTCGTCCCTGTGTTTAAAAGCACATATCTGAGAGAAAAAGAATCATAAGTCACGGGCACATGTTTCTGTTTGTATACCTCATAAAGCGAACAGAGGTAGAACATTGTTTGAAAACGTTCATTTTCATCGGAAATTTCACCGGTTTTCCAGTCCACAATAATATATTCACCCTCTGACTCAAAAAGCGCATCTATTCTGCCTGTAAGCCTGCTGGCACCGAATTTTACGTCAAAAGCATATTCGCTCTCCAGAAAATGATATTTTAAAACAGGAGAATTCAAAAAATTGTGCCAAAGGAGCTTGTCGCTTTTATCAAGCTGTACAACCATTTTCGATACATCTTTTCCGTTGAGATAGTAATTAATCAGAGAGTGTATTTTCACGCCGGTGTCTGTTTTCGAAGATTTTTGCTCCGGAAATCTCAAATTATCCACATACATAAATTTGTATCTTTGAGGGCAATCCTCAAAAGTTTTCAGCATATTTATAGTGTATGTCTTTTCCACAAACTTCTCCTTTTATCTCAACACCGGTGTAATATCAAAAAAAGCAGACGGTTTCGTTTCTTTAATTTTTGAGAATTTTTTATACTTGCCGGCACAGGTTATATAAAGGCCGCGTTTTGCTCTCGTAATTGCGACATAAAGCAGTCTCATGTTTTCTTCGAGTATGTTCTTTTTTAGTTCTTGTTCGTTTTTTTTAGTATACTCCGAATTCAGCGCTTTTATGCTTTCCATAAATCTTTCCTGTGCCTTGACCTTAACATTTTCCGCCCTCATAGGTAAAACGTCCTCTGTTAGCTGCGGGATAAATACGTAATCGAATTCGTCACCTTTAGATTTATGATAGGTCATAAGCATAATTTTGCCTCTCTCATCATAAGATTTTTCGTTTTCATTTCCGAAAAATTTAAACCTGCCGGATGCAGCTCTTTTCGAGAGTTCTTCAAGCTTCTCAACAAGTTCATGCTTATACTGATTAGACAATTTTTTAATAAAAATTGAAATCATATAAACGTTTGAAATTTCAATATCAGAGTTGTAATAATACATGCCCGCCTTTATTGCAAACTCGTCCGCACTAAGCTCCGATGACTCCAGCCAGTAGTTCAAATCCCAGTGGAGCTGTGTAAGTGCCTCTGACTCAAAAGAATCAGAGTCTGATGAAATAAAAGGCTTTTTCAATGTTTCAACAAAACATCTGTCATTGCGCCCAAGCCGTAAAAGCCGCTGTTCTATGAGTATATCTATAATATTAAGGACATTGGAATTGTCCCAGGGCGAATGTACAAATTTTAAAAGTCCCAGAATAAGCCGAAACGCAGGCTGTCTGTCAAGACTGTCAGAACGGGTAACCACATCAAAACCTGAATTTGCAAGAAAGCGTGAATACTCTTCTATCTGAAAATTGCTTCTTAAAAGAATTGCGACATCCGCATTTTTGTCCTTCTTATAAATTTCTCTGATTTTAGATATTATGTATGCACGCTCATCATTAAAGTCGTCAAAAATCTCTGTTTCTACAGCATTTACAGAAACCGGATTTTTTCCTTCAACAGGCTTCATAAGGGTTTGATAAAAAGCACCGGCTACATCAGAAAAGTTTTGCGTCTCCGTAACAAGCCTGTTCGCAAGAGCATATATGTCCTTTGCACATCGCTGCGAACATTCCATTTTTACGCACGGATTTTTTTCCACAAAATCACGGAACCCCTGCATGTCAGCATTAGTAAAAGTCGTAGTAATAGACTGATTTATATCCCCGCAGCGTATGAGATTTCCGTGCACACCGGAGAGTATATTCAAAAGATTTTGCTGCACCTTTGAAGAATCCTGCGCCTCATCTTCTATAATATAGCGGCAAATCTTTTGATAATGCGCTCTTATATCAGAATTTTTTTCAAGAAGCACAACCGCAAGTCTCAGCATATCATCATAGTCAATCATATTGCGGGCTTTTAGTGAAGCATTATAAATTTTAAAAAGAGACAAAAAGTCTTTTATTTCCTTAAATTTCGGTTGAATAAGTTTTTTTGCGCCGGAGAGTTTCAGTGCAGAAATTGCTTTTTCAAAACGGTCATAATCGTCATGATTTAAGCCAAGAAAAGTTATAGCCTCTCTTAATATCCGTTGCCGTTCATTGTCGTCGCAAACATCAAAATCAGAGCTGAGTCCGATTTTCGTAAAATTTGAATTTTCTTTTAAAATTCGAAGTGCAAGCCCGTGGATTGTTGAAATATTCGGAAGCGAATCACTGTCAGGACAAACATCTTTTATTCGTTCTTTGAAATTTCTGGCAGCAGAATCCATATAAGTCAGCACAAAAATGTTTTCAGGATTTACCCCTTGTCTGATGAGCTTTATAACCAGCGCAAGAAGAATAGTCGTCTTGCCGGCCCCGGGGACGGCAGAAACAGCCAGCTTTCCTCCGTTATAAGCCAGCACAGGTTTCTGGTCATCTCTTGGAACAAAGTTAAAAGAAGCGCGCTCCGTTTTTTCCTCACGTTCAAAATCCAGAAAATCAAGAATTCCGCCTGTATTTTCAAGCCCGTTTATATCAAACAGCGAGGAATATGCATAAATCTTTTCATCAGAAAGAAGAGAAAGCTTGCGAAGGACACGTTTTGTTTTTTCGTGTGATAGTTCAAAATTATCCTCAAAAGTAAATGAATCTTTTTTCCAGAACGGCTGAAAGACCCAGGAGTTGTAAATTGTGCCGGTATCCTCCCGTGTCCAGCCCTCGCCGGAAATATCAATCCAGAATTGATATCTGGATTTTATGTTCAAATCAATCAATTTCTGTGCAGTTGCAATACAAAGCGAATCAGGCTCAACAACAGGTGAATCAGACGGATTTTCTGACACAATCGTATTTTCCAACTGTATTATAATATCGCGCTGAAAGTTTACATCGAGTGCGTCTTCTTCAAAAACAGTTTCAAAATCGCGAATCTGTTTTATCAAAAAGTTCACTTTGTTTACAATGACGGTATCTTCAGTATTCACCAGTTCATCAAATATAGTCTCAGCCTGCACTGATAGCGGCATATTTTCTTCTTGCAGCTTTTTTATAACAGCACATAAAGCTTCAAGAGAAGTATTGTAGACTTCGTTTTCAAATACAGGTTTCAGTATCCCACAGGTTCTAAAAGCTGAGAGCACAGGCATCGTATCTTTTAGCGGAACACCGAGAATTGAATGCAAAACTCCCCTCAATTCCAGAGGTGAAATCTTGTCGCAGAAATCAGGATGCGCAAGTTTCAAAACTGTAAGAATATTTTTGACAATTCTGTTTTGCGCAAGTTTTTCACTTCCAGAGAATATTTGGTACTTAATTTTTTTTGAATTAAAAATTTCAGATGCGAAAAATTTTACGGCGCTGTTTGTTTCAGGAACGGCTATTGAAATATCCTGCGCGTGAAGTCCGTTTTTGTTTACTAAATCAGCTGCCTGCTCAAACGCACTTTTTATCATCTCAATATATTTTGAGTAGGCAATATGAGAAACTTTTACGGACGAAACCGGCATATCATCCAGTTTTATTATTTCATCGCAGAAAAGCTCTTTTACTCTGTCCGGCATGGAAAAATCACCGCATAGAAATCCCGCTCTGGACACGCCATATTCATCCATACCGACGCACCAGCCATCCAGTGACGGTTTTAAGAATTTCAGAAAATTGAACTCTGCATTCGTAATCTCATCAGCATCGTCTACTATAAGATATTTTATATTTTTCAAAAACGATGACTTTTCCTTGATACTACCGAATATCGCACACTGTCTGATATAATCAAATGCACGATACTTTAGAGTCAGGCGTTTAAAAGAATCAATTGCATTTTTCGCATCCTCTGCAAAACTTTCTTTTAGAAGCATTGAACGCTCTTTAACATCCTCATCAGAAAGATTGTTCTGGACAATAAGCGAATAGCGTCTGAAAAGCTGATGCAGAAGATTAATTTTCGAGTTGTAGTCGAGAAATCCTGCATTTTTCATACACTTTTTAAATAAAAACTGAGAAATCTCAAGCCCCGTAAGATTCGGGATAATACAAGCATTCCCCGATGTAATCCTGTTTTCTATATCAGGCCAGTCAAGTTTAATAGTATTATAAACAAGTCCGAAAAATGTATAGATTTTCGGATTTTCCAGCACCGGAAGCGCTTGCTTAATTCTTTCGGTAAAAAGTTGTTTTTTATGTCTGTTTGCGACAAGAACAAGAATCTGCGGTGCGGGAATACCGTTTTGAACCAGCTCAATATATTTTTCAGCCAGAATTTCAGACCTTTTTGTTCTTGATGACCCTGTTAATAACATGTAATTATTGTATCACGGATGGTTTACTCAAAACGACAAAAAATTTTATGATTGATTACACGTTCTTGTTCACAAGCGCGCCGGAAAAATCGTTCATATTAGCGAGTACGCGCGCTGCATCCTCCGGCGAAATCGTGCTCACAATTTCATCACCTTCACAAATATCAATCATTCCTTCTCTGTTAAAACGAAAATGGTATTTTGCAATATCTTCATCAGTCGGTTCTTTTTTTTGCTTCTGCTGTTGTTTCTGTGGTTCTTGTTCTTCCTGCTGCTCTTGTTCTTTGTCCTGCTCTTCATCTTTTATAAGAACCATTCTGCCGTTAAAAGCAGCATCAGGGTCTTTTCTTCCAGCCTTTTGTTTTTTTGATATACCGTCAACGTCGGCTATTTCGTTATCCATTGCCTGACGAGCAGTGGCTTCTGCTTCATTTGCCAGCTGCTGGGAGCTAAGGTTTCTGTTTACACCGGTTAAATTTGACATTGAAAATCCGTCTATACCCATATTTTTTCATCCCTTTATACTATTTATAACGGTTTGACCTTTATGATATTATAACACATGTTGATAGTAATTTAAGGTATAGAATAGTGGGCAGTTACGGAAATTTAGTAAGTACAATACTCGGAGCACCATTCTGGGTTCAAGAAGCTTTGTTTATGGATGTATTGGGTTCATTTGAAGAAAAACTCGGCTTTAAAGCAGATGTAAAAACAGAAGACATTTATGTGCTTTATGTGCCTGAACTTACGTTCAAAGGGAAAAAGGAGTTTGATTCACATGAACACGGACATGATCCAAATCTTTACAAAATTTTGCAGTCCATATTGTTGAAAAAACGTGTTGTAGATATAACTATAGACAATTTTATGTCTCTTGAGGATACTTCAAAGCTTCTCAGCGAGTGCATAAAACAAGAATATATAAAACCTCCGGTAAACGAAGTAGTAAGTGCGTCTATTTATTACATGAGCGGAGAAATTAGACTCGGAGAATATGCAAAAAGGGCAAAACTTATTGATGTTGTCCAGCTTGACAGCGCAATGCGCCGTCAAAAAGAGCTCAACATGGCTACAGGCAAAGTCACTCCGATTGGAGAAGTACTGATTGAGCTTGGATTTTTAACAAAAGAAGCTATTGCTAAAATCATTCTTATAAAAGATGACAGCAAGAGAAGATTCGTTTTTGGCGGCGGGGCATCCGCACCTGCACAGCAATCCGATGATGTTGCTCAAAGCAGAATGAATATAGAAATGCAGCAGATGAAAATGCAGCTCCAGAGATATGCTCAGGAAAACCAGATTTTGAAAGAAAAACTGAGAGCGGTCTTTAATCTGCAAAACAAGAACAAATAATGCAAATAAATTTTTATCCGGAAGTACTATTGTCGCAAACGAGAAACGGACTGACAGAACTAGAATATTCAGGTTTTGTAGTACTTTGCGACAGTTCAAAAAATATCAAAACAATAGGAAATCCGAACAGATATCCGTTTTTTCAGCGTTCCTGCGCAAAACCGATGCAGGCGTCTTTGATAACTAATTTTGATACAAAAAATTATTATTCACTGACATATGAAGAAATTGCGCTTTGCTGCGGTTCCCATACGGGAGAGCCTGTTCATCTTGAAATATTGAGAGGGCTTTTGAAAAGAGCAGGTCTTTCTGAAAAAAATCTGAAATGTCCGGCGGTTCCCCCGCTAAATAAAGAAGAACAGAAAAAATTCAGTGAGTATTCGCCGTTACACAACAACTGTTCCGGCAAACATACGCTTATGCTTCTATTATGCAGACAAAACGGCTGGGATATTGAAACATATCTTGATTTTGAACACCCGCTGCAAAAACATATATACAAAAGAATACAGGAATTGTGCGAGACAGAGTCAGAACTTCCTGCAACAAAAGACGGCTGCGGAGCCCCGAACTGGGCTTTGCCGCTGGAAGAGCAGGCAATCGGTTTTTTGAATCTTTTTTGTGAAAACAAATATGCGGAGATTAAAAAAGCTTTTCTTGAAAATCCCTATATGATAGGCGGTTATGACAGACAGGATACGGATATTATTACCTATACGGATGGAATAGCAGCGAAAGCAGGAGCAGGCGGGTTGCTTTGCATTGTGAATACGGAAAAGCATGAATCCTTGATGATAAAGGTGATTGACGCCGATATGAAAGCGAGAATCATCATAGCCGTTGAACTGCTTAAACAACTTAACTGGGCTGATAATAATTCCATAAAACATCTCCTTAATATTTATCCGAAAAATGTACTGACCGAAAACGGCGAATATGTGGGTGAATTTGTGCCGCAATTTTCATTGTAGCCGCTAAGCAAAGGTTTTGAAGGTTTCTTCAATATTTTTGTCAATAACTTTTTTAACAGAATCCATTTCTGTTTCAATTGCCTTCTGTTCGTTTTTCAACTGGTCAAGTCGCATATCAAACTGTTTGTCCTGATTCTGAAGACGTTCAACTTTTGCTTCATAATCAGCAAGTCCTGCAGCCATTTCTTCATCGTCAATGCCCTGATAAATGTATGCACTGCCGTCAACAGAAACATCTGTCCACTCACCGTTTGCAAAAAGGTTTGCTTCCTGCATTCTCCAGTTGCAGTTGAACAACTGTTCTTCAAAATAGTCCGCCTGTGTACATTTAGGGTCTATGACATAATCACTTTCCGTTTTTCCTTCAGGAAGCGGGTTCGGTAACGAAGCCACAACCATTCTGCCTGACGCATCTACAACTCTCATACCGAGTCCGCCGTCAGCGGGCTGGGATGTAACTGCCTGATAAGTCAAACGTGGCAAATTATCAGTGTTTCCTGCAATACCGTCTTTTGCGTAGTAAAGATGCTTTGTATTCATCTTTTCATTCCAGAGTTTTGCCTCATTTTCAACTTCATTGGCAAGCATCATTTTTGCCTGAGTCGTCTGCTGAGCCTCAAACTCTACATTGCTCTTTCTGGCAGTTAGTTGTAAATATCTTGCTTGTGACGCTGACAGTCCCATATTTCGGTGATACTCCTTATCTTGTTTTATATATCGGACGTTCACGGGGATTTCTTTAATATATTTAATGCAAATTTTACAAATGTTTACATAATTTGAATGAGAGTTTTAAATACTTCCCTGTTTTTAATGTATAATTACGATATTAAAATAGTCTACGGAGAGGCAAAAATGAATATTACTGACCTGCTGAAAAAAACGGCAAAAGAACAGAGAGATGCACTGTTGAACAGAGATGTTTCAGCCGTGGAACTCGTTAATGCGACATATGAAAATATTGAAAAACACGATGATACAATAGGCGCCTACAATTCACTCTGCAAAGAGAAAGCGCTTGAAACAGCAAAAGCTGTTGATGAAAAAATTGCAAAAAAAGAAGAATTGCCGAAACTTGCGGGCATTCCTCTTGCGCTGAAAGACAATATAAATTACAAAGGCTATAAAACCACCGCATCCAGTAAAATTCTCGAAAATTTCGTATCACCCTACGATGCAACGGTTACTGAAAAACTTAAAGCAAACATGATTCCGATTATAGGAAAAGCCAACCTTGACGAGTTCGCAATGGGCTCTTCAAACGAAAACTCTGCTTTTAAAATAGTCAGAAATCCGTGGAATCTGAATAAAGTCCCCGGCGGAAGTTCAGGCGGTTCTGCTGCGGCAGTGGCAAGCTACGAAGCAGCACTGGCTCTTGGTTCTGATACGGGCGGAAGTATCAGGCTGCCCGCAAGTTTCTGCGGAATTGTCGGTTTGAAGCCTACTTACGGAAGAGTTTCGAGATACGGTCTTATTGCTTTTGCATCATCACTTGACCAGATTGGACCGTTCGGACGTTCTGTCGAAGACACTGCAATGCTGCTCGAAGCAATAAGCGGATATGACAGATGGGATTCAACATCTTTGAATCTTCCTGTTCCGGAATACAGCAAAGGTCTGGACAAAGATATAAAGGGACTAAAAGTCGGATACATAAAAGAGCTTTTCGGTGAAGGGGTTGACCCTGACGTGAAAAAGGCAGCAGAAGCAGCGCTACAAACCTATAAAGACCTCGGTGCAGAGATTGTCGAAATTTCTCTGCCGCTTCTGAAACACTCCATCGGTGTTTATTACATCATTGCTACAGCAGAAGCCAGCTCTAACCTTGCCAGATTTGACGGTGTAAAATACGGACACAGAACGGAAAATGCAAAAAATCTTCTGGAAATGTATACAAAAACAAGAGCAGAAGGTTTCGGCGATGAAGTCAAAAGACGTATCATGCTCGGTACATATGCTCTCAGCTCCGGATACTATGACGCTTATTACAAAAAGGCACAGCAAATCAGGCAGCTAATAAAACAGGATTTTGACAGAGCGTTTGAGAAAGCTGATATACTGGTTTCACCGACATGCCCGAACACGGCATTCGACATCGGCTCAAAAATTGAAGATCCATTGAGCATGTACCTCACTGATATCGGTACTATCAGTGCAAACCTCGCAGGTATTCCCGGTCTCAGCCTGCCCTGCGGATTTGACTCTGACGGCATGCCTGTAGGCTTGCAGATTCTGGCACCGGCACTGGCAGAAGAAAGACTGCTTAATGCAGCTTACAAATTCGAAACAGCAACAGAATATCACAATAAAAAGGTATGTTTAGCATAACTTAGGAGAGAAAAAGTGAAGAAATTTTTAGTTTTATGCGGAATGTTATTATGTATCTCGGGCGGAGCTGCATTTGCAGGACCATCCGAGGGCGGAATGTATTACAATGACGGTCTTGATTACTACGCTAAAGGCGAGTACACAAAAGCAATCGAGTCATTTAAAGAAGCGGTGGCAAAAGACCCTACACTTGTTGACGGGTATTACAACCTTGGCTCTTTGTTCGAGTATTTAAAAAGCTATCAAACAGCTATCATCTATTACACCAAAGTAACACAGCTTGACCCTAACGACATGGAAACTGTTTTGAAGCTTGCAGAACTTTATAACAGAACAGGCAGCTATGAAAAGGCTATGTTTTATGCGGGCAAAATTCCGGCAGACAGTGAATTTGCACAGCGCGCGTCACAACTGAAAACAATAATTCAGGCAAGCGCAGAAAAAGCTGAAGCAAAAAAGATTGCCTCAGCTACATCAACGGCTAAAGAAGCTAACAAAACCGTTATAAACAGGTTTGCAGGTCCTACAGGTGTTGCAATGGATTCAAAGGGCAACCTCTATGTTGCGAGCTACTCTGACAACAGCATCTATAAAGTTGCTCCGAACGGTCAGACTCAGCTTTATTCAAAAAGTCCGATGATTAACGGTCCGATAGGTCTTGCCGTAGACTCTCAAGACAACCTGTATGTCGCTAACTATAACAAAAATAACATTCTCAAAATAAACAAATCAGGACAGATTGTTATCTTTATGAACAGAATAACAAATCCATACTATCTGCTCATCAAAGGCAACAATATGTACATCTCGGAACAGGGTAACAACACTGTTATCAAATATCGTTTGTACTAAAAACTTTTGCCCCCTGCTCTAATTTTGGCAGGGGGTATTTATAAAAAGACCACGGGGGGCGGTAATAAATGCAGAGAAAAATTCTTATTGTAGACGATGATAATGAAATACGCGAGCTGCTCGAGTTTGACCTTGCACAAAGCGGATATATTGTAGACACCGCTTCTAACGGTCTTGACGGTTTAAATAAAGCATTAAACAACTACTACGACATAGTGCTTCTTGATGTTATGATGCCCAAAATGAACGGGTACGACGTATGTAAAAATATAAGAAAAACAAAGCCGGATTTACCCGTGCTGCTTCTCACCGCAAAAGGTACTATTGACGACAAAACACAGGGCTTTGACTGCGGCGCTGATGACTATCTGGTAAAACCTTTTGACATACAGGAAGTGCTATTAAGAGTTCGCGCTCTCTTGAGAAGAAACTCTGATGCAAACAAAGAACAGCTGCTCAAAAACGAAATACTCAAAGTTGGTGACATAGAACTGTTTCCTGACTCGCTGGAAACACTTGTTGTAGACAAAAAAATAAAGCTCACGCCTACTGAATTTGAGATTTTATACTGTCTTATGCAGCATTTCAACAACCCTGTCTCTCTTGCCACACTGCTCGATGAAGTCTGGGGATATGATTCAGATGAAGATGTCAGAATGGTAAGGGTTCATGTCGGCGGACTCAGACAAAAAATAGAAGAGGATACAAAAAATCCAAAATACCTTCACACTGTTACTAATGTGGGATATAAACTCACTCCTTTTAGCGAAGAGGTTGAATAGAAATTGCCCCCGGTATAGTCTGACACAAGTGTAAAGAGGTCTAATGAAAAAAGTCAGAGCAATTAAAAGATTTAAAATAGTAGAGCAGATGATTGTCGTAATTCTGCTTGCGGTTCTTGCGCCGATGATTGTGAGTGCAATTATCATCAACAACGTTAACCAGCACGCTGTAAGAAATGAGCTTCAGTACTCCGCTCTGACAATCTCAGAATCAATTGCGTCCAACATAAAAACATTTCTTGCCTCCGGCAGCGATGAAATTGATGAAATCGTGCTTGCGCTGAAGTATATAAAAACAGATTACGCAAAAGACGTGTATCTGAAGGATTTGTTGCTGCATTCGAATATTTTTGAATCAATTGATGTAAAAGAAATGAAGGATGGAGATATCGAATTCGGAAAAACCGATGAAATTGTATATCTTGATGAGCATGGACGTTCAATGAAAATGCTCAAAAAAATCAACGACAAAATATACCTCGATGCGAATATAGATTTGAATCAATTTAAAAACAAGGTCTTTAATATATTTAAGGAAGATGACAGACAGATTTATATTCTGAATAAAAGCAAAAGGCTGATTGCAGCACACAATTACGATGAAAAAGATTTTCAGAGAGTTACTTATGCGCTGCCAAAAGATTTAAAAACCGACGATTCCGTTATTTTCGGTAAAGTAAAGAATCAGCCTCTGGCTTATTTTAAAATGATAAATCCCAAAATAATAATTATTGTTAACACAACCCATCAAATTACCAAAACGACCATAAATACGGCAAGGTTCAAAATTCTGGCCGCACTCTTTCTGTCGGCTTTGTTTATCATATCTGTGGTCGGACTTTACACCTACTACCTTTACATAAATATCCGCCAGCTTTTCAAAGCAATAATGGCGCTTTCTATGGGTAACTACAACAGAAAAATAAGACTTCTGACCAGCGTTTTTACGCCGTATGAAATTATATTTCTGGCAGACGAATTCAACAAGATGATAGATGAAATCAACATGTCCTACCGCGAGTTAAAACACAAAAACAAAGAACTCAAAAAACTTGATGAGTTCAGAGCAAATCTTGTAGATGCGGTAAGCCATGAATTCAGAACTCCGCTAACAAGTATAAAAGGCTACACCTCAAGGCTATTAAGACAGGACATAAAACTTGATGAAGAGACAAAGCAGAAATCCTTAAAAATTATAAAAAATCAATCTGAACGTTTAAGCAGAATGGTAGAAGATTTGCTGGTAATACCGGATATCGAAGGTGCAAGACTTAAACTCAACATTGAGCCGGTAAATCTGCCGGAATCGCTGAATGATTCGCTTCTTTCTGTAAAAAATCATGAAACTCGCGAGCTTATTATCGACATTCCGCATGATTTTCCGCTTATTCTGGCGGACAACGACAGACTTGAGCAGATTCTAATCAACCTGATTGACAATGCAATCAAATACTCCGAAGATGATACGCCTATAAGCGTAACAGCTGTTACAGAAGGCTCCAGAGCCGTGATTAAGGTCACGAACCAATCAGAATACATACCGCCGGATGTTCTAAACAAACTATTCGGAAAATTTATAAGAGTTGATGACAAAACGACAAGGACAACACGAGGCACAGGACTCGGATTGTTTATAGTAAAAGGGCTTGTGCTGGCAATGGGGGGAAATATTGAGCTTATTTCACTTCCATCCGGAGAATTCAGCGTCGTCGTGAAATTGAATCTCGCATAGTACAATTCTTTTGCACTCCAAAATCACAGCACAATACCAAGCCCGAAAAGCACAACAAGGATTCAACGCGTAAAATATGCAAACGAGATTTAGCGAGGAATATTGAATTTAAGGTTCGCAAGTGCGACGTGAGGATTTAAACCCTTGAACGAAACATCTTTTCTCTTTTCAAGCTGATTGTTGCCGTTAAAGTCATTGACTCTCAAAAGAATCAAGCCGTAGGCACCTATACAAATATTGCCACCGCCCTTTTTAACGATTTCTCTTCCGCTGTCAGTAACGACATACCTTTCAGAAGGATTAAGAGCGTTGTAGTATTCCGTACCCTTAGGCAGTCCTGAAGGGAGTCCGTACTGTGCATTCTGGTGCTGCTCAAGGCTAATACAATCAACATATCTGGTTTTATCAGTTCTGCTCGGTTGAGCGCCGTATCCTGAATTGTGTAAAACACAGATTGCGTCGGATTTATCGTTATATCTGTAGAAGGCTGCAGCTTTATTGTCTCCTCCAGCATTGTGTGTAAGCGGAGCAAGCGGTACTGTAGAACCGTTAACAAGCGGAGATGCAGCAACCTGATTTCTTATATTAAAGATATCAGCACATTCTCTTCGTTTTGCTTTCAGCCAATCATAATCTTTGTCTGTCAGCCATTCCCAGTGTATACGGTTTCTGTTCTGCTGTTTCTCATTTTTTGCTTTAGTTTCCCAGCCGGTTTCTCCCATTTCATCACCGATATAGTTTGTGGGGGTTCCGGGCATAGCAGTGTGCATAAACAGCATTGCCTTGTACACATCAATTGCAGGTATAATAATATCTTTGAATGCAGATACTTTGATTTTCTTTTCCATTTCAGGGTGTTTTTCAATATAAGTTCTGAATGCATGGCTGGAATGTTTAGCTTCTTCCAGAACATCATCAAGATTTATATCAAACGGAGTTGTACCAAAGTTTTCAGCATCATAATAGACTTTTTTGCCGTTCTTATCCGTTGCAATACCTGAAGCAAGTCTTATTACGGCATCACGAATAGCAGCACGGCACTTGTTCGGAATATCAGCATAATCCTGCAGGTGACCTTCATTCAGCAGAGTATTTTTCATGACTTCAGATTTTGAATCATTGAATTTGTAGACATCATCTACGGCGAGCATGTGAAGGATTCTGGGTTTGTCATGGTTTCCGACAAAAAGATGAGAGAAGTTGACATTGTCCAGAAATCCGGAAAACAGAAACGGAACTTCACCATTTTTATTGTACAGTATCTGCTTAACCAGATCGTCCATGTTATCGTTTCTCTGTCCGAACTCGCCGCCGGGTTCTGAAACCATCGTATAAGCCCTGTAAGGATTTGAATAGAGATGGCTGTAGTTTGATTGGGTTGTGAATCCGCCTTTTCCGACAAATTCAGCCTCTTTTGTACCCCAGTTCCAGTTAGACGGAATATCTCTTGTCAATTCGCCAATGCTGTATTTTTTAGGATTGTACTGTGCAATTCCGTCATTGAACCTTCCCCAGAACTTAATTACTTTTTCCATACATTCATTTGGAGACATAAGATTTCTTTCAACAGCATCCCAATCTCCGACATCTTTCGATGCATCTATTCTCCAGTCAAGACCTGACTCTGTTTTTTCTATAACAAGTTTTGCCACATTTAGTGCATCAGAATCAATATTTTTGAGTCTGTTATAAAGATGCTCAACAAAGTACGCACGTTTCTTTTCAGAAATATTATGCATACCTTTATCCAGCATATCCAGCAGTTTTTCAGCTGTCGCGCGCGGTGAACGTTCAAACTGGAGATTTAAGGATTCCAGAGAAACTTCTCTTAGTTTGTCTGTCGGGTAACCAAAATATTTGTCATTTGAATCAAAAATCATTTCCGGAGCAAGTGCGGAAACGACCAGATATTTTACAATATCAGGAGCAATAATTGCATATATTTCACGTCCGTCCTGAGTCAACTCTCCATTTTCATCAAGAAGAATACCGTCAAATTTGTCCTCATCATCCAGCAGCTGCAAAATTTCTTTTGCTTTTGAAGTCATAGTTCCTGCAAATATTTTATCAGCCTTTTTGTAAACCTCACGATAATCCTCCGGCATTTTTGAATAATATTTGTCGCCGTCTTTATACATTTCATATCTGGATTTGCCGACATATTCATCGCTAACAGCAAGATTTTTTATGTAAGGATATGCAAGCACTGTAGTCAAATCAGGTGTAAATTCAATAGACTCAAGCGGCATCGACATAACACCGTCGGTAATATTTTCAGGCATTCTGGCAGATGAAAGTTTGTATTTGCGTTCACCGTCATTTCCGAATTCCAGAACATTTTCAAGCGCGGAAACCCCGTCCCCGTTCTTTTCAAAAGCTGCAGAAGCTGCCTGTGGTATTTTATTTTCCCAGATAAGTTCTTTCAAAGCATCTTCATAAGAAACAGGAGTGCCTGTCAAATCTTCTATTTCTTTCAACTGCTCTTTAGAAAATTTGTTTTCTTTAACAAAAGTATTCACTGCATTTGCAAAAGCATCACCGTCCGTAATTTTTTCATACAGTGCATCTGCCTGGCTTTTAGATATTTTTTCTTCCCAGATAAGCTCTTCAATTGCTGTTTTATAGTCTCTTCCGCCATCAGTTTTTTCTTTTATAAGCGGTGTTAAAAAGTCCATATTGAGACGGTCTTCATCAGCCATTTCTTTAACAGCATTTTCAAAAGCCAGTGATTTCAAGCTATTTTCCGTATCAGCACTTATTTTTTTGTCCCAGATAAGAGTTATCAGTGCATCTTTTTGAGTTTTCACACCTGATACTTTTTGAGCAACGGCATTCGCCGTATACTCTACGAGTGTTCTCTGCACCTCATTTGTCAAATATTTTGCAACCTGAATAACGTCATCCTGTGTCTGATACTGGGATGCTATCATTTTTTTGATTTTTTCCGGATTTCCCGCTATTTCATCGGTAGTCAGAGCAGACTCCGGAAACATAAATCTTCTTTTTGCAATATCAGTATTTCCTACCCACAGAGAAACCCCGCCGTCTTTATTCGCCGGAACAATTTCATAGTTTTTCCATGAAGTCAAACAGTCTTTAGGTGATACTGTTTTTAAGTGTTTGTACTTTTTGTAATTTCTTTCGACTTCTGTCGGAGAAACCCTGAAATACATAGCCGGTGTCGTATCTTTCTTTTCGTAGTATTTTCGTTTATTGTCAGCAAGTTTTTTCGCATAGACATTAAAAGGTTTTTCGGACAAAAGCTGGTGCTCTGTGACCATTTCATCGTTAAATATCTGAACATAGGTAGGTTTTGTCGGGTCAAATTTTTCATTTTTAACCATGCCGATATCATCAAAACCGCCATCTTCTTTTTCTTTAAACTCAACTTTATAAGGTCCGTTAAGAACCGCAATTTTTACATTTCTGTCAAGTTCATTGGAACGCGGGCGTATACCCATAGCCAATTTTTCATTTTCCAGATTTTTTGTCTCAAACTGGTAAACAAAAGGCGATTCGTTTCTCCAGTTTACAATATCAGCAATATGAATTCCCTGCAGTCCCTCGTTTACATAAGCACCGTCATTTACCCAGTGCATGCCCATTTTATAGACATCAAGCATCAATTCTTTGAAATCTCTAAGATTACCGAGGTTGTCCGTAACCTGATAAGGATTTTCTGTCCAGTAGCCGTGGCTGGAAACATTGCTTCCGCCGGTAATAGGGCAGGATATTACAGCATTCGCACCGAATTCTTTAAGTTTCGGCAATTTTTCTCTAATTCCCTGAATAGTTCCGCCCAGATGATTGAACGGAGTTCTTCTCAAACTTTCGTTTCTGCTTGTTATATGCATCTCGCCCGGTTTTTTCTTCTGGTCATCAGCAGCGAGAAATTCATTAAATTTTACATTGAAAGAATCAGGGAATATATGTATCATCTGGCGTGGCAGCAGATGTCCGGAATGATTTATCGGGGTAGCAATATTATACTGATCATTCAGATTTCCTATATTCACTCCGTCTAAAAGTGTGTAATCATGATAAATTTTTCCGTTTATTCTGAACCTGTATCCGAGAAGATTTTCTTTTGTGAGAGGAAGGTCTGACTCTGACACTGTTATCGAAGAAAACCCTTCCGGCATGGATTTTTTTATGGGATTGTCCATAACTTTTTTTATTGAGCCGTCCTCTCCGTAATAAAATGGCATCAACTCTATCTCTGCACCTCTGGGCGCATTCGGCAGATTTATTGTGTAAACTTTTTCTCCCTTATTGTTCGTCGTCAAAACATGGTGCCCGAAACTGGGTTTTGACATATTTTTTTGCCTGCGCGCAGATCTGTTAATTGAGTATTCCCCGGTAATCTTCAGCATAACTATCCTTTTTTTACACACTGTACATACAATAATAGTAAATAGAAAAATAAAAAAACTTGCTACCGGTAAGAAGAAATATAAAAACATTGTTACAATTTTTTATAAATAGATATATAAAGAGTGAAAATCTATGTATCTAAACGCGACAGGCAGGTAAAGTTTTGATATAAAACAGATTATGATGTAAAATGATATATATGAAAAAGATATTGATTTATTTCCTGCTTCTGGTATTCAGCTTTGTGAATATACCGGTAGCGGCACTGGCGGAGGAGACCTTTCAGGGTCATGCCGAATATACGGACAAACTTCATAAAGAAAACGGAAACCTCTTCACTGGCGAAGTTGATTCTCTTGACTCAAAAGATGTCATAAAAATGACGGTTTCTCAGGTACTGAGTTCAGGATATACGGAAGAAGGCGACGAATTTTTTGCTGAAATTTCAAACGAAGTTTCCGGCGAAAAAGGAGTAATCCTCCCTGCCGGCACAATTGCACACGGAAAAGTACGTGAAATTGAGGCTTCAAAAAGGCTCGGAAGAGACGGATGGATTGAGGTAAGTTTTGACTACCTTGTCACACCGGACGGAAGAGAAATTCCTATTGAAGGAAAAATGTCCACAAAAATGAACCCCGTACTCGGAACAGGCAAGGTAGTAGCCCAAAATATCGGATACACAGCGGCAGGAGGTGTTGTCGGAGGACTTGTTGCGCTCAACCTGTTCGGTCTGCCCGCAGCAATATCCAGCAACGGAACAACTCTTGCAGGCGGTGCTGCCGTCGGCGGTGTAGTAGGGCTGGGCATGGCTCTTTATCGAAAAGGGAAAGACGTTTTAATTTCACCCGGTGACGAAATCAGAGTGAAGGTGACCAGCTCAGTCAAGCTTCCTGTATTCACAGAAGAAGCACTAAGACAGGAAGAAATCAAATACGACGGGCTTAATGTAAAAATCACTAATGTTGAAACAGAAAAGGATCCGTTCGGAGTAGAAAACACGATTACAATTTCCCTTGTCATCACAAACCTGACAGACAAATATTTTACCGGCTTTGACATCGCTCTGATGAATGATATGAATGCTGTGTTTTATCCATCTGTATTTGGCGACACAGGTCTTATGTTCTCAAAAATAAAACCCGGAGACAGGGTAACAGGAAAAATATCTTTTGCAGTGGACAATGTAAAAAGAAAACACTGGCTGGTTTTCAGCGACAGGATGGAAAGAAAGCCGGTTGCGAAACTTTCTATTGATAACGCAAAACGGGATATTGCAAATAAAAAGAAGAAAAAGAAAAGACGCGACAAAGAAGAATCTTGATTACAAACAGGATAGAATATGCCATACCCGCAATTTCAGTAAAAAACATATCTGTCCCGAACAAGAACGGAACATACTAAAAATACACTTTGGACTGTAAACAGAGCGGCTGAATTTTTAAAACTTTTTCAAATTCACATACAGCGAATCAACCGCTTTTTTTCCGTATTTTCCAAAGTCTATAACATACATGGACGAAGAGCCGATTTGCTTTATTTCTTCAATATTACCGATTCCGAATTTTTCATGAAAAACCCTGTCCCCTACTGAAAATTGAGAAGATGAAGCCCCCTGCATTGCGGCTTCTTTTCTGCGTTTTTCTTCGAGTTTTCTTTTTATAGGATTATCCTCAAGAATACTCTTCACCCGCTCTTCGTCATTTGCTTTATTCTGAGCGCTTTTTACTATTATCGGATCGCGCCGCACATGGGTCGGCTGCTTTTTAACAACTTTCGTTGTGCCGTTTGATGAAGGAGCAACAAAGCCTGAGCCGAAGGAATTAGTTTTTTGTACATAGCCTGAGCGGTCAGTTTTGAGCTTTTCAACAGCACTTTTGAACGTAGCACCGCTTTTGTATTCGCCTGATGATGATTTTTTAACAGTAAGGTTATCAGGAATTTCAGAAAGAAAACGGCTTGGATTATAATACCTTGTTTCACCCCACATCTGACGGCGCTTAGCATAAGAAATACAGAGTTTTTCCTCAGCTCTTGTAACACCGACATACATAAGCCTTCTTTCTTCTTCCATTTCAGTATTGCTGTTAAGAGAACGGCTGTGAGGGAATATACCCTCTTCAAGTCCGGCAAGGAACACATTCTTGAACTCAAGACCTTTTGCCGCATGCAATGTCATAAGGGTAACAGCATTGTCCTCATCAGCAGTTTCATCGAGATCGCTGACCAGTGCAACCTGAGCGAGGAATTCACCGAGAACATTGTCCTCCTCTGTCGGCTCAAACTCGCGTGCAACATTAATCAATTCCTGCAGGTTATCTATACGCGCCCGTGATTCATCCGTGTCCTCTTCCTGCAATTCTCTTAAATATCCGGATTCTTCGAGCAATTCAGCAATAAACTCCGGCAAAGGCAGTACATTTTTTCTCTGCGTAAGCTTAGCAAACAATTCTAAAAATTCATTGAATTTAGCTTTAATCTTTGGTGAAAACTCATCATATTCAGAGATATTAGAGATTATCTGGAACAATGAACAGTCAAGAGAATTTGCAAGCTCCTGAACCTTGCCCATTGTCGTGTCGCCGATAGAACGCTTCGGCACATTTATAATACGTCTGAGGCTCTGCGAGTCATGGGGATTGTAGAGCAGTTTAAGATATGCTATAAGGTCTTTAATCTCTTTCCTGTCATAGAATTTCAGTCCCCCGACCATTCTGTATTGAATTCCCTGAGAAATCAGTGCTTCTTCAATAGCTCTGGACTGGGAGTTCGTTCTGTACAACACCGCATAATCATTGAGTTTCGAAAGTCCGTATTTTATTTTTGAAGCTATGTAGTTTGCCTCATTGCCCTCGTCAGTCGCTTCGTATATTTCGATTTTGTCTCCGGCGCCCTTTGTAGAGTATAGGTTTTTGCTGACACGCTCAGTGTTGTTAACAATGATTGCGTTCGCAGCATTGAGAATAGTCTCGACAGAACGGTAATTTTGTTCCAGTTTAATAAGTTTTGCGTTTTTAAAATCAACCTGAAAATTCAGAATAATTTTGTAATCCGCACCCCTCCAACTGTAAATAGACTGGTCAACATCGCCCACAACACACAAACTTCTGTGCTCCAGCTCACCCTCTGTGAGATTGTTGGTATAAATATTTCTGATAAGCTGATACTGGCTTATGTTCGTATCTTGAAACTCATCGACAAGTATATGAGTAAACCGCTCAAAATATTTTTTTCTGACTTCTTCGTTTGTGTTGAGAAGATTTACGGTCAACAGCAGCATATCATCAAAATCAATAGCATTGTTTGCATAAAGCTGCTTTTCATAGTCCTCGTATATCTCAGCAATTTTTTGTGTACGATAATCGCGCGCTTTTGTCGAAAACGCATATGCATCCTGCATTTTGCTCTTTGCATTACATATCGCTGCTTTTACAAGTTTGGGCTGATACATTTTTTCATCGAGGTTAAGCTTTTTGATTGCCCCCTTGATTAAAGCCATCGAGTCAGTTTCATCGTAGATAACATAGTTGTTGTTCCATACTTTGCCATCCTCAGACTTGTAATTTTCGAGGTCAAATCTGAGAATACGACCGCAGATATTGTGGAAAGTACCTACCCACATCTTTTTTACGACGTCCTCACCGAGCATTTTCGCTAAACGCTCTTTCATCTCCTTTGCAGCCTTATTAGTAAATGTTACGGCAAGAATTTTGTACGGTGAAATTCCTGACTGTACAAGATTAACAATTCTGCTGGTCAGAACCTTTGTTTTTCCGCTGCCTGCGCCCGCAAGCACAAGAAGTGTACCCTCTTTCTCCTCAACAGCTTCCCGCTGTTTTTCGTTTAAACCCTCTAGTATATTTTTCATTTCAGCCTTTATTTATTACAAAAATTTGAAAATTTAATAATTTATGCTATTATAATAAACGAAACATTTTTTTTAGTAAAATAAAGAAAAGTTAAGTTATTAGATAATAGGGTAGATGAATGTCAGAAGATAATAAAGAAAATCAGCAGCAACCCACCATTATGGTACCGACAGACGATTTGGATACAATTCCCGAAGACAAAGTGAATACAGTGGACCAGCTTGCAATGGAGCTTGCTACTATACAGCAGACAGCAAAACGCATAGCTATAATAGGAAGCCGAAATCTTCCAATTACGCACCAGCAAATCATTGAAACACTTTCATCAGCACTGGTCGGTCTCGGCAACACCATTATTACAAGCGGTGGCTCCAGCGGTACTAACGCAGCGGCAATACGCGGCGCAATGAAAACTGAGCCGAATAACCTGAAAGTTATTCTTCCTCAGACTATCGGTCAGCAGCCTTCTGATGTTCAGGATCAGCTAATCGGTGTTCCTAATATAATTGAGCACGCTGATCGCGCTATGATGACACTTGCTGACGCCAGCCGTATATGCAACAGAGAAATTATTGACGAATGCCAGCAGCTTATATGCTTCCTTTCGCATACCTCAAACACTCTTCACAAAGCTATTGAGTACGCTGAGGAATCTCACAAAGTCATTACAGCTTTTTATCTTGATTAGTTAGTAAAAAAAATTTAATAAAAAGAGCGGATAAATTATTTATCCGCTCTTTTATAATTAAAAACAAAACATGCATCAGAACTGAGTATTAAGAAAAAGCCAATACAAAGCTTTCTATCAAACCAGCTTAAAATCGCCGTTTTTCTTTATATGTTCAATCAATCCGCCGTCATCAAGCAGCTTTATCATAACATCAGGAAGCGGAGTAATCTTTATTTCTGTGCCCTGTGTCAGATTTTTCACAAGTCCGGCTTTTATGTCGACATCCAGCTCGTCTCCTGCATTAATTCCGTCAGTATCGCACTCTATAAGTAACAGACCGATATTAATCGCGTTTCTGTAGAAGATTCGGGCAAAAGATTTTGCAAGGACTGCTCTTACTCCTGCAATTTTTATAATCTGAGGGGCATGCTCTCTGGAAGAGCCGAGTCCGAAATTATTGCCCGCAACAACGAAATCACCCTTTTCCATTCTGGACGCAAATGTTTCATCCGCATCCTCAAGAACATGCTTCGCAAACTCTTCAAGATTTGAACGGAGGTGAAACAGTCTGCCGGGCGCAATGTGGTCTGTGCTTATGTTATCTCCGAATTTAAATGCTTTTCCTCTGTATGACATTTTTTTCTCCCCTCTTTTTTCAGGGGTATTATACCATAATTATGCGATTATGTCATACGCTTTAATCGGTTTTGCGCCGCCGCCCAGAGACACAGTAGCCGAGATTTTTTGATTTTCAGGCGGATGATTGTATGATGTTTCGGGAATATTTTTGTCTCTGAGTCTGTACACCTCAGCAACCCTCCTGTCAAGGTCTTCAGCCGATTTTTTATATAACCCGACAACAAAATCCATCTCAGGATCTTCTATCCCCTGTCCGTGTTTTAACCAAAATTCACACTGCTTGCGGTATGCGTCTTGCTCTTCACGGATTGAGGTGTAGGGATCATTGTCTTTTGCATGAATATTTTCATGAACAATATAGCTCGCAACCAGTGTCGGATTTGCATAAACATAATCTTCCATTACTGTAATTTCACGTTTATTGTGCTCGTACTGGGCTATATTTGCACGTCCGCCCATGCTTGCGGTTTTGTTAAAAGATACAACAATGTCCTGCATATTCTTAAAGTACTTTTTCGGAAAAAAGCTGCATGCAAGTTTTACTGCCTGATTCAAATTTGACTGTGCAGCCGCCTGTTTTTCCGCGTGTGCTCTAACCGGATCAACAAGCGCAAGCAGGTAATTCTCCGTTTCCAGCAAATTTCTTCTTGCAAAATCATAATTCGGGCGCTGCCCGAGAACCTGCTCAAATTGAAGTTTTGCCTTTGAATACTGACCGTTATTCTTGTAACACTCACCGAGAAGCGTTCTGTTTTCAACATCATCAGGCTCTATCGCAAGCGCTTTTTCAAAATATTTTATTGCATTTTTAAAATCGTTATTGAATTTATATGTTTTCGCGAGCGGGACAAAAACAGACGAGTTGTTCGGGTTAATTTCAAGCGCTTTTTCGTAAAGTTCAATTGCACGCTCAAAGTAGCCCCCTTTCGAGGCCTCATCTGCCTGTAGTTTTAATTTATTATCCTGACTCATTTTCAAAGCCGCAAGCAGATTCTGCGGCTGCGACTGTGAAAACGATATTCGCTGAGAAAAATTCATACCCGTATGAAAACAAAACAACAAAAAAATTGCCAGACAAAATACACGTTGCAGGCAAATTGAAACAAAACTTAAATAATAAAATAAACATCTAAAAATGCCTCTGAAGCGGCTATGCTGAAATATTTACAAAAATAAAAAAATGAACAAAAATTTTTTTATTACGTTATAATACATGTAAGGATAATTTATGGAGGTAAGAGAATTGACGAAAAAGCTAGTGTTATCAGCAGTTTTAGGGCTGTCATTGATTGCGTTCGGTGCAGGCATGGCAGAAAACCCGGTGTCAGCTGCAACTACTGTTCAACCGCTTCAGGGCAAAGTCGTTATGGTTCCGTCCGGAACTTCTATTCCGGCAATGACGACCATCCAGCTCTCTTCATCCCAGCTTTCGCTCGGACAGGGAGTATCGTTCTCAATTCCGCAGAATTTTTATTATAATAATACCCTGATTGCGCCCTCGGGCAGTACTGTAAACGGGACAGTAATTCAGGTTAAAAAGGCAGGCAGAGCCGGAATAAACGGTCAGCTAATGCTTAAATTCACAAACATTTTAACGCCGTTCGGACAGATGATTCCCATCTCCGGTAAAATCCAGACAGAAGATGGAACAGGACTTCTTGTCGGCGGCACAAAAGGTGACACCGCAAAAGCTTATGCAAAAGACATTGCGGTTGGCACAGCTGTAGGTGCGGTAGGCGGTACGATTATGGGTCCGCTTTCCGGCGGCAAAGTCGGAAAGGGCGCTGCAATGGGTACTGCTGTAGGCGCTGTTGCCGGACTCGGAAAATCACTCTGGGATAAAGGAATAGATGTTGAAATCGATCCGGGAACTCAGATGAACATCATCATTGACCAGCCGGCAACGGTTAATCCTCAACCGCAATACAGTTACTAAAGATAATGAAAAAGCCTAAACTCCTTTTTCATTAGGTCCCGGCACCGGTTGTCTTTTACCGGACAACCGGACTAACGCCGGTTATAACTAACAATAAGCCAATCAGCTAATTTGTTTTAAGGTCTGCTTTCTGCTAGACTATGACCAAAATAAAACTTGGGGAAAAAATGACAATATTAGGAAACAATCCATTCGTAACGGAAGAACCGCAAACAGAAGACAGAGAGAGCGCATACACCCACGCTTTATATAAAAGAGAACCGGAAGAAATTCCGTTAAAAACCTGCGTTTTTATTGCGGCTCTGCTTCATCCTGTCACGATTGGTTTGATATGGCTGACTATTTTTATTCTCGCAATAATGGGTGTAAATTTTGCAATTTTCAACAAACCAGAACCAAAACCGAAAGATATTGAGTTCGTGCTGGTACAAAAAGAAGCCGAACCAATAAACAAAAATACAAAATACAGAGCAGACAGAAACTCGCGTGCGGGAGGAATCCACGACCCGAAACGCGCAGTATCTTTGCCGTCTGCAGCACCCTCATCATCTCCGAAGTCATCGAGCGCACCTGCTCAGCCTCAGAGACAGCAGAGCGTGCAAAAACAGCCGGCAAGACAGCAGCCTGTTCAAAAACAGAGACAGCCGCAGCCTAAAAAACCGGTACAGAAGGCACCTACGCCCACAAAAAAGGCTATGACAATGCCGTGGGATACCCCACCGGCTCCAAAACCGGTACAAAAACCGGCAGAGCCGCAAAAACCGCAGGGAACCACTCAGGAGAAAGTTCAGACACCTGCACCTAGACCGGCATTGAAACCTACTGCACCGAGAACTGTACAAAAACCGAAAGGCTCGTTCAACATGCCTGTACCTAAAACGACTGCACCCAAAGTTGCAGGACCTACGGGCGGACCGGTAACGGGTTCACCGGGCGGAGGAAGTACAGGTTCCGGAAAATCGGGCGGCGGCAGATTTGCACCTTCACCGAGCTTTTCACCGGCAGGTTCAGGCGGAGCCTCCAGTGCAAAACGTTCGGGCACGGGAAGAGGCGGTTCCGGCGGAAGCATCGGCAACCCCGGTCCCGGAAATCCGAAAGGAGCCCCGGGTATCGACGCATTGAAAGAACCGGATTTCGGTCCTTACATGCGCGAGCTGCAAAGACGCATAAAAATGAACTGGGATCCGCCGAAAGGTAACGAAAGCAAACGCGTAGTGCTAATGTTCAGGATTGGCAGAGACGGAAGACTTTTGTCCAACAGAGTGTTAAAATCCTCCGGTCTTCCTGCAGCGGACAGTGCGGCAAAACATGCGGTCGAACTTACGGCACCTTTCAAACCGTTACCGCCTGAATACAAAGGCGACAGCGTAGACATCCAGTTCACATTTGACTACAACGTATTCGGCGCCTCAATGTATTAGCGGATTTCCGGACGGGTGAAACCCGGAGAGCGAGTGCGAAGTGGACGGCAGCGTAGCGAAGTCCACGACAGCAACGAGCGATAAGGAAATCCAAGACGCGGATTTCCATACGGACGACGCGACTGAAAGGAGCTAGTCCGGGGAGCGAAACTCGAAGAGGGCGCGGCAATCCATAAGAACAACTACAAAAAACCAATAACAGGCAAACAATAAAGAAAAGAGGAAAAACTATGGAATTACTACTGAACGCAATGATTGAGGATATCTGGATTGTAGCGCCGATACTCATTTGCTCATTTCTGACAATCGGTGTAGCTATCAACAGGTTCAATTATTACAACAGAAACAAAAGAGATGTTGTACTGTTTATACCAAAAATCCAGAAAGAACTTGCAAGAAACAACCTTGAAGGTGCACAGAATCTCAGCGTTCAGCTGGGCGGAATCATCGGCGAAGTAACAGAAGAAGCTGTCAGAATCTTCTCCGAACAGAAAAACGGATTTTCACGTTCTTTCGATATTGCAGCAAGCCTTGCAACAAGAAAACTTGAAAGCCACCTTACCATTCTCGGTACAATAGGCGGTGTGTGCCCGTTCTTAGGTTTGTTCGGAACAGTTGTCAGAATCCTTTACACATTCCAGGATTTAGCAGTTCAGGGCAACCAGTCTGCAGCAGTAGCATCAGGTATTGCGTCCGCTCTTATCGCTACAGCACTCGGTCTTGGTGTAGCTATCGTAGCTGTAATTTTCTACAACTACTTCCAGTCAACAGTTAAAAGATTTGAGGACGACTTCCAGCTTATAAAACTTCTCTTCCTCAGCTTTGTAGACAGCGAAGACGACGTAACACTCCAGCAGCAGACAAATATTGCTCTTTAATCCGCAATTTTTTCAGCTGAAACGGTTCATTCCGTGCTCTGATACCATCGTAAAAAACAAAACAAGGAAACTAAAATGGCTTTTAAAACTTCAAAAGGAAAAGAAGCACTGTTCACAGAAATCAACATAACCCCGCTTACGGATATATTTCTGGTGCTTTTGATTATTATGATGGTGATTGCACCGACATTCCAGTCAGTGGACAACAATATCAAAGTGCCGGAAATAAACAGCGGTCTTTCTGTCGAAGCAAAAGATGCTGTAGTTGCTGTTACGAAAGACGGCTCAATGTTTGTCAACGGAAAGAAAATAACAGAAGAGCAGCTTGTGCCCGAACTTCTGGCTTTGAAACCGACTCTCGAGAAAAAAGAGGTTGTGGTAAAAGCTGATGAGAGCGCAAAAAGTAAAGAGATTATGAAAATAATGCAGGCTGCACAGTCTGCGGAATTTGAAAAGCTCATTGTTGCAGGTGAACCGCTTTCCAAAAAAGAGCAGAAAAAGCTTGAGAAAGACTCTACTAGAAGAAATACGGGTGAAATCCCGTCTGAGGAATAACTTATGTCAAGAGAACGAAATACTTTTAATGAAATCAACATAACCCCGCTTACGGATATATTTCTGGTACTTTTGATTATTATGATGGTGATTGCACCTCTTCTTGACCAGCAGGGACTAAATCTTTCAGTGCCGAATAATGTTGAGGTCACAGAGATTAAGGACAACAAACTTCTGAACATCACAGTCACAAACGATGACAGATTTTTCCTCGGAGATAATGAAATCCGTCCGGAAAAACTCGAGGCTCTAATAAGAGACAGCTCCAAAGATTTTCCTGACGGTGTAATGATACTTGCACAACCAGAATCTACTCACGGCGCTGTAGTAAAAGTTATGGATTCCGCAAGAAACGCAGGAGTTACAAATGTTTCAATTACAGAAAGTTAGACAACACAAGTAGTAGTTTTTCATAGAATTATAAAAAAGACGCTTATATAAGCGTCTTTTTTATTACAGAATTTACATCTCAAAATCATCCCGATAATCCATATATTCCAGTAAATCACCGGATTCTTCCTCTACAGTATCAGAAGAAATTTTCACAAGCCAGCCGTCCTCGTAGGGACTTTCATTTATGAGTTCAGGGCTTTCTATCAATTTCTCATTGACCTCTGCAATTTTTCCGGATGCCGGAATATACAGTTCTGTAGCAGCACGGACAGATTCGATAGTTGCAAAGACTTCGCCTTTTACAAATTCGGTACCAACCTCGGGCAGTTCAACAAAAACTATATCACCGAGCTGCTCAAGACCGTAATCTGTCAAACCGATTTTGTATCCGGTTCCGTCTTCCAGCAAGTATTCATGATTTTTTGTGCATAAAATACCCTCGGGTACTAACATTTTATTCTCCTTTGTTGTGTACGATGTTCGGACAGCAAATGTTTTGCGGCCAAATTACCCAAAACCTTTATATATTATTTTTAAAATATTTTGACATACATGTCAAGTCGGTTTTTGTGGTATAATAAATATAGAATTTGCCTCGGTAGCCGGAGCGAGCGAAGCTTGCGAGTTTAGATTCTTAGCGGCAGCTCTATCCAACACG
>CALUSL010000004.1 GCA_944323425.1 Candidatus Gastranaerophilales bacterium | reverse complement strand
TTCAAAAACCTGACATTTAGTCAGCTTTTTGTGGGTCCCTGCTAACGCCCCATATTAACTATTTATTTTTCAATTACGTTTGTTTGGTTCGAGAATAAAACCACTCAAGAATATAATATTGAAAACATTCTTTTTTTTCAATATTCTTTGTTGACGATATTATTTTATTATATACAATAATAAATGAAATGTTCTGTGGCATTCTGCCAACGATAAAGTGACTAAATATCACTTTTAGGAGAGTTAGTAGACGCACAGTTCAACACTGAAAACTTAATATGGGCCTGTGGCGAAATTGGTAGACGCACTAGACTTAGGATCTAGCGGAGAAATCTGTGAGAGTTCGAGTCTCTCCGGGCCCATTTTTTATTTAACACTGATTGAATAATTATTAATACTATTCAACAACGTTTCCCAGTTTTCTTAAATAATCCATATTTTTTTCAATAGCCTCTTTATTTCCGGAAATAAGAAACATAGCAGGCTGTGAAAAATAGTATTTTGCTATATTTCTAATATCTTCGGGGGTCAGCTCATCAAGCGCTTTTTCTAACTCAGTAAAAAATTTTGGTCCATAAAAAGAATTTTCACAGAAGACAAGAAGACCATTTTTCGTGGCAGATGTATCACATTCGTTGAACAAATTGCTTTTAAATCTCCGTTTTGCCCTCTCCAGTGTTTTATCATCGACCAGATCTGTCTGGAGCTTTTCGGCACAATTATCAAAAGATTCAAGAACCGTTTTTAAATTATCAGGATTTCCGGCAGATGTAGTCGAATACAGCTGCAGCCTTGATAGCTTGGGAACAGAAGTATTGTTATATAAGCTTGAATATGCCCCGTAAGTTATCTGCTTGTCTTTTCTCAAATCATTGAATAACATTCCTGTATCATCATACCCGAGAATTATATTCATCACATTTAAAGCTGCGAGATCCTTTATATTTCCGGTTCTTATTATTTTGTAGTCTTTTTGTACAGAAATTACATTCTCATCTGTTTTTTCTACAAAAATTTTGTTTTCTTTTAACGGTGTTACAGGATAAAGATTAAAGTAGTCATTGTAGTTGTGGGGTTTAAATACAGGCAGACGGGAAAGAGATGAAAAAATCAAATCTTTGTATTTTTCAGAGGCCGACTTAGGAATAGTGACAATCACTGACAGTTCTGAGTTTAAGAATAAACTGTTGTAAAATTTTTGTATATCATATAAGGTCAAATTTTTAATATCATTTGTAGCATTTATCCAGGGGGCATCTTTAAAAAATTCCCTGTTATAAAAGGATCCGGGAGTTTGTTTTTCTTTTTGTTTTTTTTCTTCTTCTTTAATAAGTTCCTGCTTCCACTTTTCAAAGCCTTTAAAATCAGCAATGTTCGGATGAAACAGCTCAAACATGCCACTATTAAGCATATCCATAGTCTTTTCTGACTTTGCACCAAAAATTAAAGAATGCTTGTTTGCTGCAGTTTCTGTTTTAAAATAAATATCGTTGTCAACACAGTATTTTCCGGTATTTCCGGAAACAGATGACTCTACAATATAATTCATTATTTTTGCACTTGTTTTAGCAGGAGAACATGAAGTAAGTACAAATCGTATGTTCGTATTCAGAATATCATCGCTTTCATCATAAAGTACACGAATATTGTTGGGCAAACAGTATTCTTTCGGTTTTATGCAGTCGCTTATATTGATAGTACCTTTAAAAGAGACCTGCGACGTTTTCTTTTTGGGATGAACAACCGTAAAAGAAACCTTATCCGGATGATAAATCTTTTTAAAATAATTCCGAATATCTGCAGGAGTAGCTGATTTTATATATCCGAGCATAGACTCAGAGGCAGCATCATTGTTAACCAGCATATTTTCACCGAGAATCTCAGAAATTTTCATAGTGCTTTCTTCATTTCTCAACTCATTTTCTTTTATAAAAGAGTCTTTTATCTCCTCCAAATCCTTTAGGTCCACACCATTTTGGAGAATAGAGTTCATTATATTGAACGCACATTGTATATCCTGCTCTCCATTATCATCAGTTGCATACAAATAAAGAACAGAAATGCAAGGGCTATATTTTTCAGGGCTCAGAGCAACATGTGTAAAGTAAGAAATATTTTCGCTGATATCCAAAAATTTTTTTGATATGGCTCTTTTTACCAGCAGGTCGTATGCTTTTTCCTGCGGAGTGGCGGGTGGGTCTGCCAAAAAAGCAATTCCCGCTACCGGTATATTTTCTGATTCTTCAGTATTTTCAATATCCGTTCTTGTTGTTTTTTGAATCGTATTTTGGTAAATACGTCTGTAATCTTTATAATCCTGTTTTAATAGCGGAGTTTTTTGTGCATTAAAGTATTTTGAAAAGATTTTTATCGTATTATCATCCACATTGCCGACAATTACAGTGGACATATGTTCGGGAGAATAATATCTGTTATAAAAATCCATCAAATCTTTTCTGGTAAGCTTTTTAACAGAATCCGGATTTGCATTCGGAAAAAGCGGGTAACTGTTCACATCATCCAGATTTAATAAATTTTTAATTGAATTCTCAATGATAAAGAAATATGCATCTTTTTTATATTCTTTGAGCAATGTTTCCTCAAAAATAGTGTTTTGTTCTTTTTGTATATCACTATCCGTAAAATCAGGATTGAACAATGCTTCAGCCTGCAAGCGAATGAGTTTTTCCAGCTCCGGAGAATTAAACACAGGAGCTTGATTATAATAACTCATAAAAGAATCTGCCGTAGCCGCATTATTGGTAGCAGAAAGCTCGTCCCTGAGTGCATAAAGTTCCTTCGCATTTTTCTTGTATTCAAAATCCCACAGAAGATGTTCAAGCAGATGCGTCGTTTCCCTTTTATCAGCCTTTTCGGCTATCCTGCCTGTGTCAATATAGGTATTTATAACAGTTGGACCCTTCTTAGGGAGAATTACTACGCGATGTCCGTTTCTGAGTTTATATATTTTTCCTTCACCGGTATTCGAGAGCTTAAACGATCCAAGTTGTGTATATTCAGGATAAATTAACGGCGCAGCATAGGACTTTGAAACAGCAGTAGAAATATCAGGGAATAATGAACCTTTTGAAACAAAAGAATCAAAAGTATTAGTTTTCGAATTATATGGTATAACAGATTTTTGTCCGCCAAATATTGGTTCTATTCGCATGCTCACACCGGTCTTTTCTTAGAATAAAACCCGAACATATTTTTTTTTACTATAATCCCCAAATATATGTAGATATGTAAAGTTCAATATGCACTAAAATTCTTATTTTAAATCCTTTCTATGCCTGTCTTCAGGTGCAAGTTGTCTTATTTCTTTCAGCATTTCTTTGACTAACGCAAAACTTTTTGGGAAATATGTCTCAATACATTCTTTTGCTCTGTAATCATCTCCTAACATAAGAAGAGCATAGCATTCTGCGAAAAATTCCTGTATATTTGTAGCAGCATAATTGAAATTATTATCACTCTGAACCATATTAGTCATTTTCTCCTCGGCATAGACAGTAAGGAGTTTATTATTTTTATCCGTAGAATACGATAATTCAGAGAAAATATTATCAATAGCATGTCCTAATTCATGGACAATAGTATCTTGATGAAACGAACCACCAAGAAGTTGAATAGTATCAGTCCAGCTCCCGTAGGTTCCATTATTTCCTCCGGTTGATAAATCTGAAAAATAAGCTTCATCTGCAATATCTTCCAAAACTTCACCGGGAAGATTCTGTAATTTAATTAATAGAATATACCGTTTTTCTTCTGGTATATTCTTAGTCAGGTTGTTTATATCAATAACAATTTTACGATTTGATTCTAAATTTTGTACATAGACTTTATCATCCTGCCAGTCAATTTGATATTCAGCGCCCTCATAGTTTGAATTCTTTATTTTTGATTTTTTGGGAAAAGTTTCCATGTTTTCATTATAGATATTTTTAAAGATATTTTGTACATAATCCTTTGCCGCTTTAAGCGTTTCAGGATTTTTAATATTTTTTTCCAGATCATCTGTTACAGAATCAATATCCAGTTTTAACAATTCATCAATATTTTCATTTTTTAAAATATTTTTAAATGCGTTGATATCGAACGGATCACTTTGAAGTGCCACATCAAGTTGAAACCGCAATGACTTATTCTCTTCTTTAATTTCATTACCATGTTCATCATATACTTTAGCCATTCCTTTTTCAGGAAGTTCATATTTAATTTGTCCGTTGGGATAGTATTCTATGTATTTATATCCAGGAAGTTCTGTTGATTCTTTTATTTGCCCGTTATTATAATAGAATGTGTAATCATGTCCTGTTGCACTGACTCTGGCTGTAACATTTCCATCTGAATTATATGTTATATAAGAATTATCAGTGTTTCTTTTCTCCTTTATATTTCCGTTCTCGTAGTAGGATGTAAAAGAACCATCAGATTTTTGTTCTGCCTTAACAGCACCGTTTTCGAAATACGCAGTATACGACCTATCAGAATTTAATTTCATAAAAATTTTGCCGGAACTGTAATATTTTGTGCAAGATAAATCTGCATTCATAACAGAAGCAAGAGTTCCATTCGCATAATACGTTTTGCTTGAGTTATTATTATCAATAATACCTTCTAATGCACCGCTTGGATAAAAGGTATAGATTGTATCATCTTTTATTTCTTTCGAAATAATGCCATTTTCATGATAAGTATACGGATAATCATGCAGGGAAGAGAAGCGTTCAGAGAAGCTTGCCGTCAAGTTTTTTATAAAATTAATTAACTCATTACCCGAAAGTTTACCTTCTTTTTCCAGCTCCTTCATTATACTTTCTGCACTATTTTCATCAATAATTAATTCTCCACCTCTATCAACACTTTTTTGCATAACTTTTGACCAGATATTCTTTATTTCATCAGAATCCAAAACGCCATTCAGATTTTTGTCAAAGATAGTCAAAAAGCAGTTAAAACGATTATAAGACTTGTCTTCCAACTCAAACTTGCTATCACGCGAAAGCCCCATAAAATATTTATTAAGCTCTTTATTAAATTTAAAAAAATTATCTGACATATATAGCCTACCTACAAAGTTTATGTTTTATTTATCGGTTCATGGTATTGAAACCTTTAAAAAAGATACATAATCGTTACAATACTTCATAAATTGGCTTTTAAAATCTAAACTTAGTAGAAAAATTTACACGCGAGCGTGTCGGCATATCCGTTTCTATTGAATAAACCTGCCCAGCTCCGACGTCAAAATTAACCCGGTCATCTTTGAACGGCTTAACACTAAAAACAAGCTCATTTTGTCTGCTTCTGTCAAGCAGACTGGTCGAATATCTGTTTTGAAAGGAAAATTTGTCATTAATTTTATATTCCGGAGAAAAAATAAAGGTTCCGCGACGCTGCTCCGTAAATGATGTCAATGCCTTATTTTGATAAGAGGTATTTAGTGTAAACTTATTTTTTGTGTATTTCGAATAATAAGAATTCGTCTGTGAATAGCTTTCAGGTGTAAATATGCCGTCCTGCCTTGTTCCTATTGAAAAATCTCCGAAAGTTTTTTCCCGACTAAAGGATACAGCCTTTTGTGACGCAGGATTAAAATCCCGATAGCTTTTTGCCTCAAAACGCTCAGGCGGTTTGTATTCATATACATTTACGGATACAGGCTTGTTTGTACGAAAATCTATACCCTCGCCGGCATTAAACAGTATTTCATCCTGAGCACCGGCAGCCATACCGGTAAAAATAAGGAAACCCGCTATATATAGACAAAATCTTTTCATATCCATATTATACAACTGTTCCATGTCTTTTTCCATTGTATTATACTGAGAAAAAGAGGAAAAGACATTGGAAAAACAGCCGGTTATAGATTTTGAAAATGTATTTGTGAGTTACGGACTCACAGATATTTTGCATGATATAAATTTAAAAATTTATCCTGACGAAAATTGGGCAATTTTGGGAGCAAACGGAAGCGGAAAATCAACACTTTTAAAACTATTTTCCAATGATTTATACCCGAATGCCCGTCATCCATATAAAAAATTAATTTTTGGCAAAGAGCGTCAGGACATTTTTGAACTGAAAAACAAAATAGGTATAATCACAAACGATCTGCACTACAAGTTCGAAACCCGAAGTCCGTCAGTTAAAGCTATTGATGTCGTTTTAAGCGGATATCACAGTGCGCTTGGTGTTTTCAAACATCACGAATTTTCAAAAGAGCAGCTTCTGCAAGCAGAAAAAGCCATGGACTTTCTTGAAATATCGAATATTTCTGAGAAAAAGGTATGTGAAATGAGTACAGGACAGCTAAGAAGATGTATTGTAGCCCGTTCATTAGTTCACACCCCCGAGTTATTCGTGCTCGACGAGCCAACAACAGGACTTGACATAAAATCACGCACAGCTTTTATAAAAACAATCCAGAAACTGGCAAAAAAAGTGCCCGTTGTACTTATAACACACGATGTGTCCGAAATATTTCCGGAAATTACTCACGTAGCACTGATGTTCAACGGAACAATATTCAAAAAAGGTCCGATTGCTGACGTACTGACTTCTGAAAATCTTTCTGTTGTTTTTGATGCAGATATCAGTGTTGAATGCAAAGATGGCAGTTATTATTGCAAAATAAACTAGATATGGAAAGCAGATAGCATTTTATGAAAAAGAAAACTTTAAAAAAGATAATCAGGTATATAAACATTGCAGTAGTTATTATCATATCAGCAGCAGGATATTTCTTTTTTGGTATGGCAGACGTGCCGGAATCGCTTTATGAAACGCAATCTATGAATTCAGGGATGAAAGAAGGTTATTATGTAGAGCAATGGTGCAAACCCTCTTTCGGAAGACGGGAGTTTGTACTCTGGGACAGAACGAGAGTGGACTGTCTCTCTGCAGACTATGCAATTGAATTTGATTTTGCAAAAAAATGGGCAGAAAGCGTTGGTCAGTCTTTGTACTATGCAAAATTGACAGGCAAAACTCCGGCTGTTGTTTTAATTTTAACATCCAAAGCTGATATGAAATATGTAAAAAGAGTAGAACGCCTGGAGCAGGGGATTAAGATTTTCTTGATAAAAGCATACTAAAAGTTTGACTATCCACAAACTGTTCTTATATTTAAAATATCGGGTTGTTACAGACTTTTAATCTTCCGTCTATAATAATAGCAATATTTTATCAAAAAATGTTTTATTAATAATGATGGAAGTATAAAAAGTAAATAGAGGTTTTTACATGAAAAAAGAAAAAGTAAAATACAACTTCAACTCATTTATTGCAGCAGTGAACTACGATGCAGAGCTGCTCGATTATGTCCCGAAAATAAGACAGAGCTTGCCCAAAATAAAAGCAAAAAAACTGCCTAAAATCAGCCTATCTTTAGAATTGGCAGGTTAAGTCAAAGGAATAAAATTGTAGACAGGTTTAATTCGAACAAAATACTCCTGAATATTCTTGTTCAATATTTTTTCGAGATTGGTCACGGCTTCGGACTCTGTCTTTCCGTAACCGACCAGTTTTTTCATTATACAATTTGCTACGAAAACATGATTTTTTCTGCTCTTGTAAATTAAAGCAGGATATTCAATGTAGGTAGAATTCATTATCACCTCGACAATCTTTTTGTAATTGTCGGAATTATTGCCAAAATCTTTATATGTATAATAAAAAATCATACCTACGGACTAGTTTTCATAGTGCCCGAATATGAGAATTTTTCGTATTGCCTGTTAAATTATTTCATAGACTACTTTTCTATCGTCCGGCTTCTGCGATGAAAACTCAAAAGCGCTTTTCACTATAGAGATTGCAGAATTCAGTTTTTCCTCGCTGTCTGAATAGAGCGTAGCTATTGTATCATTTTTAGCTGCATATTCAGAATATATTCTGTTCAGTTTTATACCTGCGGAGTAATCAATACCGTCTGTTTTCTTTTCTCTTCCCGCACCAAGCAATTTACAAGCATAGGCTATTTTGTATGCATCCACATTTTTGACGAATCCGTCTGATTCTGATTTTACTTCAAAAGAGAATAACGGCTGTTTGAAAAGCTTGTAGTTAGTGATAATTTCACTATTCCCGCCCTGTGATTTTATAAGTTTTTCAAGATATTTTAGCGCTTCTTTACTCTGAATTACGGAGTCAATCATAGAAAAAGCATCTTCTTTTGTTTTTGCTTTTCCAAAATGAAGTAATGTCAAAGCTGCTATTTCATAAGTCAACTCTTTTATATCAGGTGTTGTTATCCCCTTTAGAAAATCAATCGATTCTTCTATCTCAACAGAATTGCCTATCATTCTGCCGAGAGGTTGTTCCATTGAGCTTATAACAGCATTAAACTTTCTGCCGAGTCTTTTTGCAATACCAATCATCAAAGCAGAAAGTTTTTTTGCATCTTCTTTAGTTTTGATAAAAGCACCCGAGCCGCATTTTACATCAAGTACAACAAAATCTGCTCCGGATGCGATTTTTTTGGACACAACAGACGAAGCAATAAGAGGCATCGAATCAACAGTTGCCGTCACATCTCTCAATGCGTATAGTTTCCCGTCAGCAGGTGTAAGCTTCTGAGTTTGAGAGGCAATAGCGAGTCCTGTTTCTTTTACTTTTTCAATAAGCTCAGGTATCTCAAGATTCGTTCTAAAACCCGGAATAGATTCCAACTTGTCGATAGTACCTCCTGTATGTCCGAGTCCTCTGCCTGAAAGTTTTGCAACAGGTACACCACATGCTGCAAGAAGCGGAATTAGAATGATAGTAATTTTATCTCCGACGCCGCCTGTTGAATGTTTGTCAGCAATATGAGAGCCTATTGAAGAAAGGTCTATAACTTCTCCGGATTTTATTATTTCACCGGTAAAGCAAGCAGTTTCTTCTTCTGTCATTCCCTGAAAATACACGGCCATAAGCCATGCTGATATTTGGTAGTCCGGAACAGTCTCTTTAGTCACAGAAGACACTATAAACTCAATTTCTTCTTTTGTATGCTCGAGACCTTTTTTCTTTTTTTCTATTAAATCCACAAATCTCATAATTGCTCCTAAAGTTCTTTAGAACAAAAAAGTCCGACAGTGTCAGACCTTTTTTGTCCGTTTATTTTGCTTTAATTTATTTCTTTTTCAGGCTTTTGTTACTGTTCAGATATAGAATTACATCTTCTGACAGATCAATGCCGCCTGTATATATTACACTGTAATCGACAACAAGATCAATATGTTTTTCTGCAGCCACAGCCTTTGTTGCGTTCAGTATATTCGTTTCAATTTCCTGTGCTTTTTTCATTTTGAATTTAGTGAAGGCATCATTTTTAACTTTGAAATCTTTTTGTACATCTTCTTCAAAATTTTTCTTATTTATCGGGGATTCGATATTTTTGTACTGTTTCTCTTTATCCATTAAAAACTGTTGAATTTCGAGATATTTTGCGTCTATTTCTTTATATGCATTTTTTGCATATTCATAATTGCTCTCAACCTGTTTGTAGTTTACATAACCTACTGTAAATTCAGCATTTGCCGGCAGATTTGTACAGAAGATTGTACCGATTGCTAGCATAAGTCCCATTAAAGGGGCAAAAATAAGTGTTTTAAAATTTTTCATTATTCATCTCCTCTAAAAATTGTTCCGGATGTTTCTATGATTTGACATTCAGATAGTCCGATTCTTAGAACATTTACCGGAATAGGTGGCGGACACCCTGCATAAGCAGAGTGTTCACCTTGTTAAATCAGACATTCAAAATCGCGTTTCAGGAATGGGTGCGAAATTTTTGTCTGATTTACTCCTGATTTTATCAGTAATTTTTACTAATGACAACCGCAAAAATAACAAATGTTAAATATCTAAATAATATATATAATTAAAAAATTTCTATTATATAATTAGGAAAACGGCAATAATCTTTCCGGCGCAAAATAGCCGCGAATCATTACGGGGCGGAGAATACCGTTTCAAATATAATCTATGAAAACAAAAATCATAAAATATATTCTATTATCTTTTTTACTAATAATGGTATTAGCTGAGGCTTTATACCTTTTTGGAGTTCCGTTTATTTTGAACAACGCTGCAGAAAACGGATCGATAAATTCTATTCTTAAATCCAGAACAGGACTTGTTTTTAAAACGGAAATGCTTTCATTTAAAGCTTATCCTGATTTTTCATTGAGAATTTCCGCAAAAAATCCTGAACTGATAGATTTGAATGATAAAAAAGTTTTAAGTGCTGATGAAATTGCCGCAAAAATCCGTTTATTGCCGCTTATTTTCAGACATCTTAACGTTTCTCAGGTTGTTTTGAAAAATTTTGACACCGATATCAGACGGAATGTAAATGGTGATTTTTATCTCGGCACCTGTAAAATAGTGAAAAAAAACTCTATAATGAAAGTTGTCCGATTAAACGGAGTAATTACGGATTCAAAAATAAAATTTAATGATGAAAAACTCAAAAAAAATATTGTTCTCAATCTCGATGACCTGAAAATACGAAGCTTTAAAGACAAAAAATTTATATCTCTGGCAGCAAAAGCTTCACTTAGCGCAGATGGAAAGCCATCACAGTTCAATGTTGATATAAATACAAAACTGCCGGCTTTAAAATATGCTGACAGAGGAGACTTCTTAGTAAAAGGAAACGTAAAAAACTTTGACATTTCTCCATATAGTGCGTATGCAGCTGAATTTTCCGGAATGGATGTAAAATCAATACGCGGTGTTTTTAATGCTGATTTTGATATCGAATCCAATGCTAAGCTTCGCGGCAGCATACAAGATGCAGCACTGATTATGAAAGATGAAGGGCAGTCTTTGTATGTTGAAGGGACTACGGATATTGATTTTAAAGGGCATATAAAACATGAAAAGCTGCAGATTAAGAATCTGGTGCTAAAAAATGATGGCTGGAATTTCGATATTTCAGGCGGAATAAAAAATATTAAAACCAAAAATCCGAATTTTGATTTAGGTATAAAAATTCCGTCTGCAAATCTTCACAGCCTGATAAGCATGCTGCCTGCAGCACCCAACACAAACCATTCGGTAGAAAAGCTTAAAAAATACGGTGTCTGGGGAGATTTAAGGGGAGAGCTTACTTTAAAAGGAACGCTAAAAAATCCGCTGGTTTACGGAAAATCTAAATTGACGGACCTTCATATACTCAAAGAAAAGCCTATTGTTGCACCGTGCGAAATGGATTTGGAATTTACGGGGAAACATGTAAATCTTTATACAAAAGTATTTGCGGACAAAGAGAAAAAGCAGTATGTGACGATTGAAGGTTTTTCAGAGCTAAAACCATTCGGCGCCGGTGAAATAAAAATAAAATCAACGGATAGTGTGGATTTAAAAACCGCACACTATATGCTCGTGCCGATACACGACATAGTCGGATTTGACCTCGGTCCGCTTCCTTATATGTCGATAAGCGGACGCGGGAATATAGATTTACTGACAAAAGGAACTGTTTTTGACGGCGAAGCCATTGGCGAATTTAATTTCAAAAATACAGACGCAATGCTCAAAGGACTAAATACCCGCATTGAAAATGCTCAGGGATATCTCGACTTCAAGGGAAAAGATATGATATTTTCAATGGAAAAAGCCCGGATTCAAAACTGTCCTGTTTCTGTGAAAGGTACTGCCAATCTGGATGGACATATAGATTTTAAAATAGAATCTCCATCCATTTTTACAGGAGAGCTTGTTTCCATTGTAAACGGCAGTGAACTTTTAAAAAGCAAAAAGGTATTCACTGAAAAAATTGAAAAAACTTCGGGTATGGCAAAAGTCGATATTGAACTCAAAGGGATTGTGAAAAATTTTTCTGACCTGAAAGATGTGAGTGATTTGGATTTTGCCGGAGTAGTTCACCTAAAAAACAATACTGTTAATATAAAAGAATTGCCTCAAATCAGTAATATAAATGGAAAAATAAGCTTTGATAACAAAGATGCCTCAGCAGATATTTCAACAAAAGTCTTTGATTCTTTAATTTCTCTGCGAGCCGTACTAAAGGATAATGAAAAGGCGCTGGTAAAGTTAAAATCGGACAACCTTAAAATAGATGAACTCATTGATTTTGCCCTTAATATTGACGGAAAGAAAACACGTTTTCCGCGTACAAATTCTATCATAGCTTTTGAGGCACAGTATAAGGGTAATCCGTATCAAATTAACTTGAATAACATAACGGCAAACGGACATATAAAACCCGGTAATGTACATGAAAAAGATGACTTATTCATAAAATCAGGAGATTTCTCGTTAAAAAACAATACTTTCAGGTTAAAAAAATTTGATACCGCAATTTTTAACACTACGGCGCATGCTGACCTACATATTCATAACGTACTAGACACAGCACCACGTTATAACGGAAATTTGACTATTGTCAACTTTAACATAGCCGACTTTAACAAAATCAGAAATATGAAAATGCTTCCAGGGAGCTTGAAAAAAGCATTGCTTGCTTATGAAAACTATGAGGGCAGGGCAGATGTACGTCTTGAATGTGTAAACAACAAAGTCAGCGGCGAGATAAGGCTGCTGGATTTAAAATTCCTGCAAAGTGCGTACAAAATCCCGATAACAATAGACAGCGGAAATATCTTTATTAACAACAATAAAATTACGCTGAAATCCATTAATGCAAATTTCGATAATGTACCCATTTTTATTAACGCATATGTAAACGGACTCTCCAGCGACTCTGAAATGAAAGGATATTTTACAACGAAAGTCACAGAAACTTTTGTAAACAAATATATCAATGAACACCTCTCATATCCGTTAAAACCCAAAGGAGATATTACACTTACCGCCGAAATTACTGGCACTCCGGAAAAGTATAATGTAGAAACAAAACTGAGACTCGAAAAAGAAGCTGATATTTACTATATGGGCGCAAATCTCGATGACACAAACGAGGAAAGAGAAATCAACGCTGATATTTCTGTCAGAAAAAATGATATAAAAATCAATTCTTTAAACTATGTACGCTATATGACATCTCAGAATGACTATGTGTACCCGCGTAAGATTATTTCAGTATTTGGAAACATAAGACACGACAAAAACAAATTTTTCCTGAACAATCTGCACATAGTTACGGAAAATAACGCCAATGTAAAACTGTTTAATGTTTTATTTAAAAAATCTGTTCTTAAAAAAGGAATGTTTAACTGCAATATCACCCTTAACGGCGATGCTGCGGCACCCAAAGTTCTTGGACGCGCAGGAATGCTTGAGCTGGATATGCCGCTTTATACAACCCTTATAAAAGATGTATCTATGCAGTTTACTCCATCTGTAGTGAATGTTGAAATGAACGGCATGAGCTATGATTCTGATTTTGTTCTGAAAACAGTTATAAAAAATCGACCAGCACTGCCTATTGTTGTAGACAGCCTGAAAATATCATCAAAAAGTCTTGAACTGGACAAAATTCTTGATTCACTGACTCAAGTTACGCTTAATACCGGTATTAAACTGGATGATGACACAGATGTTACGCAAAAAACAGATAAAAAACAAAATGATATGCTCTCCAATATCATCATAAAAAAAGGAGAAATATCTGCGGACAGAATGCAGGTACGTGGATTGCCTGCTACCAAATATAAAGCACTTTTTAAACTGGACAGAGATCTCGTTTTGAAGGTAGAAAATTTGACATTCGAGATTGCCGAAGGTTTTGTTCAAGGAATGGCTAAATACGACTTTAAAACAGGAAAAGTATCTGCTGAAGTTATGGCAAAACACGTTGATGCTAATAAAATTGCAACGGCAATATTTGAAGCAAAAGACCAGATATTCGGATACCTAAACGGAAGCATGATGTTTTCTACCAGAGGAAATACAGAAGAAGAACGTTTGGGTAATATTGCAGGAACTGTTTATTTTGAAATTAATGACGGAAAAATGCCGAAACTAGGCTCTGTTGAATACCTGCTGAAAGCAAGCAGCCTGTTCAAAAGCGGTATCACCGGAGTCAGTATAAACAATTTCTTAGATTTAATTGCGCCTATAAAAACCGGATACTTCAATTCGATAAAAGGTCTGTTATTAATTAGTCATGGTAAAGCAAAAAATGTTGAAATTTTCTCCAGCGGAGACAATCTTAGTATGTACATAAAAGGCACATATGATATTCCGGAAAGTTTTGCGGATTTGAATGTATATGGAAGATTGACGAAAAAAGCAGATAATATACTGGGACCGGTAGGCAATATGTCATTTAATTCTCTATTAAATCTCATACCGGGATTCAAACTCGACAGAAAAGATAAAACAGCCATAATAAAAGAATTGAACAAGATTCCCGGGGTTGAGTTTAACGATACTCAGTATAGAATCTTTAATGCAAAAATTAACGGAAATATAAACTCCGATAAGTACGTAAAATATTTCAAATGGATAGAATAATGGACTTTCAATCAGAATATAAAAAAATAGCAGACTGCGTAAAACAGGATATCTCGGATTTTGAGAAATTCTGTTCTTCAATGTTTTCTGAAAATACGGATATAGAAGATATTTTAGAAGACCACCTTGCTCATCGGGGAAAAATGATACGACCGCTTCTTGTTTTCCTTTTTACCAGAGCAGCAGGTCTTACTCCGGATGAACGCCATTTTAGCCTCGCATTTTGTGTAGAAATGCTTCATAATGCCAGTCTTATCCATGATGATATTATAGATGATGCGTGCGAAAGAAGGGGAGAACTCACGCTTCACAACCGTTTTGACAGCAGATTTGCCGTTATAGCCGGAGATTATCTGCTGGCTATGGCTATTGAATCACTGGCTTCTCTAAAAAATACTGAAATTATAAACATTTTTTCAAGATATATTAAAAAACTCATCACAGGTGAGACAAAACAGTATTTTTCCCGTTATGACTCATTATCAATGGATGATTACATCGAAAAATCAGCCAATAAAACAGCTTCTCTTTTTCAGGCAACTCTGGAATCAGTGTCTTTGATAAATAAAGGAAATGATTTATGCGATTTTGCAAGGAATTTCGGGATTGCATTTCAAATTCATAATGATCTGAAAAATTTTGAAGAAAATGCAGGAGATGACTTGAAAAACGGAGTTTACACAGCCCCCGTTATTTTCTACCTCAAAAAAAATAATATGACAAAAATTAATAATCTTCAGGATTTCCTAAATTCCCCAGATAGAGCCTATTTTAGGGAGAAGACAAGGGAACTTGTTGAAAAATTCGGTGCTCAGGCTATTGAAAATATAAAATGTCTTGAGGATAATCAATATAAGAGAGCAATCATTGATTTGTGCAGATTGTACTTCAGAGGATAGAACGTGAAAATTGATAAGAAAAAAATAATTGCGGGATTAAAAGAAACAGTCGAAACAGTCGTTTTCGTAGTTGTAATGGTTATTATAATCAGATTTTTTATAGGAGAAATACGATGGATTCCATCTGCTTCTATGCATCCCACACTTATAGAAGGTGACAGAATATTTGTAGAAAGGTTTTCACGTTTTTACAAATCTCCCGAACGCGGGGATATAATGGTATTTTATCCTCCGACTGAAGATATAAAAACAGACTTTCTTTCCATATTCGAGCGTTTGACCGGATTTTTCTGTAAAGATATTGCATACATAAAAAGGGTAATCGGAGTACCCGGAGATAAACTGGAAATCAAAGAACACGTAAACGGAACATTTGAGGTCTATATAAATGATGAACCTCTCAGCGAACCGTATATTTTGAGCGAAGAGGATTATATTCCATGTTCTGATGGTATGTTCTGCGGACCTATGACTATTCCTGACGGACAGTATTTTATGATGGGGGACAACCGTGGAAACTCTCAGGATTCAAGATTCTGGGGATTTTTGCCCAAAGAAAGATTTATTGGCAGAGCTGTTTTCCTTTTCTGGCCGCCTCAAAGAATGAATATTTTCAAAAGACCTGAATACACAAACTAGAACCTATTCTGATTTAACCGGCTTAATTTGAACAAAATCAGGAACAACATTTTTTGCCGCACGAAGTTTTGCATATTGAATAGCCAGCTGTTTCTTCTGCTCATTATCAGCTTTTAAAGCCGCATCATTCATCTGATTGTACAATTCTTTTTCTACCTTATTACCTTTTATGTACAAATCCATTTCTTTTTCTTTTTTGAACGCGTTAATCTTTCCTTTGTACAGTGCTTTAGGTGTGTTATAAGCCGTATATGCTGCAGCCAGTATGCCAACAAAACCGGCAAAAACAAGTGCAATCGAACCCAGATACATTAGAGGCATCATAGCTCTTTTAGTTTTGCTCTCATTTTTTTTCGCAATTTTTATTCCTGTATCAAACAATGTCTCCATAGCAAAACCTTCTTTATCCAGATAATACAGTGCATACAATCCGAATCCTATTCCTGCAGTAACAGTTGCCCTAATTGCATCGAGCTGTTCATAGCCCTTTTTTATCGGGTTTTTATCGTTGTCAGGATTTTTGGCAGGTGTATTTGCACCGGTATTTTCTGCTGTTTTGCCGGCTGATTTAAATGCAATATATCTATTTCCAACAGGACTGATTTTCATGATATGCCAACTTTTATTGAGCAGAGTTCATTGTATTAAAGAACATTGCTGCAGCACGGTTTGCTGTCTGGAGTTTGAGATTGTCATCAAGCTTTTTGTCCAGTGAAACATTCGGATCCATAACTTCTTTATGAACTTCCTCTGTCAGATTAGATTTAAGAGCTTTGTCTCTTGAAAAAATATCCATTTCTTTTTCTCTAGCAAATGCGTTTATAGCCGTATGATAGAGTTTTGATGGAAGAGTTAGAGCAAGTGTAACAACAGCAGCTCCGACACCAGAAAGAACAGGAATTTTTAAGCCTTTTACAGCAGGAATACAGGAGACGAGACCGCCTGCAATCGCACCAACAACCGCAGATCCTCCGATTGCACCCAATACAGCGAGATTTCTTTCTGTTTTTCTTGAAATAGGATTTTCATAAACTGCAGGCTGCGCAACAGGCTGTTGATTTTTTTCAGCTTCTTTAAAATTTGTTTTCGTGTGACCATTCTGAGAATAATTAACTGAACCGATACTTAATACTTTCATCACTGCTCTCCTAAATTCTAGTAATATTTTACTTTTATATTACAACCTTTTACGATAATTTAAAACCCTGTAAAGAATATTTTTGTTACCTGTGTCGTTTTTTGTATATAAATTTTTACATAAAAAACCCCTCCAGCAAGACCGGAGAGGTTTTTTAATTATTTGTAAAGAATTAAACGTGTTCTTTAATTTCTGCAGCTACGTTTTTTGCATCAAGTTTAATTCCTGGACCCATTGTTGTCGTAAGGAATACTGACTTCAAATAAGTTCCTTTAGCAGCTGACGGTTTTGCTCTCAAAACAGCATCTGCAAGTGTAGAATAGTTTTTCAACAAATCTTCTGCTGAGAATTTAGATTTTCCGATAGGTACGTGAATCATACCCTGTTTGTCAGCACGGAATTCAACTTTACCTGCTTTTGCATCTTTAACTGCTTTTGCTACTTCGAAAGTAACAGTACCTGTTTTCGGGTTCGGCATTAAACCTTTAGGTCCGAGAACTCTACCAAGTTTACCGAGCATACCCATACAATCAGGAGTAGCAATCAAAGTGTCGAATTCAAACCAGCCGCCAGCAATTTTATCGATAACTTCTTCAGCACCGGCTTCGTCTGCACCTGCTTCTTTTGCTTCAGTAGCTTTTGCACCTTTAGCAATAACGCAAACTCTGACTTCTTTACCCAGTCCTGCCGGAAGAACGACAGTTGAACGAATTTGCTGATCTGCACGTTTTACATCAATACCGAGACGCATATGACATTCAACAGTTTCATCGAATTTAGCAAGTGCATCTGATATTTCTTTTAATTTGTCAATTGCAGCAGCTGCTGTAGAAGGCTGTTCAAAACCTTCGAGCATTTCCTGCATCTTTTTCTGTTTTTTAGTTAATTTACTCATTTTTTTCCCTTTCTGTGGTCTAGCGGGGTTTTGTCTCATACGTGGCTTTAACTCTGCCTGAAATGCGGATTAATTAGTCAGGTATGACCCCTTCCACTGTTTGTTAGCCTTCTACCGTAACGCCCATTGCTCTGCAAGAACCTTTAATCATTTCTACTGCAGCATCAAGGGTAGTTGCGTTCAAGTCTTCCATTTTTGTTTTAGCAATCTCTTCAAGCTGAGCTCTAGTGATTGTACCGACTTTTGTTTTGTTCGGAGCAGCAGAACCTTTAGGAAGGTTTATTGCTTTTTTGATGAGAACAGCAGCCGGCGGGCTTTTTGTTACGAATGAAAAACTTCTGTCTTCATATACGTCAATAACTACAGGAATAATGTATCCTGCCTGGGATTCTGTTTTAGCATTGAACTGCTTGCAGAAATCCATGATGTTTACACCGTGCTGACCTAATGCAGGACCAACCGGCGGTGATGGATTAGCTTTTCCAGCTTCAATTTGAAGCTTGATTTTTCCAACGATTTTCTTTGCCATTTTTTTCTCCTTTCGTGGTCTAGCGGGATTCGATTCTATGCTATCTTAATCCCTTCCACATTTATTTGTGTTTTCGGCAGTGCCTTATACTTTTTGTATCTGTTTGTATTCCAGCTCGACGGGCGTTTCACGACCAAAGATAGAAACAGAAGCTCTGAGTTTTGATTTGTCCGGATAAACTTCTGTAATGTCTCCGATAAAGTCGGCAAACGGTCCGGATACGATACGAACTTTGTCTCCGACTTTGACGTCAAGCTCAATTTTAACAGATTGAGTCTGCGATCTGTGGATGATTTTTTTGATTTCAGAATCTTTTGCCGGAATTGGTTTTTTGGATGAACCAACGAATTTTGTAACGCCGGCCGTGTGTCTTACTACATACCAGCTGTCATCATCCATAATCATTTCAACAAGAACATAACCCGGGAAGATTTTTTCTTCTCTGTCCTGTTTTTTTCCGTCTTTAACTTTGGTAATTGTTTTTTGAGGAACTTCAATACGGAAGATTTTTTCTCCCATATTCATATATTCAACACGTTTCTCAAGGTTGACTTTAACTTTGTTTTCGTGACCTGAATAAGTATGAACTACATACCATCTTTTTTGCGGAGCCTTGTTAGCTTTAGAACTGTTTTTAAATTCAGCATCTTTTTGTTCAAGAAGCTCTTGTTTTTCATTAGCTTCATTGTTTTCCGCTTCATTCATAAATTCATCTTTTTCTTTAGTCATTTTTATCCTGCCATCTAATCGGCTGCCCGCTCAAGGGCGCCATTCTTAACTCAAATGTAATAATTTCAGTATACCGCTGAAAATAGAATCCATCAAAAGGATAGCGATAGTGAAAACGAATGTAACAACAATTACATAAAGTGTTTCCACGAACACCTGCTGTTTCGGCGGCCAGCTGATTTTTCCCCATTCAAGCTTAACGCTTTTGAGGTATGCAATGAAATCTTCTTTCATATTTTTATTAACCTGATTTTTGGTTTTGGTTTGGTTTGCCATTGTTTTACCCCTGTTTAATTTAAAAACGCGCCCTGAAGGACTCGAACCCTCGACATCCGGTTTTGGAGACCGACGTTCTACCAACTGAACTAAGGACGCTTTTTAAATTAATATTAGTTAAGCTTACTTAGTTTCTTTGTGAACGGTGTGTCTGCCGCAGAATGAACAGTATTTTTTCAATTCCATTCTTTCTTTAAGGGTCTTTTTGTTTTTTGTTGTGGTGTAATTTCTGCGTTTGCAGTCTTCGCAAGCGAGGACAACCATTTTGTCATTTTTACCTTTAATGCCCATTGTTTTACCTTTTCTATTTAAATATATCTAATTTTTTTCAAGTAAAAACTATAGAATGTACATTCTTTTTCTACATTCTATTCCGCTTTTTTTAGTCTTTCTTTAATCTTACAATAAACATTTTTTTTTCAAAGCAAAAATTTATAAAACTTAATCTTTACTAATTTTATTATAATCTTTACCGCCTGCTAAAGCAGATAAGTACAGTAAAATCAAGAAATATTTATTACGAACATGGAAAAATATATAATTATATGATACAAATATGTAAGGTAGCTCACACTAAAACTGGAGACAAAAAATGATTAGCATAAAGGACGTGGAACACGTTGCAAAACTGGCAAGACTTGAATTAACAGAAGAAGAAAAGGAAAAATTCACAAAACAGCTCGGTGCAGTTCTCGAGTATGCTCAGCAGATGAATGAAATTGATACGACAGGGGTTGAACCAATGGCGCATGCAATACCTGTTGTAAATGTTATGAGAGAGGATGTGCCGGAATACAGACAAACAAAAGAGGAACTCATGGCAAACGCGCCTGTTGAAGAAAACGGCTTTTTCAGAGTTCCTAAAATTAACTAAAAGACAGAGCTGGAAAAAGAATAGGGGTATCGCATGACAACTAAGTATATTTTTGTAACAGGAGGCGTTGTATCATCACTGGGGAAAGGGATAGTCGCCGCATCTCTCGGAAAACTTCTTACAGCCAGAGGATTTTCTGTTGTAATCCAAAAATTTGACCCCTATATAAATGTAGACCCCGGAACAATGAGTCCATTTCAGCATGGTGAGGTTTTTGTTACGGATGACGGTGCCGAAACAGATCTTGACCTTGGCCACTACGAACGTTTTACTGATACAAATCTCGGAAGAATAAACAATGTAACATCCGGATATATTTACCAGACTGTCATAAAAAAAGAAAGAAAAGGCGAGTATCTCGGTGCTACAGTTCAAACTATTCCTCATATTACAAACGAAATTAAATCAAGAATGAAAAAGGCTGCTGTGCAGTTTAAACCTGATTTCGTAATTATAGAAGTAGGCGGTACTATAGGCGACATTGAGGGACTTCCTTTTATTGAGGCGATTAGACAGTTCCGCTCCGAACTCGGCTACGGAAACAGTATTTCTATTCATGTAACTCTTGTTCCATACCTTCCTACGTCGGGAGAATTAAAAACAAAACCATCTCAGCACAGTGTTGCGGTACTGAGAAGTTATGGTATTCAGCCGGAAATTCTTGTATGCAGAACATCAAAACCGATTCCCAAAAAAGAGAAAGAAAAACTCGCTCTGTTCTGCTCTGTTCCACTTGAGGCTGTTATAGAATGTAAAGATTTAAAATCTATTTACGAAGTGCCTCTGGCTCTTGAAGCTCAGGAAATGGCACAGGTTGTATTGAAGCGTTTGCAGCTTCTTGATAAAAAGCCTCATCTTGAATCCTGGATAAAGCTTGTTGAAAATATTAAAAACCCGAAAAAGACGTTTAAAATTGCTATAGCCGGCAAATACACAAAACTTTCGGATGCCTACATTTCTGTAGTAGAATCGTTGAAACATGCAGGATACAAACACAATGCTCAGATTGAAATAAAATGGATAAACTCTGAAGACTGTGTTGATTACGCAAAGGCAAAAGAGGCTTTAAAAGATGTAGAAGGGCTTGTTGTTCCGGGCGGATTCGGCATTAGAGGAATTGAGGGTAAACTCAATGTAATTCGCTATGCCAGAGAAAAAAATATGCCGTTTCTCGGACTGTGTCTGGGCATGCAGTGTGCTGTAATAGAATACGCAAGAAATGTTGTCGGATTAAAAAATGCAAACAGTACTGAATTTGATGAAGGTACACAGTATCCTGTTATTGATATTATGCTCGAACAAAAACATATAGAAGGTCTGGGCGGTACAATGAGACTCGGAAAATATGAATGCCGACTCAAAAAAGGTACAAAAGCCCACAAAGCTTACGGACAGGATATTATTGAAGAACGTCACAGACACAGATATGAAGTAAACAATGAATACAAACAGCAAATAGAAGATGCAGGTCTTGTATTTTCAGGAGTGTCGCCTGACGGCTCTCTGTGTGAAATTGTTGAATATCCGAAAAATGACTGGTTTGTTGCATGCCAGTTCCATCCGGAGTTCAAATCAAGACCCGAACATGCACACCCGCTTTTCATAGGTTTTATGAATGCGGTCAACCAAAAACATAAAGACTAATAGGAGAACAATATGAAAATTCTTATATCTAACGATGACGGAATAGTCGCTAACGGAATCAGAGCTCTCACTGAAGCATTGAGCAGAGAAAACGAGGTATACGTAATTGCTCCGGACAGAGAAAGAAGCGCTGCAGGACATTCTTTAACGCTCCATACTCCGCTAAGGGTAGAAGAACTCGATCCGAAATTCGGTGCAAAAAGAAACTGGGTCACGACAGGAACCCCCGGCGACTGCGTAAAAATAGGTCTGAGTGCAATATTGGGACCGGATGAAAAGCCGGATCTGGTAATCTCCGGGATAAACCATGGACCAAATCTGGGGGCAGATATTTTATACTCGGGTACTGTCAGTTGTGCGCTGGAAGGCGCAATGCTCGGGTATCCAGCAATAGCAACATCTCTAGCCGGGTTAACATGCGAACTTGAAAACTTTAAATTCGCCGCTGAATTTATGGCTAAATTTGTAAAAAAAATCAAAGATGTAAATCTTCCTCCCAAATGTATTTTGAATATAAATTTCCCGTCATTAAGCGGTGATGATGTAAACGGAGTCGCTATAACACGTCTCGGAACAAGAATGTTTACAAGCGACTACGACAAAAGACTGGACCCGCGCGGTAAAACATACTACTGGCTCGCCGGTCAGCTTATACAGTATGATGAAAATGACGGTACTGATATAAATGCGCTACGCATGAATAAAATTTCTATCACACCAATAACCTTTGAAATGACACTGGAAAATATTATGCCGGAGTTGGAAAATGCTTTTTGTAAAGACGGCATGTGTGACTGGTTCTAAACAAATTTTGGAGAATTCGGGCATTGCATCGGGCAATGCCCGTTTCTTTTTATTTAGCAGACAGGATGATTGTAATATAAAACAATATTTTACAATTTGCACAAGACTTTGTTCATGCTAAAATATAGACATATATTAGATATTAGACAATTATGGGGTAGCAGATTTGAGTCAGCAGAATTTATTTGAAGATGGAAAAATAGTACCGGTAAATATTAGAGACGAAATGAAACGTTCATACATCGACTATGCGATGTCCGTAATCGTAGGACGCGCACTTCCTGATGTAAGAGATGGTCTAAAACCGGTACACAGACGTATTTTGTTTGCAATGAACGAACTGGGAATGACACCTGACAAACCGTTCAAGAAAAGTGCCAGAATCGTTGGTGAAGTTCTCGGTAAATACCACCCGCACGGCGACTCTGCTGTTTATGAATCGCTTGTTCGTATGGCTCAGCCGTTTGCCACAAGATACTTAACCATTGACGGGCACGGAAACTTTGGTTCTGTAGACGGCGACTCTGCAGCTGCAATGAGGTATACAGAAGCAAGAATGCACAAAATTACCACATCCATGCTTGCTGATATTGACTGTGAAACAGTTGACTTTACACCGAACTTTGACGGTTCACTTGAAGAGCCGTCCGTTCTGCCGGTCAGACTTCCAATGCTTCTTTTAAATGGTGTTTCCGGTATTGCAGTAGGTATGGCGACAAACATTCCGCCCCACAACCTCAGAGAAATCGTAGACGGAACTATAGCATTGATTGACAATCCTGATATCACAATAGAAGGATTGATGGAACATATTAAAGGACCTGATTTCCCGACCGCCGCAACTATAGTAGGGCTGCATGATATAAAACAAGCTTACACAACGGGGCGTGGTTCTATAAAGATGCAGGCAGTAGCTGCTTTTGAAGAAATCCCCGGAGGAAACGGCAGACAGGCAAGAACAGCTATTATCGTAACTGAAATTCCTTATCAGGTTAATAAAGCACAGCTTATTGAAAAGATTGCAGAACTTGTCCGCGATAAAAAAATTGACGGTATATCGGATCTTAGAGACGAGTCAGACAGAGAAGGTATGCGTATTGTAATCGAACTCAAACGCGATGCAAAACCTGAAGTCGTAAAAAATAATCTTTTCAAATTCACACAGCTTAGAACGACATTCGGTGTAAACATGCTTGCTCTCGTCGGCAAACAGCCAAGATTAATGAACTTGTACGAAGTACTTAACGAGTTTGTTGAGCACAGGGTTGAAATCGTTACACGACGCACAATTTTCTTCCTCAAAAAAGCAAAAATCAGAGCACACATTTTAGCAGGTTTGTTGATAGCGCTCGGACACCTTGATGAAGTTATTGAGCTCATTAAAAAATCAAAAACAACTGATGAAGCAAGAGTGGGCTTGATGTCCAGATTCGGTCTTGATACAGATCAGGCAAACGCTATTCTGGAAATGCAATTAAGACGATTGACAGGATTGGAACAGGACAAAATTAAAGCAGAATATGAAGAATTGCAAAAGAAAATTGCAGAATACGAAGCAATTCTTGCTGATCGTCAGAAAGTCCTGAATCTTATCAAAGAAGAACTTCTCGAGGATAAAGAAAAATACGGTGATGACAGAAGAACTCAAATCGTGCCTGAAGCAGATGAAATGACAATTGAAGATTTGACCCCGAATGTGCCAATGGCCGTATTTATAACACGTCAGGGATATCTGAAACGTATTTCATTAGATACATTTGAAAGACAAAACCGTGCTACTCGAGGAAAAGGCGGTATTAAAACAAAAGAAGACGACGATGTTGAACAGTTCTTCACTGCAATGATGCATGACAAAGTTCTTTTCTTCAGCTCAAAAGGAACTGTTTACAGTCTCAACGTCTATGATTTCCCGGAAGGTCAAAGACAGGCAAAGGGGCTTCCTATTATCAATGTTCTGCCGCTTGAGCAGGATGAACAAATCACGGCGGTTGTTCCGGTCAGCGACTTCAAGTCTGCCTCTAACCTTATCATGCTGACTCAAAAGGGTTACATAAAACGCATAAGCCTTGATAACTTTGAAAATATCAGAAGAAGCGGTATCATTGCAATCGGGCTGGAAGAAGGCGACAGACTATGCTGGGTAAAACAGGCAGCGGACAATGACGAAGTAATCATCGGTACAAGCTGCGGTATGGCAATCAGATTCCCGATTAATGACCTGAGACCGCTCGGCAGAAGCGCACGCGGTGTCAACTCCATGAAGCTGCGAGCTCAGGACAGCATCATAGGATGTGATATTGTTCCCAGAAACTACGATGCAGACCTTCTTGTCGTAACTTCTGACGGATTCGGTAAACGTTCAAAATTATCCGAATTCAGACCCCAGAACAGAGGCGGTATTGGTCTTATTGCAACAAAATTCAAAACATCGACATCAAGACTTGTCGCACTGACTATTGTTGAAGAAAGCGATGAAATTATGGTCGTAACATCAAACGGTGTTGTATCTAGAATCAAAGCTGACTGCATTTCACGTCAGGGCAGACCGGCTACGGGTGTAAAAATCCAAAACCTTTCAGAAGGTGACACTGTTTGCACGGTTAACAAGATTGTGGACCCGGATGACGATAGCGCTGAATGTCCTGCTACGGAACCCGTACAAGCTGATAACAGTGTGCAGCAGCAAAGCATACTTGACGTAAACAACAATATCGAAGAAAATAATGATAGCAACTAAGGTGACTTATATAGAAAGGCAATCTAATTATGAAAAGAATTAAATTATTTGAAAAACATCTTGCCGAAAAAAGAGCGGTAAAAATTATCGCAGGCATTGACAACTTTGACATTAACAGAGTAAAAAGTGTTGTAATAGCAGCTGAAAAGGCAGGCGCAAGTGCAGTAGATGTTGCTGCAGACAAAGCAATCATTGAAATGGCTAAAGAAAACACTACTCTTCCGATTTTTGTATCTTCTATCGTTCCGGAAGACCTTGCTGCAGCTGTAAAAGCAGGCGCTGATGCTATTGAAGTCGGAAACTTTGACGCGCTCTACAAAAAAGGTATGAGAATGTCAGCTATGGAAATTATAGACATAGTAAAAGAAACTCTGGCTTTAATCGGCAGATCAAACGTTTTCAAATGTGTAACCGTTCCCGGTCATATTGAAGTAGCAGAACAAATTGAATTGGCTAAAGCGCTTGAAGATATGGGTATTGACCTTATTCAGACTGAAGGTGCTGCTATTGCAAATGCACACAGCGCAGGTGCCAGAGGGCTTCTCGAAACAGCACAGGTTTCTATAGCCAACACTATTGAACTCGTAAGAAACGTTGATATGCCTGTAATGACAGCATCAGGTATTACAACAACTACAGCAGCTATGGCTTTTGCAGCAGGTGCCAGCGCTATTGGTGTCGGTTCTTGCATAAATAAATTGAATTCAGAAATTGAAATGATTGCTATGGCAAAAGCTATCGTAGAATGTGCACCAAAAGCAATAGAAAAAGAAGTTGCAGAAGAAGCAGTTCTTTAATTGAAACTTGCAATTAATAAAGAAACTCCGCACTTTTAATTGTGCGGAGTTTTTTTATTATAAATTTTTTATTTTTTATTTTTGTACAAATCCTCAACTTTTGGACGAAAAGTATTCGCAGTAGGTCCATAACAATTAATTATATATCCATCGGCGGGATCATCTGTCACATCTACAAAACATCTTGCTGTATTATTTGTGTCTGAATGAATTTTTTGCATGTATTTTTTACATTTACCTTCATTGTATACTTTTTTTAATTCCTCAAAATCTTTAGTTATACAAGCTTGAAAAGATTCTTCACTTATATATTTTCTAGGACCACAAAATGATTCTGCAGTCATATTTGTTGTGTAAATAGCCTTATTTGTTCCAGATACACCAGTCCATTTACACAAATATTTATCTGCGGCATAAGATGCATTTACAGACATTGTAACTAATCCGATACTAACTAATGCTAATAAAAATCTTTTCATATTTTAGTACTCCTTATATATAATATATATATTAAACTATTTTTTTAAGTTTTCAACTTCTATTATTTTGACATTCCAAAGTGTATCTCACACGACTAAACAAGAAAAAAGCCTGAGTATGATTTCTCAGGCTGAGTGTAGGGTACCTAAATAACAAGAAATGAAAGTGTTAGTACATATGTTTTTCCATCGTAAATTTGTTACTTTTTCCGAATTTATCAATAAATATACCAGGATAGATTTTTTCTTCTGAAAGAACTTGCTGAACTTTTAAAAACTCATGTTTTTTATTGTTATCTACGTGTTTTTGAGAATTGTTCCTATATCCTATTCCGGCCCGGTATCCAGACATCATATACATAAGAGGCAGAGCCGGTTCTATCCACTTGAATCCTGATAAAACACCTGCAGTTGCTATATCATCTGTATGCATAGCAATATCCAAAGATTCTGGTTTTCTTTCGGAATAGATATTTTGGTGATGATTATGATGCATGCAGCCTTGAGTTTTCGAATCAAACAACGGATTAACTAATTTTTTACACAGATAATTTGCAATCATACTTCCGCCCAGAATTCCAGTTACAGTAATACCGCTTAGTATTGCTACCAACTTTTTGGCAGGAGTAAGATTTTTTACAACTCCTCTTTTGTTCAAGGCCTCCATTCCAAAAAGAGCTGCGCCTGCACCAACATTACAAAGAAAAATATTTGCAAGAAATTGATATGCACCTTCTTTTATTTTATTTGCCGTACCTTTTTTTGTAGATGTTTTTGTGATCTTATCTGCAACAATACCACCGGCAACCCCGCTTACGACAGGAACCAGCCCCAAAACTGAAAGTCTTCCGATTTCCTCGAAAATTTCTTTTGAGGTAAGAGAATCCGGTTCAGAAAAAATTGTTTTAAAAAGTTTTTTTCTACTTTCATTATCCGGTAAATTTTTCAGCAGGTAATCAATTTCTTCAGGACTGATAGATTTTTTCTCTGCCTTCTTCAGAATAGAGCGGGAATTGCCATCCGCAGCAGCATTTTTTGTAAGATATTCAGAAATAGCACGTTTCTGCTTCAATACTGTTTCTATAACTTTAGGTGACTCAACAAGCTGCTTTCCTCCAATTTTTATTTTTCTGCCTCCATAGAACAGTGAAGTTATAATTGATGAAAGGATAACTGTATTTTTTACAGCCTGTTTTGTTCTTTTACCCTCAGGTTGTTTAAATGTATCATATAAGCCGTAACCGGTAGCAGAGCCAATCAAAAAAGCCGGCATTTTTTTTTGTAAATTTAATAATATATAAGGTTGATCAATATATTTGGCTATTGATGATATTCGCATTTTACATATCCGTATTGTTAGGTATACCTAACAATACTATAACGCAATTTGTTTGTCAAGCCTAACTTTATTACAAAACAAGTTGCTGCAACCATTTGATATTTATATAAATCTCAGTCCCAGCAGAGCCGCACCAATCATACCCGAATCATTACCCATTTCTGCATGCCGTATTTTTACCGGAGCCACAACAGACTCTTTATTTATTTTTTCCTCGAGCATCTCTATATTGGCAAATTTTCCCATACCACCTGATATAACGACAACTTCAGGATTAAAAATATCAACAAGACTTACAAGACCTACGAAAATATACTCTTGCCACTGATTAAAAACCTGTATTGAAAACATATCACCTTTTTGAACACCATCTGTTATATCGTAGGTTGTCAGTTCTTCTGGCAATTTGTCCTTGTACAAACCTGTTTTGTATTCAGGGGAGGTCTTTGCCATTGCCGCCGCAGTATTTTTAAGCCCTGTTCCTGACGCATAGCTTTCCCAGCAGTCATACCGCCCGCATGTACATTTCTGTCTCTTATCAGCAAATATTTTCATACTGCCTACTTCCAAAGCGGCTCCTGTATATCCTCTGACAGGTTCGCCATTAGAAATAACACCCCCGCCAATACCGGTTCCCAGAGTTATAATCAGCGTGTTATTGCAGCCCTTTGCTGCACCACATTTGTATTCTGCCCATACAGCACAATTTGCATCATTTTCAATAAAAACTTTTTTGTCCGTAAGTTTTGAAAATTCCAGCTCAGGATAACCCGAAGGCAAATTAGGTGTTGAGCTGCAGACTCCGGTATTTTCTAGATTTACAGCCCCAGCTGTAGATATGGTCACGATATCAATACTACTATAATTTTCTTCAATTATACTTTTAAACATTTCAAAAATTTTTTCAGCAGAATCAGGAGTCGGCACTTTTATTTTCTTTGTGATAAAGTTTCCTTCTTCATCAATAACAGCATAGTTAGTTTTTGTTCCGCCTATGTCAAAACTCAGTGCTCTTTTTAGTGTATCCATTTTTATCCTCTATTAACAAACCTTTTGGTTATAAGCTGCGGTCTTGTTATTGCAGACCCGATAACAACAGCATGTGCGCCCAGCTCAAACGCTCTATCAACCTGTTCCGGTGTCCAGATTCTGCCTTCAAGAATTACAGGACATTCAAGAGCATTAACCAGTTCTTTAAGGAGTTTAAAATCAGGCTCTTCAGAAGCCGGTGAAAACTGGGTATATCCGGAAAGCGTCGTTGATATAATGTCAGCACCGAGAAGTCTTGCAGCGATTCCTTCAGTAAGAGTTGATATATCAGCCATTACTACTTTTTTATTTATTTTTATAAATTTTATAATCTGCTTCAGATTGTAATCACCCCTGGGTCTGGAAGTACCATCCAGAGCAATAATATCAGCACCAGCCTGTATCAAATCCTTTGCTTCCTTTATTGTCGGGGTAATATAAACAATATCACGCCAATTCTGCGGAATAATTTCAGGTTTAGTAATTCCAATTACAGGAATTTTAAACATTTTTTTTGCATTTATTACATCTCTTACTCCGGCGACGCGAAGTGCAGCAGCTCCGCCTTTTACAACTGACTGCATCATAGCATTCATACACGACTCGAGATATAACGGCTCAGCAGGCATTGCTTGAACAGAGACCACTACTTTGCCTTTAAATTTATTAATTAAATCCACACTCATTCTATTATTATAATGCATTTTTAACTATTTAACAATTAATAATACACGACGCAATTTTTTTTCACTAATTGTTTTTATAAATTCATAGGAATGTTAGGCATAATTATGGAGTTAAAAAATGGAATTAGGATTTGTACAGGGATTTGGAACAAACTATACGGATAAAGATATCCGTTCATATATACAGAAACGTCTCGAGGAAACCCCTCAGACAGATAGCGGTCAAGTTCATACTGTAAAAAAAGGAGAAAATCTCTGGTCCATCGCAAAGAAATATCTTGGAAAAGCCAAACCCACAAATGGTGAAATTCAAGATTTTATGTACAAAATTGCCAAGCTAAATAACAAAGAAACGCTTGAAGATTTCAATAATCTTGATATAAATGACACTCTGTATATTCCTGCAGAATTCAATGATAAAGAAAAATCAGTTTCTGATTTATCCGGTCTGTCAAATTATGAAAAAGTTCAAAATGCAGCTAAAGAGCTACAAAAAATGACAGCACCTGAAGAGACAGACAAAACATATTCAAGCAAAATCATCACAAAATACAACAAATTAAAATCAGTGCCGGATAAGGCTTTTGAAGCTCATGGTCATGCCGGATTTAATAATTGGACAGACGAATTAAAAGGAAATAAGGATTTAAAAATAGAAAAGTCCTATTCACTGAGCGTTGTAAAACCATCAGCACTTGTATTCCGTAAAAAAACTAAAGACAATGTGACAGAAGCCAGTCTTTATGCAGCAATGAATCCGGATGGCAGCATAAACAGAATTGCCTTTGAAGCCCCCGGGTTTGATGTAAAAGGACCCTCATTTGACTATATTGTCGACAGCAAAGGAAATTTAATGGTTGCTGACCCCTCTCATTCTTCTGTTTATAAAGTAATCGGAAAAATATCACAAGACGAATACAAAGCCATGCTTGATGCATTGGAACCAAGAATGAAAGAATATCTGGCAAGACAAAGCAGGTATTAATTTTTGTATCGAGTTTGTTACAACGAAAAAATTAACTAGCAAATTTTTCTTTCACGGTTTTTGTATATAATGTAAGTAAAGCAATTTTGTATTGGAATGACCGTGATAAAAGACAGACACGTTGATTTAAAACAATATAGTCTGGAATATAATAAACCGCATTTTAGAAAGCGCGATGTATCTCCGCATACATACGCACAATTACAGAATAAAAGTAACAAAAAGTCCTTGGAAGATACTGTATCCTTCAAGGGCTTTCAGGTTGCAGGAAAACTTGCGGAAGTAAAGAACAGTTTTGTTCCTCTTATTATAAAACCGCCAAAAGAGCTTGTACAAAAAGTTTTCAAAACTCTTGAAAATGTCAGTACAGAACAGCATAAATACTATGACGAAATAAGAAAAAACTTTATAAATCTGGTAAAAACTGACGAAAAATTTTGTAAAAAATACGGTATTAACAAAGACATAGCCCTGAACATATCAAAAGATAATTTGTATTTTATTCCAAGAGATCAGGTGGCTACAAAATTTATAAAAAATCTTTTCAGTCCGGTTACTTACGTTGTAAAAAAGACAGCTAATCTTTTTATTGATAAAAATTCCAATAACTTCAAACGCAATGCTTACTACGAAAAAACAGCACGGGATTATAAGTGTCTTGAGGGGCTTATACATTCAGTTGAAATTTGGGAGAACGAATACAGACGTTTTTGCGGACAGAGAATATGGGGAAAAAACGAAGATTTTATCATTCCTGACGATGTTCTTTATACAAATTTAAACAGAAGAAGGAACAAAATTGTTGACCCGACAAAGGGGAAATATTCATCTACCTCCTTAATGATTGGAAACAGATTTATTTCGGGTATGGTCTATGCATATTTTCTGGGAAATGATGCGTATAATACAACAATGCGATATAGCAATAATAAAGCAGAAGCAAATGTTCAGAGAAAATCACGTATAGCACAGGAGTTTTCAAGAATAGGTCTGAATATGTATATTCAGAATTTGTTATTCGGAACACTGGAATCTTCCGTAAATAAAAGTTTGCCAATGGCATTGATTGTTTCAGGTTCTACCACTGCTTTTTCAGAAATACTCGGAAGAAAGCTTGTCGGAAAGCCGATAGTTCCATCAAATAAAGAAACACTTGACAGAATGGAAGCAGAAATGCAGTCAAAAACCGGCATTCTTCCGACAATAGGAAAAATGCTTACGGGTGCAAAGAAAAAAGAAGCTCCGGGATTACAACAACCATCAATAGAATTCAAAGATATAAAAAATGCACCAAATAACACTTTATTTGCATCTTTTGCTACAAAAACACCGGAAAATAAAGAAAAACAAACACCTATAAAAAATCCTGTGTCTGATAATAATACAAAATCTATTCCTTCATTTAAAGGCTTTTTTGCTAGCGACAGAATGTTCAACAAACAAAGAATCATATCTCTTTTGAAAGTGCTTGAAGCAGCTGATTACAAACAGGCACAATTTATGAAAAAGACTCTGCTTAATTGCATAAAATACTCTGATCTTTATGAAAAAAATCCTTATCTTCAAGCTGCTTTTTCTGATTTTAACAACTATTCAAAGAGAGCTTCTTTAAAAATGGAAGACTATTCAAATTTGTTTGATTATGTAATGCAAAATATTATAAAAGATGAATTACCGATAGGAAAATCAAAATCTCTGCATGGACGGATTATAAAGAGTTTTCTTGTACCTGTTAATTTTGTAAAAAACATGATTGTCTCTGCGAGAAACTGGTATTACGGATACACAACGTCTATGGCAGGCAAAGGAAAGAGCAAAAACTCTAAAATGTTCCTTTCCGGAAAAGTGCATATTACATCCAGAGATTTTGATGAAATGCAAAAATACTATGATTTCTATAAGACACAATACCCCTGGAACAATAACGGCGCAGCAGAAAATGTTATAAAAATGAAACTCAATAAAGAGTATATTAAAAATAGAGAAATGATTATTGAAGATATAGAAGGCGCAAAAAACCTTCTTATGCTAATCGAAAAAGAGATTAATTCAAACGACATAAAAATTCAAAAAGACGGAACTCTTCTTCCGGAAGATGTAGAAAAACTTCGCAGCATTCTGCAGAACCTTGTTCTAAAAGCTGATGGGGCAAGACATGTAGAATATGACGGAAATGCTCTTTCGCAAATGAATGTAAATCTCGGACGTGCAATTACAACTATTTTCCTTGTAACTGACGCATTCAACCTTACTATGCAATATAGCAATGATGACAAAAAAGCTGCAAGAAAGAGTGCAAAAAACAGAACCGCCCAGGAGATATCAAGAATCGGTCTTTCTGCTTACATGCTTGCTTTTGTCCATAACCTGCTTGCAAAGGTTTGTAACTCAAGTCTGGCAGGAGCATTTGGAATAACTGCCCTAACCTCTGTTATAAACGATTCTCTGTCCAGAAAAGTTGTTGGTGTACCGATTACGCCAAAAACAAAAGAGGAATTGCTGGAGATAGACAAGAAAAATAACGTATCCAAAAGCCCGATAAAAAAAGCACTTGCATACTCTTTAGGTAAAAAATCCGCAATCCCCTCCTCTATGAAACCTGTGACGACAATGCCTTTCTTTATAACCCCGGCTATTGAATTTAAAAATCCTAAATCAGAGAAATAGTTTGGATACTGCTCATCTGATTTAGTTCAGATAGAGCTAAAAGAGGTTGCGTCTTTTTATTATTAGCTATAAAATAAGAAAAAATAAAAGAGGAGCGTTTACTATGAAAAAAGTTATAATGGCTGCACTGGTTGTGCTCGGGCTATTTTTGAACACATCAGTTTTTGCTGCTGATAATCGAACAATAAAAGCTGACATTCAGTCTATAAGAATACCAGAGGGAACATATTTAAAACTCGAACTCATTGATCCGATATCCACAAAGGTCGGAAATACAGGAGACGAGTTCAATGCAATGCTAAAAGAGGATCAGATTGTTAACAATACGGTAGTATTGCCAGCCGGCTCTGTATTTCGAGGTACTATTAACAAAATTATTCCGGCAAAAAACCTTTCAAGAAGCGCAATTCTGTACGTAACATTTGACCATGTTGTAACTACAACCGGACGACAAATTCCCGTAACAGCAGGTATTTACAACTATCCGAATTTGACTGTTGACGGCGGTATATTTGAAGGCGGAAATTACGGATGGGCATTGCAGCAAAACTGGTCTAACACTAAAAAAATCGTAAGAACCACAATAGACTGGGGTAAAGGTACCGGAGACAACATGCAATATGTATGCGTTCCGATAGGTGCTGTCGGCGGTGTTATCGGCGGTGCATTCTATCTTGTCGGTGATTCTATTGTTGATTTGTTTAAAAAGGGTAACAACGTAAACCTTGCACAGGGACAAATTCTCGACATTATGCTTACACAACCGATAGATGTACCGATTCATTAGTATGAAAAGAATATTTGTAAACATAATTGCTGCGGTAAAATGCCTGTTATTAGTGTTATTTGACAGGTCTGAAGAAAAAATCGGCAAAATTCTTAAAAATAAAAAGTCAAAACTTACAACTGCAGAAAGCTGCACGGGCGGACTACTGAGCTCTTTTCTCACCGATGTATCAGGAAGCTCCGAATACATAAAAGCAAATTTTGTAACATATGCAAATGAGGCAAAAGAAACTTATCTGTCCGTGAGTCCTGATATTCTAAATGAATATGGTGCAGTTAGCCCTCAAACAGCCAGAGCTATGATAGAAGGGCTTCTTGAACATACTGACGCGGATTATGCTGCTGCAACAACGGGAATTGCCGGTCCGACCGGAGGCTCTAAAGATAAGCCCGTGGGACTTGTGTACATAGGTACGGGAAACAGAGAGAAAATCGTTGTAAAGCAGTATAATGTTCACCCGCTCACAAACAGACGTCTTGTAAAAATACTGTTTGCCAAAGAGGCGCTGAAAATGCTGAAAGAATTTTTGGAGGAGAATGAAAAATGCACAGACTAACGCTTATTCCCGGAGATGGTATAGGACCTGAAATCACAAATGCTGTTACAGAAATTATAAAATCAGCCGGAGTTGAAATAGATTGGGATGTGCAGCCGGCAGGTGCCGATGTTGCTGAAAGCGAAGGTACTCCGCTGCCGGAGCGTGTTATCCAATCCATAAAGAGAAATAAAATTGCGCTTAAAGCACCTGTTACCACGCCTATCGGCAAGGGGTTCAGAAGTGTAAACGTTGCACTGAGAAAAGAACTCGATTTGTACGCAAATATTCGTCCCTGCAAGAATATTGAGGGCATAAAAACACCTTTTGAAAATGTAAATCTCATTGTATTCAGAGAAAACACAGAGGATTTATATGCGGGAATAGAACGCAAAATCGATGACGACACGGCAGAATCAATAAAGATAATCACAAGACATGCCTCTGAAAGAATTTTTGAGTATGCATTTAAATATGCGATGGATAACAACAGAAAAACTCTCCACGCCGTAACAAAAGCCAATATTTGCAAACTTACTGACGGTCTGTTTCTTGAATGCGGACGAAATATTGCAAAAAAATATCCGCAGATAGAGTTCAAAGAAATTCTTGTGGACAATTTGTGCATGCAGCTTGTACAACATCCTGATATTTTTGATGTACTGGTGCTGCCGAATTTGTATGGTGATATAGTTTCTGATTTGACTGCAGGTCTAATCGGCGGACTCGGAGTAGCACAGGGAGCTAACATCGGTGAAGATTGTGCGGTTTTTGAGCCCGTGCACGGTTCTGCTCCGGATATCAAAGGCAAAAACAAAGCAAATCCCACGGCTCTTCTGCTATGCGCAATAAATATGCTCAATTATATAGGAGAAAAAGAAAAGGCATTGAAGATAGAGTCTGCTTTAATGAAGGTACTCAAGGACGGAAAGTGTTTAACCTCTGATCTTGGCGGATGTGCATCTACCACTGAATTTACTTCTGAAATAATAAAAAATTTATAGGATATTATGAACAATTATTCAAATAAATTTGAACTCTCAACAGAACAAAAATTGAAAGAGTTTTTTATAAAAGATGGAGCAGACATAACAGCCCAGCAGTATGCATTCTGGCGTGCAAAAACTAAAAGCTACGCTGCTGTTTTTTATAAGACAGGTAAATTTCTTATTCAGGGTTCTGATATAAGCGAAATAGTGTCAAAAGTAGAAAAATTTTTAAATATCTCAACAGAAGCAGCAGGCGGGGTAGAAGATTTTCGAACACCTGTTAAACGTATCGGGGTGGATGAATCTGGAAAGGGTGACTTTTTCGGACCGCTTGTAATTGCGGGTGTGCTTGTTGATGAAAACAATATTGAACTTTTCAAAAAATCCGGCGTAAAAGATTGCAAAATGGTTGACGACAAAAATATCAACAAACTCTCAGCACTGATTAAAAACAACAGTACTTTTTCAATTGTGACAATTAATCCTGCAAAATATAACGAACTCTATGCAAAATTAAAAAACCTGAATTTGCTTCTTGCTTGGGGGCATGCACGGGCTATTGAAAATATACTTGAAAAAGCTGACTGCTCGTATGCACTTTCTGACAAATTCGGAGACGAGAAACTCATAAAAAATGCATTATTAAAAAGAGGTCAGAATATCCACCTCGAACAGAGATGCAAAGCAGAAAGCGACATTGCCGTAGCTGCTGCATCTATAATAGCCAGAGCCCAATTTCTAAAATGTATTTCTGAAATATCAACGAAATACGGAGTTGATATACCTAAGGGTGCAAATGACAGAGTTATAGAAGCTGCACGAACAATAAGTTCAAAATATTCTAAATCAGAGCTTGTAAATACATCAAAAATTCATTTTAAAACATACGAGCAGGTGTAGTATGGCGGAATCCGTATATATTCATATTCCGTTTTGCAAGAGGAAATGTTTTTATTGCTCATTTACGTCAATTCCGAAAACAGATATTATTCCTTCTTACCTGAATGCATTAAAAACTGATATCCTCCGCTTTTACGGCGGAGAAAAAATAAAAACACTGTATTTTGGCGGCGGGACACCTTCTTTACTGCAGGCTAATGACATAGGAAATATTCTCAAAGTTTTTAATTTCAGTGATGATGCGGAAATTACTGTTGAAGCTAATCCTGATAGCGCGGGTGAAAAATTTTTAGAAAGTATACACGAATACGGCGTAAACAGACTGAGCGTGGGTGTTCAAAGTTTCGACGATAAAATTCTGAGTTCAATAGGCAGACTGCACAACTCATCTCAAGCCAAAAGTGTTTTAAAAAATGCAATTAACTCCGGATTTTCGGGAGTAAGCGCCGATTTTATATACGGGCTGCCCGGGCAAACGCAGGAAAGCTTTTTGTCTGATTTAAAGATTGCCGTCGAACTCGGAGTTTCTCACATTTCGTTATACGGACTTAAAATTGAGGAGGGAACACCGTTTTCAAAAAATATACCGGAAAACATTGCAGATTCTGACAAACAGGCTGATATGTATCTTGCTGCTATTGATTTTCTTACATCCGCAGGTTTTTCACATTATGAGATAAGCAATTTTTCCCGCAAAAATAAGGAATCAAGACACAATTTAAATTATTGGAATTGCGGAGAATACTACGGATTCGGCGCGGCTGCTCACGGGTACGTAAATGGAGTTAGATACGAAAACAACAAAAATGTTGAACAGTATATTTCGACCCCCTTAAAAAAATCTTTTACTCACAAATTGAGCACAGAAGAAAAGCTTGAAGAGTATGTGTTTTTAGGATTTAGACGCGGAGAGGGAATAAATTTTTCGGATTTTAAATACCGTTTCGAAATTGATTTTAGAGAAAAATACTCTGATTTGCTGGAAAAATACAGAGATTTTTTCACGGTAACCGAATCGAATTGTTTTTTCAAACCGGAGGGGTTTCTTGTCAGCAATACGATACTTGCGGACTTTTTGCAATAGTATAATGTTTTGTTAAGTTGTCTGTTGCAATGAAAAAAAGATTCCTTTAAACTTATAGAATACAAACGGAGGAGTTTTTATGGCACATACACACGATCACGAATGTCTCTTTGATTTATTACCGCCTGTATTTCATAATGATTTTTTTATGGTTGTTCTTCATCTGCTTTTATTCTGGTTTTTTATCGTTATATCAAACTTTTTAATCGATAAATTTACCAGCAAAATAGCGGCATATAAAAATGATACTGAATTTGAAAAACAGATTAACACGTTGAAACTGCTTTTTAAATCTATTGTGGATACAGTGTGGATTGTATTTGCAATAATGTATATCCTGAACATGCTCGGAGTTGATATAAGACCTCTGCTTACGGCAGCAGGGATAGTCGGTGTTGCTGTAGGTTTCGGAGCAAAGAGATTTGTTGAAGATTTGATAACGGGTCTTTTGATAATGCTCGAGGGTCAGCTTCGTGTCGGAGATGTAGTTGAAATTAACGGAATGAAAGGTACTGTTGAAAGGCTCAATATAAAGCTTGTTGTACTCAGGGATCTGGATGGAAGGGTTTATTATATCCGTAATGGTATGATTGATGTTGTAATAAATCTTACAAGAGATTTTTCATACGCGATGTTTGATATTGGAGTAGCGTACAAAGAAAATATAGCAAGAGTTCTTCAGGTATTGAAAGAACTCGGAGATGAGTTCAAAGAAAGCGAAGAGTTCCGTGATGATGTTCTGGAACCGATTGAGATTTTTGGACTGGACAAATTCGACGATTCTGCCGTAATAATAAAAGCCAGAATAAAAACAAAACCAATGCGGCAATGGGCTGTTCTTCGCGGATTTAATCTGAGAATAAAAGAAAGATTTGACGAACTTGGAATTGAATTTCCATTCCCACAGCTCACTATTCATAAAGAAGATTAGGCTTTAATATCATAAGAAATCAGAATACAAACTGTTAAAAATAAAGGACATTCTCGCAAAAGGCGGAGACGAACGAACTATGTTCCAAGAAATTGAGAAAGTATGGTATGGCGATAATTCAATAACAGAGCCACGCTACATTCCATACTCACTGTCAAAAATGTTCTAAAGTATATTAATTATTTAAAATCAATATTTTTTGTTTGCAAGGGTAAGTTCTATTGATGCAGGGGACTTACCCATTTGCAATTTTTTAATTCTGTTCTTAACGCTCGGACAGTGATGAGAGTGAGGTTTTTTGTCTATAAACGACCTGTAGTAATGCACAGCTCTTTGCGGATGTTTCATTTTGTCAAAACAGATAGCGAGTCCCAGATGTGCTTTATAAAAATCGGGATTTATTTTTAGCATTTGAGTAAACACACTGCCCGCTGCCATATACTGTTCCAGTCTCATATAGAGAGCGGAAAGATGTGTGTATGCTGTCAGATTGTTCGGGTCATTCTCTATAATTGCCTGATAAATCATGGCAGCCATTTCGTATTCTTCCAGCATTTCATGCGCAATCGCAAGTTGTATCTGGGTAGAGACATTGTCTCTGTCCATTGTGACAGCCGTTCTCAACGTCATAAGAGCATCCTCGGGTCTGTTCAAAAACAGATAGCATATGCCGAGCTCATGGTGAGCTTTTGGTTGATAAAATGCCATATTTATTGATTTTTCCAGCATTTCAGCAGCTTTTTCATACAGACCTTCGGCTTTGTAAGCAATGCCCAGTCCGAAGTATGCGCGATAGTTGTTTCTGTCAATTAAAATTGATGACAGATAGTGTTTAATTGACTCTCTAAAGTGATTAGTGAGTCTAAGTGCGTCGGCTTTAACAAACTGTCTGTACGCCTCATTATTGTTCAAAGCCTTAACCGGCCGAACAAGAAACGAATCAAGACCCTTTGGCGTACTTGTATACTTTATCCCCAATGTTTTTCCTCTGTAATATCCCTCAATAATATTCTATAAATCATGAAGAAAAAAGTTATCAATCCGAGGGCTAATTTTCATAGTCCATGTGGTCAATAAAAAAAATACTGGCGGGGGATGTAACCCGGGATGATTACGTTTAAATTGGAACAAGAAGGAGATGCTTTATGTACGTACTTTTGAGATGGATAGCGTTCGCGCTGGTTATTATGTTTACAGCATGGATTATTCCCGGAATTTCAGTTGAAAATTTTTGGGCGGCACTGATTGTTGCTGTAGTGCTCGGGATAATCAATGCATTTATCAAACCCGCTCTTCAGCTTGTGACTTTGCCGATAAACGTTTTGACACTCGGAATATTTGGGCTGATTCTTAATGCACTGCTGCTGATGTTCGCCGGGTGGGTGTCACCGGGGTTCGAGGTGGACGGATTTTTGAGTGCATTTTTTGGCTCAATCGTGATTTCTCTTCTCAGTCTCGGCATAAATATGATAGACAAGCGCGCTGATTAAGTAAGAAAAAACCGGCTCCTTGATTTGAGCCGGTTTTTTATATTTTCTGTTTTTTTTATTCAACTATGTATCCGTTTGTGAGGTCAACTTTTATTGGTTTTAAAAGTTTTACGTTCACAACCATACCTTTGTCATAGTAGCGTTTTGCACCTTTAATTCTGGTTTTTTCAACAAATTCTTTTTTCCAGAATCCGTGTTTTACCGGCGGGTCAATTACAACACCTGCAAAAGTTGTACCCGGATTGTGCGGAGCATCGAGAGTGCATGTTCTAAGACATATATCACCGTGTCTGATGAAGAATCTTTGCGGTTTTACGTCCTGAATATCACCGTAGACCATGCAGCCTTCAGGGAACAGCAGATAGTGTTCAGGTGTGATAAGGTTTTTCGGGAATTTAGCTTTGTAAGGTTCGCCGATAAAATCTTTTCTGCTGACCGAACTGTCAAGAATCATAATCGGAATGATAGCGCCGGCTGGAATAGTGGCAATATAGCCCTGAAGAGTAGTGTCCTCAATAACGATTCCGTCATATGTCGGCGGTCTCATAGCTTCTCTGAGTTTTTCATTCGGATTGAGTTTTGCCTGTTCAATCATATTTACGAGGAAGGAAGCAAGCTCAGCTCTGTTTGCCGGTCTTTGGGCTTCGAGTTTTCCTTCGTGTCCCGGAGGTGTTACGACCATACCGAGGATTTCTGCTTTACCTGCCATTACGATAAGCCACGGCGGAAGCTGTGTATAGTCTGTATACTGGCTTTCGAGGATTTCTTTTGCCTTACTTTCGGAAATTTGTTCTGTTGTAAGTGCGTTTGTGATAACAGAGATTGCATGACCTCTTTCAACAGTTCCGTACGGATAGAATTTTCCGTCCGGATAACCTTTAACAAGGTCAAACATAACTGCTCTCTGAACCATATCATAGAACCAGTCTTTTTCTGTCATATCTGAAAAAGCAACAGGATTCGGCACAGCTGCATTAGCCTGTCCGAGTGCTTTAACGACCATTGTTGAGAATTCACCTCTTGTAACATTCTGGTCAGGTCTGTAGTTTCCGTCCGGATATCCGACTACAACACCCCAGTCAGTGAGCTGCTGGATGTTTTTGTACGCCCAGTGCTCAGGAGTCATGTCTTTATATTCTTTTGCAATCGCACCGCCTGTGCTGAGACAAACTGCAGAGAAAAGAACAATAAGACTTGCTAAAATTTTTCTCATATAAATCTCCTTGTTCAATTAAAACCGCTATTCAGCTAATATTCTACCGAATATTTAAAGTTTATGCAAGTTTTGATTTTTATGTAAATATTTGTATAGAACAAATTAGCCGTGGTTCAGCTCGTTTAACTCAATATTTTTATTCTAAATTCAAGAAATAATTGACTTTTCAATATTTATTTTCATATAATAATTTTGTTTTGTTGGATTATGAAATAATGAGGGGTGTGAAATGAAAAAGTTTCTTTTATGTTTGTTAATGATGTGCTTTAGCTTAAATTGTTGTTTTGCTGATGAATTAAGGCTGGATTTAGAATCAAAATACCAGAAAAAAGTTATGCAAATAGGTTTTCGAATTTTGAATGCAAATGGAATAGACAAAAGGATGGTTTTTTCTTACGTACCTGAAAAAAAGGTAAACGCAGGCGCTTTTGCTTCGTCAAAAAATATAGTTGTATACAAAGGATTATTGCCATACTTTGATACAGACGATGAGCTTGCAGCTGTTCTAAGCCACGAAATAGCTCACGGACTTGATTACCATGCCGGTTTCTGGAGACGTATGGCAATGGCTATGTCATCAAAAAAATATGAAGAAAAAGCAGACAAAAAGGGCATAGATTTAATGGTCAATGCCGGATACAATCCTGTTGCAATGATTATTGCACTAAACAAAATTGCATCAGAAGAAAACTGGTATGAAAGAAATGCAACCCACCCTGTAGGCTCTGACAGATTAGCATACATCTATGAATACATTTATGCTAAATACCCTGCATACCTTGCTGATAATGAATTTAGAACAAATTTATACTACCAAAACTTTCTGTTAACTTCACAAAAAGACAGAGAAGAAATTCGCAAAAAATACTCACATCAATATACACCTGTCAGCAATATAAAAGCAAAGTAAGGTAAAAGTATGATATCTATGAAAAAAGTTTTTATGGCAATTATCATATGCCTAATTGTCGCTATTCCTGCGTTATCCAGCGATTCAGAGAGCGGCAGGCTCTCTTGCTCCTCACAACAGGAAATTATATCTGACGAGGCTGAACTATTGTTGAAAAATACAGGTTACAGCAAAAAAATATATTCTGCTATTTCCATCGAGGACGAAGCGGAAAAAATTCTTTCAAAACAAAAATTAAGAAGACCCGAACAGAAAAATATTATCTATACAGATGTTCCGGTCAGTAAAACATCATCAAAAAAAGTATTCTACAAAGAATCAGAGTATACAGATAACATACAAATACATGAAACAGGAATAAAAAAGAACTCATACACAGGTGAAATCCCGATTATTAGTGCAATACCTGTAAAAATAGCTACTGACAAAACTATTCAAAGTACTATAAAATTCTACAGAAAAAATAATACTGTCTATTCATATTCCATCCCACTGTTAAATACAAAATATGAATTCAGGGTTTTAGAAGATGTGGTTTTAAATAATAGAACAATAATTTCTAAGGGTACGCCCGTATACGGTTATGTAACTTTTAACATGACAACAGCAGATTTTATAGAAATATCGAGATTCTATTTTGAAAAAGACGGTGAACGGGTTGAACTTCTAGGTACAATCGGAAACGGAGAATTTTCTTCCTCCGGTAATCCCATTAAAAATCAACCTGTATCCCTTCTATCTTTTGGAACAAGAACAAAAATACCATTCATAAAACTTGGACCACCTGCTTATATAAAGAAGAATCAGCCGTATACTGTGTATTATGAATATAAGTAATGTAAATTTTTTCAGCTATTTTGTATAAAAAATAACAAATTTTTTATATCATCAGTTTTATATTGTTAAACCATTGAACTAAGCACCAAAGGTCAGTGTGATGACAGTAAATTTTTCAGAAAATGCATTTAACACAATGCTGAATTCCGTACAACGGACTCAGGAAAAACCTGCTGCCCCCAAATTAACTGACCCTAAATACGCAACCGGGAAAATAGCTTCAGTACAAATAAAAGATGTACAAAAAGAAAAAACAGGTCACAGAGGTCTAATTGGATTATCCATAGGTGCTACGGTTCTTGGAGGTATTGCAGCTTTATTTGTATTAACCAAAGGCTTTTCTGGCGGGTTCTACAGGAAGATAGCAAACCTGTCTGATGATTTGAAAAAACGTGCTTATGATTTGACAGCTGATGTACAGAATCCAACGACGTGGCAGAAAATAAAGCTTACCGGAACAAAAATTATGCAGCCGGTACTCGACAGCTTTCAGTCCATTTCGAACATTAATGTTCTGAAAGACGGAGGGGTAATGCTTGCAGCAAAATGGTTAAAACTCACTCCTGTCGTGGACAAAATAAACAATGTATTTAAAGGTATAGTACTAAAAACCCAGCGAAACACCTATAACGAAGCCGAGTATGCGACAATAAAATTTGTGAATGTCGTTGATAAAATTGCAAAAGACACAAAAAATAAAGAACTTGAGCAGCTTGCTTCAGACATCAGAAAAACATATTCTCCGACTTTTGGAACAGACGCTCACTACGGACGCTCTGAAAAATTCTGGGAAAGCATAAAACTTTTGCATGGACGCGTATGGAATACGCTTTTGCAAACCCGTAAAAATAAAGATATCTCAAAATACAAATCCTATATTACCCTTGACCTGACAGCTCCGAAGCGAATGGGAATAAAAAAAGAACTACTCGAAGCTAAAAAATATATAACAAACGGAATTGAAGACAACTATAAAGCTCTAAAAAATGAACTCAAGCGAATAAAAATCAATGTAAAAACAAAGGACGAAAAAGCTGTTGACTATGTTCAAAAACTTTCAAAAGATTTTGAAATATATAGAAAGCTCAATGGAACAAAAGAAGCGGTTGAACGTGCAGAGGTAGCAAAACGAGCAGACAAAGTTATGGAAGAAATGCTTGTTTACATGGAAAGAAATCAGAATATATCTGACATAGAAGAGGCTGTCAAAAATATCAGAAATATTCTCAATCCTGAATTCAGCAAAAAAGGTAAAGCTCAAGAAATAGTAACGATAGTAAAAAATCAATTCGGAAAAAATTCTGCAGAATACCTCTCTGTCACCCAAAATCTTGAAAACTTCTCCAAAAAACTAGATAAAGCAATAAATACAGAAATGGACGCATACGAAAAAATGTCGGAACTCAGAGTCGGATCAGCTCCTACAGATATTCTGGGAATTTTTGTGCCGATTGGTATTGCGACCTGGCTTGTCACAAACGCAAAGACAAAAGATGAACGCGTATCTAAAACGCTTACACAAGGAATTCCTATTCTCGGCGGTATTGCAACAACCTACTATGGAACAACAAGAATGTTCACAGGTCCCAAAAATATCGCAATGGGGTTAGGTACTGCATATGCGCTTAATATAATCGGGACTCAAATGGATAACTGGTATAAGTCCTATTGTGAAAAACAGTCACTATTCAAAGCTACACTTGCATCGTTAAAAGCATATCAGGAAAAGTATAAAGAAACACCTGTACAACCTGCGAACAAATAAAAGGAGCTGAAAAAAACAGCTCCTTTTTTGCATTAATTACGACTTTTCATTTCTTCGTATTCTTCAACTGTTACAGTATTTGGAGCCTGAGCTTCTTCCTGAAGTCCCTTCTCAAGCAACTGCGGTTGTTTTGAAATAAGAGATGCGTCTGCTTCAACAATATCTCTATGATCGGCTATTGCAATCAGTCTTATTGTTGTTTCTGTTGGAGCTCCGTCCTCACCAACAGCTTCCTGAACAGCATAACTCAGCCAATCCTGAGGCAGCTTTGAAATCGTCGTATAGCCCATTTCTGCATCCAAACGTTTGTCAATTTCTTTTTTCAAAATATCAGTTACATATTTTTTCTGAGATTTAAACCGGCATGGTATAACAACTTTTGTACCTATTATTTCTTCCGGATCCTTTTTGTCGTATTTTTTGACAAGTTCTGCAGCGTAATGCATATGTTCAATCTCAAACAACATAAACATTTCCCAGATTTTCTTTATGCGTTCATCGACTTCATCTTCCATACAGGTATAGTAGTTACAGACCTCAGTAAATTCGTGCAACAGAAGTTTTTCATACATTGATTCAGTCGGGTCAATTAGCGATTCATACATTGAAACGTGTTCTTCTTCCACGTCGCAGATTTCTGCATAAGTTTCCCTTAAAATATCGTTTCCGTATTGCATACCATGCTCTGCATAGAAATTATGAGTTTGCTGCTCCCCGGAGACCAGAGTCAGAATATTTACTTTTGTCTGTGGAGACGCCGTGTTTTTGTCGTAATGTTTTCTAAGCCTTATTGAATTATCATTGTGATGATTTTGAGTTGGACGTCCGAGAACGACATCTGTCTGTCCCTGAACTATATCTGAAGGTTCTATACCGTGAATCATATGCGCCCATTGGCTATACCTGTATAAATGATCAAAATCCTCCAGCAAGCCAAAATCAAAAGTCTCTTTTACGTATTTGTCAGGTTCATTCTGCGCAAGCCATGCAGTCAAATCTACAGCAACCTGTTCATAGCCAAGGGTGGTCTCAAGGACTGACTGGTCTGATGGAGTCAGCCAGTTCACAGTGGTTTGTTGCATATCTTCGATTCGTCTGGTCTGTGCAATAAATTTATTCACCTCTATATCATCCGAGAATCTGGCAAAAGCGTGTTTGAAGTTCCATGCTTCTATCTCTATCCCGTTCATGAGTATTTGTCTTGTTCTTGTGTAACAGTCTGTTTCTGTTTTATTAAAAGGCTTTTGGACTATGTCATGCCATGTTCTAAGCTGTTTTTCAACAGGTATTCCCTTTTCTTTAAGCGGATTAAATGTTGTCATATCTTATTCCTTTCTTAAAAACGACGTACGTTTTGCATACGTTTGCATTTTAATACCCGCTGAGTTTGAAAACATTCACCCACCGGTCAGGTGTACACTAATCTTTTGTTTAATATAATAAATATTTATAGTATAATTGTTTTAAGGGAGATGTACTGTACTAAAAATTGGAGGCAGAAAAAGTGATTTTGATAACAGGGGGAGCAGGTTTTATAGGCAGTCATTTATGCGAAAGACTTCTCAATGAGGGAAATGACATTATTTGTCTTGACAATTTTTTTACAGGTTCAAAAGATAATATAAGACATCTTCTCGGCAGCAACAGATTTGAGCTGGTCAGACATGACATAACAAAAGAGTATATGGCAGAAGTAAAGCAGATATATAACTTTGCCTGCCCGGCAAGCCCTGTCCACTACCAATACAATCCGATAAAAACAATAAAAACATCGGTGCTCGGGGTTACAAATATGCTCGGTCTTGCAAAACGCTGCAAAGCAAGAATTTTGCAAGCTTCAACAAGCGAAGTATACGGTGATCCAAAAGTACATCCACAGACAGAAACATACTGGGGAAATGTAAATCCTATCGGAATAAGAAGCTGCTATGATGAAGGAAAAAGAGTTGCTGAAACTCTTATGATGGATTATCACAGACAGAATGGCGTTGATATCAGAATTATCCGTATTTTCAATACCTACGGTCCGAGAATGGCAGAACATGACGGACGGGTTGTCTCGAATTTTATTGTGCAAGCGCTGAAAAATGAAGATATTACCGTATACGGAGATGGTATGCAAACACGTTCTTTCTGTTATGTAGATGACCTTGTGGACGGCGCAATCAAAATGATGAACAACGAAAAAGGATTTATCGGACCTGTGAATCTCGGAAATACTGTTGAAACGCCTATTATAGAATTTGCAAAAATAATAATAGACCTCACCGGCAGCAGTTCAAAAATAGTACATAAGCCGCTGCCCTCTGATGACCCGACTCAGAGACGTCCTGATATTACGCTTGCAGGTGAAATGCTTGATTGGAAGCCTTCGACAGAACTTCGTTCAGGGCTGCAAAAGACAATAGAATACTTTGATAAAAAACTAAAAGGAGAAATATAATGAAGGTTTGTGTGGTCGGAACAGGTTATGTAGGGCTGGTTGCCGGAACATGTCTTGCTGAGATGGGGAATGATGTTATCTGCGTAGACAACGACAAAAAAAAGCTCGAACAGCTATGGAAGGGTATTGTTCCGATATACGAGCCCGGGCTGGAAGAACTGATAAAAGTCAATGTCAGTGAGGGCAGACTAAAATTCTCAGATGACCTGAAATCAGCTGTTGAAAAATCGCTAATTTGCTTTATTGCTGTAGGAACACCGCAGGGCGAGGACGGTTCAGCAGATTTGAAATACGTATTCGAGGTTGCACAAAGTATCGGTAAAGCACTGAACGGCTACAAGGTTATTGTGGACAAATCCACAGTGCCTGTCGGTACTGCAGAGAAGGTGACAGAAATTATTTCAAAAAATACTTCGCACGAGTTCGATGTTGTATCAAACCCCGAATTTCTGAAACAGGGTGCGGCTGTAGACGATTTTCTCAAACCGGATAGAGTCGTAATCGGCTCCAATTCCCAAAGAGCCACGGAGATTATGCAGGAGCTGTATTCTCCGTTTTTGAGAACCGGAAATCCTGTAATTCTTATGGATGTAAAATCCGCGGAAATGACAAAATATGCGGCAAATTCCTTTCTTGCAGTAAAAATTTCGTATGCAAACGAGATTGCAAATATTTGTGAAAAAGTCGGTGCTGATGCTGAGATGGTCAGAATAGGCATGTGTTCTGACAAAAGAATCGGTTCTCATTTCTTGTTTGCCGGGCTCGGCTATGGAGGAAGCTGTTTTCCAAAAGACGTTAAAGCTATGATAAAAACCGCAAAAGATTCGGGGTGTTCGTATGAACTTCTTGAGTCAGCAGACAGAATAAATAAGCAGCAGAGAAAAATATTCATAGAAAAGGTAAAAAAACATTTTAAAAACGATTTAAAAAATAGAGTTTTTGCTATATGGGGGCTTGCATTCAAGCCTAAAACAAACGACATGAGAGAAGCTCCATCCATCACAATAATTAACGCATTGTTAGATGCCGGTGCAAAGATTCAGGCATATGACCCGAAGGCAATGGAGCTTGCTTACTCTATATTCGGAGACAAAATATCTTATGCAAAAAATTCTTATTCTGCACTTGAAAATGCAGATGCACTTCTGCTGCTGACAGAGTGGAACGAATTTAGACGTCCGGATTTTGATAAAATTAAACAGTATTTAAAACAGCCGGTTATTTTCGACGGAAGAAACCAGTATAATCCGAAAAGACTCGCAGAAAGAGGCTTTGAATATATATGCATAGGAAAGCCGGAGCCTAAGTCTGCAGTGAAATTATAATATACTAATTATTTTCTATATAGTATTTTACACACCATGCAGAGCAGAACTGTTTGATTCTTTATTGTCTAAAAACTTCAACTCAGAAATTTTATTCATGACCATATCAGGTGTGATAGTAGAAATACATGGCGTATAAATTTCACCCTCGACCAGCTTCGGGCATTTTGTTTTTTTACATGGCGCACATTTCAAAAGAGGAGAAATAAACGCACCGTTCGGGCTGTAAGGTCCGCAGGCTCTGCCTGCCGTAGAACCCATTATGCTCAAAGCTTTTACACCAAGCGCCGCAGCAATATGCAACGGTCCGGAATCAATAGAGAGAAAAAGATCTGAAAACGAATACAGAGCAGCACTTTCCATAAGAGAAAGCTCACCGGAGAAAAGCACAGAGTTCTTTATTTTCAAAAAAGGTTTGTGCGCTTCTCTTTCAGACTTTGCACCCACAACAAAAACAGTTCCGCCGTATTTTTCGACCAGCCTGTTTCCGGTCTCAATCCAATAGTCCTCTCGCCAGATTCGACCTTCTCTCTCACTGTTGTGAGCACCGCCGGGGTTTATGACGATATAGGGACGCGGATATTCTTTTATAATATTCGAAATTTTTTCCTTTGCGTCATTATCGACCTCAAGCACAACCCTCTGCGGCAGCTTAAGGTCATCAAAAAGCACAGCTGCACTGTTAAAAAAAGCACCGACAGCATGCCCGTTTACAGACTTTTTGCTTCGTCTGGCAATAATTTTTGGAGCAGCAATAATATTCATAATAACATTTCTGATTGAGTTAGAAAGACTGATAACAGCGTCGAATCGTTCTTTTCTAAGCTCAAAACCTTTTTTCAAAATATAGAACATGTCCTTCTTTTTTGAGTTTTCAATGGTCCATATTTTAGAAATATTTTTGTCGTTTTTCAAAAGCGGCGCTATGTAATCCAGAGTCATATAATGAATCTCAACATCAGGATGTTTCTCTTTTATAGCCTGATGAATGACCATACTATTTACGACATCCCCTATTGCTCCAAGACGTATTATCAGAATTTTTTTGTAACTTAGCTCTTTATTATGTAAAACCATACTTTTAATATTAACAAAGGCGTAACAAAAAGTCTAACAAAATGTGACGCAAAGAATACAAGCTTATACGGGGAGAATCGCCCGAGATTGTAGCATTTTTTGCAGAAAAGATATTCGCTTTTGAGCTTTGCTTCGGTTTTGTACTTTTTTTTCTTCGTGGATTTTCCCTCAAAATGATAAATTTTAGCCTCCGGCAGAATAAAAGCTTTGTATCCCGCTTTTGAAATCCTGTACTGAAGCTCGCTCTCCTCAAAATATAAAAAGAAATCAGAATCAAAATATCCGGTTTTTTCCAGTGCTTCTTTTCTTACGAACATATCCGCACCTATTATCTGATCAACCTCCTTGAACTCATTTTTTTCATTGTTGCCCTTGTCGTCAACTTTTTCTCTTACATCGGGGAAAAAGTTCTTCAACAGAAACGTACGAACCAGCTTCGTTTTCAAATCGAGAAAATGTCCGTAAGAATGAACATGCTCATCATTTGCATTGTAGAGATTGCCCCCGCAAACCCCAACTTCGCCATTTTTTTCCATAAAATCGAAAAATATTTTCGGCGCATTGTTTATGAGAACAGTGTCCGTATTCAACAGAAAAACATATTTTGCGCTGCTTTTTTCAATAGCTAGATTGTTTGCCCTTCCGAATCCAAGATTTTCGCCTGTCTCAATCAAGTTTACCTGAGGAAACTCCTCTTTTATCATATCACATGAGCCGTCAACAGAGCCGTTGTCCACAACCCAAACATCAAAATCAATACCAGTAACTTTTTCATAAATCGATTTTAGACAGTCTCGCGTCAGATCTTTTGTGTTGTAATTAACAAGTATTATTGAAATATCCATCTCTATTTTCCGAGCATATTCGCTATATATCCAAAATATTCATTATTTTTGTACTTTTTAATGCTTTCAAGCAGAAAATCTTTTGTCACAAATCCCATTCTGTATGCGACTTCTTCCAGACAGGCTATCTTTATACCCTGATTTTCTTCAATGGTGTGAATAAACTGGCTCGCCTGCAAAAGTGATTCATGCGTTCCCGTATCGAGCCACGCAAACCCTCTTCCCAGAACTTCGACATCCAGCCTTCCCTCTTCAAGATAAATTCTGTTTAAATCAGTAATCTCCAACTCACCACGCGCCGACGGTTTCAGTGATTTTGCATACTCAACAACCTTATTATCATAGAAGTATAGCCCTGTCACAGCATAATTCGACTTTGGTTTTTTGGGTTTTTCTTCAATTGAGACAGCCTTTCCAGTTCTGTCAAACTCCACAACACCAAATCTTTCAGGATCCTTCACATAATATCCGAACACTGTAGCCCTGTTATTTTTTGCAACGCATTTTTTCAAAGTACCAGAAAAGCCGCTGCCGTAGAAAATATTATCCCCGAGAATAAGAGCTGCTTTGTCACCGGCAATAAACTCTTCGCCAATAATAAAAGCCTGTGCTAGTCCATCCGGGGAGGGTTGTTCCTTGTAGCTGAATTTCACTCCGTACTGTTCACCCGAGCCGAGAAGTTTTTTAAAATTAGGTAAATCCTGAGGAGTAGATATAATCAGTATATCCCGAATTCCAGCAAGCATAAAAACAGAAATCGGATGAAAAATCATCGGTTTGTCATAAATAGGTAAAAGCTGTTTTGATACGGCGATTGTACTGGGATATAGTCTTGTGCCAGAACCGCCCGCAAGAATTATGCCCTTCATCTTATTCAATCCTCAGTTCTATGTAATCCTTGAGCGCCTTTTTCCAGTCTCTGCATCTTCCCTGATTATCCATTATACTATTGGCAGGGCGTTTTGCCGGACGAGGAAACTCTTCAGTTGTGCAGGGATTCAGGTTAACATTAAGCCCGCACAGCTTGAAAATTTCCTTTGCAAATCCATACCAGGTCGTATGCCCGCCACCGCAGAGATGATAAATCCCATACTCCGGAGCTTCTTCAATCAGGTCAGCAATTGCATTTGACAGGTCAACAGTCCATGTAGGACAACCGGTCTGGTCATTTACGACCCTGATTTCGGGTTTATCAGCAAGCGCAATCATTGTTTCGACAAAATTTTTGCCATGGTGTCCGTAGAGCCAGCTTGTTCTTGTTATATAATATTTTTTGCAGTACTTTTGCACAGCCTCTTCGCCGTGAAGTTTTGCCAACCCGTATGCGTTCAAGGGATTTGTCGAATCATCAGGCAGGTAAGGCGTTTTTTTTGTACCGTCAAAAACATAGTCCGTTGAAACATAAACAAGAGGTATATCAAGCTCAGCGCAAAGTTTCGCAATATTTTCAGTGCCCTTTGCATTAACAGCTTCATTAAGCGGATCTTCTTCCGCTTTGTCGACATTTGTATACGCTGCGCAATGTACAACCAGTTCTGCCCGTTCAATGTATTTTTTTGCGGCATCATAATCAGTGACATCAAATTCACTTCTACCGCACTCAATTACATCATATCCACAATCGTCCAGAACAGGGCACAAATCTTTGCCCAGCATTCCGTGAGCACCGGTCACAAGCACCTTCATCCGACAAGACCTGCTTTCTTATTTTCAATTGATTTTATCCAGTCTTGATTTTTTAAATACCAGTCTATAGTAAGTTTTATGCCCTCTTCAAATGTCACCGATGGCTTCCAGCCGAGTTCTGTTTGAATTTTTTTGTTGTCGATGGCATAACGTCTATCATGCCCGAGCCTGTCTTCAACATATTCAATACTGGATTCATCCTTACCCATTGCGTTCAGTATTATTCTGGTAATTTCGAGATTCGTTTTTTCATTGTGACCGCCTATATTGTAGACTTCTCCGACTCTGCCCTTGTGCAGTACAGTGTCGATTGCGGCACAGTGGTCATAAACATAGAGCCAGTCTCTGACGTTCATTCCGTCCCCGTAGACAGGAACTTTTTTGTTGTTCAAAAGTCGTGAAATAAAGAATGGTATAAGCTTTTCCGGGTACTGGTACGGACCGTAATTGTTAGAACAACGCGTAGTCAAAACAGGCATTTTGTAAGTCTCAAAATACGCGCGCACAAGAAGGTCAGCGCTTGCTTTCGACGCTGAATAAGGTGAATTTGGAGCAAGCGGAGTAGTTTCGTAGAAGTAACCGGTTTTTCCGAGCGTACCGTAAACTTCATCTGTTGATACCTGCAGATATCTTTGCACTCCAGCTTCTTTTGCATTTTGCAAAAGATTCAGAGTTCCTTGAACGTTTGTTTCAATAAAAATTTCAGGACCTGTAATCGAGCGGTCAACATGGCTTTCCGCAGCAAAATTGACAATAGCGTCACATTCGCTCACAAGCTCACGTACGAGTTTTTTGTCACAAATATTACCATGCACAAACGAATAATTCGGATTGTTTTTAACATCATCAAGATTTGCAATATTTCCTGCATATGTGAGCGCATCAAGGTTTATGATTTTGTAATCAGGATGTTGCTCCAGCATATGACGGACAAAACAGCTTCCAATAAAGCCGGCGCCGCCGGTCACCATTATTTTCATTATAAGTCTCCACAGTCTTTCAAGAACGGTTGTTTTGCATCTTTTTCACTAACAAGCGGTTCAAAGTCAATACCCCAGTCTATACCGATGTCAGGATCATTCCATTTTATGCCTCTGTCATTTTCAGGAGAGTATTCATCCGAAGCCTTATATATCAGTTCAGCCTCATCACTCAAAACAACAAAACCGTGCGCAAACCCTTCGGGAATGAAGAGCATGTGCTTGTTTTCCTCGGACAGAACAGCGCCGACCCACTTACCGAAATCAGGAGAATCTTTCCTTATATCGACAGCGACATCAAACACCTTACCTTTCGGGCATCTAACTAGTTTTGCTTGAGCACGGGGAGCCTTCTGATAATGAAGTCCTCTTAAAACACCTCTGGTAGATTTTGAGTGATTATCCTGAACAAATTCAGTCGTTATACCGTATTGGAAAAATTCCGATTTTTTATAAGTTTCCATAAAAAATCCGCGACTATCTCCAAATACTCTAGGCTTAACAAGGATTACATCTTTCAGTTCAGTAGGTTCAAATTCAAAAGGCATAATAATACTCCCTCTGTCTAATTTTAGCTTGCACAAAGGGAGTATGTCAATAATTTTTTGATATATTTATATCCGGACGTATAAATCAGCTTTATTCGTCATATTTAAAATGAGGCAAAACCTTATTCGTAATACCCTGAAATAATAAAACAATTCCGGAATTACCTTTGGGAACATATTTACGAACAGTCAGCGCGTCATCAACCATATCCGGTTCGCCATGAAATGTCTGGCGAATAGCACGCAGCTCGTCATTGTCCAAAAATTTTCCGCCACAAGAATAACAAGCATCAATTTTTACTGGCGTGCTGTCATCAGTATAGTTGCATTTCACCATCTTTGCTCCACAGACAGGGCAGAATCTGTCTTTTGTTCTGTCAACTTCCGAGAAAGTCTTTCCTTCCAGTTCTTCAAGAATTGAATCAGCATTTTCAAAACGTTCGTCTATCTTGTCTAATTCTCTGTTATCAAGCCAGACACCGCCACAACCGTCTGTGCATATATCAACAAAAAATCCTCTGTCCTCAAACCACACTTTTTTCATTTCTTTGCCGCAAGCCGGACAGTTCAAAACTTTTTCCGTATCTTTCATACTAATCCTTTCAATATTTTCCCACTACTCATTGTATATATTTATAAATATGCTGTAAATACAACATTTCGAGTAAAAAAGACACTGTTAACCAATGTAAAAATAACTCCTACTTTTGAAATTTAAAAAAGGCTAATGTTTTTATTAATACATAAGAAAGTATATTGGTATTCGAGATGAACTCCAGCAACAAAAAAATATTCATCATATCCGCTGATACGAAAACCGGGCACCACACAGTGACAAGCGAAGAAATTGCACTGAGTGCCAACATCGAATACTTTCTAAACAAAAATGAAATTCCTTTCGTCATATATGATATACACACTGGCGGACGCTTTATAGAATATAAACTTCCAGGAGGAATTTTACTGCAGAACGATACCTGGTGCGGAACATGTGATTTCTTTAATTCTCTCACCGGCGAACGTCTGCATTACCGAGAATGTAATTAACAAATTAGTAAAAAAATGTAACTTTTACACCTGTCGGATGGTAATAAAAATCATTTCCTGTTTTAAAATAATTAAAAACAGGTCACTGACAAATTGAAAATCTATCCATTTAATATATACCAGACTAAAACTAAAAAACCTGTGTTTGGCGCATATAGCGTATACCTGCTTGATAACGGCAAACACGGAGACGATGTCCGAAATTTTGCCAAAACAGTTCTTCCAAAAGACGCTGTATTAAAACAGATAAATGTTGTGCCTAATTCAACAGAACCTGACCTGAAACAGGTGGATGGTCTTTTGAATGTATTAAAAGAGATAAATAATCTGCCAAAAGATCTGCAGCCAGAATATATGATTATACCTGTTCTGGTCGGAGTACCGCTTTTGAACTTGACAGACCAGATGAAGGCAGTTACCGGTAAAGATATTTATTTAACACCTCAGAATGTAAAGGAAAATAAACCGCAGATTATCGAGTTTTTAAAAAAAATCAGTGAAGAGCCGGAAAAATACAGAAAATATATAGATTATCTTGATCCGCTGGGTCTAAAGGTAGAATACATGTATCCGCTTCTTCAAGAAATAAAAAAGGCTGTGGACAATGATATAAAAGTTTATGTTCCTGCTGGTCACCCTGAATATCAATCTATTAAGTATTTGACAGAACGTGACGATTTAAAACCTGAGCTGTATCACTATTTGAGCACAGGTGTGGATATTGACGGAAAGATAAAACAAACGTCAGACTACATAAAGAAAAACAACTGGTATGAATTCAATCTCATGGAACTTGCTGACGCAGAGATAGTTAAACTTCTGGACGCTGATGGCAAACAGCACCTTTACTCTTCTTATGATAATCTCGAAACAAAAGCAAAACGAGGGATTTACAATCTCTATCCGGTACGCAAAGACGGAAAACTCGAGGGATTTAGTTTCACAGACAGGATTACAAACCAGTATCCCGATATTCGATATATGGACAAACTTGCTTCTCTGACGCGTTTTGTTGGAGTGAAATTACAAGACGTGCTGGCTAATAATGACGAAGTGCTGGAATTAAAAAAATATTTAAAAAGCGGTCAAAAATTTGCGGAGGAAAAGTTCAGGAATAAACTCTTTCCTATAGAAGCTATTTTCTCAGAAGAACAGATTGCCGGTGAAAGACTTTACTTGAAAGGCAGATTTGTTGACAGCTCTTTGAAACTCTTTTTCGATGTAAACGATGATAATGAAGTAATTTTCAAAAATTGCAACTATGAACGCAGCCAGAGACCGAGTGTTCAGTCTATGTTCGGGGCGTGTTTCAGTACATGCAATGCTGTTGCTGACGATATAAAAGAAACTGATGAAATAGCGAATAGCACTGAAGATTTTGTATATAAGAATATTATTTTTTCTGCAAAGGATGCTGAACGCTCCGGAAACAGTCTAAGAGCTCTAAATTTGTATCAAACAGCACAGAATTATAAAAAAGAACAATTATTGTTAAGAAATATTAAGAAAAATGATTTACCCATTTTGATAACAGATGAATTGAATCTGGCTAAAACAAGCGCATCATTGTTTAATTTTGAGAAAGCGGAAAAACATTTCAGAACCGCATTAAATATTGCTATGCAAAATAACTCAATAAGTGATATAATAAAAGAAAATTGCATCAACGGACTGGGCTGTACACTACTAAATCTTGGGAAAGTCAAAGAAGCAAAACATTACCTGAAACTTGCATCAATATTCAGGGAGAGAGAACAGTCGGTTGAAAAATTGACCGGTGAAACTTGTATAGATATAAATAGCGGTGGTAATTTCGATTTCAACGGTTACAGCAATTTATCAGTATCCTGACCAATAATGTGTGATTGTGTAAAATAAAGGGATAAAGTGAGAATGAGAATTGATAGCTTCGGGTCTGCCAGAGCCGGATATGTGCACAAATACTATACAGATGCACATGTCCACACAGGAAAATTGCACACTGATGAATATCTGCGCGGTGCAAAATATGAGCTTGAAAACATTTTTAATGACAGTATCCAGATTACGAGCAGAAACCAGAATCAGCTATGGGATGCATCTGATATTATAATTTCAGATGCTGACTGTTTAGATATTCTAAACGGAAGACCCAGCGCGGATGAGTTCAACGGGAACAAGAGGCTGCTTGAAAAATTTAATTTAATAAAAAACAGCGCGTCAATAGAGAATTATGCTCCGTCAAAAATTGACAAAAAAGTCCGTCCACTTGCGGTTTGCGAGACAGGATACGGAAGCGCCGGAGAAATTGAAAGACTGTTCAAACTCTACCACGACAAATTCTTTGGTTTAAAATTTCATCCAGAAATATTTCAAAAGTCTGTGACTGACAATTATGATGTTTATCTGCCCTATATGCGAATCGCGCAGAAATACAAAAAGCCGTCACTCTTTCATTCCGACAATAAAAATTCGCCATACTCTTCTCCTGCAAGGATGTATGAGTTTGCAAAACGACTAAAAAAAGACGGTATAAACACGCCTGTTATTATGGGGCACATGGGTATGGGCTCTAAAAGCGACAATTATGCAGGTTTGCAAATTTTGATTGACTCAATAAAAAACAAAGACGCAAACCTTTATGCAGACACTGCGTGGGTTGACGAAGATGTGCTCGTAGATTCGCTGAAACGCCTAATGAAAGAGACAAAAGACGGACTTAGCAGGATTGTATTCGGAACGGACGCACCTCTGGGAAAACGCGGCGAGAATTACAGACCATCGTACATAGGCAGGATTCAACGTATACAAGCTAAGATAAGAAACGATATTGAACTTGCACCTTATGCGGAAGAGATTATAGAAAAACTTTTTAGCAAAAATGCAGCAAAGCTCTTCAATATAAAACAGGTCAAAGGCAAAATGCAAAAAAATAAATTTCTCGTCATGGCATCTGCTCTGACAGCAGCCGTTGCAGGAACTACTGCAGGCGCAGTAAAAAAGAGAGGAAACAACGCAGGAAAAGCAATCTCTCTTGTCGGATAATTAAAAAAGGAACGCGTATGAATTTAAAAGATATTAATAACATTATACTTACAGGTATCGATGAAAACGGAGAAGAACGTGAATATAAAATCTCTGATTTTACAGGCAAACGGACTATTTTATATTTCTATCCAAAGGACAATACCTCTGGCTGCACACAGGAAGCTTGCGATTTTAAAGAAAACAAAAAACGCTGGACATCAAAGTCTCAGGTCGTTGGTGTCAGCCCTGACAGTATAAAGAGTCACAAAAATTTTCGTGAGAAACATGAATTAAACTTTGTGCTCCTCTCTGACAGTAATCATGCTCTAGCCGAAGCATTCGGAGCTTGGGGCGAAAAATCAATGTATGGAAAAAAGTATATGGGAATTATTCGTTCTACTTTTTTAATTGATGAAACAGGTGAAGTAGTTAAAGAATGGCGCAAAGTAAAAGTCAAAGGGCATGTGGATGAAGTGCTCGCTGAGCTAACCTAGTATATTAAGCACTTTACTGAGAGATTTAGCTGGTTCAGTGCATACTCTCTTAAAATATTTATTTAAAAAGGCTTTGCAATTATATGCAAAGCCTTTTTCGTTAACTCATTTACCGTTTACTTCTGTAAAAACGGAGGAATATCAATTATACTCATCAAATCTGATTGTGATTTTTGAGCCGGAGCCATTGCAGGTTTCGGCTGCGGTGAAGATATCAGGTTTTGATTATTTTGAGCATTGTTGTTTTGAGAAGAAGCAGAATTGAATGAACCGGAGAAGAAGTCTGCAGCACTGATAGCTTTGGGCTGTTCTTTCTTCTGGATAATATCCGGAGTTTTCATTTCAAATCCTGTTGCAATAACTGTAATCTGAATTTCTCCCTGAATTCTGTCATCAATTACAGAACCGAAAGTAACGATAGCATCTTCCGCAACAGCGTCATGAATAACCTGAGCAGCTTCTGTAACTTCGTGCAGAGTCATGTCAGGTCCGCCGGTTACGTTCATAATGATACCGGAAGCTCCGTTGATAGAAGTTTCAAGCAGCGGAGAATTGATAGCGAGTTTTGCAGCTTCCATTGCTCTGCCTTCGCCGGTTCCTCTACCGATACCCATAAGAGCTGAACCACTGGACTGCATAACAGCTTTTACATCTGCAAAGTCTACATTGATGAGTCCGGGAACAGTGATAATATCGGAGATACCCTGAACACCTCTCAGCAGAACTTCATCAACCACCTGAAAAGCTTCTTTCAGTGTAGTTCTTCTTTCAACAACTTCTATAAGTTTGTCATTCGGAATGACGATAAGAGCGTCTACAGTTTCTTTGAGTTTTTCAAGACCCTGAAGAGCCTGATTCATTCTTCTTTTGCCTTCAAAACTGAACGGTTTTGTAACGACACCGATAGTCAAAGCGCCGAGCTCTTTTGCAATTTTTGCAACAACAGGAGCTGCGCCTGTTCCGGTACCACCGCCCATGCCGGCTGTAATAAATACCATATCTGCATTGTCAAGAGCCTGAACAATCTGGTCTCTTGTTTCTTCAGCAGCTTTTTCTCCGACTGACGGGTCTCCACCGGCACCGAGTCCGCAGGTGAGCTTTCCGCCAAGTCTTATTCTATTCTGAGCAAGTGACATTTCAAGTACCTGATTGTCCGTATTCATTGCCCAGAAGTCTACGCCGCTGAGTCCTGCTTTTATCATTCTGTTAACAGCATTACCGCCGCCGCCGCCAACTCCGACGACTTTAATGTCAGCTACGTTGTTTACAGCGAGTGACATTTGCGAAGCTGATGTTTCTTCACTTTCTCTTTTCCCAAAGAAGTCTGGTCCCATATTTTCCACTGATTGACCCTCTTTTATAATCTAATACGTTGTAGTTGCTATATACTTTTTTTAAACATAAATCTATATAACTTCTTAGTTTAATAGTATTTAAAAAATATGAAATAGTAAAGAAAATGTAGTTAAAAATTTATTATTTTTTAATATAAGTTAAAAGTCCGTAGTCTATTGTATACTAAGTATATAATACTTCTAGCTTTATAATGTTTTGTACTCAAATATAATGTTTTTTTATATTTTTTGTTAATAAATTATGAAGTTTTGTAATGTATATAAAACGTATATGTTATTGATATCACAAATGTGGGAATTATAAAAATGTAGCCAATTCTCTTTATACTTTCTCTTCCACTCCTTTTCTCCATGATGAATGTTTGCCGTCAGTGTTTGGCGGCATTTTTATTGGAAAAAATTTCGGATTTGCGAAACAAGTGCGAGCGTTTCGTTTTTAAAGTCCTCATAGGTTGAGTTGTTGTATATAACGGCGTTCCAGTCTGTTACGTCATCCAGAGCCGTTTCCGTAGGGTCATCTGCACTGGTCAGAGTCCCTCTCAGAGCGCGTTTTTCCGCATCCGACTCAACTCTTATTCTGAAAGCGTTTTCTGCTTTAAAAAATTCGAGCTCTCGCTTTACGCGTACATCGGGTACGATGATATTTCCGCTCTGCGCAATAACTTTTTTTATCCAGTAGTCGCTGTCCTGTGCGCGTCTCTTATTCCCGAGAGCAATAAGGTCAGGGCGGTAGAGGTGTTTGTTTTTTTCTATTTCTTCCACGCTGAGTCCGGTGTTTTCTGAATACTCTATTTTTATAGCGTCTCCGAGTCCGATTCTTTTAAAGTCTTTTAGTTCTTCCAGCAGAATTTTTGCTGCCGTGTCTTTTCCAGAGTATTGCTTTCCGGATAAGATAATTATTTTTTCAGCCATATTATTTTTCCTTTTTTAAATTTTTTACTCAAAAATTGATGTGTTGGTTTCTGTTTTTCAAAAAGTAGCCGGTCGGGCAATTTTTTTGTGTACTTTTTTTTATTTTATTATATAATAATAAACCCGGTAGGAAAACCGGAAGTCGAAACTAATAACTCATGATGGTGAGGAAAGGTTAGTAATGAAAATAAACAAATTAGAAAGCCGTCTGGCAAAGGAATCTCTGTCCTTAAAATTCAATCCCCTGAACAATCTTAAAGCAAGATTGAGATGTCTTGATGCGGAGTACAATGCTTCAATAAAAGATTTCGTGAACAAATCACCTGATTCTAGTCAATCAGGGACAAATCCTGAACTTTATTAAACTTCTGCTCCAACTCGGATTTCAGTGTTTCGTCGATAGCATCGTTGTGCTCTTCGACAAGTTCAAACGCTTCTTTTCTGGCGAGCTCAAGTATTTTAGTATCTCGAATTATATCAGCAAGCACAAAAGACGCGAGCCCGCTCTGGCGTGTACCCAAAAATTCTCCGGGACCTCTGAGTTCGAGGTCTTTTTCTGAGATAATAAACCCGTTGTTCGTTTCTTCCATTATTTTCAACCGGTCAAGGGTAGTTTGAGAGTTTGAGCCCGGACAGAGGATACAATACGACTGGAGGGAAGAGCGTCCGACACGTCCTCTCAACTGGTGCAGCTGGGAGAGACCGAATCGTTCTGCGTTTTCTATCATCATGACTGTTGCGTTAGGCACGTCCACGCCGACTTCGACAACGGTTGTGGACACAAGAATGTCGTACTGTTTGTTTTTAAATTTGTCCATGACATCATCTTTTTCATCGTTCGAGAGCTTTCCATGCAAGAGTCCGATTTTAAAGTCAGGAAAGACTGATTCTTGCAGGCGCTGAGCTTCGATTGTCGCTGCTTTTGCGGATAGTGTTTCGCTTTCGTCGATAAGCGGATACACGACATATGCCTGATGTCCGGCGTTAATCTGATTTCGTATAAGTTCGTATGCCTTTTTTCGCTGTGAGCCCTTAGCGATTGTTGTAATAATAGGTTTTCTGTTTTTGGGCATTTCATCGATAATCGAAAAGTCCAAATCCCCGTGAGTCGTCAGTGCAAGCGTTCTGGGAATCGGTGTTGCAGTCATTGTGAGCATCTGAGCATTGTTTCCCTTTTTCATAAGTTCAAGACGCTGTTTTACGCCGAATCTGTGCTGCTCGTCAATTACAATTGCGCCGAGATTTTTAAACTCAATGCTGCTTTGAATAAGCGCATGCGTGCCTATGGCTATATCGAGCTGTCCGTTTTTCAAATCCGTCTCTAGTTTTTTGCGGACTTTTGCAGGATTTGTACCCGTAAACAGTCCTATGCTCAGTCCGAGCGGCGTGAGCCACTGAACAAAATTGTTAAAATGCTGCTGTGCAAGGATTTCCGTGGGCGCCATAAGTGCGCCCTGATACCCGTTTTCAATTGCGGAAAGCAGCATTGCGCACGCAACAACTGTTTTTCCGCTTCCGACATCTCCCTGCAGCAGCCTTTGCATTGGTATATCAGAGGCAATATCGGCGAGTATCTCATTCAACGCTTTTTTTTGTGCACCCGTGAGTTCAAAGGGCAGGCTTTTTATAAAATTTTTAACAAGCCCGTCTTCTTTAATTTTCAGGGGGATTGATTTTATTCTGCGGGAGTTTGTTTCCCTCGTAAGCGCAAGTTGGAGCTGAAGAAGGAAAAACTCTTCGAACACAAGCGAGAAACGGGCATTGCCCATTTTTTCCTCATCATCCGGAAAGTGAATCTGTTTTATTGCTTCGCGTCTGTCCATAAGGACCTGCCGGTTCCTGATGTATTCAGGGATTACGTTTTCTATGCTGTCGTAAAACTGTTCAATCGCATTATATATTGCGCGTCTTAGCGTTTTTATATTTAGCCCTTCAACCAGCTGATAAACAGGAACGATTCTCGCAAGATTCAGGTTCGATTTTTCGTCGAATTCGCCGGAGAGCACCTGATATTCGGGTTTGTCAATTGTAAAACAGCCTGCGTAGTTGTCTTTTTTTGCCTTACCAGAAACAATAATGTTTGCGCCCTTAACAAACGCTGATTTGTAGTGCTCAAGCATGAATTTGTTCGCTTTTTTATAGAAAAATGTGAGTTTCAAAATGCCTGTGCCGTCCGTTATTGAAACAGAGACCACGCTTAGTCCTTTCGGGGATGTAAAAGCGCTTACCGAGCGAATTACACCTATAACTGTAGCGTTTTCACCCTCTTTCAAATGCGAAATCCTCGTTCTTGAGGAGTAGTCGATATGGCGTTTCGGGAAATAAAAAATCAGGTCTCTTGCAGTATAAATACCGAGTTTGTGCAAAAGGCTTCCAACTTTTGGACCGACACCTTTTATATAAATAACGTCTGTTTCCCCGGGTGAGGTCGAGTTTGGGTGTTTCGGTCTGTCGTCGGGATGAAGTTCCTTGTGCAGTGTATAAACAAGCCGCTGCACAGCTTTTCGTCTCGCGGAAACAGAAGCCATTGAGTAAGTTTCAAATTCTTTCGAGAGTATAAGCCATTTGGGATTTTTTTTAGACGATTTATACAGCGAGAGAAGCTCATTCAGTATAAACTGCGAAAAGCTGCACATTCTCCCTCTTATATCAATATATTGATTTTTCTGCTCAACCTCTATTGCGGCTCTAAGTTTTTCTATATCCATTATTCGGTAATTCTCAGGACTTCGTATATGTCGATTTTTTTTGTTTTTCCTTTCAGGTCCACCTCGCGAATTTTTATTACGTCCACGATGTGGGATAGTTTGTTGTAGGTGTTCTGGCTTATGAGAATGCGGGTTTTGTAGATTCTGTTGTAACCCTCAATTCTGCTTGCGATATTTACGGTATCGCCGATGACAGTGTATTCAAATCTGTTTTGGGTACCTATGTTTCCGACAAAAGCGTCTCCGGTATTTATGCCTATGCCGATATCTATTTTCGGTTTTCCTTCATCAACCCATTTTTCTTGTATTTTCTTCACTTTTGCAGCAATCTCGTACGCACATTTTACGGCATTTTTCGCATGCTCCCTGTCCTGCACGGGTTCGCCAAAAATAACAAGAACCGCATCACCTATGAATTTGTTAATCACGCCGTTATATTTGTTTATTATCGGCTCAATTTCCGTGAAGTATTCGTTCAAAAGCGCAGAGACTTCTTCAGCCGTACGTGTTTCTGATATTGTTGTAAACCCTCTGATATCAGCAAACATCACCGTAATCTCAGCTTTTTTTCCTCCCAGCTCGACTCTGTCGGGGTTTTTCATGATTTTGTCAGTAAGGTCCTTTGAAATATATTTGTCCAGAATTTTCTGGATTCGTCCTGATTTGTCACTCAGGAGAACTTTTTTACAGGTCTGCAAAAACAGCGGAGTAATAAGCACCGAAACTACAGGTGCAAGCAGATTTACAAATATGCCGTTGTCGCAAAGCAGCTTGTACGAAGCAAAATACGCTATTAAAAAAACAATCATCAAAAGGCTTCCGAAGAAGGGTTTTGTGAGAACGAACACAAACACGGCTACTGTTGCGGCGCACAATGTCACAACAAGCCTTTCGCTTTCAGTCAACACTGATGTCGTTTTTTGCGGCGGGGTGATGATTTTTATTCGTGTACAAATCGAATCTATTCTGCTATCCGCATACTTGTATGAAAAATGGTTTATGCAAAAAATTATGCACAAAAACGATATTATAAACAGTACAAGTACATTTCTCATTTTCATATAAGTATTTTACTTTATAAAAAAATACAATGCCAATTTGTAATGTTTTTATATAAAAAGACAGTCGTTTATAAATTATTTAGCTCTTGAAGCAAGATTGTTCAAAATATCCTGAGGTGTAACATTATGTTTTGCCATAAATGTTAGCATAAAATACGCAAGATCAGCGGCTTCCCATGCAAGCCCGTCGCCCTGTTCGTAGTTTACCGACTCAAACGCCTCTTCCATAATCTTACGCTTAAGATAAAATTCATCTTCGAAAAGCTTCGTTGTGTAAGAATTTTCAGGCATAAGTTTTTTTCTGTCAAGAAGCAGTGAATACAAATCTTCTATTGTAAAATCTTTATCCCCAAAACAGGAATAACGCCCGAGATGGCATGCGTTTCCTTTCTGTTTTACTTTGAAAAGCAGCGCATCCATGTCACAGTCAAAACGCGCTGTGACGAGCTTCTGGGTGTTTCCGGAAGTTTCGCCCTTTACCCAGATTTTGTTTCTTGAGCGGCTGAAATATGTCGCAATACCTGTTGATAAAGTTTTTCTAACAGATTCCGGTGTGGAGTAAGCGAGCATGAGAACCTGTTTTGTGTCCACATCCTGAACAACCGTGGGCAGGTAACCGTATCTTTTTTCAAAGTCAAGACATTTTGTGAAAGCATCCTCGAGAGTAACCTTTCCCGTGTAAATACACATACCAAGCTGTGTGTGAATATTGAGCCGCTGGAGAGTAACAATCTCCTCCACTGTAGAAATTCCGCCTGCCGCTACAAGTTCTTTTGTCGTAAGATTTCTGATTTCTTTTATGGCATCAATGTTCGTGCCCTGCATCATTCCCTCTTTTTCGACAATCGTGTACAAATATCCAGAGCAGTATTTGTCAAAACGTCTTACCATATCTTTTGGTGTTTCGTTTGTGGATTTCGTCCAGCCGTGGGTCGCGACTTTGCCGTCCTTTGCATCTATTGCCACAAGTACACGGGATTTCGGAAGTTTCGAGAGAAAATCCTCGTCAGCTGCAGTGCCGATTATGATTTTTCGTGCGCCGTTTGCGAGCATTCTTTTCGCTTTTTCTGTTGTTCTGATACCTCCGCCGACTCGGCATTCAGCTACGGCGCATATTTTTTTAATGAGTTCTTCGTTATTGCCGTTGCCGACAGCAGCATCAAGGTCTATGACAGCGATTTCGCCAAACCTGCCGTAATACTTGGCAAGCTCTATTACGTCGCTTCTTTCTAATACTTTTTCAACTCCCTGCCGGAGCTGTACAGCCTTTCCGGACATCAAGTCTATGCTGGGTATAATCATTTTTTATCCTTAATTTTCTTGTTCTGCCATTTTTGATGAGGCGAGTAAATCGTTGTAGACGCTGATGGTAACGTGGCAGATTGCGAGTTTTCTGTCCACAAGACTTTTTATTGTTTCCTGATAGCATCTGAACATAGCAAGGCTCAGTCCGTTTTTCATAGCAACAAGCGCCATACATTCGTTTCTGAATTCTTCATTGTGTCTGCTTTTTTCGATTTTATCAGCGAGAAATATCATTTTCTCAAAATTGGACATTTCTACTTTTCCGAGTGTATGCCAGCGTATTGCGCTGAGAATTTCCGGATCAGTAATCCCGAATTCATGCTGCGCAACATATGCGCTGACAGGAGCATGAAGCGTTTTGTAATTCACAAGCTCGCTATCCTGAACGTCAGTCAGTTCATCGTGGATGATTTTTAGTAATTTATCATTTGGAAAGCATTTTGCGCAGTCATGCATCAGTCCAGCAATTTGTGCTTTGTTTTCATCAAGATTAAGCATACGCGCAAGTTCGACAGCTGCTTCCATAGTGCCGATTGAATGATTGTATCTTTCTTCGTTCAAATGTTCTTTAAGCCAGTTTTTTGCTTCTTCTATGTTAAATTCTGTATAAACCATTTTCTTTTATGTACTTTTCTACTGATTCTGGAACCAGATTAGCTATAGACAAACCCTTTTTTACATTATTTCTGATTTCTGTTGATGAAATATTCATATAGGGTAATTTCATTATCTCATGACTATACCCTTTTTGTCTCAGCTTTTCAAAGTATTTTAAATCTTTTTCATAATCCGCCTGATTCTCTCTTATAAACACAATAAAATGTACAAGTTTCTTGAGTTCATCACTTTTGTACCACGATTCAATGTTTTTAAAAGCGTCCGTGCCGATAAGAAAGTTTATTTTTCCCTGAACATTGTACCGGCTGTAGAGCTCGAGAATTGTGTCATAGGTGTAGGATTTTTCTTCTCGTTTGTATTCAATATCCGAGACCTCTATGTTTTCCATATTTTCGGCAGCAAGCCTTGTCATATTCAATCTGTGGGAAGAAAGCCCGACGTTTTTGTGCGGCGGTTTGTAGGCAGGTATGAGCAGGATTTTGTCAAAATCAAAATTCTTCAATGCATACTCGCAAACCCTTATATGGGCGTTGTGAATAGGATTAAAAGTTCCCTGAGACACACACAATTTCATTGAATTACACCAGTTTTTCCGAGTATAGCTCCTGAATAATGCACAAAATTTTCGAAATAAAGGCTTTGTATTTTTGTCGGTCTGCTTCGCCGGAAATCACTATATCTGCTGTTTTCAGGGTCGGTTTGATATAAATTTTTGCTTTGTCGGAAGCGTTTTTGTAGACTTCATCCGCAGAGTCACCGAGATGTCTTTCTGCTGCACGTTTGTAGAAACGAGCTTTTTGCACATTGTGTGAAACATCTACATATATCTTGAAATCAAACGCATCCGCAACCTTTTCCGTCAGCGTAAAAAGCCCTTCGGATATGATTACCCTGGAGGGAGTCGCAAGCTGAACATTGTCTTTTCGGATTGCGGTTCCTGACATGTCGTATTTCGGGAGATAGACTTCGTGTCCGAATACAAGCTGTTTTATGTGTTTGTGCATAAGTTCGAGTTCCAGCGCTTCTGGCACGTCAAGGTCGTAGTGTTTCGCAAACTCGGCAAAACTTCCAGCTTTTTTTACCATCTCCGAACGATCAAAATAATAGTCATCAGTGTTTATTCTCGTAACCGCGTTTTCCAGACAGTACTCTTTTGCAAACATATTTATTGTATCAATTATATCCAGCGCAATCGTTGATTTTCCGCTTGCCGTCTCTCCGGCTATCCCGATTGCGCAAGAGCGTCTCAGTTCACCAGAGATAAATCGCGAAATCTTTTTTATCACGTCCGGTTTTACGCTCAGGATAACCGGATTTTTTGAGTGGATTTCATTAAAAAAGATTTTGTTTAATCTCATTTCAATACGCGATGTGAGGAGTTTCGGGGTATGAGATATTTTCGGGGGAGTCAGTATAGTTTGCAATTTTATTCATCCTTATTCTTCTGTGCTGGTGTTAATGTATTCCGGCAGGTAAAGATTTTTTTAATAAAACAAAAACCGGACAAAAATTTTTTTGCGGTTTAATTGTTTATTATATTATTTTTGTCATCTACCATGACAATGGACGGATTAAATTTTGCTTTCTCTTCGAGGGTCATTGACGCGTATGAAACAATGATTACTTTGTCTCCTATCTGAACTTTTCTGGCTGCTGCTCCGTTCAGGCAGATATCTCGATTTCCTCTTTTTCCTTTGATTACGTATGTTTGGAATCTTTCTCCGTTGTTGACATCGAGTATATCAACTTTCTGCCCTTCCAGAAGATTCGCTGCTTCCATCAATTCTTCATCTATAGTAATAGAGCCGACATATTCAAGATTTGCGTCTGTGACAGTAGCTCTGTGTATTTTTGAGTATAAAAATTCTAACTGCATATTTGCCTCTTCTGTTCAAACATTATTTTATCAAAAATAAACCGAGTGCAAGCCTTTATGTAACAAATGTAAAACTTGTAAAAATTTATAAAATATGTAAAAATTTTTTTAAAAATAAAAAAGGAAAAACAGATGAAACTGATAGCAGAAAATCTTCACATAATCTCAAAAACCACAAAAGAGGCAATACTTGCACGTGACAGTGTTTACATAGAAAACTTAATAAAAAAGATGGCGGAAAGAAAACCTGACTGGATTGATTTGAACATAGGTCCGGCGCGCGCAAATTTTTCCGGCACAATGAAATGGTTGATGGAGATTTTGAATGATATCACAGACATTCCTGTTTCATTTGATACAACAAACACGGAAGAAATCCGCGAAGGTCTTATACTCGCCAAAAAACCTTCCGCGTGCCTGATTAACAGTACGAGCGCCGACATAGAAAGACTCGAAAAAACTGCAGCACTGGCTGCAGAATCGGGAACGAATATTATTGCACTTACCATGAACAGTGATATAGGGATTCCGAAAGAGTGCGACGCAAGGCTTGAACTCGCTATGGAAATCCAGTCTTTTATGGAAAACACCGGGATTTGTAATGAAAAATTGTATTTTGACCCGCTCGTTTTGCCTGTCGGTGTTGATCAATCTCAGGCAGGAGAATGTCTGAACACGTTGAGAATGCTGAAAGAAAGTTTTGAGCCTGCAGTGCATTCCACAATTGGACTTTCCAATGTTTCAAACGGCTGCCCTGCGGAGCTTAGACCGCTTATAAACAGAGTTTTTCTGGTTATGGCTGCAGGATGCGGGCTGGACAGTGCGATTGTGGATATTTTTGATTCAGAGCTGTGCAGGGTTATAAAAGCCGTTGAGAGTCAAACTCCTGAAAAAGCTTCTGACGAGGCTTTTATCGACTTGTATGATATTATGAAAAATTTCGGAGAAATTGAAGATTTAGTATATAATGCAGCTGATGCTGAGCAGACAGCCATTTTCAAGACAGCAGAAATACTGTTGAACAAAAAGGTTTATACAAACAGCTATCTTACAGTATAGTCATTGCAAGATAGCTGTTATTTGTGCAAGATATAAAGGGGTTTATACAGTACCTGCTTCCGGAGATTTTGAAGTATATTGTTTTATATAATCCGAAATACTATAGTCTCCGTATTTAAAAGTATAAGGTTGAAAATTATACTCAGGTGTTTCGTAAGCTTTATTTGTTGAAATCATATAGATTCTATTGTGGTTGAAAAGAAAAGAATTTGCTTCCGCGTAATCAACCATTCTTTCCTCAAGTTCGTCTATTTTTTCTAAAATTTCCTTAAACATGTTTTATCCCTATTTTCTAACTGACAAATATATTGTCGGCATTTTTTCTATATACTTGAGTTTTTAGAGGATATTTTTACATATATTTACATAATTAGTAAGGTTTTAGGTGATAAAATGAGAAAGAGTCTTAGTTAAGGAGTTTTTAATGGAAAAATTAATAATCGGATGTGACCATGGTGGTTTTGCATTAAAGAATAAAATTATCGGGCATTTAAAAAATAAAGGTTACGAAATTGAAGATATCGGAACATATTCAACTGAATCCTGCGACTATCCGGAAATAGCAAAAAAACTCGCAAAAAAGATTTCAGAAGGAGCATACGAAAAAGGTATTCTCATATGCGGCACCGGTCTCGGGATGAGTATAGCGGCAAACAAAATTAAAGGAATCAGAGCAGTAACATGTGCAGATACTTGCTCAGCGCGTATGTCAAGAGCTCATAACAATGCTAATATTTTGTGTCTGGGTGAAAGAATAACAGGAGAATATCTGGCTATTGATATAGTCGATATCTGGCTTTCAACCGATTTTGAAGGCGGTAGACATCAGCGACGCGTTGACATGATAGAAAAAGACATTTAGTCTGCTAATTTGCTAACAGCGCCTTCGACACTTGAATATATAGGTATTACCGTATCTAAAAATGCGTCAGAAAGAGCATTTCTAAGCGGATCAGAAATTTTTACAAGAGAAAAAGTACCTTTCTTTTCCTGACACATTCTATACAGTTCAGCAAAAGCCCTAGTGTATTCTTCATCAAATATCTTTATATTTTCCATATTGAAAATAATGTTTACATATCCCATATAGAGGCTTGTTGTAACATCTTTCATTATGGTATCAATATGCTTCTGGCAGTTAAATTTATTCAAAGTGTAGCAGCAGATATTATCATTTATTGAATATTTCAGGAAATCCGTGCTTGTTTTAGCAGTAAGTGTGTTAGTTATATATTTGAGAATCTGGTCATGCCAGTTAACATTTTTCGGAATAAACTCATCAATACCCAATTTATAGCACTTTTCAACAAGATTTTTATCGTCAGTACCAGACATAACAATAATCTTGTTAACACCTTTTGTCTCTCTGATTTTTATACATTCATCAATTAGTTCAAAACCATCTTCTGCGTCAGGAAGAAACAAATCAACAACAATATAGTCAAACTTTTTCTTTTTAAGTTCAGCAAAAGCCTCTTCTTTGTTGCGAGCAACAGTAGGTTTTACACCTATACGTTTTAATAGCTGGTTAAACTGATATATAGACAACTCGAGATCATCAACAATAAGTACGCTTAAATCACTGGCTCCTGCAAGCGATTCTCCGTAAGAAAAAGACATTAGCTTTCTTTCTATCGCAATTAAGGCTTTGTTAATATCTTCAGTTGTGATATTATCCCTATCCAATTCTAATTCAGCTAATTCTAATAATTTAGAAATTTGTTCTTTATTTAATTCCATTGACGATTGACCTTATAATGTGTGTGTAATTTAATATTATTCTGTTTGCGAAAATAAAACCTCATTCAAAAGTTTTAAATCTTTATTATTATTACAGTTTTTTTTGAATTTTGCAATCAAATCAGGACGTTTTTTTTGGGTTATTAAAAATTGTTGTTTCCGCCTCCATTCGTCTATCAGTCCATGATTACCGGAAAACAGAACCTCAGGCACTTTCATCCCCCTGTATTCCCGGGGCTTTGTATACTGCGGATGTTCAAGAAGTCCGTCAGAAAAAGAATCATTTATGGCAGAATCTATTTTACCAAGAAAACCGTCTATATTTCTTGAAATAGAATCAATAAGACACAATGCCGGTAGTTCACCGCCTGTGAGGACAAAATCGCCAATTGATACCTCTCGAGCTTTTGTATACTCTTTTATTCTCTCATCAAAACCTTCATAGTGCCCGCATAAAAGAATTATATGATTTTTTTTAGCAAGTTCTGATGCCATTTGCTGATTAAAGGTCTCTCCCTGGGGAGACAGCAGCAAAATTTCAGTATTTTCATCCTTTTTTATAGAATCAAATGAGTCAAAATACGGCTGGCACATCAAAACCATACCTGCACCGCCGCCGTATGGCGTATCATCAACCTTTTTGTGTTTATCAAGAGTATAGTCTCTCGGATTTATTGTATTTATTTCAATTATATTATTAGCAACCGCTCTGGATATTATACTGTGCGAGCACGCCTGCTGAATCATTTCCGGAAACAATGTAACTACGTCAAATTTCATATTTATCCATCCAGACCGTCAATCATTTTCACAACAACAATTCCTTCTGCAAGATTTACTTCTGGAACGAGTTCTTTCACAAAAGGAACCATAAACGTCTGTCCATCCGGCTTTTTAACAGAAAGCAAACTTGATGCTCTATTTTCCCCAACCTGATTCACTACACCTATATCGTGCCCTTCTGTATCTTTTACAACAAGACCAACAAGGTCATTAATCAAAAACTCATCTTCTTCAAGACCTGATTTAACATCGGTTTCTTCAAGATGAACAAGACTTCCTTTGATAGGCATGACATCATTAATTGAATTAATTTCAGAAAATTTCACAATAGCAAAATTTTTATGAAACCTTACAGATTCGACATTAAAAGGCTTTTTCTCATTATTTACAAAAATAAAAACAGTTTTCAAACTTTTAATCAAAGACTCATTTCCGGCTGTATAGCCCATTCGAACCTCGCCTTTGATTCCATGGAAGTTCAAAACTTTTCCTATAGAAACAAGCTTACTCTTCATTTTGTGCTATTTCCGGTTCTTCAGCCTTTTCAGCTTTTGCTTTTTTAGTTGTTTTCTTTTCAGCTTTAGCCGGTTTTTCTACAGATTCTTCTGTCTTTTCCTGATTTTTGAATTCCTGTGGTGCATCTTCTCTATCCGGATTCCAACGATCCATACCCATCTGTTTTCTAATTAATCCTATACCCACATGCACACGCCATTCATCAATTTTAAGCTGAGCAGCAAGTATCTTATGGCATCCTATAGGCGGAAGCGGAAGAAGCGGTTCGTATAGCGCTTTTATTGCCGTAAGTTGATCAGGAGATACTGCGAGTTTTCTTTTCGGATAAGAAAGTTTTGGCAGCATTAATTTTTGACGGACAAGATTTATACCGAAAAATACCTTTCTCGGCTCGAGCCCAATTTTTTCTCCGATAACTTCATGCGCATCCGGATTCGGAAGCGGAAGCATCTTTTTGTACAATTCTTCTATCTGCAGCATTTGTTCTTTTGTAATAAGAAGCTGTTTTGGCGGTTTTTTCTGCATCGGTCTGCCGCCCGGTCTTTGCGGACGTCTGTTACCCTGAGGTCTCTGATTTCTGTCATATGGACGTTGAGGACGCTGGTAGCTACCGCCGCCTCTATTGTAACCACCGTCGTTTCTATCATACGGTCTTTGCGGACGTTGACCGCCGTAAGAACGCTGCTGGGGATACGAACGATTGTAAGAACGTTGACCATCGTATCTCTGCTGATAAGGTCTTTCTTCTCTTTTTTCTCTGGGTTGATATGATTCCGTAGAATAAGAACTGTAAGATCCCTGATAGTTATTATTTTCTGAATTTGATTCTGATTCTGATTTTTTCTCTGGATACAGGCAATTTGGGCATATTACCCGTTTGGGGTTTTTGGTTTCAAATTCCGCTCCACATTTAGTACACTTATTTACATACATATTTTCGTTTACCCTTTTAAGTGAAAGGCTATTTTAATAAATTAGCTCCTCGGTGTTAATTAAATTGTAAATTAAAAAATTAGTTCATGAATTATTTTTATTCTAAACTCAAAATCTTTATATGGCAAGCATTTTTATAATAATTTTTTATTTATTTCTCCAAAATTATTGTAACGGGTCCATTGTTGCAAAGCGAAATATCCATCATAGCGCCAAATTTGCCGGTTTTTACGACGAGCCCGCTTTTCTTTAACTCTGATACAAAATCTTCATACATTTTTTCTGCAGGTGCAGGAAGTTCAGCCATATCGAACCCTGGTCTTGTACCTTTTTTACAGTCTGCAGCGAGTGTAAACTGTGATACAACAAGAATTTCCCCCTTAATATCAGACACAGAAAGATTCATCTTTTCATTTTCATCCTCAAAAATTCTTAAATTAGGAATTTTTCTGACCATCCATTCCATTTTTTCTCTGGTATCACCCTTTTCAACACCATATAATATAAGTAAACCTTCCTTTATTTCTGAAAAAGTCTCTCCATTTATCGAAACAGAAGCATGCTTAACTCTTTGCAAGACAGCTTTCATCCAGCACCTCCAGATTTTTTTCTATAAGGTAAATAATTCTTTTACATTTTTTCTCTACATTAAAATAATAGTTTTTAAACAACTCGAGTGCTTCTTTTTGTTCTCCAAATTCTGACATATCTATATTTTCTTTCAGAAACCATTTAATAGAACTGTTTTCCTGAGTTGCAATCAATCTATACAATACACTATTAATATAATAAGTATTTGTAATCGATAAATAGAGTTCTACAGCCTTTTTCAAAGAATTTAGCGCAATTTGAGTAGATTTTTTATGTCTTTGATGTTCCATGTTTATTATCTTAACAAAAGACTGTCCCTGAGAAAGAAGAGGAAGTATTTCTCTTATACATTCCATATCATTTCTCAGATTCTTTTCAACAACTGACTTATCCGGCAGGTCAGGTTGAACCTGAGAGATGATATTTTCTACATCAATTTCTTTTTCTAAATACGGCGCTATTGCTTCACTTAGAGGTATATTAGAAAATCCTTTTATATTAGCACCACCGGTAGAAGAATTTATGAGTATATTTTCTCCGTTATTCTTTTGAGCAAATTCTTGAAAATACTGAATGAACATGGAATATCCGCTTTGTGTCGGAAGCTTGCCGCCCTTTTGATCATCGACAAAAGTCAGCCCCTTCATAATTTTCTCCATATTTCTACTAACAACATCATCAAGAATTTCATCAGAATACTTGCCCCTTAATGTAGAACAATAAGCATCTCTGAATTTTTCATAATTCTTCGGCCATACTTTATATTCTCCGGTTGTTTCATCCTTTATACATTCAAGATCTTCAAATTGAGAACCTTTGGCGTAACATTTTCCGTCTACATATGCAAGATCCTGTCCCAAAAGTATTAGAGGATTACATCCCATCAATTTTGCAGCGGACAACGCCTGATAAGAAACAGTACCCTTTGCTTCAAAATCTCCTATTGTTTCATTTTTAATTTTCTTGAACCAGTGATTCGATGATGTTTCATAAGAAACGCTTGTTATATAACGTTTAAAATCAGCCTGAAATACGCTATAATTCGTAAACGGCTCAATAATCATTGTTACATCTTTGTTATTCGGAAAAGTGTAATGATGCGAAGTATTAAACTTCTCTATTAAGACCGCAAAATCCGGAGTAATACCATTTTCGTATAGTGTTTTGTAAGCAGCACCAACACAGAAAATCACCACATGATTTTTTGCTTTTTTGAGTGTTTCTATATTTTTTGCAAGTGAAGGTCCTGCAGATACAATTACAGCCGGTTTATCTTTTAATATATTTTTATAACTGTCAATTTCAGGAAGGAACAATCTTTTATACATTGCATACAAAGTTGAATGCAGAAATAGATATGTTGTTTCAGCATGAAATTTATGATTAAACGCATAAATACTATGAATAGTATTAAAATCTTTCATAAATTTATCATACTCATCCTTCTTATTATATTTATAATAATCAAGGTACGATACATCAGTTTCAGTCTTATATCTAAAAAGCAAATCATAAGCCATTTTCAGCTCATCGCGGGTAGAAGCAACAAATACATTAGGAGCACTCAGCTGTTTTTCAAAATCAACGATTTCTAAAACAATCCTTAATAATTCTATATCCGGCTCATAAACAATAATAGACCCCTTAGTATGCTCAAAATAATAGTCAAGCATATACCCTAACCCAAGACCGTATATAACATGAATTACATTAGCACTTTCATTAGGTAATTGTTTAAAAAGCATCTCTGCTTCTTTTTCTGCGCCATTAACAGAATGGACAAGCTTTCCGTTTACTGCAAGATTATACTCACCCGCAAGGTTTGTTTTAAGCTCATATGAATTTTTTATTTCAGATACATTCCTGATTTTATCTGCAAGAATTTTGTTAGTTTTTTCAAGCAGCGCTAAGTTTTTTTCTAATATTTCCATGACTTCCCTGTTTTATAATACCGGCACATGCCGGCTGCTAAAGCTGATGACATATTATTTTAGTAAAATTTTAACATAATTTTATTGAAAAATAATAGGCTGATAATATGAAATATGATTGTCAATTACAAGCACTCCTGTATATTAAAATATTTTTCTGTTGTCTATAAAAACCTGTTAATTTGTTGTAGGATGAAGTAGCAGATTGGGGGCAAAATGACAGATAAAAAAGAATGGATTGAAAAAGATTTAAAATACGTATGGCATCCGGATACCCAGATGAAACAGTACGAAGGGGCGGATTTCAAACCGATTTTAATAGAAAAAGGGGAAGGTATTTATCTCTACGACATTGACGGAAACAGATATATAGACGGTGTTTCGTCGTGGTGGGTAAACACACTCGGACACTCAAACCCGAAACTAAACGGTGTATTAACAGAGCAGGCAAAAAAAATAGAACATGTGCTGCTCGCTGATTTTACACACAAACCAGCGATAGAACTTGCTCAAAAGCTTATAGAGCTATCCGGCAGCCCATTTACAAAAGTTTTTTACTCTGATGACGGCTCTACAGCTGTTGAAGTTGCTATAAAAATGGCGTACCAGTATTGGTACCAGAAGGGAAAACCTGAAAAAAAACACTTTGTATCGATGACGGAATCCTACCACGGCGACACCCTTGGCTCTGTTTCTGTCGGGGGCATTGATATTTATAAAAAAATATTCAACCCGCTTGTGTTTGAGACGCTAAAAGTAAGCGCTCCATACTGCTACAGATGTCCGGCTGGCTGCATACAGGGGAATTGCGAAATTGAGTGTTTCAAAGAAGTGGAAGAACTCTTTGAAAAAAGACACGACGAAATTGCAGCAATGATTATAGAACCCCTTGTTCAGGGCGCTGCTGGAATGAGAATGTATCCGGCTGAATACCTGAAAAAGCTCCGCGCACTCTGCGACAAATATGACATACTGCTTATTGATGACGAGGTTGCAATGGCTTTCGGTAGAACAGGAAAATACTTTGCCTTTGAACATGCCGGAATAAAGCCGGACATTTTCTGCGTTGCAAAAGGTATAACAGCAGGTTATATCCCGCTGGCCGCAACAATCACTACCGACAAAATATACAATGCTTTCTATGATGATTTTTCCACGCTAAAAACTTTCTACCATGGACACAGCTTTACTGGAAACCCTGTTGCCTGCGCCATAGCAGTAGAAAACCTGAAAATTATGGAAGAAGAAAAAATTATAGAAAATCTTGAACCGAAAATTAAAAAGCTAAAGTCATGCCTTGAAAAGTTCAAAACGCTTTCTCATGTCGGAGACGTCCGTAATACAGGCATGATTGGTGCAGTCGAAATGGTAAGGAACAAAAGGACAAAAGAACCTTATACCTTTACAGAAAGAATCGGACACAGAGTTTTTAAATCAGCGCTGAAAAAAGGCGCAATCCTTCGTCCAATAGGAAACATTATTTACTTCATGCCGCCATTGATTATTACGGAAGAAGAAATTGAGACTCTGACTGACATTGCCTTTTCTGCAATAAAAGAAGTCACTGAGAACTGAAAAGCCAGCTTGCTTCCGGGTTTGTAAATTTTTATAAAAAAATACAGTTTTTTTGTTAAAATAGAAAATTCACGGACATTGTATGGTAAAAAGCATAAAACAGGTGTGCAGATGATTAATTTTTTATCAGGTATAAACAATAACGGATACGTCAGCAATATTCAAAAAAGAACCGGTTCTGTACAGCAACCAGAAGAAAAACAGGTTTCCAAAGCATACGCTTCAGATCCGACCTCCGCAATAAAATCGGAACTATCAGTAAAAATGCCAATGCCCTATACATTTATAAGGGACATAAATATTCCTTACTCGAATCCGGCTAAATTTTACAAACTCGCTAACGGACAAAAAGTAATTATTCTGCCGAAAAAAGGCTCTACTGTCGTTCAATCCTACTTCAATGTCGGCTCTATGAACGAACGTGAATCAGAAAAGGGAATTTTTCATTTTATTGAGCACATGAAATTTAACGGCTCAGAAAACTTGAAAGAGGGTGAATTCTTCGAACTGACAAACAAAATGGGCGCCTCAACAAACGCATCCACAGGCATGTCCACAACAGACTACTATGTACAGTCTCAGATGCTCGGAGAAAATGATCTTGAAAATACGATAAGAATCCATGCGGACATGCTGCAGACCCCGACTCACACTCCTGAAATGGTAGAAAAAGAAAAAGGTCCTGTCACTTCGGAGATTAGCATGGTCTCTGATGAACCGGTGAATCTCGCATTAAACAATTGTATAAAAAATCTCTTTGGTATAAAAACGAGCGTTCCTGATGTTATTGCCGGAACAATAAGCACCGTTAACAACCTGACCAGTGAAAAAGTCAGAGCATACGACGATGCGTGGTACTCTCCCGACAACTGCGTCACTGTAATCACCGGGAACGTTGATGCGCAAAAAACAATAGAGCTTGTTTCAAAATATTTTAACAACACCAAAAGCAGCAAAATCGAAAACAGAGTCTATACAGAATTTTCTCCCCTGAATAATCCAGTGAGAAATGATGTATTAATGCCAAAAGCAAAAAACAGCACAGTAGTTCTCGGCTTCACCGGTCCAAAAAACAGTGACGGCAAAGAGATGATTATACAGAACCTTGTGATGGACCTTCTCTTAGGAGATAAAAACTCCAGAATCAGCTCGGCTCTTGACAAAATACACTGCTCAGGCATGTTTACGACAGAAAGAGTCGGAAACAGACCTGACGACCCGACTGCAATACTTCTTGTATCCCAGACCTCTCCGGAAAAAACAGGTGAGCTGCTAAACACATACTATAACGCTATACAGAGCTTAAAAACTAACCCGATTGGACAAAAGGAACTGGACAGAGAAAAGCTTGCGCAAAAAATAACACTTTCAAATATTTCAGAGAGTTCAAAAAGACTGAATGAACTTATTGGCTCGTCCATGATGAACAATACAATAGGAGATCTTGAAAACCATCTCCAAATTCTCGATTCCATTACACCAAAAGACATAAATGAATATATTGCAAAATATCTTGACTTAAACAAAGTCTCTCTGAGTCTTGTACACCCGGAATACATAACACAAGAAATGCTTCTTGAAAATCGCAGCACCAACCCCGCAAAAATCTCGTTCAAAGGTCAGCCCTACCAACAGGTTTTTGATAGTACAAGAATCAAACAGTACAATCTAAACAACAATATGACAGCCGTATTCAATCCAAATACCTCAGAAATTACGAATTACAAACTCTCACTAAACGCAAAAATACCGGCACAAATCAAGCCGGCTACAGCAGAGATTCTTGCTGGCATACTACAAGAAGGCTCAGCATTCAGAGACAATGCCACATTTTACACGGATGCGCATGAGCAGGGTATATATCTGTCACTGAATTCAGATTCCAGAGAAATTGAACTAAACTGCATTACGCCGGCAAGCAAAACAGTACAATCCCTAAAATATGCAAAAGAAGCCCTTCTGCACCCGAGATTTACGCAGGAAAGTCTTGATTATGCAAAATCAATGATGAAAGAAGCCATCAGCAATGCTGAGATTTCTGCTGACGACAAATTATACAGAGAGCTTTTTCCTAATATAAGTGAATTTGCGACAATTGACGAACTGAAAGCATCGATTGACAGTGTAACACTGGACGATATCAAAGGTCTTTATATGTATATTATGAAAAACGCACAGGCTGATTTTGTAATGACTGCTCCGGTTGAAAAAAATCCTGAGATTGTGAATAAAACATTGCAGGAGCTTTCTTGCGAATTTCCGGTTTTCAACAAAAAGAATTTTGATATCTTCAATGGATTCACCCCCATTTCCGAATCAAAACTTCTTACAAAAGAAGACAAAAGAATTCAGGCAGAAATAGAACAGGCATACACCTTCAAAGTAAACACAAATCCGAAAGACCGTTTGATTTTCACATTATTGAACAGCATACTTGGAGGTAATCCTTCATCCAGACTATTTTCAGACCTGAGAGAAAAACAGATGCTCGCATACAGAGTGAATTCTGACTGGTTTGCGTATGGAGATACCGGAGTTATCTCGCTTTACATAAAAACGACAACAGACGATCCTGAAAACAATATTATAAAATACGACAATGTAAAAAAATCACTGGACGGATTCAAAAAACATATTGAAAAATTGAAAACAGAAAAAGTATCCGACGAAGAGCTTGATGCAGCGAAGCTCCGTCTAAAAACGAACATTCTCAACGAGACAGAAAGTTCCGGCGGGCAAACTCACACACTGCTCTCAAACCTTTCTTCGCCTTATTCAACAGGTAGTACTGATTTGCATCTAAAACTTATAGACGAAATCACAGCCGACGACATATACAATGCCGCGAACTACGTATTCGGAGGCAATCCTATTACGTCCATTGTCGCAAGTGAAAATACACTGAAAAACATATCCGGGATTCAACAATAAACAATAGAGCTACTAGTATATAGAATACTCTTCTGAATCCTTCTCCCAGTCCTCACGGTTTACTTTGAAAGCATGCGACCAGAATTTTTCAATTGCGTACGTTTCACGTTCTTCTCTGTGGAGCACATGAACGATTACGTCACCGTAGTCCAGAAGGTTCCATCTGTTTTTCATGTCTTTTTCTTCACCGGCAGGAATACGTTCAAAAAGATGTTTCACTCTATCTCTTACGTGCTCTGTCAATGCCCTGACCTGCGTCGTGCTGTCAGCAGAACAAATTACAAAAAAATCAGCCAGTACAGAAACATTACTGATATTCAAAATCGCTATGTCCTGACCCAGTTTGTCGTCCAGAATACGGGCAATTACGCTCGCAAATTTTGATGATGTGATTTGACTGTTATCGCTCAATTTTTTATTCCCTATTTATGTGACTTAAAACAAGTCTAGCATAAAAATATTTTTATAAATACAAAAAGCGCCGTTTGGAATCGTGCGCTTTTTATTCATTTAAACTTATGACAGAATCTAAACTCTGCGTTTTCTTGCAGCTTCAGATTTGCGTTTTCTTTTTATACTCGGTTTTTCATAAACTTCGCGTCTTTTGATTTCAGAAAGAATACCCGCTTTCTGGATTTTCTTTTTAAATCTTTTAAGAGCGCTTTCAATGCTTTCATTTTCACCGACTCTTACTTCTGGCATTTAGTTTTCACCACCTTCTGCTTGGTTTATGTAGTTCTGTGTTGTCATATTAACACGCATATATTTGAATTACAAGCCTTGCCCGAGTATTTTTTCATAAAAATCTGCAACAATTTACAATTATTTTTGTTACAATAAAAACATTAATAAGAAAAACAGAGGATAAAAATAATGGAAGCAAAATTTCAACTGAAAGAAGAATTTATAAAACAGGCAGAAGAAATATCCAGAGGTGCTGAACTTCTGCCAGGCGGAGTCAAAGAACTCGCAATAAAACTCCAGAAATCAAAAGAATCAGGAATCCCCATCCGAGTAAAACTAGGCATGGATCCAACAAGACCTGACCTGCACCTCGGTCATACAGTGGTTATGAAAAAACTCAAAAAATTTCAGGAACTTGGACACACAATTGTTCTGCTCGTAGGCGGAGCTACTGCAATGGTCGGAGATCCGTCCGGAAAATCAGAAACAAGACCCGCTCTTACAAAAGAACAGGTTGAAGAAAACGCAAAAACATATTTTGAACAAATGTCAAAGGTTCTCGACACATCAAAAGCCGAAGTCGTGAACAATGCGGACTGGCTGCACAAAATGCAGCTTACAGATCTTTTAAAACTGGCATCGAACGTTACTGTCGCACAGATGATGACACGCGATGATTTTGCAAAAAGATATGCAGAAGGAAAACCAATTTCCATTCACGAATTTTTCTACCCGCTTATGCAGGCTTATGATTCTGTCGCAATAGATGCGGATATAGAACTCGGAGGTACAGACCAGAGATTCAACGTTCTTCTCGGACGTGAAATTCAGACCGCTTACGGAAAGCCCAACCCGCAAATGGTCATGCTCCTGCCTTTGATTGAAGGCACAGACGGACTTGTAAAAATGTCCAAAACATATCCTGAACACTGTATTTCACTGACAGACAGCGCAAAAGATATGTACGGAAAACTTATGTCCATTCCTGATACACTTATCGTGAAATATTTCAGTCTGCTCACTGATATTTCAGACGCAGAGCTAAAGAAAATCGAAGAACGTCTAAAAACAGAAAACCCGAGAGACATAAAAATGCAGCTCGCATACACAATTACAAACGAATATCATTCTGACGAAGAAACAAAAAAAGCTCAGGATGAATTTGTTAATGTCGTTCAGAACAAAGGCATACCAGAAGATATCCCCTCTCACAAGATGGATGGAGAAAAGAATATTCTCGACCTGCTTCTTGAACTTGGCTTTGTATCCAGCAAAGGCGAAGCAAAAAGACTAATAGCAGGAGGCGGGGTAAAACTGGATAACGAAAAAATAACTGATATCACTATGTCAGTACCTGCAAAACCAGCTATCCTTCAAGCAGGTAAAAGAAAATACATGAGGTTAGTTTAGTATGATTCACAAAAATATTCTCGAGCTCATCGGTAACACCCCGATGGTTATGCTGAATAAAATAAATAATACGGATGCAAAAATAGCAGTAAAACTGGAGTACTTCAATCCGGCTAATTCCGTAAAAGACAGACCGGCAATAAAAATGCTCGAAGAAGCGGAGAAGCAAAAACTTGTAAAAAAAGATACCGTAATAATCGAGCCGACAAGCGGAAATACAGGCATAGGGCTTGCACTCTGCTGTGCTGTTAAGGGCTACAGGCTAATTCTGACAATGCCCGAGAATATGAGTATTGAACGCAGAAAAATGCTGCAGGGATACGGTGCTGAAATCGTACTTACGCCAAAAGAACTAGGAATGCAGGGTGCTGTAGATACGGCGTTTGAACTTTCAAAAATGTACAAAAAGACATTTATCCCATCGCAATTTGACAATCCAGACAACCAGAAAGCCCATGAACTAACAACAGCACCAGAAATATGGAATGATACGGACGGAAAAATCGATATTTTTGTTGCAAGCTTTGGAACCGGCGGAACGATTTCTGGCGTAGGCTCAAAATTAAAAGAATACAATCCAAATATAAAAATTGTTGGAGCAGAGCCTTTTGACAGTCCGCTTATAACAAAAGGAAAAGCGGGAGCCCACGGCATTCAAGGAATAGGAGCTAATTTTATTCCGAAAAATCTAAACAAGCAGGTTATAGACGAATTTATAACAGTAAAAGAAGAAGATGCTCTACAAACTGCTCGCCGGCTGGCAAAAGAAGAAGGTATACTCTGCGGAATTTCGTCAGGTGCAAATGTTTTTTGCGCTCTTGAGTTAGCCAGAAGACCGGAGAACAAAGGCAAATTAATTGTTACAATAATTTGTGACTACGGAGAAAGATATATTTCAACGAAATTGTTTGACAACTAAAAGGAACCCAAAATGCTAATACAGCGTGCACTCAGCCAGATAAAAGAAGATATAAAAACAATTTATGAAAAAGATCCGGCAGCAGACAATCTTATAGAAGTTTTACTCTGCTATCCGGGGTTGCATGCACTGATTGCGCATAGGATTGCGCACAAACTCCGTTACTGGAAAATACCTGTAATCCCCAGGCTCATTTCTTACTGGAGCAGAATATTTACCGGCATAGAAATCCATCCCGGTGCAACCATCGGACGCAGATTTTTTATTGACCATGGCATGGGTGTTGTTATAGGAGAAACAACTATAATCGGAGATGACGTGCTTATTTATCAAGGAGTAACACTCGGCGGTACGGGAAAGGAGCACGGAAAACGCCACCCCACACTTGGCAACAATGTTATAGTAGGAGCAGGCGCAAAAGTTCTCGGCAACCTTTCTATCGGCTCAAATACAAGAATCGGTGCGGGTTCAGTTGTTGTTGACGATGTTCCAGAAAACAGTACTGTCGTAGGTGTACCCGGAAGAGTTGTTCATCAAAAGCTTATGGTTGGCGGAATTCTTATGCATAACAGAATTCCGGACCCGGTAAAATGTCAGCTTAACAGACTTACATACGAAGTCCAGGAGATAAAAGAGCAGCTTAATATAACAACATCAGGAAAAACCGACTGCTGATAAACCTTACAGCAACACGCCCTTGAATATTAGATAAAAAAAAGCCCCGATTAATTTCGGAGCAATACTTTAATAGGAAGGGAAGGTTAGGAAGTTAGGTAGGTTAGTGTGAAAGTCTCATCTTATTTAAATATCTTTTATTATTTATGTCTTACATATATATAAAGTATATATGCAATCAAAAATTGCACACATTGTTTTTTTCGTTACAAATCTTAATATTAAGGTTTTGTAAAAAGTTAGACAACACATAAATCCTGCGTTTTAATAGTATTATGACGGACGATATCAGTAATAAAGTAATAAATATTTTTAAGAAACACAGCAAAAACAAACACGCCGATACAAAAGAAAGGGTAAAATCATTTGCCGGATTCAGCTATGTGCGTCTTGACACTGATGTAAACGGCTATCCATTTAAAGAGGAAAATCTTCTGGATTACGCAAAAGACTGTCGCTATATTGTCAAAGTAATGAGAGAAAAAAACGGCGGCGTGTCTTTGTACAGTTATAATGTACCTAACGACAAACTTCTTGATTTTCTGCTCATGTTCAGGAATAATGAACTAAGCGGAACTATAATAGAAATAGATAAGTTCTTACCAAGAGATCTTGCATAACAGGTCTCCGGTGATATCGCTTTTTTAGAAGTGGTTAAAAAAAGAAATGAAAAAGATTGACGAAAATACACTGGACGATTTGCTTTCCAATGTTAATAAGCCTTATCAGTATGTAGGACATGAAATGTTTTCCTACAATAAAAATTTTGAAAATGCTGATGTTACTTTTGCAATGGGATTTCCCGACAAATACGAAGTCGGCGCAAGCAACCTGGGTCACAGGGTACTGTATGAACATATTAATTCACTGGATGGAGTATTATGCGATAGGTTTTATGCGCCGGATGTGGATTTTAAAGAAGAACTGGCACGCAGAAATCTAAAACTATACGCTCTCGAGTCTAAAGTATATTTAAAAGAATTCGATTTCGTAGGATTTTCTATACAGTATGAACTCTGCTATCCAACAATTCTGGCACTGCTTGATATGTCCGGCATTCCTATAAAATCTGCAAATAGAGATGAAACTCACCCGATAATTCTATCCGGCGGTCCATGTGCATACAATCCGGAACCTTTGAAAGATTTTATTGATGCTTTTTTGATAGGGGATGGTGAAGAAATTTTTGACGAAATATTTGAAGTTTATAGAAATGCAAAGAAAAACGGCTTAAACCGTCATGATATTCTAAGAAAACTGGCTGATGTAGAAGGTGTCTATGTCCCTTCTGCAAAACTTGACCGAGAAGTCAATAAACGTATTTATGATTTCAGAATGACATCTGCACCGACAAAGCATCCTGTTCCTTTTTCGACTTCGATTCATGACAGGGCTGTTGTTGAAATAAGACGAGGTTGCGGAAGGATGTGTAGATTTTGTCAGCCCGGACATGTAAATCTGCCCATAAGAGAACGAAGAGCCGAGGATATTATAGAAGTTACAAAAGAACTTGTTAAAAACACCGGTTATGATGAATTTTCACTGCTTTCACTTTCGTCTAATGATTATACGAATATAGAATCAGTGCTTGAAGAATTGACCTGTCATTTCAGTTCACAAAAAGTTTCAGCTTCACTTCCCAGTCAGAGGATTGACCGTTTCAATATAAGACTCTCAAACCTTGTGAAAGACGTAAGAAAAACGACTATTACATTAGCACCTGAGGCAGGTTCTCAAAGACTCAGAGATGTAATAAACAAAAACCTTACAGAAGAACAGATTGTAAACACTACGCTTGATTGTTATCTAAACGGATATGATACAATAAAATTTTATTTTATAATGGGGCTTCCGACAGAAACATACGCAGATATTGATGAAATGATAGATCTTCTGTCAAAAATAAAATTCAGAGCAAAACAGCTTCGCAAAGAAAACAATTTAAAAGATGATTTAAAATTGAATTGTACCCTGTCTATATTTGTTCCGAAGCCTTTTACCCCGTTCCAGTGGTGCGGGCAGAACTCAATAGAGGATTTAACGGAAAAAATTCATTATATTAAAGAAAAATCCCGTTCACTCAAAGGTGTGCGCATAAAAATTCATGACAAATATGTTTCCCAAATTGAAGCGGTTCTAACAAGAGGAGATGATTCGCTGTGCGAATACATTGAGGCTTTGTATAAGTCAGGATGTTACCTTGACACATGGGATGAAAATTTTTCACATGAAAAATGGAAAGAAGTGGCGGACAGTGTTCACATACCGATTCGCGCACTTGCGCAGAAGGAGTTTGATCTTGATGAATTTCTGCCCTGGGATTTCATTAATACAGGAATTAAAAAGCAGTGGTTTGTTGAGCAATTCAAAACAGCAATGAAAAACTCAACAAGCGTTCCCTGCGAAACAAGATGTTCGGATTGCGGAATTTGTTCTGCATTTCACGTAAAAAAACAGCTGAATACGCCTTATACTCCAAGGCTAGAGAAAGAGCCTGAAGTATTATGTGAATCAAAAAAATACCGTGCAACAATAACAAAGACAGGCTATTTAAAATATCTATCACATCTCGACTGGCAGAATACATTGATGAAAGCATTGTTCCGTTCAGGATTGAATGTTGTATTCACTGAAGGGTTTAACCCTATTCCTAAAATATCGCTCGGAGTTGCGCTCCCGATTTTTGTTGAAAGCGAAGGAGAGTTTTTCGAATTTGAACTTCGAGAAGAACATACACCTGAAGAAATACAGGATATTTTGAACAGTGTACTGGATAAAAATGCACAAATTATTAAAATTTGTGAAATAGATAAAAAGTCGAAAAGCCTTGATGTACTGGCACAATGGGCAAAATATGAATTTACTCCGAAAAATACAGGTATTCCCAATTTGCAAAATTTAGGGTATATTAAAAATGAGCTTACTTCAGAGAAAGAAATTTATCTCACGAAGAAGACAAAAAAAGGTATAGACAAGTTAATATGTATTAATAACTCGGTCAGAGATATAGAGATAACAGATGGAAAGCTCTATATTACTCTTAAGGTAGGACAGAATGCGGATGTTCCGTCAGTCCGACCGGACGAATTAATCAAATTTTTCTATCCTGATGAAAAGTTTAATATCAAACGTCTCAAATTTTTTGATGAGAATTTGATGGAATTATAAAAGTTTTTAAAAGTTTAATAAGGAATTGTTTATGAAAAAATCAATTGTAATCGCAGAGCGCGACAACATCGCAGCCGTATTTGAGGATGACAAAATTACTGAATTTTTCATTCACCGCGGTGATATTTTGCTCGGAGATGTGTATTTAAGCAAAGTTGAAAATATTCTTCCGAGTATTGAAGCGGCTTTTGTAAACGTTGGTTCGGACAAAATGGGATTTCTCCACGCAGCTGATGTTATAGGTAAAGGCGGTTTGCAGGACAAACTTTCTCCTAAACAAAAACTCATGGTACAGGTAGTAAAAGAACCTACCGGACATAAGGGTCCCCGTGTAACCACATCAATAAGCCTTCCCGGACGATTCCTTGTACTTATGCCCCATGAAACGGGTGTCAGCGTCAGCAAAAAGATTTCTACACCAAAAGAAAGAGCAAGGCTCAAATCTATTGTAAATCTTTTAAAACCTGTGGGTCTTGGTGTCATTATCAGGACTGAGGCAGAAGGTCAGACTGAGGCAGAAATTCAGGAAGATTTGGAAATACTTCTCGAAAAATGGAATACAATTGTTACTCAGGCTGAAATGGTTTCAGCTCCAAACCTTCTATACAGAGATCAGGATTTACTCTACCGGGTAATCAGAGAAGCTTGCGATGAAGACGTAAAAGAAATTGTTGTGGATACAGCTTTTGCGCTACATAGAACACAGCAGCTTATACAGAACTGGAATTTAAACAAAGATATTGATATTTCAGTATACAAAGGCTCTGAGCCTCTTGTTGTTGCATCAGGTATTCAAAAGGAAATAAGAAACGCTTTACAGATAAAAGTAAATCTTCCCTCCGGCGGATATCTCTTTATCCAGACAACAGAAGCGCTAACCGTTATAGACGTAAACAGCGGCAAATTTATCAGTTCTGCAACACAGGATGAAACAATTTTAAAAACTAATAAGGAAGCTGTTGTCGAGATTGCAAGACAGCTTAAACTCAGAAATATAGGCGGTATGATTATTATCGACTTTATTGATATGCTCAGCCGTGCAGATAAGCTCTCAATTTTGCAGGAGCTTGAACTCGCAATAGAAACAGACAAAGCAAAACCGCAGGTAGGTCAACTTTCTGATCTCGGTCTTGTTGAAATGACCAGACACAGACAGGGTCAGAGTCTTGATGAAATATTCACGAAAAAATGCCAGGCATGCCAGGGTACCGGTCATGTAATAGAGGAATTTACATTCTCTACGTCAGTTGCAGAAGGCGAGTACCGTTCAAAAGCAGCTAAATTAAAAATACCTGTCGGTCAGGTTAAAAATAAAAATAATAAAAAGGACAATAATGTATTCAATCATCAGCACAACCAAAGCTCAAATCCGTCTTTAACAGCAAAAAGGCAGAATGACAAGAAACAAAGAAATAATGAAAATATTGAGTTTACAGCTGACGATGCAGTACAAAAAATAAAAGAGACATCTTTGTCTCCCGAACTCTCCAGCACTGTAAATGTTCAAAATATTTCAAAAGATGCGAAAGAAAAACACTTCAAAAACAACAGAGGCGGACGAAAAAATGTATTTAATATCCTTGATGAAATAGAGGAACAGCCTGCAGAAAACACTGTTGAAAAAGTAGAAACGCCTGTTGAGACAGAAGAGACAATACGAGAAAATGAACAAATAACAGAACAGACAGAAAATGTTCAAGAAGAGCACGCGCCGGCAGAATCATCTGAAGCCCCGCAGCCCGCTGCAGAAGAACAGGAAACACAGCAGGAAAAGCCCAAAAGAAAGAACACAAGAACAAGAAAACCGACCAGACCGAGAAAGAAAACATCGACAAAGAAAGAAAAATCTGATGAAACACCTTCAAATGAGTAATTTTGTAAAAAAAATCTTATGTTTTGTATTCTTAACAGTTATAATCGGCGGTTTTGCACTGATTCCGATGCAATGCGCAAATGCACTGCAGTTTCCATCTGTAAATCCGCCGGCTGAAACAGTCCAACCGGCTCAGTCGGCTACAGCAGAGCCGGTAAATTCTCAAACTACTGTTCAAAATACAAAGAATTCAGCAGATCAAAAACCGGGTGAAGCAAAAATCGTACTTGGCAAATTTTTCATAACAATGCTCTGGGTTGTTGGCTCATGTGCTGTATTATTTGTAATTTTACTGCTGTACAAAAAAAGAATGGGCGGTATGAATATGTCTGTGCAGCGACCCGTTACAAAAGAGCAAGATTTGACATCTCCATCGACTGTGGATGAAGCAGTCCGTCTGTTTATTGAAAAATTTTAATATTGTTCTTTTTTCAACGCGGTATCAGGTTTTCCCCGTTCTTGCAAAAGTACTTTAATTACCTTGGGCATCTGGCATATAAACGAATAATTACCCTTTGTAATTGAGCATTTGCTGCAATTTTGTCCAAGTTCATAGCATTCTATAGCCTGAGGTGTCCAGCTTTGAAGTATTGAATCAGAAAGTTCACCGTCATTCTGTGGCACATAAAGGTCTGATATCGCACTATTTCTATGTAATCTCGCGAAATTCATATAAAACTCCTACCCCTATAATTGTAGTATATAGAAGTTTTTATATAATTTACTCCGTTATTTAATGGATATTTGGACTTGATGCTCATGGATTAACCTGAGACCCTCCAGAGTAATCCACGGATTTATACAGTCAAATTTTCTTTTCATATATTTTGCAATTATTTCTGAATAGCCGCCTGTCGCAATAACCTTTACTGGAACGCCCAGTTCTTCTTCACAAGCCTCAAGCATTCCGTCAACCATGCAGGCATGTCCTCTTACTGTACCTGATAACATTGCATCAATACTATTTTTACCTATAGCATTTTTAGGTGCTTCGATTTTTATTAGAGGCAGCTTTGACGTATGAGTTTTCAAGCTTTCTGCCTGTAATTTCATACCTGCAGCAATTACGCCGCCCTGAAATTTTCCGTCCTCTGTTACTATATCAAAGGATGTTGCGGTTCCAAAATCAACAACTATACAGTTTGTTTTGTAAAGAGAATACGCAGCAAATGCATTAACAATTCTATCCGCACCGACTTCTTCCGGAAAATCAACGTTAAACTCAAGAAGCGAAATATTTTTATTAGAAACAACAAATGGCGTGATTTTTAAATATTTTTTCAGCGCGTTTCTGTATCGTTCTGTCAGCGGTACAACAACACTGCAAATTACAGCAGCATCAACTTTATTAAGATACGAATGAAGCTGCAGCAAATTCATCAACAAAATTCCGATTTCATCATCAGAACGGTGATGTTCTGACGCTATTGACCATGTGTCTTTTAGCTCCTGTCCGTCAAAAATCCCTATTGTAGTTGATGTGTTTCCTATATCAATAGTTAAGAGCATAAATACCTCCACAAATAAATATTTTAACAAAAAAAAATAAATTTTTGCTATAATATTACCAATAAGGATAAACAAGGAACAACGGATGAGGAATTTATTATCAGTATTATTGGTTTTTGCGGCATTATTAGGGTTTTCCGGTTCTGTTTTTGCAGATGATGTAAATTTAAAAAATATCGGATTTACCGACATGTCTCTTGAGTCAAAAAATAACGACTTACGCACATTTTTCCGTAATTTTAATAAATATTCTGTTCAACATAAACTGGACAAATTGATGAGCATGTACGCTGATAACTACGTAAATTCGGATGGCATAACTAAAAAGAAACTGTCAGAAATTGCAAAAGAAGCGTGGATGGCATATCCTGATGTGAAATATAATCAGAAAATTCAATTTATCAGTGCAGAAAATGACAATGCTACCGTTATCACACGTGAATCTATAAAAGGCGAAACAACAATGGCGGTTGATTATATTCCCGGAAATGCTTATGTCGATTCAGATGCGGTAATTGTTTATTACTTGAAAAAAAATGCCGGAGAATGGAAAATTTACGCTGATTCTATAATACATGAATCAACATCCTTAAAATACGGGGTTGCAAAAGACATAAAAATGTCGATAGATGCACCGGCAAAAGCATATGCTGGCAAAGAATACACAGCAAGTCTCAGAGTAGATGTTCCTAAAGAATATCTTGCTATGATTTCTATTAACAATGAAACAATAAAATATCCGATGGACAAACCAGAAGATGCTTTCAGAAGTATAAAAGCAGATACAGTTCAGGAACGTATTCTGAAAGCAAACGATGAAAACAAAAACGAAAACGCAATCGCTTCTATAGGGATAGCAGAAGCTAAAATCAATGAAAATGATGTAAATATAAAAATCAAAGGAATTGCTCTTTTAACAACAAGAGTGAATATTGTAAAACAATTTATCGAAAGCGACGAAAAAAAGGATGAAAACATTTAAACCGGATAAAAAATTCATTCTGTATGCCATTTTAACATTTATACTGGTGGCGTTTTCATTTTGGCTCAGAGACTTTCTTCATGTAAATTGTGACAATAAAAATTTTTTATTTTTTAGCATTGATTTTGTGAAAAACACAGGCGCAGCGTTCAGCCTGTTTCAGACACATACAGACATATTGATTGTTGTGTCTGTTCTTGTGCTCGGGGCTGTTATTTTTTATGTTGCAAAACATTTAAAAACACTCACTCTTTCATCTGTAGTTCTTCTTTCCTTTTTCTCTGCCGGAATTTTGGGGAATTTAATAGAAAGAATAGCTGACGGTTTTGTAACTGACTATATCAGAATTACTGTCGTTGATTTCCCTATTTTTAATCTTTCTGATATGTTTATAAATATTGCAGCTTTTCTTATAATTTGTAACATACTTTTTAGCAATGAAAAACGAAATGCCTGAAAAAATTTATATAGATACAGATGACGCAGGATGCCGGCTGGATTTATTTGTGTCCCGACTATATCCGGGTCTTTCGAGAAGTGCACTCCAGAAACAGATAAAAACAGGAAATGTCACGGTTAATTCTCTTACTGCAAAAAACTCATATATCCTGAAAACTGATGACGTTCTGGAAATAAATATCGAAGCAGAAAGAGAATTTGTTATAGAGCCGGAGAACATAGAAATAGAAGTACTTTACGAGGATGACGAAATGCTTGTGGTAAACAAACCCAAAAACATGCTTACCCATCCTACCTCAAAAGAACGTTCTGGCACACTTGTTAATGCACTGATAGGAAAATATCCGCTCTGTGATTGCAACGGTGAATACAGACCGGGTATTGTACACAGGTTAGACAGAAACACCAGCGGTCTCTTGATGATTGCAAAAACGAATAGTGCATATGAATTTTTAAAAGAACAAATGCAAAACAGGACTATAGAAAAAAAATACTATACAGTTGTAAGCGGAAATTTCGATGAAGATGAAGGAACAATAAATAGAAATATTGGCAGACATCCGTCAAAGCCTGAAAAAATGGCTGTAACCCCTGATGGTAAACCTTCAGTGACTCATTATAGGGTACTGGAACGTTTTAAAGGATTTACGCTGCTTGATGTAACGCTGGAGACAGGCAGAACACACCAGATAAGAGTACATATGGCATATACAGGTCACCCGGTAGTCAACGACAGCCTGTACGGAGGAGCAAAAATTCCTGTAAACACTCAGGAACAAGTTTTGCAATCATATTCTATTACTTTTATCTCACCTGCCGATAGAGAGCAAAAAACTGTTTCAATAGACGAATCTTGTGATATTATAAAGACAGTTAACTATTTGAGGAATAAAAAATGAAAAGAAACGCTTCTATTGCTGCATTTTGTTTAAATATAATAATCAGTATTGCACTGCTTTACTTCATATATGTAAATCACTCATTTAAAGTTACATATGTTTGTATATTAAATAATAATGTATATACTCTTCCACTGTCGCTTATGGCAATTCTGTTCGTTTTTACGGGTATGATAATGGGCTTTTTAAGCTCAAAAATAACCTCCTACAGAAACCAGAAGGCTGTTTCTGCATATGAAAGAAAGACTGAAACCCTTTCTGTAAAAAGTGAAGAAGATGCAGCAAAAATTAAGGCTCTTGAAGCAAAAATCCAAACGCTCGAAGCAGCACTCGAAGCTGCATTAAATAAAGAATAAACAAAAAGTATATATTAAACATATATCAATTTTGTAAATAAACCTTGAAAACCTCTTTATATAAGAGGTTTTCTTTAATTGTTAACTTTTGTTACGCAATATATAACAAATATAGCAATTTTATTTATTACTTATACTTTATATATGTACGAGAGAAAATTTTAAAACTAGATTAAAAAAAATACCTATTTTTACCACCGTACCACTAGACTAAATGATTAAGGAGAGATTGACATGACTGTCGCAGCAGTAAACACAAACATTTTGAGCTTAACACTCTACAAAAGCAACCTTGAGTTCAGCATTATGGGTATAAGCAACAAAAGACAAAACATAGCTTATACATTATCAAGAGCTTGTACAGGTTCTGACTGGGAAAATGACCCGCAGGTTCAGCAGCTTCAATATATGGATTCATATCTTGAATTGCAGCAGAAAAACCTTGAAACTCAGCAGAAATCTGCAGCAGCACAACTTGAAAGTCTTGAAAAACTTCTTGAAAACAACATCAAGAAAGATTTCACTATCAACCTGAGTGCTTAATAAAAAAATAGATACCTTTCATTATAATTTTTTCCATTAAATTAAATTTCATTTTATTTACAATTTATTGAACAAAGAGAATATGTTTGATATCATACCCTGTAATGAACGTATTCAAGACATTTGAAATCTTTTTGTCACAACCGATGAGTATTATTCGAGACAGAATAATACAAATTTGTCATGTTGAAACATCCTTAACCGGCGTGAAAAACAAAATACAGTTCAATATTTCTGATGAAGCTACGCAAATAAATGTTTATAATAATCCAAAAATGTACAATCTCCTGTATACAGTTTTGTATAAAAAGAAGAAATTAGATGATAGTAAAAAAAGCAAAGTTCATAGTTAGTGCGGAAAAACTCTCACAGTGTCCGGATTTTAACAAACCCGAAATTGCATTAATCGGGCGTTCTAATGTAGGTAAATCCTCTTTTATAAACGCATTGACAAATAACTCAAAACTCGCTAAAACAAGTAACAAACCCGGAAAAACCAGACTCATAAATCTTTTTGACTTTGAAGAGAAATATATTGTTGCAGATCTTCCCGGTTATGGATACGCGCAGGTTTCTAAAGCAATGCAGGATAACTGGCAGAAGAATCTTGAGGAATATTTGCTAAATAGAGAATCACTGAAATTATTAATACAGTTTATTGACTCAAGACATGATATACAAAAAAATGACAGACAAATGCAGGAATGGATAGACTATCACAATCTTCCCTGTGTTGTTGTTGCCACAAAAATTGACCTGACATCAAAATCCAGAATACAGGCAAAAGTCAATGAAATTTCAAAAGAACTGAATAAAACTGTATTCCCTTTTTCTGTACGAAACAATTATTATAACGACAATATTATTAAATATATAAACACTATTATTGAACAATAGAGAGAGTGTTGCCAGTTTGGAACAATAGGCTCAATAACAAAATTCAAAAATCCTTCAAACTAGTTTTAAAAGTGTAAACTTCTTGCTAAAACTTAATTTTAAGGTAAAATAGAGGGGTGGTTAGTAAAAGGAGTTTTACTACAATAGTGTTTAGAAGGAGAAGAGAAATGGCTTACTCAAAAAAAGGTGCTTTAAGCATGCTTGCAATGTTTGCTATGCTTTTTGCATCCAATGCTGCTTTCGCAGGAGAAGCTGATCTGGTCGTGCCGAATCTGGCTGCAGACCCTCACAGCTTTAATCTTCTGCTTGTAGGTATTGGTATTTCCGTACTGGGCTTGGTCTTTGGTCTTATCGAATTTATCAAGGTCAAAAACTATAAAGTCCATGAATGTATGGCAAATATCGGAAATACAATTTTTGAAACCTGCAAAACTTACCTTATTCAACAGGGTAAATTTTTATTAGGTTTGGAAATCCTGATTGGTCTGTGTATTGCATTCTACTTTGGAGGATTGCAGCACATGGGCTTAAAAGGTGTGCTGATTATCCTTGCTTGGTCAGTAATCGGTATTCTTGGTTCATATGGTGTTGCATGGTTCGGCATCAGAATGAACACTCTTGCTAACGCAAGAACTGCATTTGCTTCACTCGAAGGAAATCCTTTAAAAGTTTTGAACATTCCGCTGAAAGCCGGTATGAGCATCGGTGTATTGCTTGTTAGTGTTGAGCTTATTATGATGCTTGTTATCCTCCTGTTCGTCCCCGGACACCTGGCAGGTGCTTGCTTTATCGGTTTTGCTATCGGTGAATCTTTAGGTGCTTCTGCTCTTCGTGTAGCAGGCGGTATCTTTACAAAAATCGCTGATATCGGTTCTGACTTGATGAAAATTCAATTCAAAATTAAAGAAGATGACCCGAGAAACCCGGGCGTTATTGCTGACTGTACAGGTGACAACGCAGGCGACTCTATCGGACCTACAGCTGACGGTTTTGAAACTTACGGTGTAACCGGTGTTGCTCTCGTTTCATTTATTCTTCTCGGTGTATTCCCCGAATACCAAATCCAATTATTGACATGGATATTCACAATGAGATTCTTAATGATTGTGACATCTGTTGTTGCTTACTGGATTAACACAGGTTTGACACAGCTGTTCTTCGGCAATGCTGAAAAACTTGACTTTGAAAAACCTTTGACTAACCTCGTATGGATAACATCTGTATTATCCATTATCATGACATTCTGCGTAAGCCATTGGCTGCTTGCAGATATGGGAGAAAGCCTCTGGTGGGTTCTCGCAGGCATTATCTCTTGCGGTACTTTAGGAGCAGCTTTGATTCCTGAATTTACTAAAATATTCACAAGCCCGAACGCTACTCACACAAAAGAAGTTGTTACAGCTTCACGTGAAGGCGGTTCATCTTTAACAATCCTCTCAGGTATTGTTTCCGGTAACTTCTCAGGCTTCTGGATTGGTATGGTAATCGTATTCTTGATGGGATTAGCATACGTATTCAGTCTGCAAATTCCTGATACCGTAATGATTTACGCATCAGTATTTGCATTCGGTCTTGTTGCATTCGGCTTCCTCGGTATGGGTCCTGTCACAATTGCTGTAGACAGCTACGGTCCTGTTACTGATAACGCTCAATCAGTATATGAACTTTCACTGATTGAAGAACGTGAAGGTATTGCTGATGAAATCGAAAAAGAATTCGGTTTCAAACCTAACTTTGAAGTTGCAAAAGCACAGCTCGAAGAAAACGACGGTGCCGGCAACACTTTCAAAGCTACATCAAAACCGGTTCTCATCGGTACAGCAGTAGTCGGTGCAACCACAATGATATTCTCATTGATTCTTGTTATCAAAAATACATTAGGTATTCAGCCGGAACAAGTACTCAACATGCTCAACCCCTACACAATCCTCGGATTGCTCGCAGGCGGTGCTGTTATTTACTGGTTCTCCGGTGCTTCTATGCAGGCTGTTACAACAGGTGCATACAGAGCCGTTGAATACATCAAAAATCACATCAAATTAGATGATGAAAACGTAAAAACAGCAAACGTTGCTAACTCAAAAGAAGTTGTTAAAATTTGTACCCAGTATGCTCAAAAAGGTATGATTAACATCTTTATCGCACTGTTTGCTTTTGCCCTCGCTTTCGCTTGTCTGTCAGCTCCTGCTTGCAAGACTGTAGCTCCAGTTGCATTCTTTGTAAGCTACCTGATTGCGATTGCTGTATTCGGTCTGTTCCAGGCTGTATTTATGGCTAACGCAGGCGGATGCTGGGATAACGCTAAGAAAATCGTAGAATGCGACCTTTGCGAAAAAGGAACTCCGCTTCACGATGCTACAGTAGTCGGCGATACAGTAGGTGACCCGTTCAAAGATACTTCATCAGTAGCTATGAACCCGATTATCAAATTCACTACATTGTTCGGCTTGCTGGCTATGGAAATCTCTATCAATGAATCATTCAGACAAATCGCTCCTATTGCAGGATGGATTTTCCTCGTGATTGCATTGATATTTGTATGGAGATCATTCTATGCAATGAGAATTCCTCAGAAAAAAGAAGATTAATTTTATTTTAATCTTATAATTTTACACCCCCGATTTTTCGGGGGTGTTTTTTATTATTAAGAAATGTAACACCCAGAAACTCTTACAATTAGCGGATTTGTCAGATAGTTTTCTTGTAACAGTCAATTTTTAAAACTTTATATACTTTATATATTTATAACGACTGAGGAAAAAAGGAGAGTAACATGGGGATTTTTTCATCTAAACTAAATATTACGAGAGGTAAATACAATCTCGATAAAGTATCAGGAAACCCTATTCAAAAAAGTGATATTTTAAAAGGCGCAAAAAATCAAGAGCTAATGAATATCTTATTTAATTTCTTTGATGTTGATGGAGGCAAGCCGGATGGAATCTTGACTTCATATGAACAGTGCAGACTTGTTGATGTTTTCAAAAAACTCGATACTGATTTAGATGGAAAATTATCAAAACAAGAATTTGAGGATGCCGGAGCAGGTTCAAATCTTGATGGAGAAACCATACGAGATTTCTTTATACGTATAATGAAATCAATGAAGCGTAAAGAAAAAGTAAATGCAAAAGAAGTTTACGACTTTGAACAGGAAATGCGCGGACTTAATAAAGAAGATAAAGTTGAAACACCGGCAGCAACAGATCCTTTAAAACAGAAAGCAGAACCAAAGACAACAACAAAACAAGAAGTTACAGAACAGAAAAAAGAAACTAAAGCAGAGCAACCCCAAAAAGCAGCACCTGCTCAGGATATTGAAGATAATGCTTCCAATACAAAAGCAATAGAAACTCAGGCAGAACCAGATGGCGTATTCGAAGAAGAACCACCTATTGAAACAGCAGAAAAACCCGCAAAAGCACAAAAACCAGCTGAAATGCCTGTTGAAAACAAACCTGTCAGTGAATCAGTAAAAACACCTGTCAAGGTCAAAACAGAACCCCAAGAAGCAAAACAAGAACTTCATAATTACACAGTACAGATGAATGAATCATTCACTCAGGTTATAAAAAAATCACTTGCCGCACAGGGAAATACAAAACCCACAAAGGCTGAAATTGAAGCAGCAAAAGAAGAATTTAAAAAGAACAACCCGAAAGCCGTTCGCAAAATGAAAAACGGTTATGAAATACTTCTTGTCGGCGCAAAAGTTAAGCTCGTTGGAAACGTAGAAAACAAAAATAATTCTAAAGAACAAATTGCAGCATGGACAGAAAAATACGCTAAAAAAGAAAATATTTCCAGCAAATATACACAAACAACACCAAAAACTGTAAAAACAAATAATACTGAATCGAAACAAGAAAAGAAACAGGAAAAGAACGTTGTTACTCCGGATACAAGACCTAACAATGGAATAGAAATTGTAGTAGTTGCAAACGGAGACACTGCTTATGTTGAAACTAAAGACAACATAAAAACAGAGACAAAATATGACAAATCAGGAGAAGTTAAAGAAATATCTGAAAATAAATACACGCAATCAGGACTGTTAGCAACAAAAACAATAAAGGATAAAGACGGAAACATAAAACAGGTAATTGATTACCTTTATTATGAAGATGGAAGAGAGGCGCAAAGAACCTATAAAGACAAAGATGGAAATATTACCGGCTATGCAGAAATTTCATACGAAACAAAAGACAATCCGAATGTAGTAAAAAGAGAACTATTAAAAGATAAAAACGGAAAGCCCACAGCAGGTGTTGTCCAATATAAAGATGGCAGCATGAGCTATCATTATTACAATTCTAATTTTAATCCAACTGAAGAGTATACAATTGATAAAAGTGGAAAAAAAGTAAAATCGTCCAGTCATTCTTATTATGCGAACGGTTTACCTGAAAGATCTACTTACATAACTAAAGATGGCACAGAAATATATTGGTATAATCAGGATGGAAGCTATGAACATTCTGTTTTAGATAACGATAACAAACCGGTTAAGTTGGAATATGCGGATATTGATGATAATCCAATAACAAAAGAAGAATATCAAAGACGCAAACCGGTTGAAATCACAAAATAGAATATCATGACGCATGAGGTCTTTTAAACAAAACAAAAGACCTCATGTTTTATTGACGCTAAACAAGATTTATCTTATTATATAGATGTTTTTATGGGAATTTAATATACATCTTTTACAGCAAATAAAGATGTAACTTGACGACTTACACAGATGTGAGCCGTCTTTTTATTAGTTGATGTAACAAAATGTATCTTTTTTATATCAATTTTATTAGTTTTTGAGATGTTTTTTGAAAATAGGTTTAAAATGAATATATGCGTATCGTCAAAAACCTCAGAGACCTAAGTCTAAATGAAGACCAAAAATTTTTTGCATCCATTATAAAAGATGAATTTGGATGTGATACTTATTGTGAAGAAATTACGAACACTGAATTTCGTAAACGGTATGCTCAGCCACAGAATGAATTCGTTGTCTATAATACAGCTGCACCTTCCGCAGAAGGCATCAGAATGCTAGGATGGAAAAGAAGAAAACAGAATTCTTAATAGATACAAAAAAGCTGCTGAGTCCAATACAGCAGCTTTTTTATTTATTGTAAGCGATCTTCAACAGCTTTACAGATTTCAACACATGCCTGCTCATACGGATGTTTGGCACCGTCATTAAGCAACAATTCATGGTTTGTATCAAAAGATTTGTCCATTGCCATTGCTACAAATTCCGGATTTTTCATAAAAATTTCCAAATCCTCGTCAACTTTTGAAGCAAAATTCGGGCGTTTCATCTCAACAACTGAACGACCAATTACCTCTGCATGCTCAAGCCCTGTTGCATCAGATTTTACTTTAGGTTCTTCCTGAGGAAGTTCTGGTTTCTGAGGCTCTTCTTTTTTTATTTGAGGCTGAAAGTTTGTATGCAAACTTCCGCCTATGTTGTTAATATTATTCATATCTGCCATATGTCTCTCCATTTTTTGTTTTGTTATTAAGTTTCGTTTTATGCTTAAAAACATGAACAAAAATTTTTTTGCTAGTAAATTAAAAAAAATATATACAAATTTTTTAAATTTTATTCTGAATTTGCCTAAAAGTCAACTATATTAACAAAAATTATTTTTTTATTTGTTATATACTTTTTTAACATTTCTTAACAAGAAAACACTTTAAGATTACTAAAATAAAACCCCCGTTTGAATTTCGGGGGTTTATTTTATTTGTTCAGGTCCATACCCTTTAGCATAAGTTTCAGTTTTTCAGCTGCCTCTTTGTTGTCAAAAACCTGAAGCGCAATTTTTATAAACTCGAGTTTAGCAGGAGATTTTGCAAACTTTTTCAATTCAGAACAAAGCGCTTTGTATTCTTCGCTTTCTTGAAGATCTACTTCAGTTAACAAGTCCTCAATTTTTCCATTTGGATAATATGTTTTAATGTTTGCACGTTTTTTATTAATAAAGTACTCAACAGTCAGCGGCTTGTTTATTTTTTTTGCTATTTTTTTCATTGAGTCTTCTGACTGCGTGACAGGAAAATGTTTTGACTCTTTCACTTCTTCAGCAATAATAGGAGTGTATGATTTAATAGTAACAACCTCATTATTCTGAACAAGCCTTAACAACGGTTTTGCATCAGTACCGGTCGCCAGCATAGCAATTTCCGGATCCCAGTCAAAATCGAACATGTACTTTACATCCAAATCAAGAGCCATACTCAACTTTACAAGAGTATCAGAGGACGGGAAATTCTCGCCTGTTTCTATTCTTGTCAGTTGTCTGGGATTGAGTCCGATTATTTCTGCAAGCTTTTCCTGTGTTATACGTCTGTTTTTTCTTAGTAGTTTAACTCTTCTACCAAAAGCTTCTCTAAATTCCTTCATAGCTTCTCCGTTTAGTATATTATACAATTTTGAGTAAAGATGTTAAGGAAGCAAAACGACGTCAAGATAAAGCGTCCGCAATAAATGACGTCTAAAGTCTTAGAGATATGATATTTTAGGACTTCTTTACTTCATTCATCATTTTTTTGATAATAAAACCACGAACTTAATGGTTCATTTTTTGTTATGCATAAGACCATGTTATTATATAATTATTTTAGCATGATAGACATCTTGTTTGTAGTGTAGATTGTTGGATAGAAAAGAGTTCTAATGAACGAATCCGTTGATAAATATATCAATAATGTGGCTAAACCCCTAAATGAAATATTTAAAGATATGTTGAAATATTTTCCATCAAAAATTTTCGGCATTTTAGGAAATACCATTCTTATTCCAATATATACAAACCTTCTCTCTCCTGAACAATACGGGCTTTACACTTTATCTATAGCCGTTCTGTCTTTTTTATGTATAATTTTTTCAGATTGGGTTGGTCTAAGTGGTCTGCGTTTTTTCAGACATCATGAGATAAAAGACGAAATTCCAAAGTATTTGTCGACATTGATTGTGTTGCTGGC
>CALUSL010000003.1 GCA_944323425.1 Candidatus Gastranaerophilales bacterium | reverse complement strand
GTGAATGCCGGCATCATAGACGCAACAGGCACTGTTACAATAAACGCAGGCGATTCCGCAGCAAACCTCAATGACCGTGTTTCAGGCACTGACATAACAGTGGACGGCGAAGGCGTGAGTGCCAATGAAATCGCAGCTTCCGGCAAAGTAGATATAAACGCAGGAACAGGCGCAGCAAACCTCAATGACCGCGTTTCCGGTACTGACATAACAGTGGACGGCAAAGGCGTGAGTGCCAATGAAATCGCAGCTTCCGGAAAAGTAGACATAAACGCGGGAACAGGCGCGGCAGACCTCAATGACCGTGTTTCAGGCACTGACATAACAGTAGACGGCGAAGGCGTGAGCGCCAATGAAATTGCAGCTTCAGGAAAAGTAGACATAAACGCAGGAACAGGCGCAGCAGACCTCAATGGCGCGGTAAGCGGTACGGATATTACTGTTGATGCTGTCGGGGTAAATGTAAAAGACACGATTACCGGTTCCGGCATGGTTGATATAAATTCTGAAAACGGGCTTGTAGACATAGACGCTGAAATTACAGGTGCGGATGTTGCAATAGACGGTCAGGGCATTGACCTTGGCGCGGCAATTTCAGGAACAAACAGTGTTGCCCTTGATACGCACGGTACGCTGCTTGATATTGAACACACAATTAGCGGCGGAGATATAACAATTAACGCTAACGGTGTAAACGTAAAAAATACAATCACAGGAACCGGCACAGTCGATATTAACTCTGAAAACGGACTTGTCGATATAGATTCGGCAATTTCCGGCAGCAATGTTTATATAGACGGTCTCGGGCTGGCAATTGATGCGGAAGTTAGCGCAACAGGTTCACAGCAGGGCTCGGGTATACTCAATCTTAACGCTCACGGACAGGAAGCGCTTGTGAACGCGAATCTTTCAGGACGTGAGGTACGGCTGAATGCGAATGGTGTAGGGCTTACGCAGGGTGTATCCATAGTCGGAAGCAGCCTTGTTGATATCATTGCATCGACTGCTCCGTCTGTATTCAGCGGCACAGTGTCGGGCGGAAATATCAGTATACAGGGCAACATGGATATTTATGGAGACGTAACGGGCTCGGGAACTGTTAATATTTCCGGATTGAAAAATCTCGGCGCAAATATCTCTGGTGGCGGAAATGTTACTGTCTCATCAACAAACTTGAATATGGCAGACAATACCTCAATCTCCTCTGACAGCGATGTTGAGATTACGAACACCGGTTCAATGGTTATGAATGCAGGAACTTCTGTTGAAGGAACAAACGTAGAAGTCTCAACAGGCAGCCTGTCTACCTCTGAAACGGCGGCTATCACAGCAGGTCAGAATATGACAGTGAGCGCTACGGGAGATATTGTTCATTCCGGTACAATTTCAGGAGGAAACATTGATATATCTGCAGCTAACGTTGATGTAAAAAATACAGGCTCAATCAGCGGTACAGGAACCACCGGCGTACGCGCAACAAACAGAATTAATGTAGACGGTCAGATAAAAGGCAGTGATGTCAATGTTACGGCTGGCTCAGGCGGAGTATACATTGCACACAACAGAACTGATGGCAATATTGTTGCTGATGACGATTTAAGCGTTTCATCAAATGGCGGAAACATCGTAAACGGTTCAATAAACGGGGTTAGCGCCATAGCTGATGCCATAGGTATTTTAGCCGGCGGTGATGTAAGCCTCAGCGGTTCAAATATCGGTGTACTGGATTCCACGCTCGGAAGTATAAAACAGAACGGATTTGTTCTCGATAATACGCTGAACTCTATTCACATAAGCTCCGGAGGCTCAGTGAGCGCAAACGCAACAGGCGACGTGAACCTCAGAGGATACGGAAGCGGTTTGAATATTTCTGATATTAACGCAGGAAATGCACTTCTAAACGCACTGAACGGCTCAATCAACGCAGATAGCATATCCACTACGGAAAGTCTGTACATGTTTGCAGGCTCAGAGGGCGCTGATATTACAGTAAATTCTCTTGCCGCAAACGGTTCCGTAACAGGCGAAGCGAACAGAAATATCTCTTTAAACAGCACAAGAAATCTTAATATTGATTCGCTATATTCAAAAACAGGTTCAATAGACATTGTGTCGGACGGAAACACGTCAATAAATGAAATTGCGGCACCTGAAAACATTTCTATTACTGTCAACGACGAGAGACTTGATATAGTGAACCTCGGACGGATAGAACGCGACCCGAACACAATACCGAAAACAGTTTCGCTGACAGTCAAAGACGCAAAACGCGGTGTACAGAACCCGAACAGCAAACTCGATATATTAAACGCATATGTCAGAAACAAAGTTAATCTGAGAGCAGATACTATCACTGCTCAGGTTTACGACAGCATGACAGGTCAGAGACGTCCGAATGCAACAGGTTTCCATAACGCAAATCAAAACGGCGAAAAACTGGTCTTTGATGTTCAGGGTGCGAACTATGCACAGCCTGAAACAGAAGGCTCTCTGAATCCGTATTACGAATACTCTCCTGACGACAAACGCGCACTTGATGTAAACATTACAATCGGTGAGTCAGTAGGCGACGCGGTCTATGGCGCACACTTTGACAAGCTCTATGCAGATTACTCTTACATTGACGCGGTTAATGAGTCTAATCCGCAGGCAGTTGCTGATTTGGAATTCGACAGTATCATAACAGGTGAGCACGCTGTGTTTAAGAACAACAAATACAGAATTGAAACTATAAACACCGATACACCCCACGAATTCGGTCAGGACAGGCACTACGGTGAAGAAAATCCTGATAGGACACTTAAAACTGATGTATCATACAATCTTCACATAAATGATGACAGAATAGATGTTGGTCCGATACCGGATCCTAAACCAGATCCTGACCCTGACCCGGGACCGGACCCAGACCCGGGTCCTGACCCTGATCCAGGACCGGATCCAGATCCGGGTCCGGATGACCCTGACAATCCGAATATTCCGGACTTCCCGTGGCCGCCGGATCCTGACAATCCGCCGCCGTCAAATCCCGAACAGGGCGGTGGAAAAGCTGTCAATCCGCACAGGCATGAGCACAATATTGCCAAAGAAAAGGACAGAATGATTACGACAGTTGAAAAACGCAATCAGGTGCTTCTCCATGGCAGTGAGCTTAATGGACTTGACTGGACTGTCAAAGATATGGAAGGTACAGTTCTCGGCTCATCCAGAGGGGCATCAGGACAGGTCATACTCGATGTGAAAAACCTTTCAAAAGACGGTATGACAGTAAGTCTCAGTGACGGAATCTCGAAAGACCGCGAAGTTCTGGTCGATTTCAAATATGATTTTGTACCGTTCTCAGCGAAAGGTATTGTCGAGGTTGCCAAGAAAAACAGCGCATACATAAAATTTGTCGACAATTCAGATGAAGCTTGCGAAAAAATGATTAACTACATGAAAGCAAAAAAGCCGGCAAAGGCAGAATCTTTATAAAAGATTTTGACAGAGCTCTGTAAATATAGAAATTACCGCTTATCAAATTATAAAATGATAAGCGGTAATTTTATACGGTTTAATTCCGTTAAGAAAGAGCAACGTCGAAAAAAATCAGACAAATCAGGCATAAAAAAAACTCCCTTTCGGGAGGTATACATTATTTTATATGTGTGTATATACTAATTAATTTCGTTATTGAACCGAATAAGTAATTAAAGTTTTTACAGAGCGGGCTGTATCTTTAATTTCTTGTTTTTCAGCTTTTTCCATTGTTTCTTCAAGAATTTTAATCGCTTCAGTTTTGTCATCAAGCGAAAGAAGTTCATTGATTGCACTCATTGCGACGCGGGCAGAAAGATCGTTTATTCCTTTGCCTTCAGTTGCAATAACTACTTTCAAAGACTCAGGGCAATTTTTTCTTATAAGAGCCTGAGCTGTCATCTCTCTAACTTCGTCTATACTTGAATTTGTACCGATTTCTTCGAGAACACGAACAGATTCAACAGTATCTTCGTGTTTTCCGAGTGCTTCTATAATATTATTAATTCTTTTTGTGTTATTCATTTCAATCTCCTACGCTGATAATTCATTGAGTAACATTTCTTCCAGCTGCGCTACAGGTTTTTTCTGCAGATTGGATACGCTGTATGAGTAATCGAATTTTGAAGAGATGTAATTTTTAAGACCGTTAAAGTCAAATTCGATGTTTGTATTTTTAGCGTTTTCCCAGCTTTGAGCAATATTGTCTCTAACCTGTCTTCCGAATGAAATGATAGAATTAAATCTGGATTTCAGTGAATTGTTGAATGAGTTAATACCGCCAACTATAGAGCTTGTAAACATTTTAGCTTTTTCTGAAGCTTTGTTCAGAAGGTTGTCATTGTTTGATGTGCTCTTAGCCTTTGATGACTCAAAAACATCTGCAGCGTAAACATTACCCTTAAAATTGATTCCAAAAGGGTTTGATTGAGCTGCTGATGTTGCATTTTGTGTTGTTTCCTGCTTCTTTGTGCCGGAAAGCTGTTTGATAACTCCAAAGTTGAATTTGCCGATACTTAATTTGTCCATATTTAGCCTTTCTTGATTGTGTTCCAGCTTCTCTAATAAATTACCATTTTTTTAATCATGCATAATCATCTTTTTGGAGGATTTATTCTTCATTTCATTAAACTTTTGTATAAAAGTTGAAAACTTGAGCAGGATTATTTTATGATAAAGATATGCGTATCTATCATGAGCTTGTAAAAAATGAAAATTTGTCCGTCTGCCTTGGTTTTTTCGACGGTGTGCACGAGGGGCACAAAGTCGTTATAAAAAACACGGTGAATCTCGCGCGCCAGAACGGTCTGCACTCGGCGGTCGTAACTTTTAGGGAACATCCTCTCTGCTACCTTCAGAACAGAAATCCTCAATATATTTTATCCTCCGAAGATAGGATTTCTCTGATTGAAAAACAGGGGGTTGATTATTTATACATGCTTGAATTCGATGAAAACATCGCTGATTTAATGGCTTATGATTATCTGAAGAATGTACTGATAGACACATTTCGCCCGAAATTCATAACAACAGGTTTTAATCACTATTTCGGAGCAAACCGACAGGGGGATACCGGAATGCTCAGAAATTATCAGCAGATTTTCGGATACAAATTCTTTGAAATCCCGCCGATTACATATAACAATACACTAATAAGCAGCACAAAAATCCGCCAGCTTATATCAGACGGAATGCTCGACGGTATAAAACAGCTGCTCGGCATGGATTTTTATATAAAATCAAAAATAAAAGACGGAGACCATGTTGGGAGAACAATATCATTCCCGACCGCGAATATGGACTATCCGGAAGATATTATAAAACTTGCACGCGGAGTATATGCGGCGCAGGTGGAAGTGGATGAAAAAAAGTACAACGCCGTTGTGAACTACGGGATGAGACCAACTGTTTCGGACAGAAAGAAAATGCTCGTAGAAGCATTTCTTCTGGATTTTAGCGGCAATCTCTACGGTAAAGACGCAAAAGTTATTTTCAAAAGAAAAATAAGAAACGAAAAAAAATTTGCATCACTCTATGAACTGAAAGTCCAAATTGCTAAAGACGCGGACATGGCAAAAAGCTTACTCAATAATGCATAGAAAAGCGTATAGCTGTTAAAAACACAAAAAAGACCCCGCAGAGTCTTTTTTGTAGTCATTATAATATATTCAAAAATTAGTATTTAAATGAGCGCTCAATGTTCTTTTCCAGCATCTGTTCACAAGATTCCATATCTTTTTCAATCATCTTGATTTTTTCTCTGTAGTGCTGCATCTGCATATCGAGCTCTTTTTCCATTACGTGTAGACGCTCTTTTCGTGCTTCCAGCTTTTTGACGAGCGGATCATCCGCGTCAAGATCCGAGCCGACATTCAGCAGGTCACTCACAGTCTTGGACAGATTCATTTTTGCTTCTGCAACCAGCTGCTCTTTATACTCCAGATCAAGTCTGTATGCATTTAGATACATCAGGCGCAATTGAGCCGTTGCCAATCCCATTAGGAACCACCCTTATCTAGTTTTACTGACTTTCACACAATCTTTTTGCAAGAACAAAAAGATTATCTTGTAGTGTTGAATTTATTCCCGTAGAGGAAAACGTGTTCATTGTTTTCCGCAATCAGTTTTTCCATCTGTTCAAGTTTGTACATCTGATAGTTGACTCTGTATTTTGCCATTTTAAGTTTCTTACCCATTGTCAGGTAATTCTTAAGAATTTCAGCAAACATATTCGCCACAGCAACGATAGGATTGTTTCTTTTCAGGTAAGAAATCATGTATCCTATGAAGTTCAGTGTATTTTGTAGATTGTACTGAATTGCACTTTGAAACAATTACTTACTCCTTTACGGACCTACATAACTATAAAAACATTGAACGCAGATTAATTGCCCGCATGAGAAAAATTTTTAATAAATCTTTACTTTTCACTTGCTTCCCTGTTGATTAATAAAATCAGGACTAATCGTTCGTTCTAAATAGTTTATCGGCACGTTTTCGGAATTCTTGAATATATTATGGTTGTACGAATAGAAATTGCAATAAAACGTTACAATTTTCTTTAAAAATCCCCATATGAAGATTTTGCTCAACGCAATGGAATTAAAAATTCTTATGTAAGTTCTGTTCATAGAAAAAACACCGTTACATATTCTGAACTTGTTTGCTGTCGCTTTCTATAGAGTCCTTCAGCATTTTCTTAACTACGTCGCCCTGTGTATCGAGCATTTTTACAACAGTTTCAATATTTCTGACCTTGTTAGAAAGTATTGAGTCAGCGTTAGCAACAATTTGCCCGGAAATGTTCTGATACGCTGCAAGCGCCGCCGAAGTCGTACCCTGAAGAAGGTTACCGGCAACAGTAGCCCCCAGACCGAATACGCCCATATAAGGAGCCATTGCCTGAACAACACCGGCAACACCGGATACAACACCGGCTGTCGGCAATACCCAGCTTGTGCCCGGCACGCCAAAGCCTGACGCAACACCTGCTCCGTATGCAGCAGCATTGAGTCCTACAGAACCACCGATACTCGATGCGTCGTAAAGTCCTGATGCACCGCCTGTTGCAATTCCGCTCTCAGACCCGAATCCCCATGTTATAGGAGCGGCACCCGATGGAAATCCGGGATAGTTTCCGAGTCCGGTTATACCGAAAGCTGCGCTTCCGCTATCGAGAATAGAGTTTCCGCCGCTAATTGGAGACCAGTATGACGTACCCGGAATATTCATTGTAGTATTTCCGCCCATAACCGGCATAAAAGCACTGGGTGATATCAATCTGGCAATCTGCCACAGAAAGCTGCCCGCAGTTCCAAAACCGGCACCATCCAACGCCGAGCCGCTGACAGTAATGTCACGCAGTCTGTCATATGTTTCAAACAGCTGTGCTTTTGCATCGGAGCTTGCTTTGCCGAATTTGTTTGCTATAACCAGATATCCATCATTTTTGTATGACATATTGACCTCGCATATCTAAATAAAATTACTGGAACGTTTTAAATACGTTATCAATGTTAGAATCAATAACTTTTTTCACAGATTCCAGCTCTGTCTGCAGAGCCTGCTGCTCTGTATCGAGTTGAGCAAGACGCAGCTCAAGAGTTCTGTCCTGTTCCTGAAGCTCCTGAGTTTTTGCGTTTATATCAGCAACTTCTTTGTCATAGAGCTCTTTATCGTAGTTGTACTGATTCATAGCCGCGTCGTATGCAGCATCGTCGTATTCCGTTCCCGGAGTGAGATTATAACTGTGAGTACCTGATTCATCAGTCCAGTATATCGATGTATAAAGCCCTTCCTCGCTTTTTCCGAGGGTTGCGTTCGTAATAGTTTCATACTGTTCTTCTGTACCCGTAATCATAGAGAACATATCTACTGTCTGATTTGTTTGAACAGTCGGGTCAAACCCTGTTTGAGTCGCATTGATGTAATAAGTTGCGCCCGTTGCCGGATTTGTGTATCTGTAATACGTATCGTCCGTACTGTTCTGGTAAGAAGTCGAACCGAGCTCGTTAAAAGCATTTACATAAGTTTCACTGAGAGGAGAAAGGGGACCGTTCAGAGTAAACTGTGTTCCGTTTGATAGATTAAGTTTGTATGTGTCGCCGTCTTGAATAACTGACACTTCCTGATTTATCATAGAATCATACTGCGGAACTGATGCGTTTCTTTTAATGCTTACCGTGTAAGTTTGGGGATTTGAGCCGACATTTTCTGAAATATCCTCGATTGTTGCAGTACCGTCCGTGCTGGTTGCATCGGAAAAAGTGTAATTATCTGTTTTGTAGTCAGTCTGGTCAGGCGGAGTCGGGACCTCAAGAGTCAAAAGTCTTCTAAAAAGGTTCGCGCTCTGATTCGCAAGCGCCGTACGCTGCTGGTTAACCTGCTGACCTTCATATTCTACGTTGGTTTTTCTGGCCTGAATACCCAAATATCTGGCCTGAGAAGCTGCCATACCCATATTCGTATTCTCCGTATTTTGTAACTTCCTATTTCGTGTTTAATGATTTTCTAAAATTAGTCAATATTTCTCGTATTATATATTAATTTATTTTACTTCCTTATTATATCTGCTTTTTCGGGGGTTTTAAAGTTTTTCAATTCAAAATCATACGTCCGGTGTATTTTAAAATAAAACCGGCTCCGGATATATATTCAAGAGCCGGAAGAATCGGAGTATTATTTATGCAAATGTTTTGAATGTTTCTTCAATGTTCTTATCGATAACTTTCTTAACTGCATCCAACTCTGTCTGGATAGCCTGCTGTTCTGTGTCGAGCTGGTTCAGGTGAAGCTCGAGGTTTTTGTCCTGCTGCTGAATAATTACGGTCTGGGCGTCTATTTCAGCAATACGTTTGTCATACTCAGCTTTTTTAGCATTATATTCGTCCATTGCTTCGTCAAATGCATCATCATCCTGAGTTGTCTGCATAGTCATAGAGCAGGTAATTTCTTCACCTGTGTCAGGGTCTGTGAAGGTAATTGTCGTAAAACGTCCTGTTCCGTCTGCAGCGTTTGTGAGAGTAGCATTGTCAACGTGGAATGAATCTTCTCTTGTGTATGTTTCTGCAGAATACACCTGAAGTTCTGCAGGGAATGAATCCATTGAGGGGTCAAAGCCTGTTGTTGTAGCGTTGATGTAGTATGTAATACCGGTCTGAGTATTTGTATACTGATAGAAAAGGTCATCAGCGCTGTTGTTTCCGTTTGAGTTCGGAGCACTATTGAACTTGTCGACAAGAGCTGCGCACATTGCAGGTCCGGTCAATTCAAGATAATCTCTGCCGCCTATACTGATAGAATATTTAACAGGATCACCGTCAGCCTTGACGTTATATCCGTTGTTTCCGGTACCGTTGTAGACAAGGTTGATTGCAGAAGATGCGTAATCTGCTCTGTCTATAGTACCGTCAACTGTGTATGTTTGCTGCTGACCATCTTCTACGGGGTTTTTCAAGATACTGCTGATTGTAACCTGTTCTGAGGTAGCCTGATTTGTAAACACATATTCGCTTTTTGAATAATCATTTGCCATAGGAGGAGTAGGAACTTCGAGGGTCAGCATTTCATTGAACAAATTGGCACTCTGGTTTGCCAGTGCTGTACGCTGCTGGTTAACCTGCTGACCTTCATACTCGACGTTTGTTTTTCGTGCGGTCAGTCCTAAAAATCTTGCTTGAGATGCTGCCAATCCCATATTTAATACTCCTTATTGTTGCATATCTGTTCTTATAGTCGACACTTGTAGAACAAAACTTTAGGTTTTTTGTTTAAATATTAAGAAACTGTTACAAATTAACCATAAGTATGTAATCCAAAGATGCATAAACTACACGTTTCTAACCTTCATAATAGCTGATATCAGCGCATTTTCAGGTTAATAAATTTTTCTGAAAAGTCAAGCTTTACAAATCTATATAGACACATGACAAAATTTTTGGAGTAATATATTATTAATATAAATCATATGACTGACGGGGGGCAGAAAAATTAACGACAGGTTTAATTTTACGAGAATAGATAACATCCATACACAGCAGACGAATTTGAGCGCGCTGTCTGATGAACATGAAAAGTTCAGCAGTCTCAGCACTTCAGCAATGCTTGCCAAAGGTGAAGTGCCTTTGTCTCACACTCTCGTCGCTGACAATTATATGGTTATCAAAAAAATCTACGGCACACCCGTTATAAAAAGTCCTATCACCCTTCAGGAAAAAGCGCTGCTGGGAAAATATGACTTTAACACACTTGAATACTCTACTATTAAACAGATAAACGAAGAGCTTGCTCTTCTGAAAAAATGGTCTGTTTCGCTTGACAAAGCTCTGAAAGCGGATGCAGATAATATCATTCAAATCAGAGGCAAGGAATTGAGATTTTTGGAAGCCAACCGCTATACAATGATTACAAATGAAATTTACAACGGATATATGGCTTTACAACGCTATTTTGAGGATATTTCGAAATATAATTTGTAATCTCCTCTTAAAACATTAAAACTAAAAAGCCCGAATGAAATAAATCATTCGGGCTCATAATTTTTATATAAAAAAAACTTTTTCCAAAGACACAAGTTTTTTTCAAATCCTAAAATCTCTTTTTACGCTGTAGCGCATATACAGAGGTGTAGGCACTTTTGTACGTAGTTCCGACAAGGTTATACTCACCGGCATTTTTAAACGTAAAGAAATCCGGATACAATTCTGAAAAATATGTTTTAAACCTGTCTGGTACTATTATTCTGTTTTTCAGTCCAAGATTCAATACACGTTCAAGCGTCGCCAGTTTTTCAGGAGTTTCCTGTTCCATATCATAAAGTTCCGCGCCGCAGAAAAAGCTAACGCTTACGCGGTCATTCATATTTTTCCCGATTACATCAATCGAGTTATCCACAATAACTTTAAAAACCTCGGGTGAATGAGCCGGTGATGTTGTAAGAAAATAAACGTTTGTGCGATCAAGCCCCTTATCAGTAATATAAGGAGAAGATGTTCTTTCCAGTATTTCACCCGTAATCTTTTTCTTCAATATATCAAGATTTATCGGGTCATCATACTGATGCAGATATGATTCCTGCTCTGAGACATCTATTTTTAGTTTTATCAGGATATAATTTGAATTTGATAATTCTGTGATAAAAGCCTGTTTCAGCTGATTATTAATAGTTTCTTCCAGCAATTTTTTCTGTCTGTTCTGATATTCTATATACTGTTTGTGTGTTGTTTCAACATAAGTTGAAAGACAGTTCAGTGCATAAGTCAGAATGATAAATATAAAAGACACTATTATCGGAATCAGTATGACGAGTTTGTCATAAACAGGAGAACCTTTAATAGCTGACTCAATTATATTATTGAAAAACATAAAAAAAGCATTGATAAACGGAGGGATAATAATATGCATACTGATAACAAGCCAGTACACGAAAAACAAAATAGACATCAAAAGACAAATACAAACCAGAATATTTATGGCTTTTTTTAGTCTAAAGAAGCATTCATTTGATTTTTTCACATTAATCTCCGATGATTATGTTATCAATCAGTCTGACACTGTTTACTCTAGCTGCAACCGCCGCTATAGCAGGTCTTTTTATAGTATCCACCGGTTCAAAAGTCTCTCTGTCAACAAACTCTATATACTCGGGCTCTACTCTTCTATCCATAACCGTAATCGCTGCGTCAAACAGTTTCTTTGTATCAATTATACCATTTTTTACTGCATTTTGTATAGCAAAAAGTGATTTGCTTATAGAAACCGCTATTTCGCGGTCATTTTCAGATAAATATTTGTTTCTTGAACTCAAAGCCAGTCCGCTTTCCTCACGAACAAGCGGGCATGGTATGATTTCTATCGGAAAATTCAAATCAGCAACCATCTTTTTTATAATATAAAGCTGTTGTATATCTTTCATCCCGAAAAACGCAAAATCAGGCTGAACAATATTAAAGAGTTTTGATACAACCGTGCATACTCCGTCAAAATGTCCTGTTCTTGATTTTCCGCACATCATATCCACCAGCCCGAACGGAGGGGCAACCATTGTAATATCTGAAAATTTTTGCATTCCCGGATACATCTCAGCAACAGACGGAGCAAAGATAATAGCTGCACCATTTTTTTCAGCAAGCTCTCTGTCGCTGTCAAGAGTTCTCGGATATTTGTCGTAATCTTCATTCGGTCCGAATTGTACTGGATTTACAAACACTGAAACAACCGTCACATCACACTTCGAAGCAGATGTTCTAATCAGTGAAGCATGTCCCTCATGCAGGCAGCCCATCGTAGGCACAAGCCCCACGCTTTTTCCTTCTTTTTTAAAATTTTTAACTTTCTCTCTTAATTCAGAAATTTTATTTACAACAACAAGATTCAAGTTTGCTCGCCTCCTCTTCAGACAAATGGAATATCTCGTTTTCCGCAGGAAAAGCACCTGAGGTAACATCGCTGATATAGGATTTTGCAGCATTAGTTATTTCTGTTTTTAAATCCGAATATTTTCTTGCGAACTTCGGCGTCATCTCGGAATATTTTCCTAGGATATCGTCGCAGACAAGCACCTGACCGTCAGTGTACCTTCCCGCACCAATACCGATAGTCGGTATGGTCAAATTTTCCGTAATATATTTTGCAGCTTCCTCCGGAACCATCTCCAGCACAAGAGCGCAGGCACCGGCTTTTTCGAGTTTTTTCGCTTGCTCCAGTATAAATTCAGCTGCCTCCATAGATTTTCCCTGTATTCTATATCCGCCGAGAACATGCAGATACTGCGGCGTAAACCCGAGATGGGCAACAACAGGGATTCCTGTATCATGCATTCTTGATACAACATTCACGATAAAATCATCTCCGCCTTCGAGTTTTACAGCGCTTGCGCCTGCTTTTATCAGTTCACCCGCATTTTTCAATGCTTCTTCAACCGAAACCTGATAGCTCAAAAACGGCATATCAGCTACGACAAAAGAACTCTTCGCTCCGCGGCACACAGCAGAGGTGAAAATTTTCATCTCTTCCATTGTGACATGATGGGTTGAGTCATACCCGAGCACAACCATTCCGAGAGAATCTCCGACAAGAATTGTATCAATACCTGCTTCATCAAAATACTTTGCCGTAGAAAAATCATATGCAGTCAGCATTGTGATTTTCTGACCGTCCTTTTTTCTTTTTAGCAAAGTGTTTATTGTTATTTTTTTTGTTTTTACTTCGGCTGACATGATTTTTACCTCTATTTTTTCTGTGATTTTTTATACCAGTAATAAATAGCTCTGGCGAGGCGTCCGGGTGAATGTCTCACATATTTTTCAGCATTTTCTTCATAGAGTCTCGTCTTTACCGTATTTATTCCGAGCTTTTTAATTGCCTCAATATCGTTCACTACAGGATAGGAATTTGATTTCTTGTAATCAGGAGATATGTCATCCGGAAGAGAATCGTTCACTATCACTGTGTCTATAATATTTGGATATACCGCATGTTCAAGAATAGCTCGGACATGGTCTGAAGCCGTAAAATCCGTGGTCTCTCCGGGTTGCGTCATTATATTACATATATATACCTTTTTAGCTTTTGAGTTTGAGATTGCATGAGATATTTCTTTTATTAAAAGGTTAGGTATAACGCTTGTAAAAAGACTTCCCGGTCCAAGTATAATCATATCCGCGTGATTTATTGCATCTATGACTTCAGGCAGAGCCTTACATTCTTTCGGATCAGTAAACAAACGAACAATTTTCTTTCCGGTCTCGGGAATAATGGATTCACCCTTAACAATAGAGCCGTCCTCCATCTCTGCCACAAGTCTCATATCATCAAGCGTAGAGGGGAGCACGCGTCCGCGTATAGAAAGAACTTTGGACGATTCTTTAACAGCTCTGACCATATCGCCGGTGATTGCACAAAGCGCTGTCAGAAACAGGTTTCCGAAGCTGTGTCCTTCGAGTCCCTCGCCGGTTTTGAAACGATACTGGAAGAGTTTTGTTACAAGATCCTCATCATCAGCAAGAGCAGCAATACAGTTTCTTATATCGCCGGGAGGCAGAACGCCCATTTCTTCCCTGAGACGGCCCGAACTTCCTCCGTCATCCCCGACTGTGACGACAGCTGTAATGTTGTTCGTAATTTTTTTTATTCCCTTAAGCATTGTCGACAGACCTGTGCCGCCGCCGATTGCCACAATTTTCGGTCCATAATTCAGTTTTCTTCTTCTGTAGAGGACCTCGAGAATCGCATGCCGGTCTCTTTCCTGACTCAAATCAAGAATAGAGTAGTTTGTATGCTTCCATCCTTTAAGAAAACAATATGCACCGAGTATTATTAAAGCAATTGCAATAAGCTCATGATGTATAGTAACAGCAACGTATTTTATAATTCCGACAATAAAATACAACGGTCTCAGGTTAAAAAGTATAGCAACCCCGAGAAGGCTGAAAAAAGTACCGAGAATAATCAGCACAAACCATCTTTTTATCTGCAGCCCCGGAAGCAGCCAGCCTGCATCCTTCGGCATTCTAAACTTGTTCCACGGATTCTTCAACACACTCCCCCTATCCTTATACTATACCCAGCCCGAAGCCTCTACGTTATTGTAATTAACCGGTTTCGGCGTAATAATTCCTGACGCTTCCTGCGCAAGTTCCATCGAATTCATCGCACTGTTGTTAAAATGAATTGTATCAAACTCAACTTTTGTAAATCCGCCGTTGAAATTGTCTATTTCAGAAAGTTCAATTAGTTTTTTTAATCTGTTTATTGAACGGGCTGTATCAACAAAAGCAGGCTGGTCATAATCAACTTCGCCTGAAAACTTGTAAATCTTATCCAGCTGCAATTCACGGGCAACACAAATATTTGTATCCTCAGCAACCCTATCGAGCACCGCACCTGCTGCACCATAGTAAACCAGCCATTTGCTGAATTTTTGAACCGCCTTTGCCACAGAAAGAGCAAACGTAATATTTTCTGCAGCCTGTCGGTACATAGCGCCATGAGGACGAACATGTTCAATTTCCAGTCCGTACGCCTTTGCAAAAGAAGCGAGTGCGCCGAGCTGATACAAAACAACAGCCTCTATCTCTTCTTCATCCATCTCAATTTTGCGGTATCCGAATCCCTGAATGTCAGGAAATCCGATATGTGCGCCAATAACTTTGTTTTTATACTTACAGTATTCGATAACTTTTTTTATTGTGACAGGGTCGCCCGAATGAAATCCGCATGAGATATTTACTGAACTCATGTAATCTATTAAATCCAGATCCGTTTCATTTTTGTACACCCCGAAAGACTGTGCCAAATCACAGTTAAAATCTATGTTCTTTTTGGGAGTAACGATATTTTCTTCAGACATAAAACCCCACCGCTAATCTACATCTACAATTATACTTCAATAAAAATTTGAGTCTACAAATTTTCAAAAATTCATCAAATTCCGAAAGCTGCCTTAGAACGGAAGTTTTCCGCCAAAGCCCCCGGGCATCTTCGGCATTTTTGGCATTTTCATTTTGCCCTTCTTAATCTTGTCAGTCATGCCCGAAAGCCCCTTCATCATTTTTCTCATCTGGTCAAACTGGGTAATGAACTGATTCACCTGATTCAAATCCATGCCGCAGCCTTTCGCAATACGTTTTTTTCTGCTCGAATTGATAATCTGCGGATTGTCTCTCTCTTCAGGAGTCATGCTGCTAATGAAAGCCTCAATTTTTTTTAGCTGTTTTTCACCCTCCGACGCAATCAGCTGTCTGTCATCCTTTTTCAGCCCGGGTATAGGCAGCATTCCGAGTATCTGGTCAATGGAGCCGAAATTTTTCATCTGTTTTTGAATATTCAAAAAGTCGTTGTAAGAAAATTCAGCTTTGCGCATCTTTTTCTCAAGTTCCTGTGCCTGTTTAAGGTCAAAGTTTTCCTGAGCTTTTTCAACAAGTGATACAATATCCCCCATGCCGAGAATTCTTGTTGCCATTCTCTCAGGATAAAAATCCTGAAGCGCATCGAGCTTTTCCCCGACACCCGTCAGTTTTATCGGTTTGTTTGTACAATGCACAATACTCAACGCAGCGCCGCCTCTGGAGTCGCCATCCAGTTTTGTTAAAACAAGACCGGTAATTTCAAGCTGGGCATTGAAGTTTTCCGCAACATTAACTGCCTCCTGACCTGTCATTGCATCAATAACGAGAAGTTTTTCCTGCGGAGCAAGCAATCTGTCCAGAATCAAAAGCTCTGCCATCATGTCCGTATCTATTTGCAATCTGCCGGCGGTATCGAGAATAACAGTATTAAAACCGTTATTTTTAGCATATTCTACAGCACTTTCCGCAATATGTCTGACATCCTGACAGTTGTCTATAGTGAAAACTTCTGTTCCCGTCTGTTGTCCGAGTGTTTTTAACTGTGCTATTGCCGCGGGTCTGTACACGTCGCACGCAACCAGAAGAGGATTTCTGCCCTGTTTTTTTAATTTTACGGCAAGCTTTGCACTGGAGGTCGTTTTACCCGAGCCCTGCAATCCCAGCATCATAATTATATTAGGATGTCCTGAGAGATTAAGCGGCTCGTTTTTTGACCCGAGAAGTTTTACGAGCTCGTCATTGACTATTTTTATGAGCTGCTGTGCCGGATCCACACCTTTCACGACAGCTTCTCCCTCTGCGCGCTCTCTGATAGAAGAAACAAACGATTTCACGACACGAAGGTTTACATCCGCCTCCAGAAGAGCTCTTCTGATTTCACGCAGAGCATCTGACATATTTTCTTCTGTGAGTTTGTCACTGCCGGCTGTTTTCCTGATTATATCCTGTAGTTTGTCTGATAAACTGTCAAACATATATTATATATTCTCCATCCTGTAGTCTTTAAGTCACCGCTGCTCTGCAAAACGCCGAACTTTCCGGGGCTGTTATATAAACAATTGCAGATATTGCACCGGAGCACTTTAAGACTATTGTCCAATTTAAACGCCTCAACGTCAAGCCCTTTAATTCCGGATTGAAGAAAAGCAGCCAAATAAATCAGCAATGACGGATAAATAAAACACAATACCGGCGAACAGTCTACGCCGCACACGGGAATAGAATAAATACAGTGTCGGGGATAAAAATAAAAGAACACTTAGAAAAATATATTAATCCGCTTCAAAAGCCGGCATAGTTTCTTCAACTGTCTTTTTCACAAGCTCCTGAAGTCCGATTTTGTCTTTCAAAACAGCTTTCATAGCGAAATTGTTACCTTTTGCAGCAAGCATAGCGCAGGATTTGTCATCTTCATATATAGAAGTAATGACTGTCAGCTTTCTTGTTCTGGTGTCATATACAGAAGGCTCTATCTGCAAACGAACACTTTTTATCGACGGGTCGTCAATAGGGCTGTCTATATCAACGTATACAGGTGTAAAATTTCCGCATTCAGGTATATTTTGTTTTTTATCGGAGAAGGTTTTTTCAAGAAGTTCGTCCACTGCTTTATCAAAAGCCTTGTCCACTTCTTCCTGCTTTTTGGAACCGAAAGATGTTTTCAAATTTTGTCGAATAGTGTTAAAACCAATTTCCATTTATTTATTACTCCTATGTTATTAACCAAAAATATCGGGATATTTTTTCTGAATTGCTTTTACTTCGTCCGCCATTTTGCATAAATTTTCAAGACTAAGTTTTTCATATTTTGCGTCAATATAATTCGTGAGAACCTGCATTGGATATTCTGCCCCGAGCGCGGTATCTCTGGTCTTTTTGTAGGAATCTTTGATGTAGGTCATATAACTGTCAAATATTACAGGATTTTTTTTCATTTCCGCAACCAAATCAAAAACCCCTGCATTTTCATAGTATTCTTTGAGCTCATGAACACCTTTTGTTATATCTTTATTTTCAAGAAGGTCATAGAATGTATGCTCACCGTTGCATACAATATTCATTTTCCTGCTTCTCATCTGAAACTCACCGGGTGTACCGTTTTTGTGTACAACATTCATCTGGAAAGTTGTATATCCGTTGTCTTTTGATTTGTCATAATTAACAAGCGCCGGAATTCTGTGATCAAGTTCCTGCCAGCCGGCAATTCTTTTATTTGATACATATGGTTTTATGCCGTCTTTTGAATAGTTGCTGACTCTGGTAATCCTTATTTTCTGCGCCTTAATCGCTTTTTCAATAATTTCAGTTACTTCTTCAGTTTCTTTTTTACTTCCGGTGGGCAGAAGCAGCCTTGTACCTATCTGGTCCATAACGATATTGTTTGAATCTCTGTACTCCTGTTTTCTACGGGCAAAAAGATTTGTTAGTTTATTCCACTGACCGTCTGTTAAAGTTATTTTTCCGGACATTATTTGATCATAAAATTTTTGTTTGTCAGCATCTGAAGCTTTTTTGTAATTTCCTTTAAAATGCTGTTTGTACAATTCATTTCTGAATTTGTCAATTTCATCACGAAGATGGTTCACGAGTTTGTCGAAGGTAGATTCTTTACTTTTCGCGCGATGTTCAAAGCAGTCTTTGTACTTAGCAGGAAAAAGAGATCTAATTTCTTCAAAAGCCTCTTTTTCGGCACGTTTCGCATCATCTGCAAGTTTGTGAGCTATATTTTTCAGTCTGTTAACTTTTTTAACGGCTGCAGAAATAACATTTCTCTGGGGCTGCGAATACATAAGCTCACCTTCAGCATTGCGGCTTCTTGTAAGAAATGCAAGAATTTCTTTATTGAACAAATTTTTCTCACCGAGTGCCATGAGAGTTTTTGTCAGTTGGACATCGGGATATGCCAGACTTGCGGCAGAAGAGACCACTTTTGCTGCTTTTACAGTCTGCGTCTGCTGAGTTTTTTGAACACCTGCAATTTCTACGACATCCTGTTTGAGGCGGTTTGCCGGAGACTTCACAACTTCAAATGTGGCAGCAGTCTTTCTTACGGCTCCTGCTGCTGTCTGTAACATCTGGCTGATTTGTTTTTGTCCGATTTTCATGATTTCTTATTTCCTTAGTAACTATAATCGCGGGAAACAATTATAATACAGTAAAGTTGAAAAGAAAAATAAATTGACAAAATTTATAAATTCGGCACTTTTCTTGAAATAATTTGTTACATATTTTAGAATTGAAAACTGCTTCATGCTAAAATCTTTATATGCAAAAGAGGAAAATAGCATACATTGTAATATTATCTTTGATAGTAATTGGCTGTGTATGGGCGTTTATAGCTGCAGGAGTAATAACGAAGAACTTCAAAAAAGAAGTTCTGACAAATGCAGGCGAACAGCAGCAACTCAACATTAAAAACCTCATCATTACGGAAACAAAGAATGATGAAAAATACTGGGAGCTGTACGCCGAATCCGGCTATTACGACAACAAAAACAAAGTCGCTATTCTTTATGATTTAGTCGGAAATTTTTACGATAAGGGCGAAGTAGTCCTGAGCATGATCTCGACCAAAGGAACTTTCGAAGAAGAAACAAAAAAAGTCATTCTTTACGATGACACTTATTTTCTATACAAAGACGGTACGGAAGTAAAAGCTGACAGATTCGTCTGGAAAGGTAAGGATGAAGACATAACCGCACAGGGTGATGTCATGATAAGACGCTCCGGTGAAATAAAAACCTACAGCGACAAAGCCATTCTTACAAACAACATGAAAACCTTAAAAATCATAGGACGCTCAAAAACAGAGTTATACAACAAGGGGAATTTTGATGGAAAACTTTAATAAAAAGTTGGGTAAGTATTTAAAAAGTGAAAACCTCCGCTTATATATTCTTACGCTGGTGCTGCTCGGACTAGGATCCGCACTTGTATATGCAGGAGATTTGCAAATACAGGCTGACAAACAGTCCTTCAAAATGGAAGAAAACAAAGCTAAATTCGAAGGCAACGTCAAAGTTGAATACGAAGACCTGAAAGTCATGGGCAAACGCGCAGAAGTGAATATTGACCCGCAGTCGAAAAAGCTCAAAGACGCTACATTCTTTGACCAGCCCTACGTAATACAGGTTAAAAAAGGCAAAACCAACGAAATCAAAGCAAATATTATAAAAATGTCTTTGATAGGCAAGAAAGTCAGAGCCGAAGGCAACACACAGACTACCGTAACAGAAAATGCCCAGCCCACGGCTATCATCACCGCAGATGCTCAGGAATATGACTCGAATACAAAAGTTTTGACCGCAAACGGCAGTGTAATTATTTATTACAAAGATGTTGAAACTTTTTCAGACAAAGCAGTCGCAAACATGAACAAAGAAGGGGATTTACAAAAAATTACCCTGACAGGTCACGGCAAACTCAAACAGAAAGACAGTCTAATTGTTGCGGATCAGTTCATCTATGACGCAATCACAGAAGAAGCCTTCGGCATCGGAAATGCATACAGCGACATCAACATGGATGACTCTCGAATTCAAGTATGGTCCAGCCGCCAGCAGTATGACAAAAAGACTAACGTCATGATGGCTGCAGGCAATGTGCATGTAATTTACAAAGATTACGACGCACGCGGTCCAAAAGCCAGTGTCTACCCCGACCCGAAAACAAACAAACCAAACAAAGTCGTTTTTGTCGGACGCTCAAAAATTAACAGTCAGGGAAGAACTATAGAGGCAGACAGAATAGAGATGCTGATTGAGCCCAAGAATTTCTTTGCAGAAGGCAATGTAAAAACGTTTATTCCGAATGTTCAAAATGCTCAGAAGGGTGATTTATAAACAACACCCTGCGACAAGAATGTATTGACTATTTTGACAACCGGGGGAAAGAGGTTGCGCCGGTTGACCGGATTGCTTCGTGGCTTTCAGGCACTGTCTTGGATTTCCTTCTCGCTCAGCTCTGCCGCTCGTTTGGCTTCGCCAGTACTCGCTTCGAGCTTCGCTCCCCGGACTAGCTCCTTTCAGTCGCGTCGTCCGTACGGAAATCCGCCGCAATGACGGGGAGAAAAGCAGAGTGGCGGTTACCACTCGACCGTAAATCCTTCAAAAAGCCCTTTAAATCCTTTGCTTTCCGTTGTTTTCTGTTCCGCGCCGTCGTTTTTTACTTCTACTTTTTCCTTCGGAAGCGACATCTGCTGAATTGCGGAATTTGTATAAGAATTTCTTTCAATATTGTACAAAGGGCGCGTTGTTTCAGGTTGAAAAATACTCTGATTAACAGGCAGCGCAGCCGGCATTCCCTCGGAAAATGCTGCAGCCGGACACATGAGCAAAACCAGAACAAATAATTTTTTCATTACAAATCATCCTCTACCTTGTAATTTTCTTTGAATTTTCGCTGGCTGAGAATTGTTCCTATATCAGGTGTACAGGTTATTTCAAAGTGGAAACGACCTGCCTGCTGGTCATATTCATACCGGTTGTTCAATCCGAAGCCCCAGTAGAAGCGTGCGCCGAGATTCTGGCTCAGCTGCATTCTCAGACCGACACCCCAGCTCATCAAAAAGTCACCGCTGTCAATCGCCTCACCGTATTTATACGGGAACACCATACCGTGATCCATAAATACAGCACCCTTAATCATATCACGCGGTCTAATATATCCGAGCCGTTCGGAACCGATTTTTCGCGGCAAAAACGGCAGAGGTGTGAGAATTTCAGCACTTGCAAAATAGCCGCTTTTTCCGAGAAGCAGGGCCTCTGAATAACCCCTGACAGTAGAAATACCGCCGAGCTGGAACTGTTCCATCCACGGAAGACTTTTGTCCGGAGAGTATTGACCGGCAACACGGAATTCACCGATTATACCATGCCCGAAATCATGCAGTCGTGTAAGGTTGCCCTCGTACTTAAGAAATTCATCATCACCCGAAAAAGCTTTAAATCCTATCGAACCGAAATGACCGGTATACCAGATACCGCGTTCGGTATCCTTGCGCGCACTAAATCCCTGAGTCAGAGAAAATGTGTCATTCTCAAGAATCTTTATGCCCATCAAGTCAGTGCTGGAATGTTTGATATTTGCTGAAGTGTAGGAATTAAGACTAAAATCAGTATTGTTAACCAGCGGATGAGTCAAATAAGCCGAGTAAACCTGAGATTTGCCGCCGATACCCCACGGACGCATCGGACCCTTTACAACATCTATATTGTTAGCAGAAACAGAAAGCCCGAATCTCGTTCCGTACTTGCTTATAGGAATATTGTAATCAGCAAACCCGATACGAGTACCCTTGCCCAGATAACCGCCGAGGCTGAGTTTATCTCTCAAACCGAGCACACTGTCATAAGTAACCATTGCTCCGACGCGGTTTTTACCGGTAGATTCTCTTCCGGCGTTGTCCGTCATAACAGAGACTTTGAACGGGAAAGGCTCTTCTGTTTTCAGGACAATATCCGTTTCTCCCTGATTTTCACCTGCGTACAGTTCAATTTTTAATTTGGCGGTATTCAAATTGTTGAACTTTATGACATCTTTCTGGAGCTTTCCAAGCTGAACAACGCTGCCCTCCTGAATGGGAACACGGCTTGTAATATATGTTGTTCTCGTCCACTCGTTGTCCTCAACCCTGACTTTTCCGACAGTACCTTCCATCAGACCTATTTTTAAAATACCATCCTCAATAGTTTGGGGCGGCAGATAGGCTCTTGAGGTCGTGTAATCACCGAGCACATAGCAGCGGGTGATGCCATCCACAACTTTTTTTATGTCCTCAATGGAAACAGGTTTTCCAAACAACGGTTCGACCAGCTTCTGCAGTTCTTCCTGAGTGAAAATTTTGGACTCCGGAAATTCTACCTGTGTGATGGTTGTGCGGACCTCCTCAAAAATAGGCTCAATCGGCTTTTCTAAATCACCGGATTCAGCGCCTGCGTGCTGGTCGACAAAATAAGGTATGGGAGGTTTCCCGCTTTCCTGCTCTGACACGGAATCTGAAATTACTTGCGGAATATTGCTGTTAGCATAATCTGGGATTTTTGAAGGGGAAACAAGACCCGCGCCGGAGTAATCTGTTTGAGGAATAAAGTTTTCCTGTTTAGCCGTTTCATAAGGAGTGCTTTCCGTCTCATCTGCGGTCACTTCCGGAGTTTCGGGTGAAGCAGGCTGAGACAACTGAGGAACAACAGAAGAAGATTGCACGGGTATCGGCGCTGTCTCTGAAGAAACAGACGTCTGTGAATCCTCCTCCACGTTTTGCGATGAAGGCGCTACCGCACCGACCGGTACGGGTGCTGCTGAATACGCCTGTCCGTCAGTGTCCTCTTGAACACTTGCCGGAATTGGTGGATTCATTGCCATCCTCTCTCCCGCCGAAGCTGAAACGATACTACATTGTTGACTTAACAGGAACAAGCCTATTAAGAGCAATAGTTTTTTCATACTTTATTCCTACAAGTAATTACAGTGTACTTTAGGCAAAACTCCAAAGTCAACAAATTATAAGGAAAATTAAGCGTTTTTTTGCAATTATTTACGTATTCTAGCAACCAATAAACAGGAACAGCGAAACAACGAATCAATCCGGTCTACTAACGACAATTTTTATGACTTTCAATGAATTTTATTATGCAATAAAGTTTGTACCGAATTTTGTTGCACCGAGGAAAAAGCATTCTTCGAGCATTTTGTCCATACTTTTGTAAACTTTTCTCGGCGGCTTTTTCTGTGATTCAACTATGCCTGTTACTGTATCTTCATATTGTGCTGCGATAGCAAGTGTATAATTTGCGAAGGGGTTATTTGTTTTTGCGGGGTTAGTTACTGTTAACATATTTCTCTCTCTTACTTTCTTTATATATATCTCGTATATATATAAAGTCTTTAAAAGGGAAAAAATTGCTTTTTAGTATATACTTTTCTTAATATTTGTTTACAATATAAAAATTCATCACCGCTCAGCCCGCGCAATATAAAATTTATGAACAATTTGGAGATTTATTTTCAATAAAGTATAATTATTATATGAAAGAAGTTATTGTAAAATTCAAAAAATTACACGAAAACGTTGAAATTCCTGCTTATCAGACAGGCGGAGCAGCGGGCATGGATTTGTGCGCATACCTGACCGAACCAATAACGCTGCGCCCGATGGAACGCAAGCTTATCCCGACGGGACTAAAAATGGAACTCCCGCACGGGTTTGAAGCTCAGGTCAGACCGAGATCCGGCATGTCGATAAAGCATGGTATTACGCTCATAAACTGCGTCGGCACAATTGATGAGGACTACAGGGGAGAGCTTTGTGTTCCTGTTGTAAACCTTTCAGAGGAATCGTACACAATCAGCAACGGGGACAGAATTGCACAAATGGTTATTGCACCGGTAACAAGGGCGCTCGTGGAAGTAAGCGAAGAGCTAAGCACTACTGCCCGCGGTGCCGGCGGATTTGGTTCGACCGGTTATAAAGGTTAAAAAGGATGAACAAACTTGCTGTTTTTGATTTTGACTCAACGCTTATGGATGGAGAAACCATAGAGTTTTTCGCTGACACAATCGGAATAAGGCAGCAGGTAGCAGAAATCACGCGTGAGGCAATGGAGGGCAGACTGGATTTTTTCGAAAGTCTGACAAGGCGTGCTGCTCTTTTAAAAGGCGTAAAACAGGCTAAAATAGACGAGATTGCACACAACCTGCCCTTTACAGACGGTGCGTCGGAAACTATAAAATCCCTGAAATCAATGGGATACACGGTAGTTTGTTTCAGCGGCGGGTTTAGAAATGCAACATCGTACGCAAAGCCTTTGCTCGGCTATGATGCGGAATTTGCAAACGTCTTACATTCAAAAGACGGCATTTTGACGGGACTTGTGGGCGGAGAGATGATGTTTTCGGACAGCAAAGGAAAAATGCTCGAGCGGCTCCAGTGCATTTTGAATGTTTCAAAAGAAAACACAATTGCAGTCGGAGACGGAGCAAATGACCTCAGCATGTTCGCTTACGCCGGCACAAGAGTCGCTTTTTGCGCAAAAGAAATAGTTAAAAAGAATGCGGATATAATCATAGATGAAAAAAATCTGCTCAACATACTGGATAAATTAAAATGAGCATAAAACAGAAATTGACGTCATTTTTAGGGTTTATGAAGGGCGAAACAGTAGGCGGAATTATTGCAGCAGTAGTGGCAATGCCGCAGGCACTTGCTTTCGGCGTGGCAACAGGTTTCGGAGCAATGGCAGGCATGTGGGGTGCGGTAATTCTAAGTATTACTGCGGGTATTCTCGGTTCAAACATTCCTGTTATTTCAGGTCCGACAGGTCCATGCACGATTGCGCTCGCTTCGATACTTTCATCGCACGGATTCGGGCTTGATAAAGCGTTCGTAATCCTTTTTATGGCTGCGATAATCCAAATGCTCATTGCGGCAACAAAGCTCTCCGACATTGTAAAATACATCCCGTATCCGGTAATATCGGGGTTTATGAACGGTGTCGGCACAATACTTATTATTATGCAGCTGAACCCGATACTCGGACATCCGATAAGCTCAACTGTTATTGATACGCTAAAATCATTGCCGGAAGCTGTTTCCGGAATAAATTATGCAGCGCTCGGGCTGGGAGTTCTTACACTCGTAATCTGTTTTGCTATCCCCGCGCGGCTTAACAGATACATACCGGCGCAGCTTGCTGCTTTGATTATAGGAACAGCTGTTTCTGTTATCTGGCATTTTGATGTGGAGCGGATTTCGCAGATATCGCTCGTACTTCCTTCGTTACAGTTTCCGCATATTACGGCGGGCATTGTTAAGGAATTTTTCCCTTATGCTTTGATTTTTGCAATAGTCGCTTCATCAGAAAGCCTTTTGACAGGGCTTGTTGCGGATTCATTAACAAAAACAACGGGCAGCTCAAGACGATTGCTGGCATCGCAGGGCGCCGGCAACCTGCTTTGCGCGCTGACAGGTTCTCTCAGCGGTGCTGCAGCAACCATGAGAACGGCAGCGGCTATCAAAAACGGTGCTGTCAGCCGCTGGTCAACAATTATCAGCGGGCTTGTACTTCTCGTTATACTGTTGAAATTCGGAAAGCTTGCGTCCGAGATTCCGCTTGCCGTGCTTGCAGGCATACTGATAAAAATCGGTTATGACATAATTGATACAAAGTTTTTAAAAGTCATAAAATTTGCACCGCGGGATGACCTGTATGTGCTGGCTATAGTATTCCTGCTGACTGTGTTTTACAATCTCATTTTTGCGGTTGCAAGCGGAATTATTCTGGCTTCACTTCTTTATGCAAAAAGATGTGCTGACCGCGCAAACCTTGGTGTGAAAGACATTTCAGACAGAGACATAATGAAATACGAAGCAGCGCTGGAGAAAAGTTCTCATCACAAAATTCGTGTAGTGCACATTAACGGTCAATTCTTTTTCGGGAGTGCAACACGGATTATTTCTCATTTTGACGAAATGCTCGGCACAAAATATTTGATTTTGAACTATGAATCTGCTGACACTCTCGATATTTCTGCAGTGTTTGCGCTTGAAGATATTATTGTAAGGCTGCAGGCGCAAAAAATTGAGGTAATGCTTGTTATTACGAGTGACAGGGTTGCCGAGCAGCTGAAAAATTTAAAAATATCAGAACAGATTGGCGAGGACAGAGTGTTCTATGATGAAAAGGCAGCGGTAGAACATGCGAAAAATCTTTTGAAAAGCAATGCAAAAGCGCGTTCCAAAGGTCATTTCCCTTTCTGGCACATACATCATTAACAAACCAGAACAGCCGGATATTCTGCAGCAAAAACAAAAATTGCGCTCATCTATGTCATGTCCGCCACGAAATAAACACACTAAGAGAAGAAATGTCCGCGTTTTGAATTCAGCGTAATTTCGTTAAACGAATAGAGTCTCGCAGGGCGTTTTGAGCCGGATTTCGTGCATTCATCAAGCTCTTTCAATATGGACAGAGCAAGGAATTTTTTTCTGAAATTTCTTTTGTCGAGTTTTTTGTCGAGAATCAATTCATAGGACTTTTGCAATTCCGTAAGCGTGAATTTTTCAGGCAAAAGCTGGAATGCAATCGGGCAGAACTCGAGACGTTCTCTGACCCTTTTCAGTGAATATTCAATAATTTCTTTGTGGTCAAAAGCGAGCGGCGGAAGGTCATAGACAGGGTGCCACTGAACTTCTGTAATTTCCGAATTGTCCTCAAAAGAAAGAACTATATCATCAGAACGAATCAGAGCGAAATAAGCACAGGTAATAACCCTTGCTGTCGGGTGTCTGAGAGGGTCGCCGAAAGTGTAGAGTTGTTCAAGATAGATGTTCTGAACGTTTGTTTTTTCTTTCAAAATGCGGAGCGCCGCAGCGTCAATAGTTTCTGAAATACGGATAAATCCGCCCGGAATAGCCCATTTGCCCTTGAAAGGCTCATGTGCACGCTTTACAAGAAGAACTTTTAGCTTTCCGTCTTTGATAGTAAAAATAACTACGTCGGTTGTTACCTCGTGTGTTTTTGTCTCTTTGAACATCCTGATCGTCCCGTAATAATTTGTTTTGACTGTACTGGATATATTTTAAATTAAATAGTGTATTTTTTACAAGTATATTCAAAAAAATTTACAAAACCCCGTCCACAGCCAGTTAAGCCCAAAATTTTCAAATTTAAATACTTTTTTCTACACTGTTAAATTTATTTTTTATTAATATTTATTTACCTTAACGATAAGTTTGGTTTTTTGAGTTATAATTGTTAGTAAATTGGAAGTAAAATCTTTATAGGGGATTAGAGAAATTTCGGCTAAAACTGGGATATACAAGCATATAGTGATAATGTGCGCAATGTTTGTACTGGCATGCCCGTCTTTTTGTGCGGAGGGTGACCAGCAGTTTGTGAGTCCTTTGCTGCGCCCTGAAGACGTACAGCCTGTAGAGGAAACACCTGCCGAACCCGAAATCAGAGTCCACTCAATTGAATTTTCAGGAAACAGACTCATTGATTCAAACGAAATACTCATGAACATGACCATTCAGGAGGGCGATGCTTACAGCGTCGACACGATTCAGGAAAACCTGAAAAGAATTTACAACATGGGTTATTTCAACGAAAAAATAAAAGCCGTCCCCCTAAAAGTTGACGACCGAAATGTAAGACTGAAAATTCTTGTTGAAGAGAACATACCTATAACAGGTTTTACAGTAACAGGAAACGATTCGCTTTCCACCAGCGATATTATGAAAATACTGGATCCCCTGGTCGACAAACCCCAGAACATTATAAAGATTAACGAAGCAATTGAGCAGATTCAGGATCTTTATGCGAGCGAGGGTTATATTCTTGCGCGTGTCGTATCAGTAACTGATGACCCTGACGGAGTTGTCAATATTGATATCGATGAAGGCACAATCGGCTCCATCACAATCGAGGGCAACAAAAAGACAAAAGATTTTGTTGTAAAAAGAAATGTCCTCACACAACCCGGAACAGTTTATAACGAAAATATTATCAAACAGGATCTCATGCGCCTCTACGGAACACAGGCATTTAAGGATGTCCGCCGTACAATCGAGCAGGACGATGAAGATCCCGGAATCTACAATGTCACAATCCACCTTGAAGAACAGAGAACGGGAACACTGTCTCTCGGTGCCGGTCTTGACACGGCAACAGGTTTCTTTGGTTCGGGCGGATTCACGGACAACAACTTTAGAGGAAACGGTCAAAGGGTGTCTTTGAACGTTCTCGCCGGTACAGGTATTATCATGGCTGACAACTCAATGCTCAACCGTGCAAACCTGCAGGCAGAAGTCAGCTTCTTCGAGCCCAGACTTAAAGGTACGGACAATGCACTGCTCGTAAAAGCGTTCGGACGAGACTTTGCCAGCTATCAGGTACCGCTTTCAATTGAACAGAGATTCGGTATTGAAGCCACAATCTCAAGACTTCTTAACGAAGAAAAAACGCTTACCGGTTCTTTCTCAGTCGGGCTTGAAAACGTACACGTAAAAGAAGGTGACGCAAACCAGATAAGAAATCTGTACGCATATCATAATATTCCGATATCAGAACGTGCAAAACAGTTGCAGGGCGGTCTGTTCCTGACCCTGTCACCGAGCCTTATTTATGACACAAGAGACAACACGACTCACCCGAGAAACGGTGTACTTGCTAACATCAGATTTGACGAATCGCTCGGCGTTGACGACTTTAGCGCAACCTTCGGAAAACTCACAGGTAGTATCAAAAAATACTATCCTGTAGCGAAGAAATCATCATTCTCGCTTGCGTTCAGAGCCGGCGGTCAAATCCACGGAGACATACCGGAAGTACTCGCATATCGTCTGGGCGGACCTTACACAATCAGAGGTTTCAGAATGAGCGGAGTCGGTACCGGTCGCGGATTTATGATGGGGTCTGCAGAATTCCAAACTCCGATTCCATTCGTAGACCGTTTGAGCAAAGCCAAATTCCTCGACAATGTAAGACTCGCTGCATTTGTTGACGCCGGTCAGATATTCAACCCGACAGTCACTAACGATATTTACTACAGACCGCTGCACGCAATCACCGCAGGCGTGGGCTTAAGAGTTTATATACCGGGCGTCGGACCGCTCAGCATAGACTGGGGCTATCCGCTCACCGGAGTCGGAAACAACCAGAGCAAAGGTGCGTTCACATTCGGTGTAGGCGAGTTCTACTAAGCCGCTTAATTTAACACGCCGTTTTCACGCACTCAAAGCATGTCAGAAAAAACATGTGCGAATCGCTATTCTAATAAGCGCTATTCCTATTTACAGGCGGGAAATACCTGCAGCACAATTTTAACGCAAAGAAACAGACCGAAATTATCAAAATGGCTTGCTTAAAGAAAATTACGCGCGGTCAATTCCTGCAACACGTATTTTTTCTGTCATAATAAATTTTGCGCTGCTTTCGGTAATAATTTCTCCGGGCAGAATAACAGGTATTCCCGGCGGATACGGCAGCACTACCTCGCTGCAAATTCTGCCGACTGCTTCCTCTGCATCAACATAAACCGAAGGATGAAAATACGCTTCACGCGGCGTGTAAATCATTTGAGGCAGCGTTATCGGATTTTTTTCAGCCACAAAATCCGAATCAACCTCCATGCCCGCAATCTCCCTCAGTGCATGCAAAAGTTTCTCGAACTTGCGTTTTGACGTGCCGATGCCAGTCAGGAACAAGAGCGAATTGTCGTTTGAGAACTCTTCTTCTATCTTAAAATCTTCATTTAAAATTTTTGCAACAGCCAGTGCCGGAAGGCTTTTCATACGCAGAAGAATTTTTGACTTGTCACAAAAACCGGAATAAATCTCGACATCCTCAATCATCGACGCCTTTGTTATAAAATCCTCAACCATGTCATAGAGTTTTCTAATTTCAGCCCGTCCCCTGTCAGAAAACAGGAACTCAACAGTTGCCTCAATAGCCGCCATCATTGGATAAGACGGAGATGTCGTTGTAATAAGATTCAATGCGTCCTGCACAGCCTGCGCAGAGACCTTTGAACTTTTTGAAATATGCAAAAGTGCGCATGGATTAGGTGCCCCTGCTGTTTTGTGCAATGAATGTACGGAAATATCAGCGCCGGAAACAATTGCAGGAGCATAACCCGTGTAATCACGTGCAAAATTGCACAACGCGCCGTGCGCCTCGTCCACAATAAGCACTGCGCCGTATTTTCTCGTAACCTCTGAAATCTGCGGTATACTTGAAAAAATTCCTTCATAAGTCGGGCTTGTTATTATAACAGCCTTAATCAACGGATTGGCTTTGAGATGACGCTCAATATCCTCCGGCGTGACCGATTTAAAAATATCCCACTTTTCATCCCTTTCAGGCAAAAACCAGACGGGTCTGGCACCTGTGAGTACAAGCCCGTTGTAAACAGAAACATGACAGTTTCTGGCAACAAGAACCTCATCATTCTGCCCCAGCACAGCAAGCATTGCCGCAATAATCCCCGAGGTTGAGCCGTTTGTGAGTATAAAAGAATTTTTTGATGTATAAATTTTTGAAATATTATACTGCAGCTCTTTTAAAACACCGTCAGGTGCTCTCAAATTGTCAAAACCTTCTGTTTCAGAGAAATCACACTCGAAAAACTTTTTGCCGAGCAGCTTCTCTGCATCAGGACAGACAAACTCTCCCTGAGAATGGCTGGGTGTGGTGAAATTGCAGGCATTTTTGTTAACTTTTTTGTTGTAAACTATTTTTCGAATTAAACTCATATTTTTTTGTTGTAAAATAATCTTGATTAGTATTACAAAGGAATTATGCCATAAATACGACAGAAGCGCAAAAAAGGATAAAAGACTTAACAAAAGAACTCATCCTGCATAACAAAAACTACTATGAACTCGACGCACCAACTATTTCGGACGTAGAGTACGACAGAATGTTCAAGGAACTTGAAGCTCTTGAAAAAGAGTTTCCACAGTTTAAAGAAAAAAATTCACCCACAGTAAAGGTCGGCAGCACCTCCTCTAAAAAATTTGAGGACTATACCCACAAAACACGCCTTTACAGCCTTGATAATACTTATTCCTACGAGGAATTAGAAAAATGGTATGAAAAAATTAAGGCTGATTTTCCGAACAGAAAAGAGCTGGAAGTCGTATGCGAATTGAAAATTGACGGACTTGCGGTCGCACTCACTTACGAAAACTCGGAGCTTACTGTCGGTGCAACACGCGGAGACGGGGTCACCGGCGAAAACATTACTGCGAACCTAAAAACGGTTAAAACAATTCCGAAACACCTGACCTCAGACGGGATTTCGCTGGAAGCCCGCGGTGAAATATACATGCCCAAAAGCGCCTTCGAACAGCTGAACAAACGTCAGGCTGACTCAAGACAAAAACTTTTTGCAAACCCCAGAAATGCGGCAGCAGGCTCTCTTCGCCAGCAAAATCCGGAAATAACGGCAGAGCGCGAACTCGCAATGTTCACTTATGCCGGAATCCTGAACAATCCGGAAGTGAAAACCCATGAAGAAACACTGTTATATTTAAAGAAAATGGGGTTTAATCTTAATCCGAATTTTAGAAAATGCAAAAATATTCAAGAAGCCATTGAATACTGCAAACACTGGGATAAAGCACGCTATGACCTTGATTATGCAACAGACGGCGTTGTTATAAAAATAAATGAACTCGCAATCCAGAATGAACTCGGCTTTACGTCACGTGCTCCCAGATGGGCAACCGCCTTTAAGTTTCCGCCGGAAGAAATGTCCACAACGCTTCTGGACATCGAAATAAACGTTGGAAGAACCGGCGCGGTTACGCCTGTTGCGGTACTCGAGCCTGTATTCATCTCCGGCTCTACCGTTTCGCGCGCAACACTTCACAATTTTGATGAGATAAAACGGCTTGATATCAACATAGGCGACAGAGTTCTTATAAAAAAAGCAGCGGAAATTATTCCGAAAGTCATTACTGTTATGAAAAAAGGCAGCAGACAAAGCGGAGCCTTCGAAGCTCCGGAGAAATGTCCGTTTTGCGGCAGCACGCTTGTTCCGGCAGAGGGGGAAGTAAATCTTTACTGTCCGAACACTCTTGGATGTCCGGCGCAGCTCAAAGGGCGTGTTGAATACTGGGCTTCGAACGACTGTATGGATATTGAGGGGCTGGGAGAAAGTATTATAGCGCAGCTCGTGGACAAAGAACTTATAAAATCACCGGCTGACCTGTATTCGCTCACTGTTGATGACCTGATGACACTTGATTTGATAGCCCGAAAGTCGGCACAGAACCTTTACAATTCAATTCAGGCGTCAAAACATCCGCCGCTTGCGCGTTTTATAAATGCGCTCGGAATCCGACATGTCGGAAAGGAAATGTCAGAAATTCTTGCAAAGAAATTTTTAACGTTCGAAAACCTGAAACACGCTTCAGCAGAGGATATTCTGGAAATTGAAGGAGCCGGTGAAAAAATTGCGGGCAGTGTTCTTGATTTTTTCAAAAATTCATACAATAATGAAGTATTACAAAAGTTGGAAGCAAATTCCGTAATACCGGAAGAACTTAAAAGGGAAGAGGGCAAGGACACTTTTGCCGGACTGACTTTTGTTATAACCGGAACACTTTCAAAACCCCGTGACAGTTTTGAAAAAATAATAAAACAGCACGGCGGAAAGGTTTCATCGTCGGTAAGCAAAAAAACAGCTTACGTGCTTCTCGGCGAAGCTCCGGGCTCAAAATTCGACAAAGCCAGAGAACTCGGGGTCAAAATTATCAACGAAAAAGAGTTTGACGATTTACTTGGAGAAAACTAATGAACAGACGCTTTAATGTAATTCAGCTTTCAGGTTTAAAGGGAATATTCTTTATTCTTTTTATCATAGGCTGCGCTGCTGCAGGTTTTTTGATTTTTCCGGGCTGGGTGTGCATGCACATCTGGAATTATGCAATGTCATTTTTCGTTGACATGCCCGCAATGACAATGCTGCACGGCATTATTCTCTGGTGTATTATCGCACTCATTACTTTCCAGCTGAACAAAAAAGACTTCGGTATTTCATTTAAAAAAGTTGAAACACCGGAAGAGCGGCTGAGAAAAATTATTGAAGCAAAAATCAAAAAAGAAGAGCAACTGAAAATCAGAGAGCTCTCGGAATTCAAAGAAAATGAAAATGAAAACCTAAAAAAGTAGCGGATTTTGGCGGGGCTGAACGAAGTGAACGCCCCATGTGAAGTCGGGCGATGGAATGCAGAAATTCGCAGAATTTCGAAATGGAATGCAAGACCGACGGAACGCCAAAATCCAAGACAGCGGATTTCCGTACGGGTGAGCGAAGCGAAACCCGGGGAGCGAGTGCGAAGTGGACGACAGCGTAGCGAAGTCCACGGCAGCAACGAGCGATAAGAAAATCCAAGACAGCGGATTTTCGTACGGACGACGCGACTGAAAGGAGCCAGTCCGGTGAGCGAAGCTCGAAGCGAGTACTGGCATAGCCAAACGAGCGGCAGAGCTGAGCGATAAGAAAATCCAAGACAGCGGATTTTCGGTAGAGTGAGGGCGAAGCCCGAAACTCGTAACATCTCAAGCTCCGATATGAGTGAAAAAAACCGAAGGATTTTAGAACGAATGGCAGGAGCGCAGAGAGCCGAATAATCCAAGACAGCGAACGAAGTGAGCGCGTCAATCCATAAAAACATGCTACGCTGATTGACTGGATTGCTTCGTCGTTTCACTCCTCGCAATGACGTTTTTCATTGTCATTGCGAGCCCGAGGAACGAGGGCGCGGCAATCCATAAAAACATTCGATAAAAAATCAAAAATAGGAGTCAACATGAAAAAACTTATTCTTTTATTAATGCTTGCAGTATTTGCAATGCCGGTTTTGAAATCAGAAGCAATAACAGTTACCGAAAAAGACCACGGTTTTATTTCCGTAACAGTTTCATCATCAGGTGAAGTAGAACCTGACACCGCATCTGTTTCTTTTTCTGTAGAAACATCAGCATCGACAGCACAGGCAGCAATGAAAACAAACAATGAAAAAACAGACAAGCTTCTTTCAGCGTTGAAACCGCTTCTTGACCTGGACAAACAGGACACAATTTCAACAACCAGCATTTCTGTTAAACCTGTTTATTCAACAGACAAAAAAGGCAACAAAAAGTTTCAGAATTATACAATGATTAACACAATCAGCGTTAAGACAAAAGAAATTAAAAACCTTTCAAAACTCATTGATACGGCTGTAGCAAACCACGCGACAAAAGTTTCAGACATAAGCTATTATGTTGAAAACGAAGATATTTATTCTGCGGCACTGATAAAAGAAGCAACCCAGAAAGCAGAAGCAAACGCAACAATGACAGCAAAATCACTGGACAAAAAGCTCTGCGGCGTGAAAAGAATTTTTGTAAACTGCATACAGAACAAGGGACCGGCACCGGCGGCATACGGCGCAAATCTGGTAAAGAGCACTCCTGTCGAAGCACAGAAAGTTAAAATGGAAGTGTACGTCAACGCCGACTTCTACGTAAAGTAGCGGATTTCCGTACGGGTGAGCGAAGCGAAACCCGGGGAGCGAGTGCGAAGTGGACGACAGCGTAGCGAAGTCCACGGCAGCAACGAGCGATAAGGAAATCCAAGAGGCGGATTTTGGCGGGGCTGAACGAAGTGAACGCCCCGCCAAAATCCGCTCCTCGCAATGACGGGGAATGAATGCGCAAAATTATACGGCGCAAACTCTATTTTGCAGACCTGTGAAAAAATGCTCCGACCTCTTTTGCGCTCATCGTGTGCAAAATTGGACGTCCATGCGGGCATGTGTAAGGATTTTTCGTGGTTTTCCACTTCTTAATCAGCTCTTCCATCTGCCAGAGATTCAGTTCCTGACCGGCTTTTACAGCAGCCTTGCAAGACATTGTGACGAGCATTTTTTCCTCAAGATTATTCAAATCCCCATGCAGATTTTCAAGAATATCAGAAATAATATCCTGAGGTTTAAAATGAGAAATAACCTGAGGAACCTTTTTGAATGTAATCTCAGTATCTGAAATCTGCTCAATACCATAACCGTACTTCGCAAGCTTGTCCTTGTTTTCCATCAGCAGAGCGGTTTCTTCAGGCTCAAGTTTTATGACATCAGAAATAATCAAAAGCTGGGAAGGTACATCATCAGTCGAAAGCTGCTCTTTCAGCTTTTCAAAAATATACCTCTCATCCGCAATATGCTGATCAACAATATTTAGTGACTGATTTTCCTCAAAAATAATATATGTGTTCAGATATTGACCGATAACAGTATACGGAGTAACCTCAGGAATTTTATTTACCGGACGTATATCCTCTGTTTTCTTAAAAGAAAAGGGTGTGCCACTGTTGAGTTTCAGATTCGTGTATGTAGGCGTCACATTTTGTTTTGTGGCTGCCAGTGTTGTTGATTGTGGCACACAAAAACTTGTGCGGACATCTGACGTCCGAATAAAATCATTATAATCCCTGTCATTATTTTTTGCAAGCGTTTTAATTACATTAGTATTTTCTTCCTGCTCATCAGACCTCGAACTGTACTGAATACCGCTCAATGCAGCACTTATCGCACTATAAACAAAATTAAAAACAAGATTCGGATTCTTGTAGCGAACCTCTCTTTTTGTAGGATGTACATTAACATCGACATCGTGCGCCGGAATTGTCAAATTTATACAAACAAAAGGGTATTTGCCGGCCGGAAGCATGTTTTTATACGCTGTATCAATAGCTTTAATCAAAACAGGACATTTCACGACTCTGTTATTCACAAAAATATACATCGCCTTCTTTGAAGAACGCGTAAAATCAGGTGTTGAACAATACCCTGAAATCTCAATATGTTCCGCCTCATCAGTTTTTTGAACCTGTTTTAACTCTGAAGCTATTGAATTTGAATATATTTCGGTCAAAACACAGAGCAAATCACCACTGCCCGAGGTGTGAACAGGTGTTCCCGATGCACCTTTTAGAACAAAGGACACTGACGGATTGGCAATAGCAGCACTCTGCACAATTTCGCTTATATACGAGAACTCCACGCGTTCGGATTTAAGGAATTTTTCACGGACAGGCACGTTATAAAACAAATCCCGAACCTCCATAGTTGTTCCCTGCGCACATCCGCACGGAGTCCGCTTAACATTTGATTCTTCGCACTCCACCCTCACTCCTGTTTCAAGGTCTTTCGTGCGCGTCGTACAGGTTACCTTTGCTATAGAGATTATGCTCGCAAGCGCCTCTCCCCTGAATCCCAGAGAATGAATGTTAAAAAGGTCGTCAGATGTTTGGATTTTGCTTGTGGCATGCTTTGAGAATGCAAGCTCAATATCATCCGGATGAATCCCCGAACCGTTGTCTGAGACGCGAATGTTTTTGCATTCGTTGGTAATCTCAATTTCGATTTTTGTTGCGCCGGCATCAATTGAATTTTCTAAAAGTTCTTTTACAACAGATGCAGGGCGCTCTATGACCTCGCCTGCCGCAATCTGGTTTATTAGCTGGCGTGATAGTTGATGAATTCTTTTCATACATATAGATTAGTATAATTCTGCGCGCATGGTCAAGTATTATAAATATTTACGGGTATATTGTAAAAATTTTTCATAACCCGAAAAAAATTACCGGAAAACCTGTTTTAACAAATATTAAAAAGCCGTTGACACAGGTGTATGCTTGTAGTTTGATATAAGTGTACCTGCGGTAATGCCGCTATGTGTGCTGAGCATACGGTTTTGTTTCAGGTATGGCGCGCGGAAAAGCCCGTTGCCATGTTTTCCGCAATAACATTAACTTACAAAAGGAGACATCATGCCAACGATTGCACAATTGGTAAGAAAAGAAAGAAAAAAACTTACATATAAGACTAAATCGCCTGCGCTGACTGAATGTCCGCAAAGAAGAGGGGTCTGCACAAGAGTTTATACAACAACTCCTAAAAAACCTAACTCTGCTTTGAGAAAAGTCGCAAGGGTCAGATTAACTAACCAGTACGAAGTGTCCGCTTACATTCCGGGCATAGGTCACAACCTTCAGGAACACTCTGTTGTTCTCATCAGAGGCGGCAGGGTTAAAGACCTTCCGGGTGTTAGATACCACATTATCAGAGGCACTCTTGATACTGCAGGTGTTGCAAACAGAGCTCAGGCTCGTTCTAAATACGGCGCTAAAAGAGCCAAGAAAAAGTAGCGGATTTGCCTTCTTTTCTTAGCGAGCTGTGGCGAGCTAAAGAAAATGGCGTCACGATAAAACAATTGACAACTGAATATACCAATGTCTGTAAATAGTGACCACGTACGGGTGAGCGAAGCGAAACCCGGGGAGCGAGTGCGAAGTGGACGACAGCGTAGCGAAGTCCACGGCAGCAACGAGCGATAAGGAAATCCAAGAAGCGGATTTTGGCGGGGCTGAACGAAGTGAACGCCCCATGTGAAGTCGGGCGATGGAATGCAGAAATTCGAAGAATTTCGAAATGGAATACAAGACCGACGGAACGCAAAAATCCAAGACGCGGATTCCGGACGGACGACGCGACTGAAGGGAGCTAGTCCGGAGAGCGAAGCTCGAAGCGAGTACTGGCGAAGCCAAACAAAAATATGGACGCAAGTATGCAGATATACGTTGCTTTCAGACGCTCGCAATGACGCCGGGTGGAAACAAATACGCGTCATTCGAAAGTAAATTCGCAACACACTTAAAGCAAAAAAATTTAGTTTAAAATGTAAAGGAAACAACAATGTCAAGAAGAAATAAACCACCAAAAAGAATTCCGGCACCTGATGCTGTATACAACAGCGTAGATATTGCTAAATTCATCAACAGATTGATGAGACGCGGCAAAAAATCTATTGCTGAAAGAATATTCTATGACACAATGAAAGTAATACAGGAAAAAACAGGTCAGGATCCTATCGAAGTCTATAATAAAGCAATGACAAACACAACACCGCTTCTCGAAGTTAAAGCCAGAAGAATCGGCGGTTCTACCTATCAGGTTCCTGTAGAAGTTAAACCTGACAGAGGCAGAGGACTCGGCGCAATATGGATGATTGACGCAGCGAAGAAAAGACACGGAAAAAGCATGGTAGAAAAACTTTCGGCTGAAATTCTCGATGCATCAAACGGAAACGGCGCTGCCTGCAAAAAACGTGAAGATACTCACAAAATGGCAGAAGCAAACAAAGCATTTGCTCATTACAGATATTAATATACTGAAAATGAATAACGGAAAAAGCCTGATACCGTCAGGCTTTTTCCATATTTTCAAAAAACAGCACTTTTAAATACAAAAATTGTCAAAAAAGAACAGTTTTGAAAAATACCAAACACAGCACAGCTCAATTTAGACAAAATATGTCTGAATTTTAATATTTTTACAAAAAGGACTTGTTATTATTTTATATTCGGGATAATATAATTGTATGTGCTTTAGCAACTATAGAAATCGGCTGCTGAACGCGAAACGAATAGTTTTTAAATTCGGCACAAATATTTTAAGAAACGAAGATGGTGACATCTCACTTTCTCGTATCTATTCATTCATCGAAGATGCGGCAAAATTAAAAAAAGCCGGCAGAGAAATTATCATCGTCACATCGGGAGCAGTGGGACTGGGAGCAAAGAAACTCGGCGTGGATTCTGATGCAAGCATGTCCGTAAAACAGGCATGTGCTGCAGTCGGTCAGTGCCAGCTAATGTCTATATATGAAAACGGTTTTGACAAATACGGAATCACAACAGCCCAAATTCTCTTAACCGAAGAAGATTTTACCCAGCGAATAAAGTATCTGAGCCTCCACGACACGTTGAATACATTGATATCACTGGGAACAGTTCCTATTATAAACCAGAATGACACAGTATCCACAGAAGAACTTGATTTTTATCAGGACGCATTCGAGGTTTGTTTTTCAGACAATGACAAACTTTCGGCGCTTGTTGCGAGCGAGCTTGACGCAGATTTGCTCGTTGTGCTTTCTGACATAGACGGGCTTTTTGATGACAACCCGAAAGAAAACCCGAACGCAAAAATTATTCCTGTCGTGACAGAAGTTACGGCGGATATTGAGAAATACGCTCAGAATGCCTCGAAAGGCGGCAGAGGCGGAATGAAAACAAAACTCAACGCAATGCGCGTTGTGACCCGTTCCGGAGGGACGGCAATAATAGCAAACGGAAAAACACCGCATATTATAAAACGGCTGTTCGATAATGAGCCGCTGGGCACGGTGTTTGCACCTGTTGAAAACCTGCCGAACAAAAAACGCTGGATTGCTTATGCAACCAACATTACGGGGCAGCTATACGTTAACGACGGTGCAAAAAAAGCGCTTCTTGAAAAAGATTCAAGTCTACTACCAATCGGCGTTATAAAAATTGCCGGAGACTTTAAACGGGGTGACATTGTCAGCATAATTGATACAAAAGGTAACGAATTTGCCAGAGGAATGGCTAATTACAATTGCAGCGACTGCAAAAGGATTATAGGTCAACACTCAGACAATATTTTACAAATTTTGGGATACAAAAATTATGATGCACTTGTCACAAGAGATAATATTGCGCTATTATAACAAAACAAGCTTGAGAGGAGAAGAATATGTTGGCGGCAGAACTAGAAAATATTGAAACATTAAAGAATGAAGTAAATACAGCAAAAATTTTGTTCCAGTCAGCGTCGAATGAAAAAAAGAACTCGGCTTTGGAGAGTATGATTGAGGCGCTTGAGAACAACAAAAAGAAAATATTGAAAGCAAACGAGCTTGACCTGAAAAGCGCAAAGCTTCTCCTTGACTCAGGGAAAATGAATATCAGCGCGTATAACAGACTTAAACTTGATGAAAACAAGTTCAGAGATATGATTGAGGGCATACGCGAAGTTATAAAACTCGATGACCCTGCCAACAAAAAAATCTGGGCAATGCGTTTGGATAACGGACTTGACCTTTACAGACAGTCCTGCCCGCTCGGGGTTATCGGTGTGGTGTTCGAATCACGTCCGGATGTAGTTGTACAGATTTCTGCACTGATGGTGAAATCAGGAAACGTCGTCATCATGAAAGGCGGAAAAGAGGCTCAGAACACAAACATAATACTTTATGAAACAATAAACAAAGCATTGAATTCCACTTACGGAATGCCTGAAAATGTTGTGAATATGCTGCTTACACGCCACGGTTTTCATGAGATTTTGAAACTCGATGACACAATAGATTTAATCATTCCGAGAGGAAGCGCCGAATTCGTAAAATGGGTTCAGGACAACACAAGAATACCTGTTCTCGGACATTCCAGCGGTATATGCCATATTTATGTTGAACCGACAGCAAAACTTGATAAGGCAATCGAAATCTGTGTTGACGCAAAAGTCCAGAACCCGAGTGCCTGCAACGCTGTTGAGACAATACTCGTCGATTATGAGATAAAAGACAAATTTCTGCCGGAACTCGTTAAAAAACTTCAGGAAAACGGCGTAGAAGTCAGAGGCTGCAGCGAGTGTGCCGCGATGCTTCCGGATATCGGGCTTGCTGATGAGGATGACTGGTTCACTGAATACGGTGACAAGATTGTATCAATAAAAATTGTGCGCGGTATTTACGCGGCAGTAAGACATATTAACAAGTACGGCTCAAAACACACTGACTGTATTATCACAGAGGACAAAGATATCGCTTTTGCGTTCACAAACAACGTCGACTCGGCAAATGTCTTTATAAATGCGTCAACTAGATTTTCCGACGGCTTCAGATACGGTTTTGGCGCGGAAGTTGGAATATCAACCAACAAACTCCATGCCAGAGGTCCGGTCGGACTTGAGGGATTAACGACTTATAAATACCTTCTTTACGGCAAAGGACAGACAGTGCGAGAATACTGCGACGGCGAGAAAAAATTTATACACAAACGCCTGATTTAGCGGATTTTCGGTAGAGTGAGGGCGAAGCCCGAAACTCGTAACATCTCAAGCTCCGATATGAGTGAAAAAATCCGAAGGATTTTAGAACGAATGACAGGAGCGCAGAGAGCCGAATAATCCAAGACGCGGATTTTGGCGGGGCTGAACGAAGTGAGCGCGGCAATCCATAGAAACATGAGATGTGACTGTAATGATAATATTTATTATGTAAAAACTATCCTCAAACGAGCGTAGCAATATACCCCTCCCGACCATTGTGAAACGAATTACAGAAAGTTAATTAAACTACGATTAGTCTCATCTGTCTGAGCTGTCCGTAATTATTTTCAAAAGACTCTCTTTTTCCGCTTTAAACATCGCGACAATATGGACAGCGAGTTATGAGACTCGGGTTTAATTTACTTTCTGTATGAGTGGAACAACAGGTCGGAAGTTTCTTGGGCTCCACCCGTTCTTTGCGCCAAAGAATGGGTGGAACAAAAAGTATAAATCGTATTTTTTAACAACAAGTTTTTTTTACATAATAAATATTATCACTATATGCGGCGAGGGCAGACTGGATTGCTTCGTCGTTTCACTCCTCGCAATGACGAGGAATGACGGCACAAAATCGTGCGTCATTGCGAGCGAACGAAGTGAGCGCGGCAATCCATAAAAACATGCGACGTTGGCAGACTGGTTTGCCGTGCTCGGGCGGTTTGGTGTATATGTAAATCCAAAATCTTTCAAGGTTGTATAAAGAACATGAGAATGCTAATATACTGTATGGAACATGACAGGGACGCGAGCACCTGACATTTCTCCGATTCTGTCAGGAGGTAAGAATGCCAAAACAAAAATCACAATACTGCATAAAATCATGCCCGTCTGATGATACAGAACAGCTTGAAAATCTGTTGAACACAATGTCCGCTGAAGGCTGGGACCTGTACACAATGCACGAAGCAGAAGGGGATGACGGATTTTGCTTTAACTGTATATTTATCCGCGACCCAGAGGACGATGAACGCGCTGAGGATGAGAATTTCGATGAAAGCTTCGGATACAGAACAGCGATGCAGAAAATTATCTCCGCCCAGAATGAGCCTTATGAGCGCTGCGTGGACATACAACGAAAAATCAGAGACAAAAGAAACAGAATTCAAAAAATAAAATCTCTTATTGATGAAACTTCGGAAGATCAGCGCTACGGGCTTAATGAAGAGATGTTCAATACAATGGAAGAGTTGAAAAAACTCAGAAAACAGCTTCAGGAAGTGATTTCTCCGGACATAATGAATGAAAAAATCGGACAGGAAAAACTGGCGCTGCAGCTGAGCGAAGAAATTCTCGAGGTCGTAAATCCCGACACTGATGACGTAAATCTTATTGCGAAAACAGTAAAACTCCGTCAGCATCTTGCTGAAGAGCTCGGATATATTATCCCGAAAATAAAATTTGAGAACTCTGAAACTCTTCAGGCAAACGAGTTTTCTATTGATGTTCGCGGTATCAGCGCAGTGTGCGGCAGGGTTTATCCTGGATATCTTATGTATTTCAAAGACGAACTAAACCTTGAAAAAATCCCCAGAGACGCTATAAAGGACAATGACGTAATTTCGGGAAAACCGGTAATCTGGCTTCCTCAAGAAAAAACAAAAAGCTTCTGGACAGAGGGGTTGGACGCATCATCCGTTATTGTGCGTGCAATGGAGTACGTCTGTATAAAATATGCTGATACACTGTTTGATTACACAGACCTCAACAGGTATATAGAAATAGTCAGTAGCCGCAATCTTTTCCTTATTGAAAATATAATCCCCGATTACGTTTCAGTCGCTGAATTGAAATTTTTACTCACAAGCCTGATAAAAGAACGGGTTTCGATAAAAGATATTATGTTTATTTTCGAAAAAATAAACGATTTTGCAGATGAAGACACAAAAGAAGATCTTCTTGAAAAACTTAGACACGCGCTCTCCCGCACTATCTCAAAGAGCGTCGCGAACGAAAACAATATTATTCAGGCGTTCGAGCTTTCAGAAGAACACATGAAATACTTTGAGAGCAAGCTTGCCGGAAAAAGCGAGGTCATAAGGTTTGACAATACAAAATTGAAATCAATCGCAGCCAATATCTCAAAAGCGCTGGAAAAACACGAAATTTCAACGCCCGAGGTAGTGCTTATTGTTCCTATGGGAATAAGACATATAGTGAGTCTGGTGCTGTCACGGGTTATGTATAACCTGAGGGTAATTGCGCGTGAAGAGGTTGCGGACGAGTTTAGCACGGAAATTGTGGACAGAGTGTAAGTTATGAACAGAATTATTGATAATGCTGAACAAAAAGTTTTAAAATACTTCGAAAGAGTGGATAAAATCAAAGAACTCAATCAGGAAAAAGTCCTCAACGCTTTTCGCAAATACAAAATAGGACTTGAACATTTTTCTACTGTGAGTGGATACGGGCACGATGATATGGGAAGAGAAGCCCTCGACAACGTGTATGCAACCGTATTCAATGCTGAGGCGGCAATCGTGAGAAACCATTTTGTCTCTGGCACACACGCTATTGCTTGCGCGCTTTTCGGAAATCTTAGACATGGTGAAAAGCTCGTGTCGGTAGTGGGTGCGCCTTATGACACAATGGAGGAGGTTATTGGCACGCGCGGAAATCTGCGTGCGTCTTTAATCGGGCACGGCGTGAAGTATTCAGAGGTTCCGCTCGCAATAAATGACGAAGGTGAGGAGTTTGCGGATTTAAAGGCGATTGAAAAAGCAATCGACAAGTCCGTAAATATGGTCACAATCCAGCGTTCACGCGGGTATTCGCTAAGAAAATCAGTGGATATTGCGACTACAAAAAAAATTATAGAAATTGTTAAATCAAAAAATCCTGACTGTATCTGCTTTGTCGACAACTGTTACTGCGAATTTGTCGAAGAAAAGGAGCCGACAGATGTTGGCGTGGATTTGGTTGCCGGCTCGCTTATAAAAAACCCGGGCGGCGGAATTGTCGAAGCAGGCGGATATATTGCGGGAAAAGAAGAGTATGTAAATCAGGCGGCTTGGAGGCTCACGGCACCAGGAATCGGACGTGATGGCGGCGCTATGCTGAACCAGCTGAGATTGATATTTCAGGGATTATTCATGGCGCCGTCCGTTGTGTCCGAAGCAGTGAAGGGGGCTATTCTTGCTTCTCAGGTTTTTGAGGATATAGGGTTTCACTCTACCCCGAAACCATCTGAACCGCGTTGTGACTTAATCCAGACGATTGAGTTCGGAGCACCTGAACCGCTGGCAGCTTTTTGCAGGGCTTTACAGTATTATTCACCTGTAGAATCCTATTTGACACCTATTCCCGATGATGTTCCGGGCTATGACAACAAACTGATTATGGCAGGCGGAAGTTTTATCGAAGGCTCGACAATAGAACTCTCGGCTGACGGACCGATGAGACCGCCCTATGCTGCATATATGCAGGGCGGGTTGAATTATGCGCATGTGAAGATTGCGCTGAACGGAGTTTTGAAAGAACTCGGGATTTGTAAGTAGCTGATAGATTTTGTGGTTTTTGCGGCGCATTCTATCATGGACTATAGTACCGGTGCTTTTTGCGCGAAATCTAAAGAGACATTCCAAAGTGCCATTCTGAACTGGTTTCAGGATCTTACGAACGCGAAATGTAGCGCAAAACTCAAAGTAGGTAAGATGCTGAACACAGACGATAATAATGGCGCTACAGAATTATCGCTTCAGCATGACATGGCGTATAGATTGTAAAAACATGCGATGTTCTTGACCGGATTGCTTAGTCACTCAGCTGTCTTGTAATGACAAGCCGCATACGGGCAAACTTGTCCAACATACGGCGCACACTTTGCTTTCACTCTATTGAAAATCAAAAAAAAGTTCTGAAAAAATTTTTTTCAGAACTATAATCTGTTAACAAGAATTTTTGACGTATTTTAGTCTTTGCGACCCGTTTTTTATATCCATCCCATTACGGGTCTTCTGGTTTTATATCAACCCCCTAAATCTCTACCTGTTGCGGGTTTCCATCTTTCGACTTTTCCCCTGTCCGGATTTTTTTTGTATAATTTTCGGGCTGTCCCTGCCCTCCGGACTTTAACTTTGATTTATTTTGCGGCTCTTCCCTGTGCCGAAAAATTTTTCTGATATTTTTTGCAAGACTTTGCTGATTCTTTCTTCAATTTTTATCTTGCTAATTTTTTTTACGCTTCGGACTTTTTTATTTTGAGTCCTTTTTTGTTTTACGTTTTTTTCGCTTCGGACTTTTTTATTTTGAGTCCTTTTTTTGTTTTACGTTTTTTTCGCTTCGGACTTTTTTATTTTGAGTCCTTTTTTGTTTTTCGTTTTTTTACGCTTCAGACTTTTTTATTGTGAGTCCCTTTTTTGTTTTGCGTTTTTTACGCTTCGGGCTTTTTACTGTATGCCCTTTCGCGATTCGGGTCTTTCTTACGACCCTTCTCCACCCTTTGCCCTAATAGCCAAACCTTCCGATGCTTTTAAAAAATTTGATTTTTTTTGTTTAAAAATTTTTAGTCTTTCCAATTCCTTCTTTTTCTTAATCCCCGATGCTGTACCATCACCCCTCTCTTTTGTTTCAATAAATAAATCATACAAACATATGATTTTATTTACAAGAGGAAATTTGTAAAAAATGTTTTACAATGGACCATGCCACTAGATATTATTGAACAAAAATTTTTTTTACAATCTTAATGAAATTTTTTATTTACATTTTAAATTTTTTGTGAAATTTTTTTTATTCCCCGACCGGCGTAATCCCGCACCCTTACTGAATAAAAATTATTCATAATTTTGAAATTTTTTTGAAAAATTTTAAAAAAATTTTTTAATTTTTTTGTAAAAAAAAAAAAAAAATTTTTAAAAAAAAAATAAAATTCAAAATCAAAAAATTTATTTTCAAAAAAAATAAAAAAATTTTTCGCAAAAAAAAAAGAAATAAAAAAATAAAATTTTTTCAATAAATTTTTATATGTGTTTATTTAAAAATTTTAAACGGACATTATAAATAAAACAGGTAGTATTTAGAAAACAGAGTATAACGGATTGTTCCGGCATTGAATTTTTAGTTTTTAAATAAAAAAGACCGGCTGTGAGAACCGGTCTTTTTTTGTTTAAAAAATTTATTATTCTTCAGAAGCTTCTGTTGATTCTTCAACGATTTCTTCTTTAATAACTTCAGAAGCCGTAACAGTAACAGGAAGTTCTGTTTTAACTTTTGAAGTCAACTTGATAAGCATTGTGTAGCTGCCGAGCTTGTTGATAGCAGCGTCGAGAGAAATATTTTTTCTGTCGATTTCAACGCCGAGTTTTTCGTGAAGTTCTTCAGCAAGCTTTTTAGTTGTAATAGTACCGAAGAGTTTTCCGCTTTCACCGGCTTTTGCAGTGAGTTCGATTTTTCCGAGTTCTTCGATTTTCTTAGCCAGTTCAAGAGCTTCCTGATGAAGTTTTTCCTGTTTAGCTTTGATTCTCTGTATATTCTGTTCTCTGTTTTGCAAAGCGCCTTTTGTTGCAACTTCAGCAAAATTCTGCGGAATTAAAAAGTTTCTTGCATAACCGTCTTTAACGTTTACAACGTCACCGGCTTCGCCCAGATTCTGGACATCTTTTCTTAAAATTACTTGCATATTTTTCTCCTTGAATTAATTCTCTTTTTACTTCATCGTAATAAAAACATAAAAAAATGTCACCTGTTTTCCGCGATTAATGTATAATTTTGTAATGAACAGCATAGAATTATTAGCTCCGGCAAAAAATAAAGAATGTGCATTTGCTGCCATAAACGCAGGCGCAGACGCATTGTACATAGGTGCGGAAGCTTTTGGCGCAAGAAAAAAAGCGGGAAATTCTCTGTCTGATATAAAAGAAATTACGGATTTTGCGCACAAATTTCTTGTTAAAGTTTACGTAACAGTGAACACTATTTTTTTTGACAGCGAGCTTCAGGAAGTCGAAAAACTCATCCATGACCTCTATAGAGCAGGTGTCGACGCAATAATTTTTCAGGACTTTTCAATACTGAATATGAACCTGCCCCCTATTGCGCTTCACGCAAGCACACAGTGCAATAACGACACTCTTGAAAAAATAAAATTCCTCAAAGACTGCAATGTGCAGCGGGTCGTTTTGCCGAGGGAGTTTTCGCTCGATGAAATAAAAAATGTTACGAACACGATTGATATTGAAACAGAAGTTTTTGTGCACGGAGCGCTTTGTGTGTGCTACAGCGGACAGTGCTATTTCAGCAGCCATATAGGCACAAGAAGTGCAAACAGAGGTGAATGCGCACAGCCCTGCCGTAAAAAATATACAATGGCTGGCGAGGACGGTGTTCCGCTGCTGAAATCAGGTTATCTGCTTTCCATGAAAGATAACAATCTGTCACAACATCTGAAAGAGCTGATAGACGCCGGAGTTACGTCTTTGAAAATAGAAGGCAGACTGAAAGACGCGGATTATGTGAAGAATGTCGTTTATTATTACAGACAGGCTCTCGACAAAATCTCGAAACGCCCCTCTGCCGGTATTATACAAACAGATTTTCAGCCTGACCTGCAAAAAACTTTCAACAGGCTGTACACAAATTTCTATTTTGACGGAAAACGAAAAATATTCATCAACCCGATTACACCGAAGTTTATGGGTGAAAAAGCCGGCACTGTTCGTTCCGTTCAGGGAAACAAAGTGCAAATCACTCCGGAACTCATTCTAAACGCAGGAGACAAAATAACTTATCTCACGATGAACGGCGAGCTCACGGGCACGACGATAATGACGGTTAAGGATAACATCATTACCCTGAGAGACGCGGGAGATTTGAGAAAAAATTCACAGATTTACAGAAATTTTGATGCAAAATTCGGTAAAAATCTGGAAAAAGCTGAGTTTAAAAGGAAAATTCCTCTAAATATTGAAATAACAAACGAAAAAATTGTATTTTCAACCTATAACAACCTGCACTCCGAATACGAATTCAAATCACCGCAGAGAGCAAAAAACCTGGAAAAAGCCTCAGAAACAATGGTAAAACAGCTTTCAAAACTCGGCGGCAGCGAATTTTTTGCGGAAACTACAGCAATAAGTGAGGATTTTGACATATTTTTGCCTGTTTCAGAGATTAACGAAATAAGAAGAAATCTTATTTCGCAGCTTGAGAAGGTCTGCGAAGAGAACTATGTATCCCAGAGAAGAAACATGGATTTTCACCCCCCTGAATATCCTTACAAAAAGCTGGACTATTCGTTCAATGTTTCAAATGAAGCTGCACGCAGATTTTTTGAAAAAGCAGGCTGTGAAGTACTGGAATATGCGCCGGAATGCGGGAAAAAAGAGCACCTTACGCTTATGAAAACAAAACACTGTCTAAGACATTATGCGGGAATATGCCTGAAAGATAAACCGGATGACAAGCGACAGTTTGTGCTGGTTGATGAAATGGGTGCAAAATACAGGCTTGAATTTGATTGCAAAAATTGTGTGATGAAAATCAAAGTTTAAACCTCCGGATACACAGGCTTGTGCAGCATTTTTCTAGGGATGACGGGTCGGGTGTTTGCACGGCAGGATTGCTTCGTCAAACTTTTTTATTCAATAACCTTTCCGTTAAACACATCCAGCACCATTCTCGCCTGATCCGAATAGTCAGCCGGAGATATTTTCTTTTCGGGCTTTGCCTTTTTTTTCATCTTTTCTTCAAGATACTGAGCATTTTCCTCTTCTACGGAATCGGGCACCGGCGCAGGGGTTGATTCAGTTTTTTTTTCAAAATTTATAACCGGCTTTGCTGCCTCAAGCTCCTCATGCGACCCCAGACGAATAGTGATTTTTATATCCGGCACCCCGAAGAAAGCCAGCGCAGCTTTTTTCAGGGGCAAGTGTTTAGAATCTTCTTTTGCCTGTCTGACGAAAATTTCTTTTCCGAAAACTATTGTCATTTCCTCAGGCGTAACAGATACGGGCTTTGAAAGATTGTAGAAAAACATTCTGGAGGGAACACTTTCTATGTTTTGCAATACGCCCTGCCAGTTTGCGAACATATCTCCGGAAGGCACATGTATTTGCGCGTTTTCTTCTTCCTGATTAACTTCAGCAGGTGCCGGCGGCTCAGAATTTTGTTGCGCCTGAACGGTATCCAAAGGTTGAGGAGACAGCGGCTGCTCAGAAACCGCGGGTTGAACAGGGATGTCCGCAATATCTTGAGCTGCAGCAGGATGTTGCGCTGCAACGGGCTGTGCCGCTGCAGGATTCATTACAGGCTCGTTTTGCACGGGCTGCGCGGATTTCTGCATCAAAACCTGAGACGCAGGCGGCGTGTATTTTTGTGCCGCGGGCTGCTGTACTTTTTGTGCAGGAGGATTATACCGCGGCAAAGCTGCAGGGGCTGCGCCCTGAGAAACGCCGGACTCAAGCTTTTCTATTCTTTCAAGCAGCATTGCATAGGATGAATATTTTACATTCGAAGAAAGCTCAATTATGCAAAGCTCAAGCCACAGGTATCTGTTCGTGGTTTCTTTAATCTCTTTTGAATAAGCAGAGAGTCGTTCTATTATGTACAGAAGTTGTTCAATCTCTGTATTTTCAGACTGTTCGCGGAGTTTAAGGATATTTTGCTCGCTGAGCTGTGTAAGCTCGATTGCAATATTTCTGTCCGAACAGTTTTTAACGACGAGCATATTTCTGTAAAACTGAATAAGATTGGATATAATCTGGAGCGGCTCATTGCCTTTGTTGTATATTTTGTCGAGAATAAGGATTGCATTCTGCGTGTCAGCATTGAGAATACAGCTGCTAAGCTCGAGGAGCACATCATAAGAAAGCCGTCCGAGCAGCTCATTCACATCCTCCGGCGTAATCTGTCTTTCGGTGTCTGCAACACTAATCTGGTCAAGAAGCGCGAGCGAATCTCTCATACCGCCTGCCGAACTGCGGGCAATCGCCGAAAGCGCATCGTCAGAGATGTTTATGTTCTCCTGCTGCGCAATATATTTCATCCGGTTTACAATGTCATCATTCGTAATTCGTCTGAAATCGAAACGCTGGCAGCGCGAAATGATAGTGTCCAGAACTTTGTGAGGTTCGGTTGTTGCGAGAATAAAGATTACATTCTCCGGCGGCTCCTCGAGCGTTTTCAAAAGGGTGTTAAACGCCTCGGGAGTAAGCATATGAACTTCGTCTATGATATAGATTTTGTAGCGTCCATGCACCGGCACAAACTGGATTTTTTCAAGTATATTTCTGGCATCTTCGACTTTTCTGTTGCTTGCTGCGTCGATTTCGATTACGTCTATGGGGTTTGAATTCAAAATATCCTGACAGCTCGGACATTTTCCGCAGGGTGTAAGAGTAGGTCCTTCCGCGCAATTCAGAGATTTTGCGAGAATTCTTGCAGAGGAAGTTTTTCCGGTTCCTCTCGGACCGCAAAGCAGGTAAGCATGGGAAATTTTTCCCAGTTTTATTGCGTTGCTGAAAGCCTTCACTATGTTTTCCTGTCCGATAAGGTCAAGAAACGTTTGCGGGCGATATTTTCTGTATAACGGCAAGTATCTTTCTGTCAAAATTTTACTCCAACTCTCATGCGGGTCTTATTGTATAATATAATTATAATGTAAATGTTTTCAAAATAACGCAGATATTAAGAAATTATGAATTTAATTAAACCCGAAAACCTGAAACCCTCATCAGTCATAGCGATAGTGTCTGTTGCGGGCAATATAGAGGATAGCGCAGCACTGAAAAAAGCCCGTGAATATTTTGAAAACAGGGGATTTGGGGTAAAAATTTTTGCTCCGCAAAACAGTTGCGGATACCTGAGCGGAGACGACATGAAACGTCTTGAGTGCTTACACGCCGCATTTGCCGACAGCTCCGTAGATGCTGTTATCGCGGCACGCGGCGGCTACGGCTCCCTGCGGATTGTAAAAAACGTAGACCGGGCGCTTATAAAAAACAACCCCAAAATTTTTGCCGGCTATTCGGACATAACCGCTCTGCTTCTTATGATGTGGAAAAAAACGGGACTGATGACGTTTCACGCGCCCATGGCGTGCTCTGATTTCGGCGCGGGAGTAAGTCGTTTTACGGAACAGAATTTTTTTGAAACACTGAAAAACGGGTTTTCTTCCGCTTCGCTGGAACGCTCGTTCAACGGGGATTCTGCGCGTGGGATTCTGTGGGGCGGGAATCTCGCAACTGTTGCTTCGCTTTGCGGCATGGATTTTTTGCCCGATGAGGAGTTTGTGTTTTTTGCAGAAGACGTGAACGAGCCGGTTTACAAAATAGACAGAATGTTCACGCAGCTTTCAAACATCGAACAATTCAGACGGAACCTGAAGGCGATTGTGCTGGGAGATTTTAGCGGACTTGATGACAGAGAGCTTTTTGAGCGTTTCATAAAAGAGCTTGCGCTCTCTCTTAATATCCCCGTGTTTTTCGGACTAAAATCCGGACATGAACGCGACAAACTGACGCTGCCGGTCGGGTTGCCGGTTAGCGTTTCAAATCTGGCTCTAAAACGTCTTTAGTAAGTTCGGCAATTTTTGCTATTGTGCGCGGGAAATGCTGCTGCAGGTAGAGCGAACGTCTGGAAGAATACGGAGTCGAAAGTATCATTGTGGACTCTGCCATAGTTTCGGCTTTTGCATTTTTCGGGTTTCCGCTGATAAAATAGTCCACAAACTCCTGCTGACGCACGGTTGAATTTTTTTTGAAATTTTCAAGCTCCTGTCTGTATATCTCTTTTAATTCAGGGTTTTGAGAAATTATGCCGAATTTTGAGCTGTTTTTTTCCGTGTCAATAAAATGTCCGAGCTCGTGCATATAAACAGAGAACTGTTCATCCTGACCCGAAAACCAGCTTGAGACACCGAGCTGAAGTATTTTTGTGCTGTTACCCCAGAGTCCGGGGTCAAACTCCGAGTTTTCCATTTTTATGGGGTTTTTCGCCATTTGCATAAGGTAGTCGCCTGACGTCTCTTTTAAAACCTGCATTATATTCTCAGCTCTGTCCGGAGCAATACTGTCCAGCTCGATTTCCGCATACTCACCGGAGGAACTGTCTGAAATAAGAATTTTTTCCGGTGTATGGGTTATTTCATAAACCCTGCCGTTTTTGGTTGAAATGAATTTGTTGTCAGAGTTTTTTGAAGGCGCAAAGGTACTATGCTCATCAAGAAGAACTTTGCCGTTTTTGTCCGTAATTTTGTAATCGCTGATTTTTACGCCGTCCGGAGTTTCTTCATAGTAATACTCTGTTTTTGTGCCGTCATAAGACTCAAAGTTTTTTTGAATAACGAGATTTCCGGTATCTTCATCTTTTGATGCCCACTGGATCGGGGTTTGTTTTCCGTTTTTATCCGTTCTTGAGACATTCTGCTCGAGCATGCCCTGACTGTTTTTCAGCACTTCTGCCGAAAGAATCGCTCCGGAGCTGTCATACCTGTATACTTTTTCTTCTAAAATTTCCTCGGTGTTTACGTCTGTTTTCAGTATCTGTTTTATTTTATTTTGCGTGTTGTCTATTGTTTCTGTTCTTACGTTTTCGCTATACTCTTCAGTGCGTTTTTCAACAATCCCCTTTGTTCCCGTGTCGTATACGTTCCAGACTGTTTTATCACCGTCATTATACGCTTCTATCGCAATCGCTGTTCCGGTCAGAGCCTCAACAGCGTATTCGGGGTTTTTGTCACTGTATTTTTTCAATTCGCTTTCAGGAAGCTGTGCAAGCAAAATAAGCTCTACAGCGCTAAACCCGCTCTGTCTTTCAGAAATTTCCGAAAGTTTCTTCACTCGCTCAATCTCGCTGTCAGAGAGAGTAGAAAGTTTTACAATATCTTCTCCGTTGAAAATAAATAAACTGTCGTTCATTTTCATTATCCTGTCCAGTTTAGAAAGATTTTCTTCTTTTATGTTCGAGGCGATATAAGAAATATCGTCACCTGTCAGGATTTTATGTTCATCTTTTTTTATAAGTATTTTTGCGTTTTCTGTCTGTTTTTCATCGAGCTCCAAAAATCCGCCAAGCTCTTCTTCGCTGAACTCCCTGCCTGTTTCCTGAAGAAGTTTCTGTTTTATATGCGAAAGTTCAGGATTTTTTACGTCTTTAACATTTTTTTGCTGAAACTGTCTAATTATATCCGCTTCTATAAATTCTTCGCTGGTCTTTTCTCTGACGAGCGTATCAGCATTCTGAAAATCAATATTTTCTTTCCAAAACATACTGCTCTTCGGTATTGTGTCATTATGCACAACAACCGTATCCTGCGGCATAGCCAGTTTTTCTATTCCTGTTTTTAACTTACCTAAAAAATCACTCATAAAATCTATATCGGCATACGCAGGAAAATCTTTAGGTTAATTTTTGTTAAAAGTTTAATTCAACACAAGAATTACATTTGTAACAATAAATTTACAAAATCGAAAAACAGGGCACTTTCGGGGGATTGAAAGTTTTTTTTATAAAGTAATAAGCGTGAAGGAGGTTACTATGATAAACGGAACAGGTAGAATTGGTAGTTATTCAAACGGAAATTTAACAGCGGATCAAATCAGAGCGGAGATGAAATTCAGAGATTACACAACGGATCAAAAAATGGTTACAGTACACCATGATGTCGTTGAATTGAGCAACAAGCTCGATGTTGTAACAGAGCAGAACAATATGGTTCTAAACGCACTGGTTAAGGTCATGAACTACATAAACGGCAACGCTTCATCTACCAGAGAATATGACAACGTTGCTTAAAAATATTGCCAAAATAAGTAATTACCGGCAGCCTGCAAGAATCGGCTGCTTTTTTTATTTTTAACACAGATACGGCATTATATCACCCAACCCGCCGGCAACAGTCCGCCGACTGTCCTGCCCCTGCCGGAGAAAAAGTACAAACAACCGGCTAATAGCTCAAAAAAATTCACTAAAATATTATAATTTTATGAAAAATAAGATTATTCTATGTATACTTGCCCTGATTTTATGCAAGAATTATGCTGCCGCAAACGATATTGATATTGCGACATTTCGTCAGCTGATGGACTCGCACCCGGAAAGCGGTGACACGTTGAACTTTACGAACGACCTGACCTCTGACGAGACAATAGGACAGCATTTTTACAACCTTGACATAACATTTGAAGGCAATGATTTTTACATAAACGGAAATGACGACTTTGGCGGTTTTGTTCTCAACAAAGAGAGCACGTTTCGCGATGTCGGGATAAGGTTTTGCAGGGGACAGCAATATAATCGCTCGTATTTTGCCGGCGCAATCTACAACAGCGGCGGAGAAACACACATACAGGATACCGGATTTCTCGGCAATTTCGCAAATGCACAGGGTTTTAATATTGCGGTCGCAGGCGCGGTTTACAATCTTTACGGCGGAAAAATTGATATAAACAGAGCACTTTTCAGCGAAAATTTCACAAACGGCGCAAGCTCATACGGCGGCGCGGTTGCTAACGGTTACGACGCCGGAGCACCTGCAGTGATGAGTATTGACAACTCATATTTCATAAACAATTACGCTCAAGGTTCTGTAATCCCGCACGGAGGTGCTATTTTCAACAATGGAGAAATTACTGTAAACAACACGAGTTTTGAAAACAACTATGCTCTCGGCGAAGACGGTTCTTATTCTTATGCAGGCGCGTTTTACAATGTACAAAACAACGGAACCGGAGGAGTAGCCGTTATTTCAAACTCGTCTTTCACCGGAAACTACAGCGAAAGCGGAATAAACGGAACCTCAATCGGCGGGGCAATATACAACGGAGCTTCACTCACTCTTGACAATACGACGTTTCGCGACAACTATGCAAACTCGAAATACTACGCGGACGGAGGGGCAATATATAACGAAATCGGAGCAGACCTGACAATTAAAAACTCTATTTTTGAAAACAACAGCATCGGCTCTGACACGCAGTACAGCGCAGGCGGTGCGATTTACAACGGCGGAAATATGACGATTGAAAACACTGTTTTTAAAGACAATTACCACAGCATAGGAGACCCGAACGATATTTTTATTGCGCCTACCGGCGTAACAAAATTTAGCGGCAGCGGAACGTCTACAATTCTCAGCGGGATAAGAGGCACCGGTCTGCTTGAAAAAGACGACGGCGGAACACTGAATCTGGGCGGGCGAAATGGCGATTTTACAGGCACTTTTGATTTTAATCAAGGCACGATAAATGTTCTGGCTAACAGTGTTTATCTTGGAGCTCCTACTCAAAACTTCGGAAATGATGTCAATTTCAATCTCCAGAATGGTCAGCTCGACAGCATTAATTTTCACAACCTGACGTTAAACGGCAGGACAAATATTTTTGCAGATATGAACTTAAACACAAGGACAATGGACACAATCTCTGCTGATTCACTTTCCGGCAGCGGGGACATTTTTGTCAAAAACCTTGCAATTCAAGGGACTCCGCAGGGTAAGTTTATTGAAATCCCTTTTGCTGACTCTGTTTTAAAGGATAGCGTAGTCTATACCCCGACAGAAATCCGCACGCCGCTCTATCACTACAATGTCAGCTATGACAGCAGCGACGGATACTTTGAATTCAGGCGGCTCGGATTTGATTCCTCGCTTTATTCGGCGCAGGTTGCGACGCAGCTTGCCGGATATCTTTCGACAATCGACACCTACAGAAATGTTTTTGCAAACCTTGATATGGTAATGATTACCCCGCCCGGCTCGACAAAATTTTCTCTTTTGAACAAGTCCGCGTCAAGAAGTTTTGCGGGCGCACCTTACGTAATACCCGAGCAGCACACAGGACTGTGGTTTAAGCCGTATTCAACATTTGAAAGTGTTGGTTTGAAAAACGGACCGCGCGTTTCTAATGTTGGCTACGGAAGCATAGTCGGAGCAGAAAGCGGATTAAAAAAGCTCAAAAACGGCTGGTACACGCTTTACGGAGCATACGCGTCTTACAACGGGTCGCATCAAGCCTTTCAGGGCAACAGCATTTACAACAACGGCGGCATGCTCGGGCTTGACGCAGTATTTTACAGGGGAAACTTCTTCTCTGCGTGGACAGTACTTGCGGGCGCAAGCTCTGCCGAAGCTTCGACCTTTTACGGCAATGAAAACTTTGCTATGTTCAACACGGGGCTTGCGCAAATGAGCGGCTACAACTTCGAAACCTTCAAACGGCACCTTATTATTCAGCCGGCGCTTTTAATGTCCTACACTTTTGTAAATACATTCGGGTATAAAAATGCGTCTAACATAAATATTGACACGCGTCCGCTTAATGCAATTCAAATTGAGCCGAGAATAAAGTTTGTAGGAAATTTCAAAGATTATTTTCAGCCCTATCTCAGCGTTTCAATGGTCTGGAACATAATTGACAGTGCAAAGTTTCAGGCAAATGATGCGTATTTGCCGAATCTTTCGGTAAAACCATTCGTGCAGTACGGCGCCGGACTCCAGAAAAGATGTGGTGACAGAGTGACCGCTTTTTTTGAAACAATGCTCAGAAACGGCGGCAGAAACGGGGTAGCCCTTCTTCTGGGCATAAGGATAAGTCTCTAGTTTCCGCTCCCCCGCAATGACGAAAAAAAGAAAACGTCATTGCAGAGCGGATTTAACGAATTGTTGACATATAGAGCCAAATCATTATCATGAAATCATGATTAGATTATTTATATTTTTCTCGATAATTTTGTTTGCGCAGTCAGCTGTTCTGGCTGATGATGCGGATTTCTGGGATGAGCCGGTAAAAATAGACGCGGCTGCAAAATCACAGGAAAAAGCGGTTACGGATCAGGAGTTTAACAAAGTTCTGAATTTTTTCAAAAGTAAACAAAAGAAAAAAGAAGAGAAGCAGAAGAAAAAAATGGGTGCACCCGCAAACCCCGATATTGAAAACCAGCCTGATATGAAAATTCTGAACAATCTCTATGATTCATACCCGACGCTGATGGTGCCGGTAACCCTTGTCACCGTCGACAATCAAGAAATTCCGCCCGGATATTACAGGGTTATGTCCGTGAAAAAACCAGAAGAATGTTTTATTAACTTCTATCAGGGAAACTCGCTTATTGCAAAAGTCAAAGCGCTGGAGACAAAGAATGACTACAACCAGAAAACGCTCAACTATGTAAAGCTGCTCACGGAAGATGGCAGCAGCAGGGCTAAAATCATTTACGGCGATTTGGATTGCAACCTTGAGACAACAGTAAAAATCACACAGCCCTGAATAGCGGATTCTATTTTGCGCTGCAAGCAAGTGCGTTATACGCCTCAGTAAATATTTCAGGCAATCTGCGAAACATCTTGTTTTTTGCGGTATCAACAGCCACGCAGGTAACTGTTCCCACTATATTCACAACGCCCGTATCCTTGTTTTTCAAAGTCTGTTTAAAAACAATCGCGCTCGGACGCATTTCCGCAATTTCTGTTTCTAATATAAGTCTGTCATCCAGTTTTGCGGACTGTCTGTATTTTATGTTCAATTCAACAAGCGGAAGCAAAATTCCGTTTTCCATCATTTTTTTCAGGTCAATCCCGAGCACTCTGTCCGTATACTCTACTCTTGCTGCTTCCAGCCAGCGAAGATATGCGCCGTGCCAGACAACGCCGTAAGAGTCAGTGTCTGCATAATATACTCTAAGTTCATTTGTGTATTTCATAAAAAAATTCCTTCCTGTTTTGAAGTAGGTAGTTGGGGTTGTAATGACATGTCATTTTGCGCTTTCATCCCCCGTCATTGCGGCGGATTTGCCTTCTTTTTCGGCTGAGCTATAGCAAAGCCTGAAAAATGGCGTCACGACTAAGTAACAGACAAACGAATATACATTGGTCTGTAAATAGTGACCACGTACGGGTGAAACCCGGGGAGCGAAGCTCGAAGCGAGTACTGGCGAAGCCAAACGAGCGGCAGAGCTGAGCGATAAGGAAATCAAAGACAGCAACGAGCGAGAAGGAAATCCAAGACAGTGCCTGAAAGGCACGAAGCAATCCAGTCTGCCAACGCCGCATGTTTTTATAGATTGCCGCGCCCTCGTTCCTCGGGCTCGCAATGACGTCATTGCGAGGGAGCGGATTTTGGCAAGTGCGCCGTGTGCCTGAAAGGCACCCAGCACGTCCTGCGTAGAAGTTCGATACGAGTGAGTTTTTGCAAAAGCAAAAAAGAACGAGTGGTAGAACTTCGAGCTGCCAATAATCCAAGTCCGCAGGACGCCCGAAGCAATCCAGTCACCAACGCCGCATGTTTTTATAGATTGCCGCGCCCTCGTTCCTCGGGCTCGCAATGACAAATGTGAAACGTCATTGCGAGGAGCGGAATCGGACGGGCACGCCGTGCGAGACAAAGTCGAGCCCAGTGCCCTTGCGAGGGGAAACCACGCTTTTCCCGAGCGTCCGATTTCAAGACAGTGAAACGACGAAGCAATCCAGTCTGCCAACGCCGCATGTTTTTATAGATTGCCGCGCTCACTTCGTTCAGCCCCACAAAAATCCATCAGTCAAACAGATTTTGAATCTTTTCGTTGATTTCCTGCGGGTCAAGCTCATTGGTCACATTGTTCAAATCCATAGCAATTTGATACAATTTTGCCGCTTCAATTTTGTCACCGGTAATTGCGATAGAGCGTGCCAGATTATAATGTGCGAGTGCATAGTTCGGATTGTATTCAATCGCCTTTTTGAACAAATCAATTGCCGGTTGAACACGTCCGAGGTCATCAAGGTAGATAACCCCCAGATTGTTATAAGCAATATCGTATGTAGAATCGTATTTTATAGCGAGTTCATACTCCTTCATTGCTTCAGCAATATCCCCCTTGCCCCAGTGCAAGAAACCGAGGTTGCAGTGGATTTTTGCGTTTGTCGGATCAATCTCGAGCGCACGTCTGTAAACAGTGAGCGCGTTGTTGTACTCCTGTTTGTCATAGAAGGCGCTTCCGAGGTTCACAAATATGTCGATATCTGTCGGAGTGAGAAGATAAGCCGACTGATATGCGCTGATTGCCGCATCAACATTCTTTTCACCCTCCTGCAGAACATAACCGAGTGTCTGCGCAATTACGCTCGTCCATGCCGGAGCCGGATTGAGAGTGATTGCATTCTGATAGCAGCTGATAGCCTCTTTTATTTCACCTTTGAGATAGAGGATATTGCCGAGATTGCTGTACAATTCGGCAGCATGCGGCTGGATTTCAATCAAAATTCTGTATGTTTCAATAGCGCTGTCAAAATCGCCAAGCTCTTCATAAACACCGCACAAAGAACGATATGCGGTAATATTCAGGCTGTCAAACATAATCGCCATTTTGTATTCAAGTATTGCATCCTCAAACCTGCCAATAACTCTGTATATATCCCCGAGAAGGCAATATAGGAGAATGAAACCGGGCGCCTTTTCAAGAGCTGATTTGTAAATATCGATTGCCTCTGTAATCCCCTTCGTGGCAACCATATACCAGCCCTTCACCAGCACAGGAAAGAATGCAAAATATGAAAGCATCTTCATTACATTTTTTATTGCATCTCTGTCAAACGGAAGCGTAAAAACAGACATCCAGAATTCGTAATATTTACGAAGAGTGCGTTTGAAATTTTTAACAGACATGACACGGATAAGATTGTAAATCAGAAAATGCGCGCGTGAAGATTTGAATTTGTTTTTAGAAATAGCCTTCTGCGCATACTCGAGAGCATCCTGAAAATGCGCCTTTTTCGTATGGCACACCGCCAGCATGTAATATCCGTCAGCCATGTTTTCATTTTTTTCAAGAGCAAGATTGAAATAGTTTATGGCACGGTCAATTTCGTTTTTGTAATAAAACGCCATGCCGATTTTGTAATATATTTCCGCTGCATCAATATAAGCCTCAAGAGCCCGCTGATACTCGGTAATTGCCTCATCTATATACTGGCGCGCCTGATGAATATCGAGATGCCATTCGAGATAGAGGTCGCCGAGTTTTACATGCAGCTCGGGATTCGTCGGGTCATTCGCAAGCTCAAACTGGCAGTATTCAATAGCCTTTTGAAGATTGCCGCTCCGTCTGTACCTGTTTATATTCTTTCCTAAATCTCTCTTGTTCTTAATTTTATTCATGGTATTAATATCTTAAAATATTCGGGGGATAAATGCAAATATATTTTATATAAACACTCTTTTGTAACAGTTTCGAAATCAGTTCAGAAACATGCCGGAAGAGCAATAGATTTGTGTGTAAAAAAAGCGAAATCCTGCTGAATGATTTTTCAGGAGTACATTTTAAGTCCGTGCAGGATTATCCGTGGTGTTTGTTATAGAGACGTACAAAATTTTCTATAGAGCGGTCATAGCTCCTTTCGCCTGCCGCGCTAAAAAAGCATCCGGGGATTTCTCCGTTGTCTCTGTGATGTCTTACGCATTCACAGCATATTCCTCTGTTGTTGCAGCCGACAGCTGTGCAGGTGCATTCAGCAAGATTGTCTTCTCTTTTACATTCCATTTCTATTCTCCGTTCGCGTATTTAATACTAGCAAAAATATGATACTTATTACAATAGCAGCCGCCGAGACAAGCTGTGCTACAGGAATACCGGATACATCAAGAACACTGTCTATTCTTATTGATTCAATAAAAAATCTTCCTGCAGAGTATAGTGCAATATAGCTGAAGAACACTGTTCCATCCGCAATTTTCGGAATTTTTCTTACTACAAAAAACAGAATTAAAAAAACGAACACATTCCACAGCGATTCATAAAGAAAAGTCGGGTGAAAGTATTCGTAATGAATGTACTCATACGGGCGGTTCGCGGTCGGAATAAAAAGCCCGAAAGGCAGGCTGGTCGGGAGCCCGAATGCTTCACAATTAAAATAATTCCCGAATCTTCCTATTGCCTGACCTATCAAAAGTCCGTAAGCAAAAACATCTGCGTACTTTAAAAAATTGAGCCCGTGTTTTTTTGCCAGTATTGCTCCAGCTGTGATTCCGCCTATCAACGCGCCATGAATGGACAATCCCCCGTTCCACACGGCAATAATTTCAGGCAGATGTCTAATGTAATAATCAAAATCCATCAGAACGTAATACACTCGAGCACCAATGATTGCGGATACAATAATCACCGGAAGTATATCGAGGATTTTTTCTGTATCTATTTCTTTATAATAACGTTTTGATATCAGATAAATCACGAATATTCCAGCTAAAATGGCAAAAAACATTATTATGCCGTAGTAATGAACTTCAAAATGACCGATTGTAAAAGCGATTGGTGATAGAGGAGACTGCATTTACTGCTCCATCGGAGTTTCTTCCGGAGAGTATTTTTTCAGCTCTTCATTAAGTGCATTAATCTGATTTTCTATTTTTTCTTTGTCCTCTGCGTCAGTTTTTTTGAGCAGATATGTATTATAGTTTTCTATTGCAGAATTCAAATCATCTGATATTTCTTTTTTGTCTTCTGCTGTAAGCTCTTCGTTGTTGTCTTCGATTTCCTGTGCTTCAGTTGTGTCATCAGCATCTTCGGCTTCTTCATTATTGTCTTTTTTGTTAATTTTTTCGTACGCCTGTTCTTCCTGCGCAACAGCGAGAGAATAGTATGAATCAGCGAAATCGGGTTTTAGTTTTATAGCATTTTCAAACGATTTTTCCGCTTCATCGTACTGTTTTGCGGAAATAAGAGCGACACCGAGATTGTAATGCGTTTCGAAAACATTCGCGTCAAGGTCAATGCTCGAGCGCAAACGGCAAATTGCCTTTTCTATTTCGCCAGCGTCCATATATTCCTGTGCTTTTGAGTTCAACTCTTGTACTGCGAGATTGTTTATACAAGCCGTACTAATAACCGATACAAATAAAACCGTAATTAATAGGATAACTTTTTTCATAGGTAAACTAATTCATCTTAACATAATTATTGCAATATAATAATCAAAATAAAAATATTTGGCAACAAGGTTAAAATAAGATACAATAAATGAAGTAGTTTAAAAGGTTGTTAGAATAATATGTCAAATGATGAAAAGGTAGTATCTCTAAAGAGAAACAAATCACACAAAGCCGAGGAAAAAAGTGTTAAAAATAATGAGCTTGTGTATTGCAGTTTTTGTGGACGCCCGAATACACAGGTCGTAAAAATGGTAAAAGGTCCGGGTGTGAGTATATGTTCTGAGTGTACAATGATTGCTGTACAGTATCTCATACTGGAGGACAAAATGCCTACAGGCGAAGCTCAAAAGATTCTTGACGCATTCTGGAGTAAGGTGTAAATGCCGGATAACAAGCTGCAAATAAGAGCAAAACTCCTCTCTGCAATAGCGGAGCTGCAGATATGTTCAAAGGAAAACAGGAACGTGCCTGCTAAAATTATCAATGAGCTCAAGTCCATTGAGGACAAAAAATCTGTTGTTGAAATACTTGTGAAAGAAATTATAAAGGACACAAGTGAAAACAAACTCATTATTTTGACTTTTTTATTGCAGGAACTTGTTGAAAAAGAGCTTATAGAAACTGTTATTGTAAACGAACTTGTAAATCCGAAAATTTCGGATAATATAAAAACCAAGCTGGTTAACGTTTTGCGCTCTATAGGGCGCCACGTAAACTATGAGGAGTATACCACATTTTTTGAAAATCCGGATGAAATCATAGATGCGGACACTTCTGTTCTGTTGAACAAGGCGATTGCCAACCCTGCTGCCCAGATTGATTTTCTGGATTTTTTGAATGCCCTGCCGGAAGCCGAGCAGGATATGCTTCTATCCTCTCTTAATGAGGACTATGACGGGGATAATATTGCGAATATTCTTACACCTGTCATCCTCTCAAAACCATATTCTCCTCTGGCACTGACAGCCATAAAATATATCGGAGAGTCAAAATCCAAACTCGCTGTACCTACCCTGCACTGGGTTCTGGACAATGTTGACGATGAAGAGTTCAGAGCGCATGCCCAAAAGGGGCTGAACATGCTAAAATTGGCGGGTTTTTCTAAAGATGAAACAGAAAGCTTTTACAGAGAAATATTGTCCGGATATCCTGTATATAAATGCTATTCCAGCTTGCCTGACGGACACGGAAATATCGGTCTGATTTTTTCAAGGCGCACTCCTGAAAATCTTTTGCACATGTTTTCCGTTGTGCTGAATGATATTGATGGGATAGTTGAATGTTTCGGATTCAATGATATTACCGATGCCGAATTCCAGAGGATAGTGAAAAAGTTCTATGACTATGACACTGTAGTCGAAGTAACGCCGGAGTTTTGCCGGTATTTGACAGAAAATGCAGAAAAACTTACCAGACTGAAATATAGTGATATTTCTTACGAATATATTGCATGGAAAACTTTGCTGAAAGATATTTCAAGTACGTCCTTGAATCTTTCGGACGGATTAAAAGAATCAGAACTTTCTGTTGAGGCGCTTGACATACTGTACAATGCCGGTTACTTCAAAAACTGGTTTTTTGAAAAAAATGACAGTGATGAATTCTGTGATTTTATTGAAAATCTTCAAAATATCGGGCGCGAAAATTTTTACAATGAGATGATATCGCTGATAAAACAGGATTTTGACAGAATTTATAATCCGGTTGAACTAAAAAGAATAAACCACAGGCTGCTAATTACTGCCTATCTTTTAAACAACTCCGGGCGGGAGAATATTGCCGGCATGGTGTATTCGTTGAGCGATCCTTCCGATTACAAATATATCTTTCTCGACAATATGCTCAAGAAAAGCATTTATGAATATTTTCTGAACGAAAAAGAGAGATATTATGACCTCAAAAAATCTCAGTCTATATTTACAAGAAAACAGAACAACAACATTGATATAAAGTTCGTTGAGTTTGCAATATCCGAAGTAGAAAAGCACTGGGTGGAACATGAATAAGATAATGGGGCTTGATGTAGGAAAAAAAAGAATAGGAATCGCGCTGAGTGATCCTCTGGGGTATACTGCACAGCCCTGTGAAACAATTCTTCGCCAGCCGGAGCAGGCTGCTGTTGATAAGATAAAATCAATATGTTCAGAAAATAATGTAAAAACAATTGTCGTCGGGCTGCCGAAAAATATGAACGGAACTATAGGCGAACAGGCAGAGGATTGCATGCAATTTGCGGGTCTGTTAAAATTGGATTTTGAAATCGTTTTTGAAGACGAAAGACTCACAAGCAGGCAGGCTGAAGATATTCTCGCGCTGCAGGGTAAAAAATATACGAAAAACAAGGGGCTTGTGGATTTGAAAAGCGCTTGCATAATATTGCAACAGTATTTGGACAGAAAAGGCTAATAAAAGAAAGCGGGTAAAAATGACAAATCACGAAGATATGGAAGAACAGCTTATTGAGACCGTTGATGAGGACGGTAATGTAATCAATTTTGAGCTCATTGATATTGTTCAGGTTGAAGATGACGAATCCATAAAAGACAATGAGTACGCACTTCTTCTGCCTGTTGATGAAAACGGAGAAGAAAGCGACGAAGAAAAAGAAGTCGTTCTTATGAAGCTTATCAAAGACGGTGAAGAATATATATTCGAAGCTATTGAAGATGATGCGGAGTTCGACAAAGTCGTTGAATACATAAATATTCTCCAGTCTCAAAATGACGACGAAGAATAATTACGCAATAAAAAAGCCGGAGCTTTTATTGTCCGGCTTAAATTTATTTATTAACCACCTATGCGAATTTAGGTGCTGATCTTTCAATTGCTTTATTTTCAGCCTCTTCAACCTGTTTGAGTTCGGTTTCAACTGCTTTAGCCTGTGTTTCAAGTGTTTTTCTTTCAAGTTCAATCTGGTTTTCGATGTTTTTAATTTTTCCCATTTCATAAGAGGCAGATAAATCTAATGCCTGATTACTTTGATTTATTGTGTTTGAAAATAAATTAATTTGAGACCACATATTGTTCATTGCATTACTAAAAGCAGCTGGATCATTTATTCCGTTTTGTCCGTATTGTTTCTCAAATTGCGCTTTTTGTGCAGTTAAGAAGTTGTTTACTGCAGAGTTTGTCATGTTATTAAATACGTTTTTGGTATACGAAAGATACCGCTGCCGATCACCAGCCGCCTGGGAGAGCGTCATCTGTTGTTGACTCAATTGCATAATCCTGAAGTTCAGTTGATTAAGCCGATTAGTCAACGACAATTTTCTAGCTGCAAAAATTGCGTAGCCCATTTTTCTCGGTCCTCTCGTATTTTTCCTCGTACAATAAAATAAAAACATTTTTGTTTACGAAATTGCCTATTTAGAGAAAATCCGGGGAATTTATATTAAGATTTTGTAACAATTTACATGTAATCTGTTACAATGTAAATTTTTTATCAAGCCTGAAATAAGTATAAATATTTAAACAAAATACATCCTGATATAAGTCTGACCCGGATGTATTTTTTGAAGTGTGGAATGAAAAAATATTTATGGAGTGATTAGTAGATTTATGGACAGATGCTTTCCCAGTCAATATCGTCCTCATTGTCCTCGCCGGGCTCGGGGATTCTGTCCCCGTCCTCAATCATTATCTGCAGCATAAGTTTCAGCTGCTTCTTGTAATTTGCGAGTGCAATTTCCCTTGTTTTTGCACAGAATGCAAAACTGGGAAACTCTTTTATTTCTATGTAGTGATACGGATTTCCGTTGAAGTCGAGGTCAGTTCCCTCAATCAGCGTCCAATCCAAATTCAGGTAGTAATCAATATCTTTATTCATCCAGAGAATTCTCACTTAATGGCTGCGTAATCATTATACCTTCACCGCCCAGTACTTCTGCCTGTTTTCCGTCTATATACAAATAAATCGGCTTTTTAGGCGAGTTGTTAAGAGCGGTTTTTATAATCTGTTTCATTCTGCTGTAAATACTGTCAGCTCCGCCGCCTGTCTGGACATTACCGCTGATATCGATAATGATTTTAGACTCTGACTCTACAACCCCGAGGAGCTTGACATTTTTAGGCACTTCAGAAAAAACGCCCTGTTCTTTTTCAGCGGCATCCGGACCTGAGATGAGTGACTGAATTGCGTAAGTGAGTTTGTTTTTCCCCTCGGGAACTTCGCGTGTAACTTTTTTGAATACGCCGTTTGAGTTTTTATCTACGCCCAAAAAATAAACAGTTGCATAAGTCTTTTTTACTTCTTCTTTTTTAGCGGGTTCTTCTGTTTTTTCCGGCTGCGGCTCAGGTTCTACAATCTCTTCTTTAACAAGTTTTTTTTCAACACCCGGTTTTGTATCAAAAAACTCTGTCCAGATATAAAATCCGGCAACCCCTGCGAGTACTACAATAACAAGCTTTGTCCAAAAACTCATATACACCTCATTTTCTTATTTCACTGTTTCATAGTAGTTTTTAGGCACGAGCACGCTGCCTTTTATAACGACCATGCCATCCGCAACTTTTATGTCGCTTACTTTCACTATACTGTTTCTATTATCCATGATATTCGTCTTATATACAAATGGGTTAAGTTTGTTAATAAGAGGAAGAAGAGCGTCTACGCTGACGAATTTTGTGCCGTCATTGAACTGAATATCCGTGAACACAATTTGTTCATCCTGAACCTCCAGTGCCACATCAGCAGACACCTGTTTTGCAGAGCTGGAAAAGAACATCGGAGTCGTTACTCTTAGCGCCAGATGCAAACGATTTCCTTTTATTGACACCTGAGGGTCAAAAACTCTGAACATAGTCATATTGCCGACTTTAACCGTCAAAGAATCAAGAAATTTTTTGTATTGCTCGGATAGAAGCGTTTTCTGTAAATCGTCTGACGTCAAAATAGCCTGATATCCCAGCAGAAAAGGCTCTGCTGTATAAATTTCTTTATAAAAATCTTTGAACACAAACTGATTGTACTCGCATAATGACTCTGCATATATTCTCGAGAAGTGCATACCTTCGATTACAACATTTTCTCCTTCTGCTGTAATTTTTTTGAATTTGCCTTCAAAAAGTCCTTTTCCGCCGTAGGGCGTAATTTCTACGTCAAATTTAGCGCCGAGCTGTTTTTTTATTGAACGTTCAATTGCGCTTTCTGCAGTTTTTGTCACAATAAAATTCATGCCCGTGACTTTGCTGAAAAAATCACCTGCACCGCTTGTTACCGGATATGGCGGCTGTTTGCAGACTGACGTATCGCACCCGGCAAATACAGGCATTCCAACCAGCATAAATAAAAATATAATCAATTTTTTCATACTTTCAGCTCCTCTATAGGAAAGACCTTTACCGCGTTCAGAGAAAGTCCGTTTTTTCTGGCAACGCCTATCAGCCGGTCTTTACACTCAACAAGTACTGCCTCACCTTCAATATATTCCGAAACATTTTTTATGGCAACCCCGTTCATAAATTGTTTTAAATTGCCTTCATTTATTGTATATCTTGCATACGGCAGAACAGAAAACAAATCGATGAAATGACGTTCAACATCTGCTTTTGTTTGCAGCTTTTCCGTAGAAACCGCTGTATCCAGCTTGAAAAGTCCGGACTGTTTTCTTAAAAGTCCGCTCATCACAGCGCCGGTTCCGAGTGAATCACCTATATCCCGTACAATAGAACGGATATAGGTCCCTTTTGAACAGGAGATTTCCAGTTTTGCCCTGTGTCCGTCAAACTCAATCACCTCTATCGAGTCCACATGTACGTTTCTTGCGGGAATATCATCAGGGATTACACCGTTTCTTGCCAGTTCATAGAGCCGTTTCCCTTTGTAATGTACAGCCGAATGCGCCGGAGGAATCTGGGTAATATCTCCGACAAACCTGTTGATTGCGGTTAAAAATTCTGCTTCTTCTACTTTTCTGGAGTCTTTGGGAGTGATGCTGCCCTCGGTGTCGCAAGTATCTGACTCAATGCCGAGTTCAACCTCCGCAACATAAACTTTTTCATCAGTCAGATACTCTATCAGACGCGAAGCATTGCCGATAGCAACAGGCAGAACGCCTTCTGCCATCGGGTCTAAAGTTCCGGCGTGTCCTATTCTTTTTATGCCGGTAATCCGTCTTAAACCAGCGACAACATCATGTGATGTGGCGCCTTTCTGTTTGTATATATTTATAAAACCGAACACGGTTAGTCCTCTTTGTTCGACAGCTTTTCGATTAAATCCATAACTTTTGTGCCGCGTTCAATTGAATCATCAGGTATGAATCTCAACTCAGGAGTGAGTCTCAGGCGTATACGTTTTCCCACTTCGTATCTGATTTTCGGAACGTCAGCCTCAAGCGCTTCTATTGTTTTTTGTTTTGTTTCCTCGTCAGTTGTAAAGACGGAGAAGTAGACTTTTGCAAAAGAATTGTCGTGAGAGACTTCTACATCAGTAATTGATACAATACCGGAAATTCTCGGGTCACGAAGATCTTTGCTTATGATATCCGCAATCTCTTTCATCAATGTTTTTCTGACTCTTTCATTTCTCAAAGACATTTTAACCTCCGGTTTTTGTAACTTTAATAATAATATTATTATACAACAATCAATTTTTATTGTGGATTTGTGTTATTTCATCTTCGTCAAAAAGTCTTATTACGCCGTACTCGCCGTCATATCCGGCATGTTTTATAACCTGACCTTTTCTCAGACGTGAAATTCCTTCTGCCAGAACGGATGAATGTACTTTGGATATTTCATCAATCGGCACATCCTGAAGTATTGAGAGTTCGGACCCGAGTTTCTGAATGAGATTTTCATATTCAAGAACAACTTTTTTGCTCTGCACTCCGACACCGCAAATTTCAGCAAGAATCTCTTGAAGAGGCACGAGGCTGAATACTTTTCCTGCAGTCTCAGGTATGAATTCGCCGGTTTTTCTGTCAGCGAGCTCGTTTACTCTGTTAAGGACTCCTATTGTCAACGGTTTTCCGCATACCGGACAGAGTCCGTTATGTTTCAGTGTTTCATCGGGAGTCAGGCATACATTGCATTTTCTGTGTCCGTCCCCGTGATATTTTCCTTCTTCCGGAAAAAATTCAACAGTTCCGACGTATCCATCGCCTGTTTTCAGGGCTTTTAATATGCTGTAATAATCGGGGTGCGTATCGAATACAGTTGCTTCTCTTGCAAGTTTCGACGGTGAGTGTGCGTCCGAATTAGACACAAGACGGTACTTATCCAGAGAAGATACGGTCCAGTTCATTTCGGGGTCTGAGGAGAGTCCTGTTTCTGCAACAAAAATATGTCCTGCAAGATCTCCGTAACACTCATCTATCGAGTCAAAACCGGATTTTGAGCCCAACACGGAAAACCACGGGGTCCAAATATGCGCCGGAATAAGAAACGTATCTTTTCCAGACTCAAGAGCAATCTCGAGCAGGTCGCGTGAATCCAGCCCGAGGATAGGTCTGCCGTCTGAATTTATGTTTCCTATTGTATCGAGTTTGTTTCTAAATTTGCCGGCAGTTTCGATGTCAGGAGCAAAAACTACGTGATGTACTTTTCGTGTTTTGTCTCCTTTTTTGTAAATGGTTGAAATCTCAACAGACAGTATAAATTTGACCGGAGTACCGGAGCGCAGTATCTTTTTTTCTATGTCCGATTTTAGTCTGTACGCACCGTTTCCGTCCGGAACAAGTTTTTCTTTTATTTCGTTGAACCATGCCGGATGCGTAAAGTCGCCGGTGGAAATCACAGACAATCCCTTTTTCTGTGCCCATTGGGCAAGTTCTTCAAGGTTGCAGCTTTTGCTTGTTGCGCGGGAATATTTTGAGTGAATGTGCAAATCGGCATAGAAAAACATAATATACTCCTTCAAATATTCCGAATTTTAGCAAAAACAGTTTTTTTGAACAAGTTCGAAATGAGGTCCGTACGGAAATCCGCCGCAATGACGGGGAGAGAAAGCGAAAAATGATACGTCATTGCGAGCCCGAGGAACGAGGGCGTGGCAATCTAAAGAGACATGAGATGTGACATGTATTGATAATATTTATTATGTAAAAATATAAAAAACTAACCCAACGGTAATAACCGCATCAAGCCAAAACCTCACCATAACGACACGAATAATCAATGTTAGTGAAGCAGCGACAAAGCGGGCACTGTCTGAGGAGCGAAGCGACGAGTTTGCCCGCTCGGGCTGAACTCTACAATTGATTAATGAGTGTCGTTCCGGTGAGCGGTTTGTGCAGCTTTGACGCCAAAGCGGATTGCTGCCCGAGTGCGGAGTGCTTTTGCGCAGCAAAACACGCAGGCACGTTTAACGGCAGCAACCAAGCAGCTGCCCCCGTCCGGGCAGGACCCGCCGGAGGCAAAATTGCACTATTTTTGCAGGGTGGAACAGGATGCATAAATCGTATTATTGAAGCCGACAAGTTTTTTTTACGTTCATTTCTTTTCTTTTGTACTTGCGCATGCAAAAGAAAAGAAACGAACCAAAGAAAAGAAAACCAGCGCAAATCAAAAGAGCTTGTAAGGTCTTTGTTCAAAAATTTCAGGTCACAGGAACCTGTAAATTTTTTCCAAATACCAACAAGCTCTAACCGAGGTTACGACAGGGGGATACCCCCCGTACCCCCCGATAAAAAAACGCTGTTTTTTACATAATAAATATTATCATTACATGCCAAACTGTCATCCTGAACTGGTTTCAGGATCTTACACGCAAGGAGTAAAGCATAAACTCAGAGATAGTAAGATGCTGAACACAGACGATAATAACGGCGCTACAGAATTATCGCTTCAGCATGACATGGCGTATAGATTGTAAAAACATGCGATGCTGGTTGACTGGATTGCTTCGGTCGTCCTGCGGACGCCCTCGCAATGACGAGTAATGAACGCGCAAAATTGTGCGTCATTGCGAGCGAACGAAGTGAGCGCGGCAATCCATAGAGACATGCGGCATTGTCAAAAATCTTAGTACTTTTGTACAATAGTTTTTCCAAAATATAACTACAACGCCTAATGAAAAGAGTTGAGACGTGTACTATATTAGCATAGTAAATCCTCAACTCTTCTGATTGCTTGTACTTAGTGCTCACCCTTCCCGAAGTTTCCGGAAGGGTTTTTTTTATACTCTGTCTTTGATTTCCGCAAGCAGCGCTGAAACGAATTCATCGACCTTTAATGTGCCGACAGGTCCTTTTCCGCGTTTTCTTATTGCGACAGAGTTTGACTCAATTTCTTTGTCGCCGATGACAGCCACATACGGAACTTTTTTGTTCTGCAGAGCTTCTCTGATTTTGTAGTTCATGCTTTCCGAACGGTCGTCAAGACTGACTCTTATGCCTTCTGCGCGGAGTTTTTTGTATACTTCTTCCGCGAAATCGAGGTGTTTGTCGTTTGAAATGGGCACGATAGCCACCTGCGTCGGAGCGAGCCAGAGCGGGAATGCGCCGGCATAGTGCTCAATCAGGATTCCGTGGAATCTTTCCATAGAACCGAATACAACCCTATGAAGCATAAGCGGAGTTTTCATCTGACCGTCTTTGTCCTGATATTTCAGGTCAAAACGTGCGGGCAGGTTGAAATCAAGCTGGATTGTAGCGCATTGCCATGTTCTGCCGATTGCGTCTTTAACTTTGAAGTCGATTTTCGGACCGTAAAATGCGCCGTCGCCTTCGTTTATTTCATACTTCATACCGCGGCGTTCCATTGCTTCTTTTAGTCCGGCTTCGGCTTTGTCCCAGTTTTCGATTTCGCCGATGTAGCTTTCTGGTCTTGTTGAAAGCTCGACTTCAAATTTCATGTTAAAAATAGCCATCGTGTCAGCAACAAAATCAATAATTTCGTTGATTTCATCGACAAGCTGTTCGGGTGTGCAGAATATGTGCGCATCGTCCTGCGTAAATCCCTGTACGCGTGTGAGACCGCCAAGTGCGCCTGAGTGTTCTTTTCTGTAAACAGTTCCGAGTTCTGCCATTCTCAAAGGCAATGAGCGGTAGGAATGTCTGTTTGCCTGATAAATCAGAATATGGAACGGACAGTTCATCGGTTTCAGGATAAACTGTTCGTCGCTGTCCTCTTCTTTCTGGATAAAGAACATGTTTTCTCTGTAGTGGTCAGCATGCCCTGAGATTTCCCAGAGTTTTGACTTTGCGATGTGAGGAGTGTTTACAATAACATATCCTCTTTTTCTGTGTTCTGTTCTCCAGTAATTCTCGATTTCTTCTCTGACAACAGCGAGATTCGGGTGCCACAGAACGAGTCCAGCACCGAGTTCGTCGCGTGTAGAGAACAGGTCGAGCTGTGTTCCGAGTTTTCTGTGGTCGCGTTTTTCAGCTTCTTCCATCATTGTCAGATATGCTTTCAAATCGTCTTTTGTCCAGAATGCCGTAGCGTAAATTCTCTGGAGCATTTTATTTTTTGCGTTTCCTCTCCAGTATGCACCGGCAACTTTAAGGAGCTTGAAAGCTTTTATAAAAGAAGTGTTTTGCAGGTGGGGACCGGCACAAAGGTCATTAAAGAGTGAGTTTCCGTCTTTGTCCTTTGTGAGATAGAGGGTCGGGTTGTGATGTTTGTGCTCTTCGAGAAGTTCGGCTTTGTAGATTTCTCCTTGAGATTTGAACTCGTTTATCTGAGCGTCAACATCCGGAATAATATATTTTTCAAAACAGAGATTCTGTTTCACAATCTCAGCCATTTTTTCTTCAATTTTTCTGAGGTCATCCTCGACAAACGTGTGTCCGTCAAGGTCAAAATCGTAATAAAATCCGTTATCAATAGCAGGTCCGATAGCGAGTTTTGCCTGCGGGAAAAGGGCAATTACCGCCTGTGCCATGATGTGTGAGGTCGAGTGGCGCAGGACATAAAGGCTTTCTTCGTCTTTTGAGGTCAGAATCTTCACGCTGTCGCCGTCCGTCAGGGTCGTTCTAACATCCTTCAATTCTCCGTTAATTTTCGCTGCAACAGCGTTTTTCGCAAGACCTTCACTGATTTGTTTCGCAAGGTCGAGTACACTGGCGCCGTTTTCCAGTTCGATTTTTGAATTGTCGGGTAAACTTACCTGAATTTTAGACATTTTTACTTCCTCTCTTATGTTCCATAATACCTTTATAGCACTACCAAAAATGTATTGCAATTTTAAATTTCTTGTAATATAATTTAAAGAAAGTAAATAATTTGTAATATTTTTAAGTTTTCATAATTGTTTATGCAGAAAATGTCTAAATTAGAAGTAGTGGATATAGAAAGATAGGTTTTGAACATGTGTCCAAACAGTGAACCAACAAACGAACAAAGCGAATCAAAACAAAAAATCCTTATCGCAGACGACGAAGCAAGTATTCGCAGAATTCTTGAAACCCGTCTCGGAATGATTGGTTATGATATTGTTACGGCGGCTGACGGAGAAGAGGCAGTGGCTGTATTCAATAAAGAAAACCCTGATCTGGTTGTACTGGATGTAATGATGCCGAAAATGGACGGATACGGAGTTTGCCGGGAAATCAGAAGAACATCTGATGTGCCGATTATCATTCTGACGGCGCTCGGAGATGTGTCTGAAAGAATTACCGGTCTTGAGCTGGGTGCTGACGATTATGTCGTTAAGCCGTTCAGCCCGAAAGAACTCGAAGCCCGTGTAAAATCAGTACTCAGAAGGGCTACGAACCGCGAAGTCGCTCCGACTACCGGAAAAGTTACGAAAAATGTTATTACAACCGGTAATATAAAAATTGATACCGCAAGACGTCAGGTATTCAGAAAAAATGAACGCATAAGACTTACAGGTATGGAATTCAGCCTTCTTGAGCTGCTCGTTAACAATTCGGGACAGGCTTATTCAAGAAACGAAATCCTTCAGTATGTATGGGCTTATCCGCCGGATCATCGGATTGATACAAGAGTTGTGGACGTGCATATCTCAAGATTGCGTTCAAAACTCGAAACAGATCCTGCTAATCCGGAGCTTATCCTCACCGCTCGCGGTATCGGATATATGTTTCAGAGAATTAATTAAACTAATGTGAAATTATACCCAAAGAGGTCTTTCGATAACAGGGGACCTCTTTTTTTTGCCATTGCGGACGCTATGTCAGAAATACGGAATTGCCGCAGGTCTTTCACTATTGCGAGCGCGGAAAACGCGGGAAACAGAAGAATAATATTTATTCCTAAATCTTTGTTGCGAGCGACGGCGCAATGCTTATAAACGCCCTGACAAGCCTTTCATCCCAGTGAATGCCTGCACCGAGTTTCAGAATTTCGCAGGCTTTTTCAACGGACAGCCCTTTTCTGTAAGGTCTGTCACTGATAAGAGCGTGGTAGGCGTCAGCAACCGAAACTATTCTGGCGTTGAGCGGGATTTCTTCGCCTTTAAGTTTTTCAGGATAACCCGTTCCGTCCCAGTGTTCATGGTGGTATTTGACCATGGGGATAAGGTCATGCAGCGACTCGTTCGGGCGTAATACTTTTTCTGCGCCGATAATCGGGTGCTGTTTCATTATTTCCCACTCTTCATCGGTAAGTTTCGACGGTTTTCTGAGAACGTTTTCAGGGATACCGATTTTTCCGATGTCATGGAGGAGTGCGCCGAGTTTTATGCGTTCGACGTCCTTTTCAGGAAGGTTGAGCGCTCTGGCGAGTGCTTCAGAGTATCTCGATACAGAGCTGGAGTGACCTTTTGTGTATTCATCTTTTGCGTCGATTGCCGAAGCGAGCGATGTTACGACTTCTATCAGGTGATTTTGTGAGATTATTTCTTCGTTGTGGAATTTTGTGACGAGTTCCTCATCGAAGTTTATGCCAATCTGGGAGTGGCGTTTTGCAATAATTGACGCAAACGAGCTGAGCGCCATGTCGTCCCAGAAATCGAAATCTTCTGATGACACAATAGTCGACATGCCGTTTTTGTAGCCTTTGCTTTTTGAGATATACATTGCCTGCTCGGCAAGGATAAGGAGTTTTTCCTGATCTTTGGTTGCGTCGGGGTATGTGGCAATCCCGACTGAAACTTTTATGGGTCCGACGTCGTCGACAAGGCAGCATGAGAGCGCGTATGTCAGATATTCCGCGAGATATTTTGCGTCGGCTGAATCTGTTTCCGGCAGTATAATCGCAATCTCGTCTCCGCCGTATCTTGCTGCTGTGTCGTTGTTTCTCACGTTCTGTTTTATTTTGTCCGCAACAATTTTTATGATTTCGTCGCCTTTTGCCGGTCCGAAGTCTTTGTTTATTTGAGAAATATTATTTATGTCAAAAATAACAATGGATGTTTTTGTATCGGTTCTGTTCGCCTTGTCGAGTTCTTGAGCGAGAATTTCCTGAAATTTTCTGTGGTTGTTCAGGTTGGTGAGGGCGTCGGTGTGGGTGTTGAGCATGACTTTTGCGGAGAGTTCTTTGTTTTGCACGAACAGGGCAAGGTAGTTCGCCATAAGTTTGTAAATCTCAGCTGAGGACTCGAAGTTTGTGTCTCCGACGAGGAACACGCCGCTGCATTTGTCCGCGGAGCAGAGCGGTATAATCCCGACTCCCGATGATGTCAGGTAATGGATGTTCAAGAAATCGCTGTCAGGGTTGAAAATAATCTGTTTTGATTTAAACGAATTTTCGACCGGTGTTCCATGCCCGTTAATCAGTATTCTGGAGGTGAAAGTTGAGCCGATTTTGTCAATAATTTTCAGGTTTATGTAACTTGACTGTTCGTTAAAAACGCCGAATGCCGTGAACATTGCGTTCAGTCTGTTCACGCAGATATTGTGAAGCGAATAGAAAAGTTCGTTCTGTGTTTCTTTGTCTTTAATGACTTCATTGAAAAATTTGATTATTTCCGCGTAATCAATGCTGGCTGTTTGCATCCAGTTGTTATGATTGTTATATCCGGCATAGAGCCTGTTCGCGGTGGTTCTGTTGTTGAGGCTGTTTATTTTGGACACAAGACCTTCCGGGAGTATCGGGTTGGATTGTTTTCCCGTGATACCTTGATTTTGCGCACTATCCGGTCTGTTTAATTTGTTTAAGTCCAAAATTACACCTTCCTGAGTTTACTGCTACAAAACATGTAATACATTTTTTTTGACAAAAAATATAGAAATGTTGAATTTTGTAAAACTCACACTAAAGTCTACACATTGTATCAGGTAAATACGCGCTTTGTAAAGATGTAAACAGAGGAGAAAAAAAACCGGTTTTTATAAACCGGTGTGTTCGTAATTGTAGGTGCATGCTTGTGAATGAAGAAGCTCTTTCCAGAAAATATGTTTTGGCGCCCAGTTTGTGTAGTCTTCCGAGCGGTATCCCTCGTACTTTCTTTCGTAATAAGCGTCAAGTCCGACTTTTCTTTCAGCTTCTGTCAGGTTGCAGGTCATGTCATATCCCGGAGAGATGACGACTCTGATTTTGCAATTCTGTCCTTCCGGACCGTATATGATTCTTCCTGTTTTAAAATTTTCAGAATTGGTTTTTACAGAATTGAATGTTCTGCAAGTTTTTAAGTATTTGTAAAATCTTTCTTCATCAGTCGCATTTGAGGCATTAGCCGAAAGCAAAAATACTGATGCTGCAAGCAGCCATAAAAAATGTTTATTCATTCGTATTTATCTCCTGTTTGTCAACTTTTTTGCATACTGTATCGTACTCTGTGAGCTCATTCCAGAAAACGCCCGCGCCGGACCAGCCGTTGTATTTTCCGATTGTGCCGTCTTTTCTTTTAATGATGATGGCTCTGTTTTTGGACGGTCCTTCGTCAAATGCCGAGACAGCCCTTTCTATGTCATTTTTCGTCATGACACATTTGTAATATTTGTCAGGATAATTTACTACAGTAACCTCGCAGCTGTCAACGGTTCCGCCTGTGATGATTTTTCCGGCGCCGTTATTAGGATAATATGCATTGTACGGGGTGCAAGTCTTTAAATGTTCGTAAAATTCTTCTTCGTTTGCGTTAGCAATGTTCGGGAGGAACAAGATGCCTGCTAATAAAATTGTGCCGAATAATTTTTTCATATAATCTCCTAATAATAAATTACCAGACAATAATATTATCCTAGTAAATTAGAAATTTTGCAAATAAAAACTTTTACGTTACAATAATAAGTGCCGTGCTCCACGGGGACGTAGCGGATCTCTCGACCCGAACGCTTATGCGGGGTGAAGAGCCTGCTGTGAGGCTTATGGCGGAGTATGGAGACGGAATATTTTCCGTTGATAGCACAGATTCTTTCGGCGAAAGCAGTCGAACCGTGTCAGAGCAGGAATGCAGCAGCACTAAGATTCAACTTTCGGGTGTTTGAACTCTGTGAAGGAGGGAAATATGACGGCGAAATATTTTTCCATTTGTCGATAGGCAGTGGCACGGCTTTTATTTTTTTTGTGTGTTGAGGGTGGAGGCGAGCAGAGGCTGGAGCCTTACGCGCAGGCGGAAGGCGCAACGCCGTTTAACGCGAGCCGGAGGGTGGAGGCGAGCAGAGGCTGAAGCCTTACGCGCAGGCGGAAGGCGCAACGCCGTTTAACGCGAGCCGGAGGGAGGGTGTCCCCCTGTCGTAACCTCGGTTAGAGCTTGTTGGTATTTGGAAAAAATTTACAGGTTCATGTGACCTGAAATTTTTGAACAAAGACCTTACAAGCTCTTTTGATTTGCGCTGGTTTTCTTTTCTTTGGTTCGTTTCTTTTCTTTTGCATGCGCAAGTACAAAAGAAAAGAAATGAACGTAAAAAAAACTTGTCGGCTTCAATAATACGATTTATGCTCTATGTTCCACCAATAATCGTTGTTTAATTAACTTTCAATAGTTATACGGCTTGCAGAAGCTTCGCTTCTGACGTCGCCTGCCTCTATTTCGGTTTGACATTTAGTCAAACCTCAACAGAGTTCTTTCAATGGTCGGGAGGGGGGGATTGCTACGCTAGTTTGAGGGTAGTTTTTAGATAATAAATATTATCAATACATGTCACATCTCATGTTTCTATGGATTGCCGCGCTCACTTCGTTCGCTCGCAATGACGTATCATTTTGCGTTTTCTTTCCCCGTCATTGCGAGGGAGTCCGCAGGACGACCGAAGCAATCCAGTCAACCAGCGTCGCATGTTTTTACAATAGTTCAGGATGACACTTTGTGATGTCTCTATAGATTGCCGCGGTCATGCCCGGGGGGGTATGCTTTTTCAGCTGCGCTATTGAAGAGCAGCAGCTTTTTCCCTTTCCTCAATATATTTGCTTGCCTTGTTCGCAAGAGGCGTTGCAATTACCGGAGTGAAGAACCTGTACATCAAACCAAAGACAACCAGCGATTTTGCAATCTTAAATCCCGTAAGTTTTTCCGGCAAATCTTTTTCACCCTCTGCAATAATATTTATTGCATTTTTTACAGCATGCCTGTCATAAATTTTTTCAAGAATTTTGCTGTTTTTAATATTGTTTATAAAAATTTCTTTTGCTTTATCGAATTTCAAAACGTCTTTAGAATCAATTTTCGATACAGCCTCGAGCACATTGGAAAGCCCCTTGTCTCCCGGATTTTTCGCAGATTCTTTTTTCAGGGTTTTCGCCATTTTTGCGGTGTATTCAAACTCATCGCGCAGCCTTTCTCTGAGAGCACCGAGCTGCGGCGCACGTTTGAGAACGTTGATATATTCAGGATTATCCGAAAGTTTTATGAGCGCTTTCTGTGCCTTTTTGTCCTCCATGTTCGCAATAGCAAAAGTCTGCCCGAGGTTGTCGAGCTTGCGGTCAAGAAATTCATTTATAGTATAAGCGCCTGTCGTTGAAATCGCAAGAACCGTACCCTGATTCAAAATCAAAGGCAGCTTCTGGTCGCTTTCAATTTTCTTTGAGCGGGCTGTGTCCAGCATGTAAAAGCTGGAAAGCGTAACCCCAACCGCTGCGGGAATGTGGCGTTGATAATTTTTGTCTTTCAGATAATCCACGAGCTTCTGAACGGATTTCGTAGCAGCAAGTTCGCCGAGTCCTTTTGCGAGATTGTGCTCAATAGCTGTCGGAGCCGCTTTAAACGAAGGAACAGATTGAGCCGTAGAAGCTGCATTAACGGAAGGAACAGCTTTTGCAGCCGGAGCGGTTTTGAAAGACGGGACGGTGTTAAGTGAATTGATTTTCATTATTTCACCCCTCCCATAAAACTCTGGAAAATATTTTTTTTGAAATTCAAATACTGAAATCTAAACTCGTCATAGTTTTGGGGCTGCTGCGGCGGCAGATTGGTTTTGTTTTTGGGTTTGAAAATTTTGCTTATAACATACTTGTCGATGTAAGGAATCATCGCAATCGTAGCAGCGGAACGCATAGACGACGTCAAAATCTGCGGGGTGTAGTTAAAGAGCATGACGAGAGTCTGGTAGCGTTTTGAAGCTCCGATTTTTTTTGTATTGTTGAAGGTCAAAAAGTCCATTGCTTTTTTAGCATAAGTCGGTGCATCTTTTTTGATGAGTTTCAGCGCATTAGAAATCGGAGAGAACAAAACAACAGCCATACCATACCCGACCAGCCCCGACGTAATCGAATGAGCAGCAGCCTTTTTGTTTTTCTGATAGTCTTCATCACCGCCCTGCATCATTATCGCAGCAGGTCTGATTCCGCAGTTTATACCGAGCGCAAAGAGTGCATCGAAAAGAGTCTGGTTGTTTGCGGCTTTGTTGATAAACCACAGCACGCCTTTGTTTTTTGAAAAAGCCCAGCCTTTTGTGTCGACAATAGACTTTACGTTTTTTGCATTTGCAGGATTATAAAAAAGACCGCCAAAGGTGACTTGTGCGGTCTTAAAAGAATTACTATTAATATTTTTAACAGAAGTTTCGGAAAAGTGATGATTTTTGTTCCCGCAGGTTTTCTCTGCGGAAACCTTGTTGTTCAGCAGTTTCGGCGATTTAGTGTATAGGTGAATCATACTTTCCCTGTCTGTGTTGAAACTTCGAAACATAGGTTTAGTAGGTTTGGTGCATTAGGTTTCGAAATTTCAGTTTCAGTTTCTAAAGTAAGTTTATCATGCACAAAATTTAAAAAAAACACTTTTAAAGAAAAAGTTAAGAAAAATTAATCCTTTGGCGTAAACCCTTCAGCGATGGGAGTAAATCCCCTGATAACAAATTCAAAAATATAAAAGCATAAAGAAACAGCGCCGTTTTTAAAGGCGCTGTTTAGGTGATAGAAAGATTTTTCTAGATTATGCCCTGTGACTTCATTGCCTTTGCAATTTTTCTGAATGCGGCAATATTAGCACCGGCAACATAGTTTGTACCCAGACCGTATTCTTTAGCAGCCTCCCGGCATGCTTTGAAAATGTTAGTCATAATGTTGTCTAGCTTTTCGTTTACCTCATCAAATGTCCAGAAATAGCGCATGCTGTTCTGGGACATTTCGAGAGCGGATGTCGCAACCCCGCCTGCATTAGCTGCTTTTGCGGGTCCAAAGAGCACTCCTTTTTCGAGGAAATAGTCGACAGCCTCCTTTGTGCTCGGCATGTTTGCGCCCTCTCCTACAGCTTCAACACCGTTTGCAACAAGTTTTTTTGCAGAATTGAGGTTTATCTCATTCTGGGTTGCGCATGGAAGCACAATGTCCGCCTTTATTTCATAAATCGGAGATTCGTCCTTGTTCGTGGTTTCAATGTATTTTGCCTGCGGATGGTCGTTTACGTATTCTTTTATTCTTTTTCTTTCGACTTCTTTGAGACGTTTGATTGTATCGAGCTTGATTCCGTCAGCATCGTAAATAACTCCGTTCGAGTCACTCATTGCGACGACTTTTGCCCCGTACTCCGTAACCTTTTCACAGGCATATATAGCGACATTTCCGGAACCCGAAATGGTAACAGTTTTTCCTTTCAGGCTTTTCCCGTTAGCCGCAAGCATTTCACGCATAAAATAAACAAGCCCGTATCCGGTAGCCTCTTTTCTTGCAAGCGAACCGCCGTAATCAAGACCTTTTCCAGTCAACACGCCTGCTTCATAGTTGTTTTTAATTCTTTTGTACTGACCGAACAAAAATCCGATTTCTCTGGCGCCTACCCCGATATCACCTGCAGGTACGTCGCAATCCTGTCCGATATGTCTCTGGAGTTCGGTCATAAAGCTCTGACAGAATCTCATGACTTCTTCATCAGACTTGCCTTTCGGGTCAAAATCGCTGCCGCCCTTGCCGCCGCCTATCGGAAGCCCTGTCAGCGCGTTTTTAAAAATTTGTTCAAAAGCGAGAAATTTCATAATGCTCTGGTTTACGCTGGGGTGGAATCTCAGACCGCCTTTGTAAGGTCCGAGAAGCGAATTGAACTGAACTCTGTAGCCCCTGTTCACAACGACTTCGCCCCTGTCATTTACCCAGGGCACGCGGAAAGAAACTATGCGCTCAGGTTCGGTTACGCGCTCCAGAAGCGCAATCTTTTTGTACTCCGGATGTCTCTCGACCACAGGCTTTATTGAACTGAGAACTTCTTCTGCTGCCTGCAAAAATTCCGGTTCGTAAGCATTTTTTTCTTTTAAAGAGGCGAGCACCTCATCAACGTAGTTTGTCATCTGAATTAACTCCTTTTATTTCTTTTTCTCTATCAGTTCAATTTCATTTCCATCAGGGTCTTTCAAAAATGCAATTCTTGTATTCACTTCTTTCATGAAATACGGCTCCCAGAGGTATTCGTAATTCATTTCATGCATTTTTCTGCCGAAAGCATCCAAATCTTCGCATTCAAATGCAAAATGACCGAAAGCGGAACCGTTTTCATATCCGTTTTCAGGATTTTCAAAATTTTCCGTCAGCTCTATTTCAATATTACCGTCAGAAAAATAGTGAAGTTTTGAGTCCTCGAGATTTATGGTATGCGAAGGTTTCAACCCCAGCAGTTTTTCGTAAAACTCTTTTGATTTTTCAATATCTTTTACTCTAATCATTGCATGTAAAAATTTCATAAATTTCGCCTCTTTTTATACTCGATAGATTTAATCATATCATATCATTGTAATTTTTGGTTTAACTGATATATTTTTTAAAGGGAGCAGTTTATGAAAAATATATTGTTTATAATTGACGAAATTGAGCTGAAATACTTTGAGTTCAACCGTCTTGTCACAAATTTCTGGCTTATAAAAGAATTTTTGGACAGAGAATTTAATGTTTCAATTTCGACAAAAAACAGACTAATGGTAGAAAACACTCAGGCAAAAGTCTCATGCTTTGAAGCTTTTGTGAAAAACAACGATATTTTTTACAGGAAATCAGAAGAAAAAAAGTTTGTGAATGATTTTGATATAGTTTTTTTCAGACCGGATCCGCCCGTTGATATCGACTATATAAACGCATGTTATGTTTTTGATTTTGTGGACAGAGAAAAAACTCTGCTCATCAACGACCCGTCCGCAATAAAAAATTTTAATGAAAAATTTCACCTGAACTATTTTCCGGAGTTTGCGCCCGAAAACATAGTCTCAAGCTCAAAAGACGAAATACGCAGCTTCGTTGAGAAAAACGGAGAAGCAATAATAAAACCGATGAACAGATGTTTCGGAAGCGGCGTGTTCTATCTGAAAAACGGAGACAAAAACGAAAACTCCATCATCTCAAACATCACAAACGACGGAAAAACGCTTGTCATGGTCCAAAAATATCTGGACAAAGCACGCCACGGCGACAAACGAGTACTCATTCTCGGCGACCACGTTTTTGACGAATGCATAACAAAGCTGCCCGGAAAAAATGATTTCAAATTCAACACGCACAGCGCTGAATTTTTCACGCACTCGGAACTGACACCGCGAGAAAAAAGCGAGGCGCAAAAAATTGCACAAAAACTCGGAAAAATGGGACTTTATATGGTCGGGCTTGATGTGATTGACGAATACGTAATCGAGATTAACGTGACCAGCCCGTGTTTCTTTATCGAAGAAATAAACACGAGAAACAACACCCGTTTTCAGGACAAATTGATGGAGAAACTGCTTGCGTTTATTGATTACAAAACAAAAACTCCGGTAGAATTATGCTGAAAAATCCTGTTGAAAAAAATTTAATACTCGAGAAAAAGCAGCTCACTGAAGGATTTTACGCCGGATGTAAAAAAACGCGCGGAATCGGTATCGAGTTTGAGAAACTCCCTGTTTACACAAAAAGCCTGCGCGCCGTTCAGTACGAGGATATAGTAAGGCTCATGCTCCAGTACAACAACGGAGACTGGGACGGCATTTTCGACGGAAAAAGCATAATAGGAATGAGCAAAGACACGGCACACATAACGCTGGAGCCGGGCTCCCAATTTGAATTGAGCCTGAACCCGCAAAAAACAGTGTCCGAAATAAAAACAAAAATCGACAAATACAACAAAGAAACGGCAGAACTCGGCGAAAAACTGGGGATTAGCTGGCTGGGCTACGGAATTCAGCCGCTCTCGACATACAAAAACATAAAAATAATACCCAAAAAACGCTATGCCCTGATGAGTTCATACCTGCCCGAAGTAGCCTCAAAACCGCTCGTAATGATGAGAGAAACCGCCGGAATTCAGGTCGGCATGGATTTTTGCGACGAGCAGGATGCAATGAGAAAATTCAGACTTGCCCTGAAACTCTCGCCGGTTGTATCAGCAATTTTTTCAAACTCTCCTGTCAGAAACGGAAAATTAACAAAATACAAATCTTACCGCGCACTGAGCTGGCTGAGTACGGACAATGCCCGCTGCGGGCTCGTCTCACCGAAAATTTTTAAAAAGAAAAGCTGCTTTAGTTTTGCTGATTATGCGGAAGTTTTGCTCGATGTGCCCATGATTTTTATTGAGCGGCCGCTTGAGTGCACAGGCGCAATCCCTGTCAGAAATCTCACATTCCGCCAGTTCCTGAAATGCGGATATCTCGGATTCAGCCCCACGATAGAAGACTGGGAACTTCACTCCAGCCTGTATTTTCCGGACGTGCGGCTAAAATCTTACCTTGAAATAAGAAACCACGACAACCAGCGCAGCAGCCTCATTCCATCCGTACCCGCGCTCTGGAAGGGTATTATTTACAACGACGACGCTGTTGAAGCAGCTGAAAAGCTTCTTGAACCGTTTACTTACCGTGATTTTCAGAACATGAGACACAAAGCGCCTAAATTCGGACTGGACTTTTCAATAAAAAACAGAAAAATTTCAGAGCTTGCTCTCGAGCTTCTTAACATTTCAATGCACGGTCTGAAAAATGATGCGGCAGGCGATGAAAAATACCTGATTCCTATTTTGGAGCTTGTGAAAAAGGGATTTACACCGGCTGATTTAATTATTCAAAAATGGGAAAATCAGTGGAAAAACAGGCTTTTTGAGCTGGCTGAATACTCTAAACTGGTCTAATTGTAAACTTCTTCCTCCAGAGGGGGTAGAAATGATATAAAAAAGTGATATAATATAGTATATATGTATGATAAAATACATGTCGGTTCTGCGTACAATTAAATATAATTGTAATAGAGGTAACGGATTATGACTATACAATTCACAGGTATTGGTTCGGGATTGCCTATCAGTGACTGGATTGATGCATTAGTCGGACTAAAACAGGATGATATAGACGCACTGACAGAACAACAAAAAGCGCTGCAGGAAAAGTCTAATACACTTAATACATTAAAAGCTACATATAATTCGGTAAAAACAGCAACCACAAAACTTACGGATTCGCTGTTCGGACCGTCATCCGATATTTTCTCGAAAGTACAGGTAAGTACATCGGATGAAAGTATTGTAGAATGTACGGTCACACAGGTTGCGACACCGACAAGACTTACGCTCGAAGTCGACAGACTTGCGACAAAATCACAGAAAAAAACTTATGAAAACGAAGTTTTTAAAGACAGCTCGAAAAAGCTCTCAGAACTCGGAGACGTTCAGACGGGAAGTTTTACAATAAACGGTGCTGTTATTTCAGTATCACCTGATATGACGGTAGACGGGCTTATTTATGCGATAAACAACTCGCCGGACGCAAAAGTAAAAGCCTTTATGGAAAACGGTCAGATTGTACTGGAAAGCACAGAGTACGGAAACCATCCGATAGAGGTCGTTGAAACAAACTCGAACTTTGTCCACCTCGCAGGCTGGGACGACCAGACCGAAGCTTATAACATAGAAGGTTTAACCGCTAAATACAAAATCAACGGCGAAGAAAGAGAAGCAAACTCAAACACTCTTGACAGCACAAACACCGGCATTGTGGGACTCACGGTTAACCTGCTTTCCGTAACAGAAACCGATGCACCGGTCACTATAGAAGTTTCGCGTGATTTTAGTGCGGATAACGTGCTTTCTGCTGTAGAAGGGTTTGTTACGGCTTACAACAAAGCCATCGCAGACACAGATACCGCAACCGCAGCAGGCACCGGTCAGCTGAACGGAGAAACTTCTCTTATTTATATAAGAAACAGACTCAGAACCATGACATCCGACGAAGTTCTACCGAACGGCGTGTACAAATCTCTTGCGGATATTGGTATTACAACAGGTGCTCCAGGGCTGGATGTGGACGCAGAAACGAATCAGCTTGTTATTGACAAAGAAAAATTTCTCAAAGCTTTTACAGCTAATCCTACAGCGGTGAAAGAACTTTTAATCGGTTCAAATACAGACTCAAATAACGTAACAGAAGGTTTTATGCAGATGATGCAGGATCAACTTGATTCGGCTCTTAACACTCATGGCGGATATTTCAATGCACGTGCAGAGTCTTTGCAAAGTCAGATTAGCAATATGGAAGATAAAATCTCAAAAAAAGAAGATCAGCTGCTTGTCTATCAGGAACAGATTACGAACCAGTTTACATATATGGACCAGCAGATTGCGCAGATGCAGGCTCAGTTTACGCAGCTTCAGCAGCAGCTCTCAAGTATCGGTGTAAGCACCGGAAGTTCATAATGTATTATGACATATATTAAAAAGCGGCGTAAATGCCGCTTTTTTTGTGCAATTTTATTGATTTCCGCGCTCACTTCGTTCGCGCTAAATAACATGCAGAAGTTCGCATCACTCCCACGCCAAACAAAAAAAATAGCGCAAAAGCCAAATTTCAAAAAACTATTGCGCCACTTTCCGTATACTAAAGCATAGACGTATAACTTAATTTGCAGAAGCCGCAGCTTCCTGAGGTTCATTGTGTCCGACTTTCTCGAAAATAATTTTCTTATCCTCGAGCTTAGCCGCAATCACGTCACCTTCCTGATACTTGCCGTTCAGAATTTCTTCAGCAAGAGTATCCTCGATTTTCTTCTGAATAACACGTCTGAGCGGTCTTGCACCGTAAGCCTCAGAGTATCCTTCATCAGCAAGATAATCTTTCACCTCATCACTTATTTCAATGCTAAAGTGATGTGATTCGATACGTTTGAGAAGATCTTTGAACATGAGTTCCACAATCTCTCTGATTTCAGGTTTGCTCAGATGAGAGAATACGATAATATCATCAATTCTGTTAAGAAATTCCGGTCTGAAAGCTTTTTTCATCTCTTCCATAACAGTATCTTTGAGGTGTTCGTATTTGTCTTTGCTTTCATCATTCGAAACAGAGAAACCGAGTTTGGACGTAGTAGCGATTGTGCTTGCGCCAACGTTACTTGTCATGATGATGATTGTGTTTTTAAAATTGATATGTCTGCCCTTTGCGTCAGTCAAACGACCGTCATCAAGTATTTGAAGCATTATGTTAAAGACATCCGGGTGTGCTTTTTCAATTTCATCAAAAAGCACGACTGAATAAGGTTTTTTACGTATTGTTTCCGTAAGGTGACCGCCGTCATCATATCCGACGTATCCCGGAGGAGAACCAATAAGTTTTGCTGTCGAATGTTTTTCCATAAACTCTGACATGTCCACTCTGACCATATTGTTTTCAGAGCCGAAAACAGCTTCAGCAAGAGCTTTGGCAAGTTCGGTTTTACCGACACCGGTCGGACCTGCAAAAATAAAGCTTCCGATGGGTCTGTTAGGACTTTTCAATCCGACTCTGGCTCTTCTTATTGCCTTAGAAATTGAAACAACAGCCTGATCCTGTCCGATAACCCTGTTGTGCAGAGTTTCTTCGAGTTTCAGAAGTCTTTCGCTTTCGCCTTCAGTAATTTTTGTCGTAGGAATACCGGTCATGGTGCTCACAACCTCTGCCACGTTTTCTGCCGTAACAACAGGTTTGTTCGCGTCATGCTCGTCTTTCCATTTTTGAGAAAGCTCGCGAATCTTGTCTTTCAGGTCAGCTTCTTTGTCTCTGAGGTTTGAAGCATGTTCAAATTCCTGATTTCTGATTGCGTCTTCTTTCTGTTTGATAATATTTTTCAGCTCTTTTTCAAGCTCCTTGCCCTCGGGCGGAAGTGAGCTGACATTCAGACGGACTTTCGAGCTTGCCTCGTCTATTATATCAATAGCCTTATCAGGCAGGAATCTGTCCGTAATATATTTGTCTGAGAGCGCAACAGCAGCAATAATAGCCTCATCCGAAATCTGGAGTCTGTGGTGCTCTTCATACTTCGGTTTCAAGCCTCTCAAAATTTCAATAGACTCATTAACAGACGGCTGCTCAATAATAATCGGCTGGAAACGTCTTTCAAGAGCAGAATCTTTTTCAACATGCTTTCTGTACTCATCGAGTGTCGTCGCACCGATAACCTGAATTTCGCCCCTTGAGAGAGCCGGTTTCAAAATGTTTGCCGCGTCAATCGCACCCTCTGCAGCGCCGGCGCCAATCAATGTGTGCATCTCATCAATAACAAGTATTATATTACCTGCCTGTCTGATTTCGTCCATAATCTTTTTGAGACGTTCTTCAAATTCGCCTCTATACTTTGTACCGGCAACAAGCAGCCCCATATCGAGCTGTATAACTTTCTTTCCTTCAAGAATATCCGGCACATCGGAGTTCACTATTCTTGTGGCAAGCCCCTCGGCAACAGCTGTTTTTCCGACGCCGGGTTCACCGATTAAAACGGGATTGTTTTTCGTTCTTCTTGCGAGAATCTGAATAACACGCTCAATCTCTTTTTCTCTGCCGACAACAGGGTCGAGTCTCTGCTCCTGAGCCGCAAGCGTCAAATCAGTTCCGAACTCATCGAGACTCGGAGTTTTTGTTTTTCCGCCGGCAGCACCAGCAGAAGCGGCAGCCGGAGCAGGTTTCGTTTCACCGAGCATTTTTATGATATTGCTTCTTACTTTATTCAGGTCAACACCGAGATTCTCCAGAACTCTGGCAGCTACACCCTCTCCCTCTCTGATAAGTCCGAGAAGAAGGTGTTCTGTGCCGATATAATTATGACCGAGCTGTCTTGCTTCGTCCCATGACAGTTCCAGTACACGTTTTGCTCTAGGCGTAAACGGTATTTCAACAGCGACGAACCCCGAGCCTCTGCCGATAATTTTTTCAACCTCGGCTCTTGCGTCTTTCAGGGTAATTCCCATTGATTTCAGAGTTTTTGAAGCTACGCCCGTACCTTCGCCGATAAGTCCGAGAAGAACCTGTTCAGTGCCCACGAAGTTGTGTCCGAGCCTTCTTGCTTCCTCTTGAGCCAGCATTATTACCTTAATCGCCTTTTCGGTAAAACGTTCAAACATTATTTGCTCCTATTGATTTTTCTATCCTGCATTTATTTTACATCATAATATACAAATGTTTCAAGCCAAATTTATCTCATTTAGTAGTTTTTTTGCCGGATAATACCCGTATCCCTTGTCAATTGCCGTTTTCAAAGACTTAACAGCAGCTTTTCTGTCATTTTTAAACAAATTACATTTTGCACACAAAAAATGCACTTCCGGATCAACGTAACATATATCTTTAGCCTTTTCCAGAAATACCTCGGCTAATTTATGATAATTATTGTTAACAAGCACTCTTGCTATAAACTTGTAACTCTCGGTATTCGTTTTCGCAAACAAATCCGCGCCGTTGATTATGTTTTCCGCAAACTTTATCTGCCCTGCCGTCAAAAGCGCATCCAAATCCATCTCCAGAAAGCTTCTTATCTGAAAAAAAGTAGGAAGATGCACCACATACATATCTATAAACTCCAGCAAAGAACATCCCCACAGAACAGCGGGAGTGTCCGGCGCAAGAGATGTCCAGAGCGCTCTTGTTTTTTCAAGCTTTCCCTGAAAAAGCAGGCAGCGTCCGTATTCGTAAAGTTTCCCAAGAGACCTGTATATTTCTCCCGCATTTTTATAATCATTCTCTTTCATGTACACCCTTGCCAGACAGTAGCGCTCTAGAGGGTCTTTTGAAGAAGCGAGGGCGGATTTTAGAAAATCGTAATTTTGTTTTTGAAAAAATTCAGTTAGCAGGTCTTTTTTGTTCATTTTTTAATTTTTGCTGTCAGTTTATCGAATTTCGGATTAGCAAAGACCGGAGACGTCGCAGGCATAAGTCCCTGCAGCTCATTCAGCGCGTCAGCAGATGTATCGTTGCTGCAGATATTAGCTGATTTTATTTCACGATAGAGTTCTTCACGGTATACTGACACTGATTTTGGCGCATTGACACCGATTCTTACCGTGTTCTGGTTTGCGTCCAGAACAATAATTTCTATATCATCATTTACTATTATTTTTTCACCGATTTTTCTTGCCAGTACCAGCATACAAATCTCCTAATCTTAACTGTTTACCGGAGTCTGTTCGTCCTTGAACAGAGGATATCTTACCTCATAATTTGAGTTTGAAAGAATAAACTGCATTCCCTGCTTATTGGCAGCATTGATGATAATCGGCGCCAATAAATTTATTGTGGATTTTCTCGGATTTGCATTCGGAATGCTGACAATATTTACCGACAACAGTGTATCAACCGAAGTCAGGCTCAATTTCTCCGCAACCTCTGTCGGAATCTCAAACTGGTATTCAATATCAAAGAATGCAGGAGATGTCACGGGAAACGCAAGATCCGGATCCTCAAGAGACTGAAGCCATTTAAACAACGAATTCACATTATGCTCGACCAGTACATATTTTTTCAGGTGCTCATAGCCTATCACCGGTTCAACAAATGTGAATATCGTATCTTCGTTTACTTCTATTTCGCCAAATTTAGTTGTGTTAATTCTCATTGTAACCTCGTCCCCGGTTCAAACTCTAATATGTTTGACCGCCAAATCCAAAAGAAGAATTCATTGAGGACATCATCATTGTCTGGATAATTTCAGGAGACAATTTCTGCTGTCCGTTCTGGCTCATTAACAGCATAGGGAGCAGATTGTTCTGTCCGTTGTTGTTATTGCCCATCAGCATATTCAGCTGAGCAAGTTCATTAGACTGCTGAATCATTTCATTGTATGCTGCAGGGTCGAGATTTGAGCCATTGTTTGCATTCAAGCCGAGAGGATTAAAACCGACTTTCGCAAGAGTTCTTACAGCCTGAGCAATCTCAGCATCAGTAGGCTGTGAAGCGTCAGATTTCAATTGTTCGTTAATAGCGTCTTTTTTTCTGTCGAGTTTTTTTCTGTTTACTTCTTTTTGAACTTCTTTGCTGTAGAATTTGTCGGATTTAATAAATCTGTCTAACTCATCTTCAGTGCTGGGTTTTTCAGGTTCTTTGCAACCATCTGCGTCAGCACCGTCAAGACATGCAATACCTCTTGTTGCGTTAGAAACGAGAGCCTCGTTTGTGTTCAAATCTATGACTTTATTGTAAGCTTCTTCAGCTTCGTTAATTTTTCCGAGCTGAGCGTAAGAAAGTGCCTGATAATAATATGCAGCGGCATCAGCAGGGTCATTTTTTATAATCTCATTAACATCCTGCAGGCAGCCCATGTAATTTTTTGCTTTATATTTAGCAATTGCGGATTTAATTGCAGCATTATCCGCCTTAGCCATGCCCGCACACAATGTTGTTGCAGCTACCGCGATAAGAACAAAATTAATAAATAACTTTTTCAATTTCCTATACCTCTATATCTTCATAATCTTCATTTAACACTTTTTTTAAAAAAGTCAATATACCTAACATCATATATTATATATTATTATTTTTTATTTTGCCTAATGTATTTGAACTATTCTAGCGATTGTATATCTCATTTACAATCGAATCCTCGAGTTTTTTCGCGTCAATAGAAGACCCCGGATAATTCTGAATCAGAATCGCAAAGCTGTATTTTGTGCCGGATTTTGAATCAACATATCCTGTGAGTGCACTTATACCGCTGATAGTTCCGGTTTTTGCCCTGACGTACTGGCTGATACTGAGCAGCCTGTCGCTCAGTGTGCCTTCCACTGGTTTTGCCATCAAAGGCTCAAAACTTTCAAAATCAGAACCGCTGTATATCTTGTTCAACGCTTCTGTCATCCAGTCCGCAGTAACAAGGTCATTTCTCGAAGCTCCGCTTCCGTCCACAATCACTGGAGAGGTGGATGTTTTCAGGTCTTTATAATAATTATTAAAGAAGTCTATGCCGGAAGCCGTAGTACCCTGTGCATCGGTAAATTTTGCACCCGAAGTTTTGAATATCATTTCAGCGTAGAGATTGTTGCTGTCTTTCAGGACTTTTGAAATTATTGTATCAAGCGGCTTACTCACATGTTCGAGAATCAGCTCGGTATGCCCCTGCATGGGCGCAACTTTTATTGAGCCTTTCGGGCTAACCTTTGCTGATTTCAGTGCAGCCTGAAGGTTTATTATAAAATTTCGCTCAAGCTGGTTAACAGGAAGCTGAATCGTTACGGGTGTTTTTATTGAGCCTTTCAGATAGGTCATATCACTCTGCACCCATGGCTGGCGCACAAGCTGAATGTTGTTTTTGTCGCCGTTTTTCAGCATGTTAACGAGCGTGATTTGATAATTGGATTTATTTTTCACTTCAGGCATCGCATTATTTTTTGAGGGTTTGACAGAGATATTGATGACATTTCCGTTTATTGTAAAAGGAGAGTATTTCGGGAGAAATTTGCTCGTGTCATCATCCCACATCCAGCCGGTTCCCCACTGGGTATTGTCAATAACCGTCGGGTCAATCACGACATCCTTTACCTGAAATTTGTATTTTGCCTGAAGCTCCTTGAACAGCTCCGTTAAATCACCGGTGGTCAAAGTCGGGTCTCCGCTCAGTTTTAAATAAATATTGTTGTTTTTGTCTTTAAAAAGCTGGGTTCTGTACTGAAAATCAGAGCCGAGCTGTTCGTATGCCGCTGCCATGGTAAACAGTTTCAGTGATGAAGCGGGATGAAGGTATTTGTTCTGATTGTATTCATAAAGGACTTTGCCGTTTTTTGCATTTTTTACCGAGACAGAAACAGTGGCTGTTTCATCCAGCCCCGATTTTTTTATAATCGATTCAAAATCCTTCGCAAACACGCTCTGCACAGACAGCAGAGAAAATACAGCAACAAATACCGTTAATAATTTTGCTAACTTATTCATAGAGTTTTATCTCCTTTAATTTAAATGATGAAAAATCCTTATCACGCCTGTCTTTGAGCAGGGGAAAATCTTCTCTCAGCTTCCTGAGTTTTTCGATATCCAGCTCAAACTCAAGACACCCCTCTTCTTCCCCGAGAGTATATACGACATCCCCCCATCCGTCCGCAACAAGCGAATGTCCGAGATTGTATTCGCTGTCTTTTATTTTTCCGCACTGGTCAGCAGCAACCATATAACACTGGTTTTCAATAGCTCTTGTCCTGTGCATAATAAGCCAGTGCTCAAGCTTTTTGCTGCCCCATGCAGCAGAGTTTATGAAAACCTCGACCCCGTGCTTTGAGTATTCTCTGTAAATTTCAGGGTAACGGATGTCATAACATATACTGAGCCCTATTTTTACGCAGCCGGTATCCACAACAACAAGCCCGCTGCCGGCTGTAATATACCTGTTTTCTTCAGAGCCCTTATGAGAAAAAAGATGCATTTTGTCATAACATACAGCCAGCCTGCCGTTTCGGTCAATGACAGGACAGGTGTTTCGAAAATCAGAATCCGACACCTTTCTGACAAAAGACCCGCCAAAGACCGTAGTTTTGAATTCCAGAGCAACGTTTTTCAAAAAATCAATTGTTTCGCTGTGCTCAAGACTTTCTGCGTCAGACTTGAAATTTTCACAGCACCATCCGCCCGACCACACCTCGGGAAATGTTATAAAATCATAACTCCTGCCTTCATACTGTTCAAGCAGCTTTTCAACATTTTTGAACGTTGCCTGCCTGTTTCCTATGATTGCATTGTTTTGTACAAGTAAACCCTTAATCATCCCTCTATTATATTACAAAATAAATTACCTGCCTCAAACTTAACAATTTTAACTTTTTGAATTGTATTGCAAAGCGAGCTGTCCTGTGAATCAAGAAGCACATTCAGATAATTTCTGCTAACCCCCTTCAAAAGACCGGTTTTTCTGTCAGGACGTTTTTCTATCAGTATCTCGGACTCCTGATTTATATTCTTTTGCACAAAATTAGCGTACTTCTCCTCCGCAAGAGCATGCAGAATATCAGCCCTGCGGCGCTTAACGTTCATTTCCACCTGTCCCGTCATCATTGCCGCCTTTGTGTTTTTTCTTACAGAATAAGGAAAAACGTGGATTGCCGACAACTCTGTTTTTTTAAGGTTTTCATACGTCAGAGCAAAATCCTCATCCGTCTCCTGCGGAAATCCGACAATTATATCACTGCCGATAAAAGGATTTTTGAATATACCGTTTATCTTTTCAACAAGCTCCATACAGCTTTCTGCAGAGTAGTGACGGTTCATTGCGCAAAGCGTTTTTGTATTCAAAGACTGCAAAGAAAGATGGAAGTGCGGACAGAATTTTTCGGATTCGGAAAGAAATTCCAGAAGCTCATCCGTTATCTCAAGCATATTCAAAGACCCGAGTCTGTAACGTTTAATACCCGTATTCTCAACCGCCTCTAACAACGTTTTCAGCGTATACCCCCGACCAAAATCAGCCCCCCACTGTCCGATGTGTATACCGGTCAAAACCGCTTCTTTTATTCCGTTTTCTACATAAATTTCAATCTGTTTAAGTATATTTTCAATAGAATTACTCCGGCTTTTGCCGCGCGCAAAAGGGATTGTACAGTATGAACAATAATTGTTGCATCCGTCTTGAATCTTTAGATATCCGCGGGTTTTTGAGTATTCATGCACAACCTGATTGTTAAACACGTTTACGGAAAAAATATCGCTGACAGCGCTTTTTCCGCTGCTCAAAATATCAACTATATCAAACTTATCATTGTTCCCGAGCAGAATATCAATATAATCAAGTTTCTCTATATCTTTAAACCCGAGCTGCGCCACACATCCCGTTAAAACAGTCAAAACTTCAGGACGTTTTGACTTCATGTGCCTCATAAGCCGCAAAGCCTCAATATCAGCATTACCCGTCACGCTGCAGGAATTCAGTATAAAAATATCCGCGCAATCAGGATTTTTTGCCGTCAGAAAACCGGCTTCGTGAAGTTTTTCGGACATAACCGCAGACTCGAGCTGATTCGTTTTACAGCCGTGCGTTTTTATATAAAACGTTTTCTTTTCCGATTCCATGTAAAAAAAATTAACATAAAAAACGAAAGTTCACAAAAAATTTTTTTTATTGTATAATAATAATGTAGGGAATAAATTGGCATGTTCATCTCAAAAATAAACAAAAATTATTTTCTGAATGCACCTCACCAAAAAGCGAGCAGTTTTGGGCATAGCCGTAAAACCGATGAAGACGGACAAAATCGCCACACATCCGGCAATACCTTTGTAAACATGTCGGACAGAGATTTGTATAAGGCGGCGTCTATCCTCCCGAACGAAAAATTTAATAGAGTTAAAAGTAATATAGCCGGCACACTGTTTGTCGGCGTTCCTGTGTTTGATACAATTGCGCAGGGCATTGTGAAACAGGGCGCCCTTGCTTCAAAAATGAAAGCATCGGCACAAAGAGCAGGACTATGGGGTGTACTTTTCGGTATTGCAGCTGCTACGGCAGGTCTGAAAACAAAAGTCAATCAGAAATCCGTAGTTCTCGATAATATAAACAAAGACCATCCCGTAATGCGTTTCGGAATGGACGCGACCTTCATTATGGGACTATTCCTCGGAATATCAGCTCTTAACGACAAAGCCGGCAAATTTATCAAGAAAAAATACGGAGAATCAATTGAAAAAGCTAAAGCTCCGATTAAAAAATTGATAAACAATACTGTTTTAAACAGAAGAATCGTAGCCCCGCTGGATAAAGAAATCACAAGAATTGCAAGAGGAAACAGAGCACCTCTGGCGCTGGCTGCTGACTTCGTTGCACCCGCGCTTGTTGTCGCAGGATATGCGAGATACTTTGCGGAAGACAAATCCAGAAAACATAACATAAAAGAAAATTATGCAGCGCTAAAAGGCTTTCAGACAGCGTTAAAGGAATGCGATTTAAAAAAGATATAAAATATGCTTGACCATGCCTGATGTTAATGGTATTTTAAACATACGGTGATTACCGCCGTGATTGAAAACCAAACCGGCCACGGGCCTGTGGCACTCTGCCGGAGGATTTTGGCAAGTGCGGAGTCGAGTTCACGACAGTGAACGAGCGAGCACGTCTAGCGGCAGCGTTCGGAGCGAATACTGTTTTAATAAATAAAACAGATGAGCGACAGAACGCAGAGCTGCCAAGAATCCGACGAATATGAGGAAGGTAGCGCAGCTACCGCAAGCAGGTCGGGCAACAATTTAAGAAAATCGCCACGGGCCTGTGGCGCAGCGGTAGCGCAGGGGACTCATAATCCCTTGGTCGTGGGTTCGAATCCCTCCGGGCCCAGTTTTTAAAGCTTCCTTCGGGAAGTTTTTTTGTTCTAGGGATTCGAACCGCAAATTTTCTCCGAAAATTCGGGGTTCTACCTCTCAAAAAATATGACATTTAGTCATATTTTTTTCGGCAGAGTCTCCGGGCCCAGTTTTTAAAGCTTCCTTCGGGAAGTTTTTTTGTTTTAGGGATTCGAACCGCAAATTTTCTCCGAAAATTCGGGGTTCTCGCCAACTCGTTTTGTCATTGCAAGAGCGCCGTATTGGTGTCTGTTGGGCAGAAAGCCCAACCTACTCCCCGTCATTGCGGCGGATTTCCGGACGGGTGAGCGAATCGAAACCCGGGGAGCGAAGCTCGAAGCGAATACTGGCGAAGCCAAACGAGCGGCAGAGCTGAGAGATAAGGAAATCCAAGACAGTGCCTGAAAGGCACGAAGCAATCCACACAACCGGCGTCATCATGCCTGTCCGGCGCTAATCCTGCTACGCAATAAATTCTCTCTGGAAGTGATAATTCAAGTATTCCTGAGTTTCTAACGCATTGTTTCCTTTTTTCATCTGAGTCTTAATTTTTTCAGAATCAGGAGCGCTGCATAAAGTAATAGCTTTAGTCGGATTATATTTTTGAATCATCTCAACAACAAAGTCAACGCCTCTTTTTTCACTGAGCTTCGCAAGCTCAACAAGCTGCGGAGTAGTGATTGAAGCAGATGCAAGTTTTAATTTGTCGATATTTCTCGGATTTTTTGCTATTTCAGCGATCAATTCAACATTTGTGCCGTATTTTTTGATAAAAGCCATACCTGTCGCAAACGTTATATTCGGGTTTGTAAACAGTGCTTTAACGACTTCAGGTTTTTCAATACAGAGCTGAATCATTGTATCAGCAGCTTTTCCGTACTGTGCTCTGAAATCATCAGCGAGCTTTTTGTAGTATGTTTCTTTGTCCATAACTTCTTCAGAATTTTTTGCTAAATCACTTTTCAAAGCTGCAGAATTTTTTTCTGCGGATTCAAAACTAAATGATACAGAGCTTGTAGCGCCGAAAACACCTTCACTGCCGGCAGAGCCTGAAATAGAAGATGTTTCGGAAGCTGAAACTTTTGATTTTACCATTTCATCTATAGAAGCTTCAGAAGAAGGATTCGTCATAACATCTTCGGCAAGTGAAGTTGCTTCATCACCGCTTATTGCGTCATATTGTGCATATTCAAGAACTTTTCCCGTATACTTTTCAATTTCGTCTATACTCTTATCAACCATATAATTTGTCTGGCTTAAAAGAGCACCTTTGCCGAATTTGTCAGCACCTTTGCTGTCTTTAGCATCGAGAAGCTTAATGTATGACGGAATCATATCAGGGTTCAAAACGAGATTTGAACTGATACCTGAAAGGTGTTTTCCGTCCATATCTTCTCTTTTGGCTGTACCGAGAATTGCATCTTCTGCTCTCGGTTCATCCACCATATCTTTGGCAACTTTTACGTTAACATCACCGGAATATTTCGGATTGTCATTTTCGTCTTTTATTTCGCCAAGAGCTGAAATATTTTCAGTGTATTTAATTTTCTCTTCATCAGACATTTCTTCCATGTTTTCTGCCATGTTTTTGACATCTTTGTCTTTGTAAGTTTTTCTGTTTTCCAGAACTTTATCAATATGATCTTCACATTCTTTAGGCGATTTGCTCATCATTTCGGCAATGAATGCTCTGTCCTCAGCTGACATTGATTTACGCAATCTGGCAAGCTTTCTCATAGTTCTTGCCATTCTTCTTGCCACCTGTTCGGGGCTCATGTTTGCGACTTCATCTGCTGACATAGAAGCAAAAAACAGCCTTTTCTTCTGTGATTTTGTCAGTTTATTGAAACGTTTCAGACATTCAAGAATATCTTTTCCTGTTAATTCTGAATTGCGTGTCAACTCAGCAAACAGAGTCAAAGAATTTTCATCCTTCAACTGTTTTTCAATCTCAGCTGCTTCTTTTGCATTGATTTTTACTTTTACATTTTCGTCTTTTAAAGCAGCTGCAGGATTGTCAATATATTTTTCTGCAAATCTTTTATTTTCAACAATATGTTCTTTTATATGGTCAATATTTTCTTTTTTGAAAATATCACCGAAAGAATGATTGTTCATAGATTTTTTAGAATCAGCACCATTAACTTTTTTTGTATAAATATCAATGTTTTTAACTGATTCAGAAACAGCATATCTTGTATCATTAACTTTTTTCTGTTCTGACTTTTCAACTTTTGTCTTTACAGATAAGTCACTAAAATTATTAAAATAATTGTTAATAGCTTCCCAGCTAGTCATTGCTCTATCCCTCGTGTATGTGCTATAAGTTTGTCCCTATTCTCTCTAATGCTTACAGCTATATTATGTTATCCCTTATATATATAAAGGATATCGATAAAGCATAATTGCCCCATATTTAACAATTATGAAGAAATATTACAAAAACAGCATGCTAAAAATCCCGGAAAATCAACATATACAGCCAAAAACTAGAGAGTCCTCAAGAAATTAGAAACCTGCATTTCAGCCTGCTCTGCTTTCAGAATAGCAGCGTTGACTTCATTGTATTTTGCCTGCAAAGCAGGGTCAACAACAGCCTCGTCCCCGAGAATCGGATTGGGGATATATGTTCTTGTTATTTGAGGAGCAGCTGCAGGTGTAATACTCTGAGAAGCAGCGGGTTGCAGGATTTGCGCTGCAGGCTGCGGATTCATAGCCGTGTTGGACGGATTTTTATACCGGTTGTTCATCATATCAACAAGGTTTCCGGGCTTTGCCGGAGCCTGAGAAGCCGCGGGATTTTGAGGCGTTACGGGCTGCTGAGGGGCATTAGACGGGTTTTTGTATTGATTGTTCATCATATCGACCAGATTTCCGCTCTGTCCTCCGGCTGCAGGCGGTGCCACCGGTACCTGCTCTATTTTTGGTTCTTCTTCGGGTTTTGGACCGTCAAGAATAGAGTTCGTAGGTTTGCCAAAAACTTTGTGAGACAATTTGACAGCCCAATTACTGAATATAGGCGAGATGACAGCCATAATAAGCGCTGCCCTGCCGACAAAACCGCCGACTGTTTTGAGTTTGTGAGGAATTGCGGCAAAAGTGTTTCTCAATGCCGTAAACGGAATCTGCCCTGCGTTTTTCGGTTTAATCTTGAGCGGTCTTACGCTTTCTTTGACTCTGCCGACGCTGACGAGTTTTCCGAGCCATTTGAAAGGTTTCTGCCAGAATTTCAGGTTGCCGTTTGCACGCGTTTCATAGGTTTTGATAATATTTTTAAGTTTATAATAATTTTTTGCATCACCGGCTTTTGCTGCTTTTTTTGCAAGCTCGACAGCTCTGTGATAATTTTTGTAATCTTTTTCTTCCATTCCGAGGAATTTCAAACCTGCGACACTGTTCAAAGCGCGCATTTGAAGCCCCATCGTCATGGTATAAGCCATCATACTGACAAGCTCTTCCATAAAGGTCGATACTTTTTCGCCTTTGGGCGCGTCTACAGCGGATTTCAAAGACTGTCCGATGAACAGAGCCTGCATCAACACCCCGATTTTTCCGCCGACCATACCGTTGGTCATTGCCTCAAGGCTGCGGAACAAACCTCCGGAGATTTTTGCACCGAGAGGAGATTTCAGGGTTTTGTAATTGTTTATAAGTTTGTACTTGTTCAAAATTTCATTGAACGTGACTTTTTCCCTCAAAAATTTCGGAACCATCCATTTCGGCATAAACATTGAGCCGCCGTTTGAATGCAGGATTTTATTTTTAAGGGCAGGGTCTTTTGCAATATAGTCTTCAATCTTTTGAATAATTTCTTTTCTGTATTTGTAAGAGTCTTTCTGTGCAAGATTTATAAGCTTTGAAAGCTCTTTGTCCACAGGCAGATGTTCGGTATTTTTGAGTATATTTTTCAGCAGCTTTTTATCTGTAGGATTAGCAAGAAAATCATCCAGAGCCTTTAGAACAGCCGGATTTTTGGACTGTTTATATTTGAGCGCCTCTACAAGATTTCTGTATTTGTCAGGTTCTGAAGCATACGCAATCAGAAGATTTCTATTGTCCGGAAGCTTAAATTCGGCAAGAACCGCTGAAAGATTAGCCGAAGGGTTTGCAATAAATTTTTCAAGCAGCTGTGTCTGAGCAGGGGAATAAAGCAGCCTGTTTCTAACGGCATCAAGCTGAGCCGCATATTTAGAGGGGTCTTTTGCATAATTTTTAAGCAGATCCGAAGCCTGCATGGATGAGTAATTTTTCAATGCATCAAGGGCATTGGTTATCAAATACCCACTTACGCTGTGAGCCTGCGGCTGCCCCATAGGACCGGCAACCCCGGGTTTGTTCATCATTGTATTCAGAACTTCACTGTTTTTAACAAAAGAACTGTTTTTTATCCTGTCGATGTATTTTGAAATTGCGGCACTGAACTTTGAAACGCCCGGTTTTGAGCCCAGATTGTTGCCTGCCTGCTCAATCCTATTAAAGAAAGTATCCGTGTAGTCTCTTCTGAGCGCCTTATTTACAAATTCTGAAGCAGCCATCAGTCCTGCAGTACCGCCGACAACCCCGCCGACAAGAATCCCTGTATTTCCCTCATCAACTTTTTCTGCCTGTTTTAAAAGAGGGTTGCTCTCGAGACCGGCACCGTTTGAGACAGGACCCGAAAAATTTGTGGCTGCCGGCTGAACAGAGTTATTATAATATGTTTGCATATTATTTATATTTGGCTGCATAGAATACTCACACTATTTACCTACAATATAATAAAAACAATTCATGGAAAAATATTGCTAAAAAATACGGAAATGTAACTATAATTAAATATAAAAAAACGGACACAGCCGCAAAAGCCTGTCCGTTTTTTAACGAAGATTATTTTTAGAAATTGAGTGTCTTTGAATAATCCGGAACGACAAAAGGTGTGTTGTTCGCATCTTTGTCGGTAAATTCGGCATATGATTTCAGGGATTTTTCTTTCGCACTGTTGTACAGAGCCATATCCACATTTTTTTCATAAACCTCATTCAACTCGCCCGAATAATTTCCCATAATCCGCGCATACTCTTTTATATTTTCTTTGTCAGCACCTGCGCCGTAGGATTTTGTTTTCGCGTCAGTGCCGGAGGGTCTGATTTCAATAAATTTGTCGTCAAATTCCATATAAGTTCCGTCGCCGACAAATTTCACATCAGTCAAATTTGAGAAATCAAGAGTTTTGAAAGTGGCGGAAAGGATTTCTTTTATTTGAGAAAGCCCGAGCTTGCCTTCTTCTTTGGCAACAGCCATTGTCAGATAGAACAGGTCGTTTTTCGTCCTTTTCTGTTCGCCGGCTTTTTTGTCAGCTTTGAGTTTTTCAATATCGGGCTCACTTTCGTTGTAGTACGAAATATCTTCTCTTATATCGAATTTTGAAACAATTTCATTTTTTTCAAAAACTTCACTCAAATAGTCAGAAAGCAGTTTTCCTTCTCTGCCGAGGTAAGAAACGAGAGCAGACGCAACGACGATTGCTTCAGTCGCGCTCTTTTCACGCATAGCGATAGCGATTCTGCCGGCAAGAGATTTCACAAGCCCCTCCGAACCGATAATCATACCGCCCGATTCTTCACCGCCGAAGATAAGTTTCGGATTTACGCCGAGATTCACGTCTCTGTTGAAAATATCAGTAATCACAACATCACGCTCAGGCGCGTCTGATATCTGTTTTTCAACCTTTTTCATTATATTGGCAATCTCTTTAAATCCGACAGGAACGTTAACCACCTTCACGCCGTTTTTCTTTGCCCACTCATCCCATGAACGGGCAGAAGCAGTAGTTTTTATAATAAATCTCGGATGTTTTTCAAAAAGCCCTTCTCTTTTCAGCTGGTTTGTCCAGAAATCCATAATCATAAGGAAGGACTGGTTTGCGGTGTAAACGGTAAGTATTCTGTCGCCGTCCAGCTCTGTGTAATCAAGTCCGAGTTTTTTAATCATTTCGAGATTCGATTTTTTCTCAATCTGGCAAACAGTCAGCCTGTCGTGGTCGGGGTCTGTTATCAAAACAGCCGTACCGACAGGGTAGTTCTTCAATTTTTCTTCGTAATGCATTGACTTAATAACAGGGAAGTAAGGTTTTCCGTCTTTGTCCTTTGCAATAACCGTTGCGTCAACAGAATAGTCATAGAAAGTTTTGTTGCCTTTAGGGTCAGTGTCGTACTTTCCGATTGAATGGAAGAAAGGATCCTCTTCGATATTGAACCAGTCGTATTTTTCTCCGATATTGAGTTCGTTAAGTATTCTGCTCAGCGTTCTGTAAGCGGAACCGCCTACGTTTTCTATGACAATTTTTTCATCCAGCTCTTTTATAAGATTCAGGTTTGCATCTTTAGCAACGCCGTCTTTCAGATATTCAACATAGAGCTTAACCCCGTCATCGAGCTTTTTCATTATTTCTTCCGAGATAAGCGGATTGTTGTCAGCAGCGATTTTTATGTCATAGCTGCCGTTTTTCTCTACCTGTGAAAAAATCCATCTGATTTTGTTCACGAAGAGCATTGACTCCTCGGGCAGATACTGGCTTCCCTGAGAGTTGAGATCTTTTGTTGCATTTTTAACGGAGATTCCATGGCTCGAAGTTATATATTCCCCGCCGAGAAGGTCCAGTTTGAAAGCAAGAAAAGACGCCATCCAGATAGGAATAGTTTTTCTTCCCACGGGCACAATCGTTTTTATGCCGTGTGCAGCCTGAATTCTTGCGATTAAATCAAGAAATTCCGGAGAGTTGTACCTGACCTCTCTGCCGGCAAGTTTCATTACCTCTGTATCGCCGTAAAGGTCTTTTGCGACAAGCGCTTTTGCTTCCGTTGCAAGCATTATGCCTATCATGTTTATCGGAAATCTTGTATCATGCGGATAAACAATATTCTGAGGTCCGCGAATACCGGCTGTAGAGACTTCTGCCTCTTTTGCATAAGCATCTAACCAGTCATTCAGCCCCAGCCCTTCGGGATTGGTTTTTTCATCGTAAGGAAGCAGGTGCTCTTTTTTTAGCGTAAAAGTGAATTCGTTTTTGTCGGATAAATCAATGAGTTTGTTTTCTTTGACATACGCCGGTGTTTTCGAGTCAACCGCGTCAAAAAGCTCTCTTTCCAGAGTGCAGGATGTATTTTTTATATTCATGTTCGGCCTCTATTTCTCTTTTTAAAGTAATAATATTATTATACTAACAAGTTACGAGAGTGCAACCCCGCCGCCATCTCCGACAGACAGCAGGTCGGGTATTCAGCTCTTTTTGCGCGGTCGTTTTTTTTAATTTTTTAAGCGTTTTTCCGGTGTTTTTTGGTGTTTTTTTTGTATTTTTGGGGCGCACCCGTTGATTTTTTTAAGCTTTCTGTAATTTTTTGCAGGGCAGTCACTCAGGCTAAAACCTTTCGAAATAATATTTTATTCTTTTGTTATAATTAGTTGTATGAAAGTTGCCGCTATGGATAAAACACTTAAAATAATTGAATTTGATAAGGTTCTTGAGCTGCTGGGGAAATTTGCAATAAGCACGCTCGGGCATGAGCGCTGCCTTGCTGCACGCCCGCTTAACAACACAGACGACATAATACGAAATCTGAAAATCACAACTCAGGCTCAAGACGCATACAGGCTTTCCGGAAACACAATCCCGCTTTCAAATATCGCAGATATTGAAGAAACAGACAAAAAACTAAAAAACAGGCTCACTGTTTCGATTGAAGAGCTGAAAAACCTTTATGACATTCTCCGCACAACGCGCTATATGTCCACATTTTTAAACAAATATGCAAAGGAATCTCCCGAGCTTTACGCCTTCTGTGACACACTCTTTCCCGCAAAAGAAGTCGAAGAAAAAGTAGAAGCCGTGTTCGACGAAAGTTTCAACATAAGAGAAACAGCCACACCCGAGCTTAAATCACTGTTTCAATCCAAACGGAGTCTGCAGGAAAATCTCAAAGACACAGTGAACTCACTTCTCTCCAGTACAGAATTTTCACAGCATTTGCAGGAACAGATTTACACCTCACGCGACGGCAGAATCGTTTTTCAGGTAAAAGCGGAAGCAAAAAACAAAATTCCGGGTATTGTTCACGATGTTTCGCAGTCCGGTCAGACCTTCTACATAGAGCCGAAACAGATTGTTGATTTGAACAACCGTATCAGAGAAGCCGAATCTGCCATAGAAGCAGAAATCTCAAAAATCATAAAACAGCTCTCAAACGATTTTTCCGACATTCATGACGGGCTGTATACCTCGTTTAAAACCATTATTGAGCTGGATTTCGTGTTTGCACGCGCAAAATACGCAGCTTCCATTGACGCATGCGAACCGGAAATTACTGACAAAAGAATAATTGAGCTAAAGTCCATGAAAAATCCGGTGCTGCTCTCCGTGCTTGATGAGGTAGTCGAAAACGATTTTTCTATAGGCTCTCCATTCACAACCATTATCATAACCGGCTCAAACGCCGGCGGAAAAACAGTTACGCTGAAAACCGTTGCTCTTTCTATTGCAATGGCAAAAGCAGGCATGCATATCCCCTGTTTCAGGGCAAAGATTTATCCGTTCAAAAAACTCTTTGCGGAAATCGGTGATGACCAAAATATCATACAGAGTCTTTCCACATTTTCGTCCCACGTAAAAAACCTGAAAAATATACTGGACAATGCGGACAATGAAACGTTCATTGTAATCGACGAAATTGCAGCCGGCACAGACCCGAAAGAGGGCGCGTGTCTTGCGCGGGCGGTTATGGAAAAACTCGGTGAACTCGGGGCTTTTTCCCTAATTTCGACACATTTTAGCGAATTAAAATCACTCCCCTTTAACAACAAAAATTTCCAGAACGCTTCAGTTGATTTTGATGTCGAGACGCTGAAACCAACTTACAAGCTGAGAATCGGCGTTCCCGGTTCTTCTAATGCCCTTGCAATAGCGAAAAACTTCGGCATATCGGATGAAATTATCAACAAAGCCGGCTCCTATTATCAGACAGAAATTACCGATGAGTCAAAAATACTGACCTCGCTGCAGGCAAAATATTCGGAATTGAACAGACTCACTGAAGAAGCACAAACGCTGAAAACTCTCTCCGAAGAAAAATACAACGAATACAACAAACTCTTTGAAGAAATTAATACCCACAAAAGAAAAACAATCAAAGATTTTAAACGCAGGTATGAAGACAATTTGCAGGATGCAAAAGCCCAGATTAAAAAAGTGCTCGAAAATCTTAACCACAACAAAACAAAAGAAAATGCAATAAAATCATACAAAAAGCTGTCCCAAAAGGGCGCAAAAACAGCAGAAAAAGTGAATGCAGAGTTTGACGAAGTAAATGTAAAATACACGGAGCTTCAGCCCGAAGATATTGCTGTCGGGAAAAAAGCAATAATAAAAGACCTCGACACGGAAGTAACCATTGCCACGCTTCCGGACAAAAACGGAAACCTGCAGGTTCTTGTCGGGCAGCTGAAATCCACGGTAAATCTCAAAAAGCTCGCAAAAGCACTCAAACAGAAAAAAGACATTATAAAAAGAAAAATAACACTTTCAAATTCCACAAAATACATTGTAGAACGCGTGACAATGTCGCCAAAAATCGACCTGAGAGGCTACAAAGTAGCAGATGCGCTGCAGGATTTGGAAACATTTCTGGACAAAGCCAGTATGATAAACCTCTCTCCCGTAGAGATTATCCACGGTCACGGTACAGGACAGCTCCGGCAGGCAATAAGAGACTATCTGTCAGACTCTCCTTATGTTGCAAAATACCGTCAGGGCGAAGACTCCGAAGGCGGCAACGGTGTGACTATTGTGGATATCAACTAAAACGATTTATTTCAGACTAAACCCAGTCATCTACCGTGAATTTTTTTCTTCTGTTTATGAATCTGATTAAAAGTGCTCTCATCTCGTTTTCCTCTTTTGTTTAATTCTCTCGTCTCGTATATATATAAAGTATATACTGTACAAAAAATTGCCTTTTTTGTATCCGGGTATTAAAAAATATTACAAAAAATTTTCCCTGCCTCTAAAACACAATTCTATGACGTTATAAGTCCTTTATTTTTATACAAGAATAACAATACGACGTTTTGTGTCACTTATGTTTTTTATTCCAAACCCATACCCGCTGTTTTTCTTCTTCACGCACTGGAGAGAAAGATACTGAAATATAAAAACCGAAAAAGCACAGCTTTGTGGAAACCCTTTATTTTTGCAGGCGGCGCAATAGAAATTGAAAAATAAAAAGCCCTGCTTTTCAGCGGGCTTTTTATACCTTTACCTGACTCCAAGCTTCTCCGTTCCTTTATTTTTTCCTCAATCCATCCCTTTTATTCATTATGCCTGCGGCTGTACAAACATATTCTGTTTTTGTACTGCCTGCTTCGGCTGTGTTTGTTGATTCTGCTGTGTCTGTTGATTTTGCTGTTTCTGTTGAACTCCCTGTTTCTGCTGTTGCTGCTGTTTGTTTTGTTCTATCGGATTTGATGCATTCTGTTTATTTGCCTGCAAAGAAGCGTCGTTAGCGCCTGTTGCAAGATTCAAGGTGAACTGCTGGCGTTCATCAAGCCCCTGACTCTGTTGAACATTGCCGGCACCCTGTCCGAGCGTGAATTGAACTCCGCCCTGTTTGCCCGCAACATTGAAAGCATCAGTGACAATAGTGTTTATATTCTGAGCAGAGCCAAGCATCTGACCCCAGTAGTTTTCTGCAGAAGCAAAGTAGTTGTTAGCCTGAGCATAAGCACCGTTTGCGCTGTCAGCCGACTGCTGCTCACCTTCTTGAGCGCTCAGGAGGTTTTCTGTTCCTGTTTTTACCTGTTTGGAACCGTCAACAACTTTTTTGCCGCCTTCTGTCATATTTTGAATGCCCTGAGTGTTGTTTTGTACAGCTTCTTTTGTGTTTTTAGCCGCATTTGCGTTTTCCTTAACTGCATTCTTAGTTTCTTTTGTTGCTGTAGTGAAATGTTTTGCTGCTGATGTGGATTTTTGAACAGCTGTAGCAGAGTCTTTTGCTGCTCCAGTAAAATCAGCTGCTGCCTTAGCGAACAATCCCGGAGCAGCACCTGCACCGAACAATGAAGCTGCTGCTGCAACTGCTGAAGCAAAGAAGGATGAACCTGAAGCGGTTTTTGTCGCTGCAGAAGCAACTTTCGCAGCTGCCTGAGTCGTGTCAGAAGTTCCCTGTGCTGTTTCCTTTGTAGCCTTTGCCGTGTGCTGAACTGATTTTTGAACATTCTGAACAGCTTCCTGTGTTTTTTGCTGTGCGGTTTTAATCTGGTCCATACCCTGCTGTACCTGCTGTGCACCGTCGTTTGTGGTCTGGATACCGTCTGATATATCCTGACCTGCCTGCACTTTTTGCTGCCCAAAGCCCATCATCTGCTGTATAAAATTGTTTCCGTCAGCCTGTGAAGAGTTTCCGGAATCAAGGCTCTGAACGAATTGACCCCAGAAATTGTTATACTGTCCGATTTCACTCTGTTCTTTTGAAATATACGGACTCAATTTGCTTTTTGTAGTTTCGTCAGTCTCGCCTTCTGCAAGCTTCGAGACCTGTTCCTCAGGAGCTTTAGAAGATTCTGCATCGCCCACTGCAGGAGAATTTACCTGAGTCACTTCAGGAGTTTCCTCAGCTTCAGGGATTTCGACATCTTCCGGAGCCTCAAGCTCGGGAGCTTCTTCAAGTTCCTGAATTTCTGTATATTTTTCTACTTTTTTAGTTTGTTCGTTAGTTTTTTGAGCATTTGCAGCCTGTTCTTTAGCGGGACCTGCTTTTTCTTTATTGCTGCTAGCGTTGGAACGAGCTGCTTTGGCTTCTTCTTTAGTTGCTTTTTCTTCTTTTTTTGAAGCCTGAGCATTTCCTGAAGAATTTGCGCCGGCATTTGCTACAGACTGATTATTTGAATTAGAATGGACAAAACCATCCTGATTAATACCATTATCTCCTTCTTTGTACTGAACGCTTTCGCTGTTGAAATTGATAATTTCTTTTTCAGAAACACCATACTTTTCCGAAATCACTTTTATTGCTTCTTTCTCATTGTTCTGAATTTGAGCAAGAAGTTTTGTAGTGATTGGAATACCTTGTGACCTAAGATATGCAACGATTCCAGTGCCCATTTTCTACTCTCTTTCTTATTTATTACTCTCTTACATAAATAAAAACACGAGTTATATAAAAATTGTCTAATTTGTATATACTTTTTATAGAAACAGTTCTAAAACACAATAATGACGCATATTTGAAGGATTTACAAAAGTTTACAATTATTTGTTGCAATGACGGGGAACGAAGGCGCGGCAATCTATAAAAACAGTCCAAAGTGTCATCCTGAACTGGTTTCAGGATCTTACAGGTGCGAAATGTAGCGCAAAACTCTAAGTGGCTAAGATGCTGAACACAGACGATAATAATAGCGCTACAGAATTATCGCTTCAGCATGACATGGCGTATAGACTGTAAAAACATGCGACGCGGGTTGACTGGATTGCTTCGTCGCTCCGCTCCTCGCAATGACGGGTAAAGAATACGTCATTGCGGCGGATTTCCGGACGGGTGAAACCCGGTGAGCGAAGCTCGAAGCGAGTACTGGCGAAGCCAAACGAGCGGCAGAGCTGAGCGAGAAGGAAATCCAAGACAGCGAACGAAGTGAGCGCGGCAATCTAAAGAGACATGAGATGTGACATATATTGATAATATTTATTATGTAAAAATAAAAAAAAACAAAACCAACGATAATAACCGCATCAATCCCTAACCTCACCATAACGACACGAATAATCAATGTTAGTGAAGCAGCGACAAAGCGGGCACTGTCTGAGGAGCGAAGCGACGAGTTTGCCCGCTCGGGCTGAACTCTACAATTGATTAATGAGTGTCGTTCCGGTGAGCGGTTTGTGCAGCTTTGACGTCAAAGCTGCCCCCGTCCGGGCAGGACCCGCCGGAGGCAAATAAAAAAACTTGTCGGCTTCAATAATACGATTTATGTTTTTTGTTCCACCCATTCTTTGGCGCAAAGAAGCGAATTTTCGGACGGGTGAAACCCGGGGAGCGAGTGCGAAGTGGACGGCAGCGTAGCGAAGTCCACGACAGCAACGAGCGATAAGAAAATTCAAGACAAGGGTGGAGCCCAAGTCTCACTGTTTACAGACAGTGCTTTTTTCGATGGCTTGTTATGGCTTCGTGAGGCCATTTTCTTTAGCTCGCAAAGCTCGCTAAGAAAAGAAGGCAACTCCGACCTGTTGTTCCACTCATACAGAAAGTAAATTAAACCCGAGTCTCATAACTCGCTGTCCATATTGCCGCGATGATTGAAGCGGAAAAAGAAAGTATTTTGAAAATAATTACGGACAGCTCAGACAGATGAGACTCATTGTTGTTTAATTAACTTTCTGTAATTCGTTTCTCAATGGTCGGGAGGGGGATATTGCTACGCTCATTTGAGGGTAGCTTTTACATAATAAATATTATCAATACATGCCGGCGCCTTAGCACTATAAAACCTTACAAAGCCGGAGTTTCCTGCATTTCAGCGCCGAACTGCATTTCATAAAGCAGCCTGTATTTTCCGTTGGGCAGGTTCATAAGCTCGTCATGCGTACCGATTTCTATAAGCTCACCCTCGTTTATAACCGCAATACGATGAGCATTCTTGATTGTAGAGAGCCTGTGCGCAATAACAAAAACTGTTTTGTCCTGAATAAGATTGTCGAGTGCTTTCTGGACAATCGCTTCAGATTTGTTGTCCAAAGCTGAGGTTGCCTCATCGAGAATAACAATCGGAGCATTTCTCAGCATAGCGCGCGCAATCGCAACACGCTGACGCTGCCCGCCGGAGAGTGTTGTACCTCTTTCGCCGATTTCAGTGTCCAGTCCGTCCGGCATTTCGTGCAAAAACTCATCCAAATGCGCCATTCTGACAACTTTTTCAATATCCTCATCAGTTGCATTGAAATTGCCCATAAGCAGATTTTCTCTGATTGTGCCTGAGAAAAGGAAATTGTCCTGAAAAACAACAGATATATGATTTCTCAGGGATTCAAGTTTTATATCTCTTATATCAACGCCGTCAATCCTTATTGCGCCGGATGTTACATCGTAAAATCTGGGGATAAGATTCGCAATCGTAGTCTTTCCGCCGCCGGAATTTCCGACGATAGCAAGAGTTTCACCCACCCCGACTTTGAAGTCAATGTTTTTCAAAACAGGAGTGCCCTCAACGTACTCAAAGCTTACATGGTCAAACTGAACACCATCCTGAATCTGCGTAAGCTCAGCAGCGTTTTCTCTGTCGGTAAGTTCAGGGTAAATATCAAACAGCTCAAACGTTCTGCCCATTGCAACAAAAATCGTCTGCAGGTTGGTCATCGTGTTACCGAGAGTTTTTACGGGCTTGTACAGAAGCAGAAGCGAGGTCACGAAAGAAAGCAGGCTGCCGCTGGTCATTGCACCCGATGTGACAAGATGGGTTCCGTAAGCCATAACAAGCGCAATCCCGACTGACGCAATAAGATACATAATCGGAGACATCCAGCCGGCACGTTTTACAAGTGACATGTTTACGTTAAATGACGCGTTTATCTGGTCAACAAACTTTCTTTTTTGATAGTTTGCAAGATTGTATGCGGTCATGATTTTGTTGCCGGAGTATGTTTCGTTAAAGTTTGTGGTAATGTTTCCGCCGATTTTCATGTTCTTGTTAGAAGCGGATTTGATTCTTTTTCTGATTAATGCAACCGGCAAAAATGCAACCAGCAGCACAACAACACCCACAACGGCAAGTTTCCATGAGTTATACAGCATGACCCCGATTAGAGCTATAGCTCCAAAACCGGCACTCATAAACGCCTTTAGATTGTCCAGTATTCCTTTTGACGCAGTGTCCGGGTCGGTGAGATATCTGGTAAGGATTATGCCTGAAGAGTTTTCGTCAAAAAATTTCGGGTCCATGTGCACCAGTTTGTCGAAAAGAGCTATTTTAACGGAGTTTGTGACTTTCTGTCCGGTCCAGTTCGTCAAATATTCGTTTAAATACCTCAAAACACCCTGCAGCCCCGCAAAAAACACAATGCCGAACGGTATCAGCGCGGCCATAAGCATATTCTTTTTAATCAAAACCTCATCCATATAAGGTTTCAGCGCATAGGCAACAACGCCGTCAAGGAGTCCGACCGGGATTGCCACAAGAAAGCTCAGAAGAACCCTGCCGAGCACGGGTTTTATAAATTTGAAAATACGCCCTGTCAAATATGCATAGCTAAATGATGTTTCTGCAGTTGTGTCTTTTAGTTTCATTCTATCCTCGCTCCCTTGGTAAAATCGGCATTTGCGCCGGTTAGAATTATATTAACCCAAACATTTTGCATTGGCAATTTTGTAAAATACAGGACAAATTTTCTGCTGATACAAAAAAACTTCCGGAAGCATCGCCAGCCGGAAGTTTATAGATTTTTATCGGTTTTTTGTTTCTCAAGCCACCTGCCCAAACACTCGTAGCTGAGGAAAACACCCGTACCCAGAAAACCAAACATAATCATCCACAGGAACAAAAACCCCAGAAACTCCTTACCCACAGTTTTATTCACAACAAAATTGAAAACAAACGCCTCGGCGAAAAGATAAACAGTGTCCGCAACCATTGCACGCGTAATCACTGACTCTGAAAAATCCGAATCATCCCTAAATTTTTCAAAGAAATTGCGTGAATACGAGCCCTCTTTTGAATGTTTGTACAAAAATATAAAGACTCTCATCTTGAACAAAAAATGAAGAGCAATCACGAGAACAGGAAATCCCAGAACTATCAGCATTATTAAAGGGTGGGAATTGTCAGAAAAAATCCATTCGGGCCAGTACGGATGTTCTGTTGCAACGACATAGAATATAAGCAAAAACATCGGATATTTCAAAATATTCGAACATAAAACAAAATTTGTAAACCAGAATGCTGCCTTGTTCATAGAAGTATTATACAACAATTCAGAAATAATGCATAGTCATAACGACCCCAAACTGCTAATATTTCTGCCATTCTTTTGCGGGAATTTTGATATTTACAATTACATAATAATTTTCAATTTTGTCCGCATTCTGATAGTGTCCTGCCGCACGTACAAGAGGATTCCGGCTGTTCGGATTAAAATCATACGTATCTATCACTTTTGCATTAAAATCTCCGTTATCATCAATATTTATGTCCACAATATCCGCTCTATGAATTGCATTATACAAATCCAGATTCATTAGCCCAAAATTCAAAGAAGTATCCGGGATTGAAGCATTTTTTATAAGTTGTGATTTGTTATTTTTTATCAATTTTTTTAAGGCAAATGATGTGTTGATTTTTTTTGACAGTTCGCTTTCGCTGTGAAAAACAACGCCTCTGCTGTCATTTGCCTGAAACTGTTTTTGTATTTTTGTTTTTACAAAATTTTTAATCTTTGAATCACCAAGCCCATCTACGCTCTCATAAACTTTTCCGTTCTGTTCAACATAATCCAACCCGTCAGTGAATTTAGAATAAGACAATTTCCACAATGCATCCGACTGATGCAGAAAAGCACCACCGACCTGTATTCCTCTGTCCAGAACCTCTCTGCCTAAGTTATCAACATTTTCACTCAAAAGTTTCAATTCAAATTGAAGTTTTGAAACTTCTTTTATTTCGGAATTTTTCAAAACTTTTTCAATATTTTTTTCAAGCGATTCAGCCTTAATTTTTGTATTTTTCGCCTCTTTTATATTTTTTTTAATATTATTTTCAGCTTGCTCAAATTGCTGAAGAACAACAGAAGGAATACTTTCCACTGTTTCATTAGTCTTTTGTATCTCAAAATTTTGTTCATTAGCAATATTTATCAGTTCATCAATCTCCTCATTCAGAGATTTTACATCGCCGAGCATTTTATTCAGGTCATTTTCAATTTTTTGTTTTTCATAAACCGCTACTCTAAGCTCTCCCAGCGGATTGTTTCCTTTATTTTCTATGACATTGATATGGCATTTGCAGTTCGGGTGCGGTTTGTCAGGTATTTCATCAGCAGAACCGTAGACCTTTCCGTCCAGCGCCATACACTCTTCGCACGCGCAATCATTCGCATTCCATTCAAATGAATTTGAGACATATCCGTACAAAATTTTTCCCATAATTTTCCTTTCTCTCAAAGTCGTTGCAATATTTGCACAACATCAGCACCGGTATCGATGTTTGAATTGTTTTTCGTGAGCCAGAGTGCATTGTTTACAGCAGCAAGTTTGAGATACCTTTTTACTGTCTCAATATCGTAATTTTTCAACACATTAACCAGTGCAGCGTAACTTTTTTCGCCAAACTCCGAATCCTCTCTGAGCTCAGTCTTCTCATTCAAAACAGAATTTTTTTTGTAGCCGTTCAAAAGATTAATACCAGTTTGAAAATCAAGGATTGCGCGTTTTTCGCCGACTGCAGCAGCATGGCTTGCGAAATAATCCCCGAGCACTCTGATTTTTTCCTCAAATTCATCCGGTTTTCGTTTCTTCAGCAAGTCCTCAAATCGGTCTCTCAAAAGGTTTTCAAAACGTTCTTTTGCGTTTTTTTCTGAAAAGAGTATAGATTTTGCATGTTCAATTTTGTTCATAATTTGTTTCTACCGACGGTTGTTTTTTATGCATTGCCGCGCCCTCGTTCCCCGTCATTGCGAGGAGCGGATTTTGGCGGGGCTGAACGAAGTGAACGCCCCATGTGGAGTCGGGCGATGGAATGCAGAAATTCGAAGAATTTCGAAATGGAATGCAAGACCGACGGAACGCCAGAATTCAAGACAGCGGATTTTGGCAAGTGCGCCGTGTGCCTGAAAGGCACCCAGCACGTCCTGCGTAGAAGTTCTATACGAGTGATTTTTTGCGAATGCAAAAAAGAGCGAGTGGTAGAACTTCGAGCTGCCAATAATCAAAGACAGCAGGACGACCGAAGCAATCCAGTAACTAGCGTCGCATATAGCGATAATATTTATTATGTAAAAAACACCCTCAAACGAGCGTAGCAATACCCCCCCCCTCCCGACCATTGTGAAACGAATTACAGAAAGTTAATTAAACAACAATGAGTCTCATCTGTCTGAGCTGTCCGTAATTTTTTTCAAAATACTCTATTTTTCGCTTCAATCATTGCGGAAATATGGACAGCGAGTTATGAGACTCGGGTTTAATTTACTTTCTGTATGAGTGGAACAACAGGTCGGAAGTTTCTTGGGCTCCACCCGTTCTTTGCGCCAAAGAATGGGTGGAACAAAAAGCATAAATCGTATTTTGTAGCGGTAAGTTTTTTATTTGCCTCCGGCGGGTCCTGCCCGGACGGGGGCAGCTTTGGCGTCAAAGCTGCACAAACCGCTCACCGGAACGACACTCATTAATCAATTGTAGAGTTCAGCCCGAGCGGGCAAACTCGTCGCTTCGCTCCTCAGACAGTGCCCGCTTTGTCGCTGCTTCACTAACATTGATTATTCGTGTCGTTATGGTGAGATTTGGGCTTGATGCGGTTATTACCGTTGGGTTAGTTTTTTATATTTTTACATAATAAATATTATCATTACATGCCACATCACATGTCTCTATAGATTCGGCTCTCTGCGCTCTTGTCATTCGTTCTAAAATCCTTCGGATTTTTTCACTCATTTCGGAGCTTGAGATGTTACGAGTTTCGGGCTTCGCCCTCACTCTACCGAAAATCCGCTATAATGTTTTTTTCTGAACTCAAGTACATCATCCTCATAAAACCTTATGGACATCCCATAATCAATATAAGGAATCGACTTTTTGTACTTAGCCCACTTATAGAGCGTATTAGGCTTCAACCCCAGAATATCCGCCGCCGTTTTTGTATCTATAACCCGATTTTCACCCATTTATTTATTCCCCCTTGTCTTCTTCATTACTTCAAACCGCACCGCGTAAAGTTCCTCCTCGGTAATCCCCGCGCGCAAAAACAGGCTGCTCTCAATCATCTTCATATGCCCGTAAACTTTCAAAATAATCCTTTTTAACATCACGCCTGAAACTCTTTCCCTTAAAAATATACTGACGCGGACACATCGCGGAGAGCCTGTCAAAAATCCCATCTGTTGCAGGACTTGACTTTAAATAAGCCAGAACATCCGGATTTGCCGATATAGAAACGCATTTCTCGTAAGAATCCAGCTCCTCAATAACCCGAAAAAGGAACTCACGCCTTTTCTTTGAACAGCAATCCCGCCCGAAGTCATCAAGCACAACAAAATCCACGGCGCGCAGCATTTTGAATATATCAGAACTTTTGTAATCCGACGCAAAGTCAAGACTCTGTATAAATCTGTCCAGAAGCCCTGCCGTATTCAAAAAAAGAAAGCTAAACCCGCGGCTCGCAATCTCCTGACAGACACACGCAAGCAAAACAGATTTTCCGCAGCCGGTCAACCCGATGAAAGCAAATCCGCCCTGCCGCCCTTTTGAATAACTACGCGCAAACTCAATGCAATGACGCTTTACAGGCGAATTTTGAACATTCCCAAAATTAAACCTCTCAAACAACGGCGGAAGCGTGTTCGGCTGAAAAATATTGCTTTTGACCTGACGTCGAATGTCAGGTTTTGTTTTTGCTTCAATTTCTTCAAATTGCCTTTGCGAACAGTCACAATCAGGAATATAAATACTTTTGACGTGACCTTTAACGTCGTATTTGTGTAATTTATATTCACGACCGCAAATCCGGCAGCGTTTTACAAACTCCATCCGTCATCTCTCCTTTTTTCAGTGACAGCAAGCGCTTCGCACTGGTAGAAATTCCAGTTCACAATGCTTATATATGTCCCGTAAGGTGTGCTTCTGCACGCGATTTCATTCGTCGAAACAAGCTTTTTTATTGCCTTTCGAACCTGATACTCTGATATATCAAGAGCCCGGGCAACATGACGTCTTGTCGTCCAGAAAGAGCCCTGCTTCAGCACATTTGCATTTTTACAGTAATTTTTCGAAGTCGCACAAAGCAAAAAATGCAGAAAAACCCTTGTCACATAGGGGTTTTTGTACCACTCCCAGTTAAGCATACTGCGAAAAATTTTCACATACCCCAGCTCTGCATTCTCATAACATGACGTTATATGTCTATCTGTCATTTTACCCTCAAACTCAAACACAATACACTTTTGCGCTTCAAAACAATCAAATAACACAATGCCTTTTTGTTCTTTTTACGATACGATTCAGCCTGTCGAGCCTCCCGTCCGCCTTTGCCCGCTCAAAATCACGTATTGCAAGTTTTCTAGGCGACAAAGTTATTGTCCTGACAGCAATGTCAGTGTAATACTGTTCAAGACGATCAATAATTTTTTTACGGTTTTTTGCTGCTATCCAGCAGTCGCGCAGGCGTTTACGGTCAATACACTTTTTCAAGAAAGCAATCATAATTCCTCCGTTTTAGACTATGAAATATCCCCGCGCATATAGTATGCGCGGTTGTTTTGCATATTTTTTATATGCAATTTCCGTTTTGCATTTTGTCCGAAACTTGTAACAAAACAAAACGATACCCAGACTGCACGGAACAGCACCCGAAAAAGCCGTCCGTACAATGATTTTTATATTATGTCTCCTCACAAATTAATTGCGACAAAATTTCCGCTTGTAAAATTCAATACAACGCCGCGCCTGTACTGATTGACAGGCAGGGATATTTAAATTATTTTCAAGTTGTCAGGCTGAGATACAAAACCTCTGCTGTTTTTATGGAAATTTTCTATATACACATTACGCCTTGAGAAATTCAAGCCGGTGTGTTATAGTATCCATATGGTAACAAATAAGTATACATTTGTCAACCATATTGGAAACAAAATTATCCTAAAAGGAAAACTATGAACATTTCAGAAATTCAAGACCTGCTCAGAGACAGCAAAAAATCTAATATAACCCTGAGCGATATAGCGAAAGCAGCGGGCACCTCACGGGGATACATTTCAAAAATTGCGGCGAAAAACACGCCGCTCAGCCAGAACAAATTGAAAATGATTGAGGAGTATTACAGCGTGGACTTCAACGCGCTGGTCAACAGCAAAAAAGAGGAGTGTATTACGATAGAACACATTGGAATAAAACCCAGCTGCGGAAGCGGAACCCTTGTCGAGCAGGAGCCGGTCATAAGACCCATCTTGCTCGGAAATGACGTAATATCGCATTATCTTCGATGTTCAAACCCGTCAAACCTCAAGGCTTTCACTGCTTGCGGCGACAGCATGTCACCGCTTATCGAGGACGGAGACGTGCTGCTTGTAGACATAGGACGCTGCGACATCAGCAACAGCGGGATTTACGTATTTTGTTCAAACAACGAGTGGCGCGCAAAGAGGTTTAATCTGAAACTTGACGGCACGCTGGAGATAATATCTGATAATAAGAAATACAAAAAAGAAGTGCTAACGCCGGATTCAAAGGTTGAGATAAAGATAATAGGACGGGTAATAAAGAACATGAGCCGCGGCCTGTAGCGGATTTTCGGTAGAGTGAGGGCGAAGCCCGAAACTCGTAACATCTCAAGCTCCGAAATGAGTGAAAAAATCCGAAGGATTTTAGAACGAATGGCAGGAGCGCAGAGAGCCGAATAATCCAAGAAGCGGATTTTGGCGGGGCTGAACGAAGTGAACGCCCCATGTGGAGTCGGGCGATGGAATGGAGAAATTCGAAGAATTTCGAAATGGAATACAAGACCGACGGAACGCCAAAATCCAAGAAGCGGATTTCCGGACGGACGACGCGACTGAAGGGAGCTAGTCCGGTGAGCGAGTGCGAAGTGGACGGCAGCGAAGCGAAGTCCACGGCAGCAACGAGCGAGAAGGAAATCCAAGACGGCGAACGAAGTGAGCGCGGCAATCCATAAAAACATGCGACGCTGGTTAACTGGATTGCTTCGTCGCTCCGCTCCTCGCAATGACGTCATTGCGAGCCCGAGGAACGAGGGCGCGGCAATCCATAGAAACATGCCAAACTGTCATCCTGAACTGGTTTCAGGATCTTACACGCAAGGAGTATAACATAAACTCAGAGATAGTAAGATGCTGAACACAGACGATAATAATGGCGCTCCGGAATTATCGCTTCAGCATGACATGGCGTATAGACTGTAAAAACATGCGATGCTGGTTGACTGGATTGCTTCGGTCGTCCTGCGGACTCCCTCGCAATGACGTCATTGCGGCGGATTTCCGGACGGACGACGCGACTGAAGGGAGCTAGTCCGGTGAGCGAGTGCGAAGAATTGTACGTCATTGCGGCGGATTTCCGGACGGGTGAACCCCCGGGGAGCGAAGCTCGAAGCGAGTACTGGCGAAGCCAAACGAGCGTCAGAGCTGAGCGAGAAGGAAATCCAAGACAGCGGATTTTGGCGGGGCATACATGCCCGACAGAAGCCGAAGTCGGAAACTACTCCCTCTTTTCGGTTACTATGAGTGTTGAAAAAAAACCCCGTCCGTTTTCGGAATAGACGGGGCACTAAACACTGCCTCCGGAGAAGCTAGCCCTTTCAAAGTGCATCTGTCTGGTCTTATGCATTTGAAAAAGGCAGTGCCACGCGGTTTGCGTTATAGAGAAGTGTCTTTGTTTTCCGGTTTGTACCATTCTACGTTTCTTGTCGCATACATTGCCAGCGTGAGAATTAGCAGCGTGCCAAAACTTCCGACAATGAGCGAGAAATCCTGCAGAAGCAAAAGTATGTACAGGAACAGGTACAGGAATACAAGCATTGCGCAAAGCAGAAGCGTAAAACGGGGGTTTTGCCGTTTTGTCAGCACTTCGTGAGTGTAAATCGTTATAATCGAAATTATCACAACACTTGAGACAAAATAGGCGGTTCCAAAACCGATAAACTCTGACATGGAAAGCAAAAGCAGGTAGAACATGCACATAACAAGCCCGACCATAACATATTGAACCGGATGGACAGGGCGGCTGCCAAGGAGCTCGAAGAGAAACAGCGCCAGAAATGTCAGCGATATAAACAGAAATCCGTATTTTACCGCTTTGTATGCCATGGAGTAGTTGTCTACAGGGAGAAGAAGAGATACACTGCAGGTCGGATTTTCGCTAAGCTCTGTCATTGCACTGTCAGGGATTGTCCACTCTGCATGGAACCCGTTTTTGTCCACGGATTTTTTCACGGGCAGAAAATCACCGTCAAAATCCGGATTTTTCCAGTTTCCGTTGATTTTAACCTCTGTTGTCAGCCCTGTTGGAACTACTTTCAGTGTGTTTATGCCGCGAAGCTTGTACTTTATTTCAAACGGAATGTCTTTCAGCCCGCCGAGTTTCATATGTTCGCTGCTGTTTGCAAACGGTATATATTCGCTGCTTTTCCCGATTTTAACCACGGGTGTTTCAATATAGCCGCGCGGGTCTGTTGCGGTAAGAGACAGAGTCTGTTTCGGGTTGGGCGGTATTGTTTTTTTTGCCTTGAAACTTCCGCTTTGTACAATTTCTGCCGTGTAAACAGGAACCTTAAAAATGCCTTTCTTTCTGATTTCCGTATGCATTTTTACTTCTACTTTGTAATTCTGTATTGCAGGCGTCCCCCTGTCTTTTCCGTCATCGATAGTGAGCACGGGCGGATGGATTTTCTGAGCGCCGGACCAGGCTTTTTCTATTTTTTCTTCTGCTTCATATCTGTATCCGTCTCGTTCTGATATCAGGGATTTTGTCAATCCGAGAGGAATGAGGAGAATGAGTGTACAGGCTATAATCAGCCACATTTTTTTTAGCATGTCGTTTTTTGGTTTTGTTTCATCCTTTAGTTTTAGCATTGTGCGCTCCTTTGAGTTTCGTTATACTCTCAGGTTAGCACATTTGAATCCGGATTTTTAATACGCATGTTCCGTTTTGAAATTAAAAAATGATTTTTTTTATAAAAATAAAATAATTAGCCTGTTTTGACAGGCGGTTTTAGTAAAAATAAAAAAACCGGACAAAAGTCCGGACTGTGTATAAATAAAATGTGTATACCGGGAATAACCCGGATTTATATAATACAACATTTTTTGATTTTTTCCAAGTCTTTTTAAATTTCTGTAGCAAAAAAAATACTGTGCTGATTTTAAATTCTCTATGGCGCTGCAAATAAATACTCCGAATATTTTGTGGAAAACCGTAAAAAATACGGGTATTTTCAATACAAAAATTATTGAATCAATGAATTTTAGAAACAAGATTTTTGGTGATATGTTTTTGAAACGGGTTGCTTCTGACAATTCCGGATTTAACTGGCTGAAATTTGCCGTATTTAACAGGTGCGGAAAAGAGTTCGGGTATGAGATACTAAAAATATCCGCGGCTGATAAAGAAATAATCGGTGCAAATATATTCATACACGATGAATATCGCAAAAAATACAGGCTGGGTGAGGTTTTAAGGCTTGCAAGCATTATGCACATGGTTGAAAACAAAATTGGTTCAATAAAGATAACATCCAAGGATTCTGCGCTTTATTTCCACGCAAGATACGGGTTTAAGCCTGATTTTAAAGAATTTTATGCCAGAGACAGGCTGCTTGAGGGGATTTCTAAAGACAAAAGTTTTCCGGAGCTTGCAAAGGAAGCCCTGAAATTGATTGCGCGAACAAATAACCCTGACCCTGCAAATCAGCGTGCTGTGTGCAAAAAGGCAAATGAACTTTTGAAAAGGTATATTGAACTTGCTCTCAAATCCCCTGCGCCGGAAAAACATCATCCGCCGCGCTATAGTGTCGATATGAGTTTGAAACGCGATGATGTGCTTGCGAACAGGGAGTTCTACAACCAGCTTTTTGAGAGAAATTCGATAGATTACAGAATTTAGGCGGCATTTCGGCTGTTTTTAGTGCAAAATATTACAAAATCCGAATTTATGGAGTGGCAAAAAAAATATTGTTGCGGTTTAATATTAGTATGCTAACCGTAACAGATAACACGAGGAGACCGTCTTTTCACGGTCTGACGTCGAAGCTTGCAAAAAACATGCACCCTGTAGGGGATATAATTGCGCTTTACGAGAAGGAAAAAGCGCGCACAAACGGGATTGTGGGTACGATTCCGCCGGAGTGGGTTGCCAGAATTCCTTACAAAAAAAGACGCGAAGCAGTAAAAACTATCCTGAATGCTTTTTCGTTTGCGGGAAAGGACCCGCAGCTTTCGTCTGACGGCGATTTGAGGCGGATATTTTTGCCTGTTGTGCAGGCGCTGAAGAAATATAAGGTTATAAAATCGACAGATGATTTCGGCGCAAAATATCTTGACAGCGGAGCATACGGTGAGGTCTACAAAGTCTCTGTAAACGGTCAGAATTACGCAATGAAGTCATTTTATTCGTTTTGGGAGCAAAATAACAAAAATGCGGACGGGAATTTTGTTGAGCAGGCGGCAGCGCTTTTTATAAACAAGCATTACCCGAACAAAAACTGGTCAAAGTTCTATTTTGGCGATTTTAGAGCCAGAACTATGTTTTCAAAGTTTTCTTCTTATGAAAATTTGTACAGAGGCAAACAGGCAAACGTCGAAGAATCAGGGCTTGTGCTCAATGCGGATCATTTTGCTGATTACAATGTAAAGGGCAAAAGGTGCGTCGATTTCGGGCATCTGGAATTTCTGGAGCAGGCGTTGAACAAAACGCAGCGCTATGTCTGTAAAAAGGCAATGCGTTCACAAAATACAGTTTTTAAACTTCTTGAGCAGGCGCTTTCGTGGAAAAGCTCGCAGATGAGAGATGACAGAATACAAGGCTGCATTCTTTCGCTCCAGTACCTTGATACACCCTCGAAAAACAGGATTTTGCCGCGGATTATGCCTGTAATTAACGAAAAAAACGCGCTTGCGCTTTCAAAATTAATCACTTTTGTTCCGAAAATCTATAGAGAAACGATTTTTGAACGTCTTATTCTGCTGGGAAATGATGAGATTCATGTAAATCTTGCGAAGAATATTGTGCTTCTTCAGAAGCCTGAAGTTTCGTTCTCGCTTCTTTCTTCAAGGCAAAATAAAGATGTGGACAGGCAGCTGGCAAAATATTTGTACGTTCTGGAGCCAAAGGAGCGCATAAAGTATTTTGAGCAGTTTCTCTCGCAGGGTGACGAGGTGCTGAATGCTGTGCTTGCGGGGGCGCTTTCGTCGCTGCCGAAAAATGTGCAGTCCGTGTATATGTTGAAATTGTTGGAAACCCCCGGGACGTTCAATCCTGTTTTGCAAAATTTGCCGAGGTTGTCGCACAGGGCGTTTGATGTGTTTAATGAGTGGGTGGTGCAAAAGGGGATTTTTTAATTGACAGCGGATTTTGGCGGGGCTGAACGAAGTGAACGCCCCATGTGGAGTCGGGCGATGGAATGAAGAAATTCGTAGAATTTCGAAATGAAATGCAAGCCCGACGGAACGCCAAAATTCAAGACGCGGATTTTGGCGGGGCTAAACGAAGTGAACGCCCCATGTGGAGTCGGGCGATGGAATGAAGAAATTCGTAGAATTTCGAAATGAAATGCAAGCCCGACGGAACGCCAAAATTCAAGACGCGGATTTTGGCGGGGCTAAACGAAGTGAACGCCCCATGTGGAGTCGGGCGATGGAATGAAGAAATTCGTAGAATTTCGAAATGAAATGCAAGCCC
>CALUSL010000002.1 GCA_944323425.1 Candidatus Gastranaerophilales bacterium | reverse complement strand
TCATAATCAGGTTGAGCTGGCTTATTTTCAGGCAAAAATTATGTATGATTACTGGCAGACTCTGGATATTTCCGAAAGAAATTTTATTATAGTGCCGGTTCCTCTTCACAAAAAACGTATGAAAGACAGAAAATATAACCATATGATGCTTGTTGCCGAAGAATTTTCAAAACTGACCGGGTATAAAGTGGATAATGCATTAATCACCCGTATAAAAGAAACAAAACCCCAATATCGCTTGAGTATCAAGGAGCGCGAGGAGAATTTAAAGGGGGCATTCCATGTTGATAAATCTTTTTATGACGGGGAGTCTTTACTTGTGATTGATGATATTCTTACAACCGGAAGTACTTTGAAAGCTATGATAAAAGCCTTTGCTGAAGTTGATATATATGATATTACAGCTTTTACAACCAGCTGTACTGAATCACATATAGGACATGTTGAAGTTGAATAATTCTTTAGTGTTCAATGATATTTGAGTGTATAAATAAATATTTTGCTGAGAATAATTTGGTTTTTCACCATAAAGCTAATTTTGATTAAGTTTATTTGTAATATCTGACACAACATTTGCAAGAAGATTGTTTGTTGCTAATTCTTCTTTTATTTTGTCGTATGAATACATAATCGTTGTATGTTTTTTATCGAAATATTCTCCGATTGCCGGGAAGCTTTGTTTTGTCAAATCTCTTGATAGATAAATAGCCATTTGTCTTGCTTCGGCAATTTTTTGAGACCGGCTTGAACCCTTTATGTCTTTAGTGGAAACATTGTAATATCTCGCAATTTCATCGACTATAGCGTCGAATGTTATATCTTTTTTATTTTCACTGTAGCCTATGATTTTTTTCACATTGTCGAGTGAAAGCTCTACTTCATTTATGCTGGCATAGGCTGTTACCCTGTTAAAGGCGCCTTCAAGTTCTCTTATATTATTTGAATAAACTGTTGCAAGAAATTCAATAATGTTCGGTGGGACTTTTATTTCGGAACTTTGTGCAAGATTTGTTAAAATTGCCATTCTGGTTTCGACATCCGGTACCTGTATGTCAGCCATAAGCCCCCATTCAAATCTGCTGACCAGTCTGTCAGAAATTGATGGAATTTCTTTCGGAGTTCTGTCGCTGGTTATAACAATTTGTTTTCCTGCGCTGTGCAAGGTATTAAATGTGTTAAAAACTTCTTCCTCTGTTCTTGTTTTACCGGCAATGAGCTGGATATCATCTATTAAAAGTACGTCAGTTTTTCTGTATTTGTTTCTGAATTTGTTCATTTTGTCGACTCTGTCGCCACCGTTAGCAAGTGCGTTTACGACATCATTAACAAATTCTTCCGCCTGAACAAATTGTACTTTCAACTCGGGTTTGTTCTTTATTATATAATGTCCTATTGCCTGCATTATGTGGGTTTTTCCAAGCCCAGGTCCTCCGTATATGTATAGAGGATTATATTTTTCACCTGGATGCTGTGCAACTGTTTGCGCTGCCACAAAAGCCAGTTTGTTATTAGAACCCACTACAAAATTTTCAAATTTATATTTCAAATTCAGATTTGAAGATTGCATCTGAGTCAGGCTGTCATATTTGTATCTCTGGGGTTGTTGTGTTTCTTCCTTTTTTGCCCTGCTGTTGGATTTTTTTGTGAATTTTTTTGCTAATTCTTCATCAACTATAATTTTTATTTCAAGGTTTTTTCCGGTTACCTTTTTTATTGCTTCTACAATTTCTCCATGGTGGTTTTTTCTGAGCATGCTAGGCGCAAAAGCTTGTCCTGTGTGTACTACGAAACTATTTTCATCAAAATATTGTGGTTCAAGCGGTAATATCCATGTAGAAAACGTTGAATCGGGAATTTCGTTTTCCAAAATTCCCAGAATTTCATTCCACACTTCGACAATATTTTCTTGACTCATGTTCTTATCTTACAACAAAATATTTTATCCACACTTTTATGTTAAGAATATTGAAATTGTATTAAAAGGATGTTATAATATATAAGCTAAAGGTAGGAAAGAGAAAGGAGATTTTCAATGCGTGTAGGGTTTTCCACTAGTAATGTGATGTCTTGTCAACCATTAAGTTTCGGTAGTGGCGACAATCCTAAAGTGAAACCTCAAGCGACAGAAAAACCGTCTCCTGAATCTGATGCTGAAAAACAACTAAAAATTTTACAGAACAAATACGATTTATTAAGCCGTAAATATGATTTTGCATTGCGTTTAGCTGCTGCATCAACAAATTTTTCTGCTGTACAGTATAACGATATGGTAAAAGCTAATAATGCAGCAAAATTATATGCTGCTAATTAAGGCTTACGTTTTTTAGATGTTCTATTTTGGGATTATCCGGAGATAGAATGGATACAATATCTATTCTAAAATTTTTGTGAGGCTCTGATGATTGTTGCATATAATAAAGGGCTGCCTGATAAATATGCCCCAGTTTTTTACTGTTTATTGCTTCAAACGGATGTCCGAATGCAGTTGTAGAACGTGTTTTTACTTCTACAAAGACTATTGTATCTTTTTCTTTCGCAATTATATCTATCTCAGAAAATTTTGAATAACGGAAGTTTGTTTCTAATATTTTATATCCTGCTTTTTTTAAATATTCACAGGCTAAATTCTCTCCCAGTGTTCCTTTTTGTTTATTGTTCATCATATATCTCCAATATTTTGTCAATATATGATTTAAAACTTTCTCTTACTGACTTAGGATATACGATTTCGCAATTTTCTCCATATCTCAAAAGTCTTGAGAATAGTGAATTTATATCTTCATTTGTATTAGATATCAGGAGTTCATTATCATTTTCTATGTTTACAAGTTTTTCGTTTTCTTTTAATACGTATGATTTTGCCAAACGATTTTTGAGTCTGTATGTTATGTATTTTGATGATTTGTTTTCCGGTGATTTTTGAGGAAGTTGTTTGCATTTTTTGATATCTTTTATTTTGATTTTTTTAAATTCGTCATTTACATAGTCATAGCCCAGCAGGTAAACAAATTCCTTTTCGTATTTAATTCTTCTTGGATCAATCTTATATTCGTTTTCTTGATTGTTTTCCAGGACAGTAAGATTAAGTTTTTGTTGTTCATTACAAAAATTTTCATATTTTTTTACTATGTCTGACGGAATTTTTAAGTCGAAATTTTTTAATCCGATACTTCTTTTATTTTTCAAAAAACGCTTTTCTGTGTCTTTATCCAGAGTTTTTTCCACAATATCGAGAAAGCCTATGACTTCCTGATTTGTTTCATTCAAATATATTTTTTCAGCATATTTCCTTAAAAATTTAAACACTCGAATATTTTCATTACTGAGATTAATCAAATTGAGAGTATTTGTCATAACATATTTGTTGTCGATTTTATGTATTTCAAATCCTGCGAGTTTTAAGGTATTTATATATTTGTTAAAGGTCTCCCGTGTATAAACAGTTTCTATTTCTTCATTATCGGCTATTAATTTTAGCATTTCATCTATACTTAATGGAGATTTAGAAAGAGCCTTGAGAACTTCAAGGATGCGTAAACCTGAATCAGCTATTTTTTTGTTTTTCATTTGTGTACGTTTCCCTTATATTCTGCAGTGCTAATAAATATTCTTCTATGTATGATCTTGGCGTTAAAATTTTGCAATCCAGACCAAAGGAAAGAAGTCTTTGAAGAAAATTAAATTTGTTAAATACTTTTGCTTCTACAACTATATAATCAGGATTTTCAATAATAATATGCTCAAATCTTGTCGGTTCATATGCAAGTTTTGCAAATCCTGTCAGTTTGTATGTAACTGTTAGTATACATGATTCATATTGCTCAAGAATAGAATTAGTATTTACACAGAATGTTTTTTTCAAACTTTTTATTCTATCCAGTCGCAGATAACCAATTGCTTGATACCTTAAATTATAACCCCATAAGTATGTAACATTATTTTCAAATGAAATGAAATCAGGAATAAAGGTTAATCGTTCTGTTCCAAATATTGGGGATGTATATGTAATTTTGAGGAGTTGTTTTGATTCACAATGTTTTACCAATTCTTCCAGCAAGTTTATATCAACATTTTTCAGAGGATGATTATACAGAAGGAGATCTGTGTGTTTTTCATTCATCGTAAAGTTTGCAAATTTTTCATACAATCTGTTGATTTTGCATAAAAGTTGCCAGTCAGAAAAGGATGTAATGCCATCTCGAATTTTTTGCAATCCTTCAAGTGCTTTTTCTGAAATTTCTGTAGTAAAAGGATGTTTTTCCAGTATATATTTATATCCGGTGCCGATATTAGGTCTTTTTACAATACAACCGCTTTTTCTAAGAGCTTTAACAATATTAGTTATTGTATCGTATGAAATACCTTTTTTAAGAACATCATCTTTTTCAAATTCTTTGTCTATCTCCATTCTACTTCTTGGAGATTCAAATAACAATTTGAATAAAAGAAGTATTCTGTATCCGGTTTTAGAAATATTAGAATTACTTTCAGACTTCTGCTCTAGTGATTTTGTCATGTATTTACGAAATCTCTATTTTTTTTATTTGAGAAATTTGGTTATTATTTTTATTTTCATTAATAGAAATTTTGTTAATAATTGTTGCTCTCTTTTTACGGAAAAGCATATCGGTAAAGGCTTCGATTCTGGTAATGAATCCGGCTTCGCCAGTATGTTCGTCTACGGAAAGACTCAGATGCGGTTTGTTATATTTTCTAGCCATTCTTGCAATTTTTTCTACCATAATAGAATCAGGACCACATCCAAAAGCATTAATAGTAATTATGCCATCTATTTTATTATCCTGAAGATAGTGACCTGCCGCACCTGTCATTTCATATTCGTTAGCCCAGTACAATTCTGAGCCCATTGCAGAAATACCTTCTTCAAGCTGTTCCTGAGAAAGTTGCTCTGCTGTGAATGCTTTTACATCAAGCTTTTCAAGCTTATCAAAAATTTTCATCGATACTCTGTCATCGAAAAGATTATAATTATGAGCAAGTATTGCAACGTTAATTGGATATTCTTTCTGGCTGTTAACAATTACAACCTGCCCTTTTTTTGCATATTTCAATGCATCTTCAAATTTGAGACCTGAATTAAGCATGATTTTAAAATTGTTGTAAACTCTCCATCCGGCTTTTGAAGCTTGTTTTATTCTTTTTTCGTCAGTTATTCCGAATGCTTTTACACTTTCTTTTAAGAAAGTATAAAGTCCGCCGTTTTTTTCTGATTTATCGAGAGTTGCATCGATAATTGTAAAATCTTTTTTTACAACATTTCTGATTAAATCAGGAAGTCCTCTTATTTTTGAACAGTTGTATATTTTGTAAGCAATAGATTGTATTGATGGCACAAAAATTTTGTCTATACCTTTATCAAGAAGATTTAGTATATGTCCTACATAAACTTTTATGGGGAGACAAGTTTCAGAGACTACCAGGGCAGAACCTCTAGACATAGTTTCTTTTGTTGTTTTGTCGGAAATAACTACTTCTATTCCTAAATCCTCAAAAAATCCGTACCAGAATGGGAAATAACTGTAATAAGACATTGCTCTGGGTATTCCGATTTGCATGTTTCCGCCTTTTTAATTTTTGTGACACTTATTAATTTTTTATTATCCAGATTATAAATCAAAAAAAATCTTTTTTGTTAGTTACTCAAAACTCTCAAATTTGTAAAAAAAATTATTTCTGTCTTGAAATTACCGAAAAAACTTAATACAACAGTATTTTTTATAAAAATTTTTTCTTTACAATCCTTATATAAACTTAATAATTCTATAGAATAAGTGTTTATTTTACACATAATTTGTAAAAATATGTTAAAATGAACTACACAGTTAGCAATTTAGATTTTTCACATGTATTTAGGAATTGTAGACTTTGGCAGGAAATAAATGAAAGTTCAACCATTAAATTATACTAAGCCGTACCAAAAAAATAATGTAAGTGCAGAAAATAACAGGAATAACAACAAAAATAGCAAACCCTCATTCGGTAATTTGCTTGTAAGTTATTCAAATATGTTAGAAAACGGTGGATTTATTGCTGAATTTTTGTCAGTAGATACTTTAGGTATGATGACGCCGAGAACAGTGCAAGGTTTTTTTAGAAACCATGACAAACTCGGTCATCTGAACTATAAGGCAGGTAGAGAAGAAGCAGTCAGAGAAGTATTATCCGGACCGGCATACTACTATGTTCCTCTGGTTATATTGACGGCAGCAGGTATGTTATTTGGTAGAACTGCCCGTGTAAATTCTGAAGTACTTAAAAACTTGCATAAAGTGATGAAGAATGTCACTGGAGATATAAAAAATGCTTCTGCACTTAAACAGAATTTTGTACAAAACATAATGGACGATGCATTTAAAGGTTTTGCAAATGAACGTGAAAATATTCAAGAAATAGGCAGAATATTTAATGAAATTGTTGAAAACAGGAAATCACCTGCAAATATAAAAGAATGGTTCAATGGTTTATTCAAGAAAAATACAAAAGATGGCTTTTCATTTAAAAAGTCTGCTCAAAAAGCAGAAGAGCTTTTGACTTCTGTAAATAAAGCAAATGGAAAGAATCTTGATAATACTACAGTAATTAATGTTGCGGGTGAGAATTACAAACTTTCTCATTTCATCAAAGATGTTTCTAATTATCTTGATGATTTTACAGCGAAAGCGGCTAAGACTAAAGACAATAGAGAAACTTTTATTGATAAATTTCATAAAAGAGCTCTTACTCTTAAACATACAGCGAATGTTCTGGCCTTGTCCGGTCTTTCTGCATTTTTAATCATTATTCCGAAATTGTATAAAACGGGAGAAGAGTTCCCCGGAATGGAAGGATTAGATGTCCAGCCGGAAAATGAACAGAATAATTCTGAAGAAAAAAAGGAGGTAGTAAATGAAAATAAATAATCATTTAAATACTCCTTTATATAATAATTACAATAATAAACAAAAAAATAGTTCGGCAAATCCTGGATTTGGAGATTTAAGAAGCGTCGGAAACAAAATTTTAAAGGAATGTAACTGTGACAACGGTTCATTGTCCCGTTATGCTTTCTTGTTTATTAGTTTTGTCTTTTTGGTAGGTAGCAGATTCATTGAATCAAGAAATAATGATGAAAGAAGAGAAGTTTTAACGCGTGATATACCGGCAGTTGCGTTGTCCGGCGGTGGTGTTCCAATTATGACCGGAGCTGCTGCATATGCTATAACAAAAAAATCTGGTATCCCTATATCTACATCTAAGAAAAAAGATTCTGTTTGGCATGCATCTTTATCTTCTCAAAAACAGGTTAAAGACTGGTATTCCGAATTAAAAAATGCAGATAACCCTTTAATCAACATGATGAACATGATTGAACGTCATGGTGGTGATATTCGAAAAGTAATGAACAAATTCGGATTTAAAAACGAATTAGATTCTATTTCAACTGCAACAAATAATAAGGATATTATTACAGCTGCCGAGACAGCAAAACAAAACGGAGCAGAAAGTTTCAAAATTCTTGAGAATTTAATAAGAAATGTTCCGGACGATAATAAAGTTTTGAAATTTGCAAAAAATGCACAGGCTGGAGTTAAAGTTGGCGGTATTGCGGTAACTGCAGCACTGCTTGGTTTTTTTCTGCCGAGATTGAATATACTTATAACCAACAAAAAACATGAAAAGAAGGGAACTGATTCAGCTGCAGCTCCCAAACCACCGCTGCCTCAAAGCGATAATAAAATTTCAGTATCGGGAATAAAAGGCTCCGGAACTCTGAGTTTGCATAATTCATCTGCTATACAGACTTTTAAAAGTTTCTTAGGCTAAAATTTCATCTGCTGAATTTCGATTTCTTCAATGTCACAGAGTTTGTTGGCAATATCAATAGCTTTTTTGTCATCAATAATTTCTAACAGAATCAGACCTTTTGGCGAGCATTGACCGTTTATTTCTTCATGAAGACCTATTCTGGTTTTTATTATACATCCGAATTCGGTCAAAACTTCCTGTACAGAAATTGCGCTTTGAAGGCGATTGCTTATTTTTATACCGATTATTGTTGTCATATTTTCTCCTTATAAAGAAGCCTGCACCGGAATGTGCAGGCTATTTTAGTCCTGTTATTTTACTTCCAGTTTTTTGTTTTCTTCTTCGTCTTTTTTCATTTTTGGGAGGTCAAGATGCAAAACCCCGTGTTCAAGATGCGCATCGGCTTCTTTTATATCTATTTCATGAGGAAAATAAACAGTTCTTGAATAATTTCCGTATCGAAATTCTGTCTTGTGGTATTTATGATTTTTTTCTTCTTTTTCTTCCTGTTTCTTCGCACATATAGTGACAGAGGATTTGTTTATATCAATATCAAGATCTTCTTTTTTTACACCCGGTACCTCTGCTTTGACTTTATATTCATTGTCAAATTCTTGTATATCAACAGGCATTGCCATTCCGTCGATTTCTTTTTCAAGAATATATTCCGGGAAAACTGTATCAAAACTTTTTCTGAGTATTGTATTAATTTCATCGTTCAATGAACTCATAAATGTATCTGGTTTTCTAATAAGGTATTTCATTTGAGCCTCCTTGTTTGACTATAATCATTTTTAACAAAAAAAATGATACTTACATTGCCTGTAAGTATCATTTTAAAAACTAATTCTCTTTCCTATTCAGTTATTGTTCACTGGCAGAGAACTGTTCATCCATTTGTTCCAGCTGTTTCTTTTTTAAATTGTGAACAACTGCATCGACCAGAAGACCATATGATTTCATATTTTGAATTTCAGGAGAAAATTCTTTTATTAATGATTCTCTTACCATTTGTTCAAGACGATCGTTATTTCTGTTAGCATCGCCTTCTGAACAAATCATATCAATGTATTTTGAATTTATTTTATAATCCTGTATTTGTGAGAACATTAGCCACTTGAGTTTTGGTTTTATTGATTTCAAGTGTTTTACAATTTTTAGATTTTTTAAATTAAACATATAAACCTCACCGACTATATGGTTTTTTATCTTTCACATTTATACTAACGGGTGTGAACAAATTAATTTACTCAATTATAGTAGACTCTTAACAAAATGTTACTTTACTCCGCATTAGTTGTTGTTTATATCATTTTCTCTTTTTATTTAACGTTTGTCAAATTTTAAATTTTGCATAAGTTTAAAAAAAGTGATATAGTATTTTCAATTTAGGAGTTTTTTATAACATAAGGAAAAATCAATGACGTAATTTAGAAATTGCGTCTTTTTTTGTCTGATTTTCTTGTACTAAATATAAAAAAATAGTATAATTAGCTAAATTTTTAGGATTGTTGGAGGTGATTTTGAGAGCTATGACAGTGAAAAGAAGTATGCAAAATTGCGAAAGATATATTTTTGAGGAAATTGCTAAATACAATATTTTATACAAATTCGATACTGTATAATTTTTCTTATCACTAAATCCCTCAAAATTTATCATACCTGAGTTTTTGTGCTAAAATACGAAATATAAAAAATTGAGGTGGAAAATGGTAGCACAAGAGATTAGAGATAAATATGAAGTGGTAATCGGGCTCGAAGTCCACGCCCAGCTGAAGACAAAGACGAAAATATTTGCACCGGACGAAACAGAATTCGGCGCAGAACCAAATTCGCATATAAGTACAATTACACTCGGTATGCCGGGTGTATTACCTGTTTTGAATAAAGAATGTGTTAATATGGGAATTTTGTTGGGGCTTGCTCTAAACTGTGAAATTCCTTCAAGATGCAAATTCGACAGAAAACAGTATTTTTATCCGGATTTGCCGAAAGGTTACCAGATATCACAGTATGATGAACCTATCTGCGTTAACGGTTATATAGATATAAAAGGAAAAAGAATCGGTATTACAAGAGCACATCTTGAAGAAGATGCCGGAAAACTTGTTCACGCCGGAGCAGACGGAATTGCCGGTTCGGTGTATTCTCTGGTCGATCTTAACAGAGCAGGGACACCTCTTCTTGAAATTGTATCTGAGCCGGATATGCGTTCATCTGATGAAGCAAGAGCTTATATGGAAGAACTTAGAAATATTGTTCGCTATATAGGTGTTTGTGATGGAAACCTTGAAGAAGGTTCTATGAGATGTGACGCAAATATTTCAGTTATGCCAAAAGGCTCTAAAGTTTTTGGGACACGTGCTGAAATTAAAAATATAAACAGTTTTTCAGCATTGCAAAGGGCTATTGAATTTGAAATTGACAGACAAATTGAAATAGTTGAAGAAGGCGGAGAGGTCGACCAGGAAACCAGACTCTGGGATGACAATCAGAAAGTTACCAGAACAATGAGAAGCAAGGAAGATGCTAACGACTATAGATATTTCCCTGAGCCAGATCTTATGCCGGTTGAAATTTCAAGAGAATGGGTTGAAGAAATCAGAGCAAAAATGCCAGAGCTTCCTGAACAGAAACGTAAAAGATATGAGTCGCTCGGACTTAGTGCATATGATGCCAACGTTATGGTGGAACAGATGGAAACTGCACTTTTCTACGATGAGGTGCTGAAACTCGGTGCAGACTACAGAATAGCTAATAATTTGCTTGTTGGTGACATTACGGCATACCTGAAAGAAAACAATATAAACATTAACCAAACAAAACTAACTCCGCAGGCTTTATATGAGTTGGTAGATATGATTTGTAAGGGCACAATTTCAAATAATATTGCGAAGAAAATTCTTCCTGACCTTCTTACTAATGGCGGAAGCGCTAAAGAAATGGTTGAAAAACAGGGCTTGAGTGTTATTTCTGATGAAGGAGCAATCAAGGAAATAATCGCAAAAGTTATTGAAAACAATCCTGCACAGGTTGCTGCATATAAAGGCGGAAAACAACAGTTGTTTGGATTCTTTGTCGGTCAAGTGATGAAAGAAACAAAAGGAAGAGCTAATCCGCAGGTTATCAATAAACTTTTGCAAGAAGCACTAAATTAAAAATAAAATATGAACATTTGAAAAATCCCGTAATTTATTACGGGATTTTTCTTTTAAATTCCCTCCAAGTATGGTACTATAAAATTAGTTTAAAGTAACAGATTTTAAATATATGAATTAAATATAAATTTTACACATATAACAGCTTAATATTTTATATTGAGAGGCAAAAAACTCAATGTGCAAAATGTGCACATCGAGTATGTGTATATATAGAAAAACGAGGTACAGGACAATCGAAGGAATTAATTTAATTATTGCACTTTTAGTAATTGTCGTAATTGCCCTTGCGGGTGTTTCCGCAGCACTATGGCAGAAGAAGAAAAAAGTGCAGGAAAATTTGGAAAAACTTTCAAAAGAAACCTCTGAAAAAGAAAATCTTTTGAAAAAGGAAGCAATGATTCAGGCAAAAGAAGCACTTCATATTGAACGGGAAAAATTTGATGATGAAGTAAGAGAACGCAGACAGGATTTGCAAAGAGCTGAGGCCAAACTTGCTAAAAAAGAAGACATTCTTGAAGACAAAATTCAAGAAGTTACGGACAAAGAGTATGATGTTCAGAAAAAAATGGACGAATTACTCGAAAAAGAAGACTATCTTGCAGAAGTAATTGCAAAACAAATTACAGAGATGGAAAAAATTGCTGGTATGTCCCGTGATGAAGCAAGAAATATGCTCATGGAACAGTTGAAACAGGATCTCCAGCAGGAGCAAATGCAGCTTATAAAAGAAAATGAAGCAAAAATCAGAGAGACAGCAAAACAACAGGCACAGGAAATATTATCTACAACTATGCAAAGATGCGCAATCGATCAGGTTGTTGAGTCTACCGTTTCTGTTGTAAATCTTCCATCAGATGAAATGAAAGGTCGAATCATAGGACGTGAGGGACGAAACATCAGAACTCTTGAAACTTTGACAGGAGTTGACCTTATCATTGACGATACACCTGAGGCTGTTGTTTTATCGAGTTTTGACCCTGTAAGACGTGAAATCGCAAAAGTGGCTCTCGAGAAGCTTATCTCTGACGGTAGAATCCATCCGGTTAGAATTGAAGAAATGGTGGAAAAAGCTCAGGAAGAAATTGAAGAAAAAATTAAAAAAGAAGGTGAAAATGCTGCTGTTGATATGGGCGTTATGAACCTTCATAAAGAGTTAATCAAAACGTTGGGACGTTTGTATTACAGAACAAGCTATGGTCAAAATGTTTTGAAACACTCGCTTGAAGTCGGTCATATAGCGGGCATGCTCGCAGCCGAACTCGGTGCGAATGTTGCTATAGCAAAACGCGCTGGGTTGTTGCATGACATAGGCAAGGCTGTTGACCAGACTCAAGAAGGAACACATATTGAACTCGGAGTTGAATTGGCGAGACGTTACGGAGAAAAAGAGGCTATTATTCATGCAATAGAAGCACATCATGATGATGTTACTGCTAATACAATAGAGGCGGTACTTGTAAAACTCGCTGATGCAATTTCCGCCGGACGTCCGGGTTCAAGACGCGATACTCTCGAGATTTATATCAAGAGACTTCAAAAAATCGAAGAGATTGCAAAAAGCTATCAAGGTATTCGCCAGTCCTTTGCCGTTCAGGCCGGACGTGAAGTACGTGTAATTGTACAGCCCGATATGTTTGATGATCTTGCCAGTGCAAAACTTGCAAGAGATATTGCAAAACGAATTGAAGAAGAACTGGATTATCCCGGACAAATTCGCGTTACTGTAGTAAGAGAAATTAGAACTACTGAAATTGCAAAATAATGAACAACGAAATCAAAATTTTATTTTTAGGTGATATTGTAGGCAAACCGGGAAGAACTGTTGTCAAAAACTATCTTGCCGGTTTGCAATCACCTGAAAATGCGAAGATTTATGATTTTGTTATAGCAAACGTTGAAAACGCATCGCACGGTTTTGGTTTAACTGAAAAAAACCATAAGGAACTTTCTGAATATGGTATAAATTGTTTCACTTCGGGGAACCATATCTGGGACAAAAAAGATATTTTTACTTATATTGAGAATTCAGACAGGCTGATAAGACCTGCCAATTATCCTGAGGGAACTCCGGGCAAAGGCTGCAGAATATTTGATGTAGATGATACAAAAATTGCTGTTATAAATCTATTGGGACGCACTTTTATGAGCCCGATTGATTCACCATGGGATTACATTAAAAAACATATTTCTGAAATAAAAAAAGTTGCTCCGATAGTTATAATAGATTTTCATGCAGAGGCAACCGCTGAAAAATTATGTTTTGGCAGATTTTGTTCAGAACACGGTGTTAGCGCTGTGCTGGGTACACATACACATGTTCCCACAGCAGATGAAAAAATACTGAACAATTATACCGCCTACATTACCGATGCGGGATTTTGCGGAACATATGATTCAATAATAGGAATGGAATACGAAACATCTCTGAAAAGACTCATGACGAATTTGCCGGCTCGTTTTGATATTGCGGAGGGCAATATACTTGAGCTGAATGCCGTGAGTATAACTTTTGACAAAATTTCAGGATGTGCAAAAAATATTGAAAGAATTAGATTAATAAAAGATTATAGTGAGGCAGATATATGAAGGAAGGATAAAGAAAGGTGAAAATTGATTTACATATTCACACATGCTTTTCCGACGGTGTGTTCACTCCGGAGAAGATTGTGGATACGGCCATTGACGCTGGTCTGAATGCAATCGCAATTACAGACCATGACAATGTGCTTGCTTATCCAATTGCAGTTAAATATGCTGAAAAAATAGCAAAAGAAGCGGGAAATACTCCTCTGGAAATTATCCCGGGAGTGGAAATCAATACAATATATAAAGATGTTGAAATTCATATTCTCGGATATTTTATGAATCGTGATGATTCTGATTTTCAGGAAATGCTTAAAATGCAGCAGAATGCCCGTATTGCTCAAACAAAAGAAATAATTCATCTTTTGAGTAAAAAAGAGGGTATACATGTATCTTTTGATAAAATCAAAAGTCTGGTTGCTGAAGGCGGAAGTATTGGTCGTCCGCATATAGCCAAAGCAATTACTCTTGCGGGAGGCACAACCAGTGTTATGGAAGCGTACAGCAAATATATAAACAATGATTCTGATGTTTATGTACAAAGAAAAACAATTTCTCCGCATGACGCAATTGAAATTATTTATGATGCCGGCGGTATTCCTGTATTTGCTCATCCTTTTGATGTTGAAGATGCTGAAAATCTCATCAAAGAATTTATGCACTTTGGTCTCAGGGGGGTTGAGGCATATCACAGAAAACATTCTCCGGCAATGGTTGAATACTATTCAACTATCGCAGAGAAGAACGGATTAATTATTACGGGCGGTTCGGATTTTCATGCACCTAATCCGAACAACGGTCAAATTATTCTCGGTAAAAATTTTATACCAGAATGGATATACGATTCTTTGTTAAAAGAAAAAAAACAGCTGGATATGGCACAATGAAATTAATGACCCAAAAAGCTTTTAATATGGTAGAAATTAGTATAGTGATGCTTTTATTAGTCATCACTATACTGGTTTGCATACCTGCAATAGTAAATAATACAAAAGAAGCAAAAATAATTTCCGGCTGGAAAAAAACATTTACCGAAGTGGACTCGAACTTTGAAATGTTTAGTATTAACGACTACAAAACTGTTGAAGAAATATGTCAAAGTAATATTGAAGAAAAAGAAACAGAAATTTTTAAAGTTCTTGGTCCATATTTGAACGTTGATACATCAATAAAACCGGAAAATTTAAAAAATTATAAATACAAATTTCTTAACGGCGCGCAAATACCTAAAAATTCAAAATATTTTACCAGACGTTTTGCATATCAGGAGAACGGTAATATTATTGCATTTAAACTTTTATCCTGTTATTGTACGGATGATGAGCCCTGTGCGGTTGCTTTAATGGATTTAAACGGTAAAAAACATCCGAATCGTATGGGCAAAGATGTTTTCGGCATAAATATTTATAAACATAAAGTGGAAGCTTTTGGAGCTGAATTTTCAAATACGGAACTGGCTGCAGCTTGTAGAAAAAACAATAACGGTATTGCTTGTTCTGAATATTATTTAAGAGGCGGCAAGTTCTAAAAACTACTGGTCGGAATGTTTGTTATCCTTAAGTAATTTTTCAAAATCAGACGGCTGGATATCCTGAATAAAATCTCTAAATTCCTGTGCCTCTTCTTCATCTTTTGCGCTGTCACAAGAAACAGAACCGTGTGCCAGAACATTTGCTGTAACATATATAGGTGCATCGACTCTTATTGCAACTGCTATAGCATCAGAAGGTCGTGCGTCTATTGTCATTTCCTGTGGTTCCGGGTTGTTATCATCTGCTTTTTGCAGATAAATAGTCGCTATATAAGTTTCTTCTTCAACATCATTAATAAGAATCCTGCTTATTGCATAACCCGTTTTTTCAACAACATCTACGATTAAATCGTGTGTCATAGGGCGCGTAACAGGAATATTTTCTATCTTTCTTATAATAGCACTAGCCTCGGCTGACCCAATCCAGATAGGCAGTGCTCTGCGATTATCACGGTCGTGCAGCACAACTATCGGTGACCCCGTACGTGTATCTAATGCTATTCCCATTACTCTCATTTCTATCATAATTTAATTATAGCATAAACAATTTATTAGACAAAAACAACACTGCTATGATAAATTGAATATATAGAGGAAAATATATGAAAATAATGGTGATAAACGGACCTAATATTAATATGCTGGGGACAAGAGAACCTGAAATATACGGCTCTTTGACTTTGGATGATATTATAAACAATCTCAAGGATTATGCTAAAACTCTGGGTATTGAATTGGAAACTTTTCAGAGCAATGTTGAGGGAGAAATTGTTAATACAATACAAAAAGCAAAAAATGACTGTTCGGGTATTGTTATAAATCCTGCAGCGTATACACACACTAGTGTTGCCATTAGAGATGCCATTGCTGCTGTTGGTTTGCCCTGTGTAGAAGTGCACCTGTCGAATATTCACAACAGAGAGGAGTTTAGAAAAAACTCTCTGACTGCACCGGTTTGTATAGGACAAATTGCCGGTTTTGGTGCAAACAGCTATAAACTTGGTTTGCAGGGATTGGTTGATTATATAAATGCTACCTGAACGGATATTGTAATGAATGTTGCAAATTTGTTACAATATTAGCAGCTTTTTGACAGTATAATAATAATTAAATATCACTATGTCAGATAAATATATGGACTACAAAAAAATAAAAAGAATACTGTTGGTTTTCATGACGTTAGCCGTTATTGGAACGTCATCATGTGTTTTTGCTGAAGGTTACAAATACAAAATAACGGATCCAAGATATAATACAGCCGTTCAATTTACTTCTCCGCAAGAATCATATGACAGAACCAATTTGCAGAATAATCCTGTTAACAGGAAAAAACAAAATAGACAATTATTAATTATTCTTTTAATGATTGTCGTTCCGAGTATATTGATTGTTTCGACAATAAAAAATATAGAGCCAAAATCACAGTACAGGAAAAAACTCCTTTCTGAAGAATTCAAAGATGCATTCCGTTCTGTAATTTCTGTTGTTATAAATATTGTAATAGCATTGTCTAAAAAAATTGCGGAACTTTTTAAACTTATTGCCGGTGAAGCCCAAAAACCTAAACCTCAATATTACAAAGGACCAGTTGTGCATACTTCTGCAGTAAAAAAAGTTAAAGAAGATATCAAAGAAGAAATTCAAGATACTACGACAAATTCTGACTCCAATGAAATAGATACTCAAAAAGCTCATTCGGAATCGCCTGACTTGTCTAAAAATGTTCAAAAATTTGCGAAAGCAAGTCAGTCTGCCCCAACAAACAAAAAAACAAGCGTTGAAAAATCAGAATTTTCAATTAATGAATATTTATCTTCTCCTATACAAAAACCGCATAATCCTATTTTATTGAGTTCATCAAAATTGACGCGTAACAAGGGTTTATGTCTTGTTCAATACAAAGATAAAGTATCTTTAATCGGTTATATAAATAAAAAGGTTTTCGTTCTTGCACAGTTTAATTCATTGAGTACAAATGAAATACGTTCCAGACTGGCAGAGAATGAAGGTGATAATGAAAGATATATAGTAAAACTCGGAAATTATAAGGCACTTTTGGAAGTTTCTGAAAATAATATGGAGCTGCTTTTAGAACTGTAAAATGAAAAATTTTTTAGCAGCAATTATATTTATACTTGTGGTTTTTATGGGTGGATGCCAATCTGCTAATCAGAACAAAACCGTCATAAAATTTGCTTCATGGGGTTCGCAGAGTGAGGTTGCTATTATAAAACCGCTTATTGCTGACTTTGAAAAACAAAACCCTGATATAAAAGTTGAATTTTTACATATACCTCAAAACTATTTTCAAAAAATTCATCTGTTTTTTGCTTCGAATCTTCCACCGGACGTGATTTTTATAAACAATTATTATGCAAAAAAATATATAGAGGCGGGGCTTTTGGAGGATTTAACTCCTTATTTTAAAGAAGAACTTGGAAACTCAATATTTTTTGAAAAGGCTGTACAAAATTTTATGCTGGACAATAAGCTCTATGCAATACCGAGAGATGTGTCCGGTCTTGTTGTTTATTACAACAAAAATGCTTTTGATGAGCTCGGGCTGGACTATCCGGAGCAGAGTTGGACAATCAGCGATTTTATAGAAACAGGTAAAAAGCTTACGAATACTAATCAACAATGGGGAACCGGTATAGAACGGGAACTTTTGTTTATGCTTCCGTTTTTGTACAGCAATGGTGCCTGTGTGATTGATAAAGAAGGGAAAATAGCTCTGGGGAAAGCTGTTGAACCTATACAATTATATACGGATATAGTGAATAAATATCATATTGCGCCTACAAAGGCACAGACGGCCAGTCTTACACTGGCACAAATGTTTCTGCAGGGAAAAATTGCAATGCATATAAGTGGCAGATGGCTTGTGCCTAAGTATAGAAGTGATGCAAAATTTGACTGGGATGTAATAAATTTCCCTTCCGGTACTTCCGGATCTGTTACTAATATTGATTCATCAGGATTTGCAATTGCGAAAAATTCAAAATACAAAGATGCTGATATAAAACTTATAAAATATCTTACATCAAAGGATGCAATGGAAAAATTTGCGAAAAGCGGTCTTATCGTACCGGCAAGAAAAGATGCGGCATATTCAAACAGTTTCCTTGATTCTTCTCAAAAACCTGTACACGCAAAAATTTTCCTTGATGCAGTTGAAAAGGGGCAGCCTACCGGAGTGAATAAAAATTATCAGAAAATAAATGATATATTAATTAACGGTCTTGAACCCGTTTTTGAGGGCAAGAAAACCGCAAAAGAAGTCATAAATAATGATTTTTTAAACAAATTAAATCATCATAAATCTGTTAATTGATGAAATTTGACCGGAGCCGATAAATAAATCATTTCTTGCCTGATTGTATGTATAGTCTGTATATTGTTCTTCGACTTCTGTTTTCAATGCTTCGTAATAAGCCTCTTCTTCTTCATCAGCGGCAGTAGATATACGGTATTCAAGTTCTGTTATTGTATCATCATAGTCTTCTTCAATATCTCCTGTCGGCGTAATATTTATGGCATTCATTACATCTTCAAAAGGAATATATTGAGAAGAGGATTCATTTGAACGTTCCTGCTGTCTTTCTACCGCGTTCATGACAATATTGAGTAAAACCTGATCTGTTTCGGCAACTCCTGTAGAAGCAACACCGTAAAAGTTGAGGGTTTGAGCCAGTTGAGCCTGTATAGTATTTAAGAGTGTTTTATCTGTTTCTTTATCTCCGGAAGGAGTTACGCCTAATGCCTGCAATGACTGTATAATCTGTTTATGCTCACTGTCCTGTATCTGACTTGTGTTTGAGGGAGCATATGACATAACCATTGGAGATATAGCTGACATTATTGGACTTATGGACATGGTAACCACTCGTTTTCTATATACTACATGAATATAATGCCCAGATTAAGTGTTTTTTAAACGTTATCTATGATATGCCTCATGATTGATTATCTTAAAAGCTCTGTAAATCTGTTCATATAAAAATACCCTGATGAGTTGATGGGTAAAGGTCATTTTTGAAAAACTCAGTTTGAAGTCAGCACGTTCTGAAACGGACTTATGCAGCCCGTTAGCTCCTCCGATTACAAACACAATTTCATTATATCCGTCTTGCATAAGCATCTTTAGTCGGTCTGAAAATTCTTCCGAAGAAAGCTGTTTCCCTAATATTTCAAGAGTTATAACAAAAGAATTCTGTTTAATCTGTGAAAGAATTTTTTCTGCTTCTGATGCTTTATATTTTTCACAAAGACTTTCATCACGAATTTCCTGTGCCGGAATTTCAACAAGTGATAAGCTGCAATATCCGCTAAGACGCTTTACAAATTCATTAATTGCCTGCGTAGTATATGTTTCTTTAATTTTTCCGACCGCAATAATTTTTATATTCAACTAAACACGCCCGTACATATCTTGCAATCTTACAATATCATTTTCGTCGAGTATATCGCCCTTTTGAACCTCAAGAATCATAACAGGCTCATCGTATGGATTTTGAAGAGAGTGAACTTCTTCTACAGCTATATCAATACTTTCTCCCGGCTTCATTTCATATTGTTCTTCTCCGCGAACTACTAGTGCATTTCCTTCGAGTACAACCCAGTGTTCACTTCTGTGATGATGGAGTTGTAGACTCAATTTAGCCTTAGGATTTACGTAAATGCATTTTGTTAAAAAGCCGTTGCCCTCTTTTAAAACGGTATAATATCCCCAGGGTCTGTATACTGTTTTGTGAATTTTGTGTGTATCGTCGTCTTTTTCTTTCAAAAAGCTGTAAATCTGTTTAACATCTTGAACTCTGTCTCTATCACAGACTAGAACAGCATCTTCTGTTTCCACAACAATCGTATTCTCAAGACCTATAGTAGTGACAAGTTTTGATGTTGAATAGAGCATTGAATTTTTGCTATCAAGGTCAATTACATTGCCGAGTATGTAGTTTCCGTTATCATCTTTTTCTGATATTTCATAAATAGCTTCCCAGGAGCCTAAATCTTCCCAGTGGAAGTCAAAAGGCAGAAGCACTAGCTTTTTTGAATCTTCCATAACAGCATAATCAATAGAGATATCAGGCATCTGATCGAATTCCTGATAAGGCACAGTCGGTGTTTGAGAAGATATTTCCATTTTTTTCATAATGTCATATATGTTAGGTTGATATTTTTTCAATTCCGACATCATAACGGAAGCCTTGAAAACAAAGATACCGCTATTCCAAAAATAATTTTTTGATACAGCAAACTGTTTTGCTGTTTCTTTATCCGGTTTTTCTGTAAAATCATCAACTTTCAGGGCAGCCGGAGAAATTTCTTTTAGTTTTTTATTATTTTTCGTTTTAATATAGCCAAAACCGGTGTCAGCCTTTGTCGGTGTAACACCAAACGTTACGATATAATCATGTTCTGCAAGTTTTATAGCTTCTTCTATTGCTTTTGAAAATTTTTTGTTATCAAAAATACAGTGATCAGAAGGTGTTGCAACAATTATGGGATCAAATTTTTTTTCATTTAAGACTTCTATATACTTAATTGCCAGAGCGATTGCCGGTGCGGTATTTTTGCCAACAGGTTCAGAAATTACTCTGTAGCTTGATTTTCGACAAAATTTTTCCCGTAATTCATCGAGCTGATACCTGACTTGCCCCTCATGTTTCACATTAGTGATACTCAAAATATTTTTGTCATCAATACAGTCAATCAGTCGTAAAAATGTAGATTGAAACAGGGTATATTCATCTGCAATTTTTAAAAGCTGCTTAGGATACATTTCACGGCTGATAGGCCACAACCGGCTTCCGCTTCCGCCCGCCAATATCAAACCGTATACATTACTGCTGGACATACTCAACTCCTTAACCTGTTCTCTCATTATATAGTATATTTACGACTCTTTCAAATGTTTAAAGTGTTTGTAAACATAAATAAAGCCTAAAATTAAACAAACTATAATTATCAAAATATCGAATTTGTGCCATAGGTGTTTAAACATTTCCATGTTCTGACCCATTTTTACTCCTACATAAACGAGGAAATAACTCCAAACAAGAGAACCGAGAAAAGTAAATGTAAAAAATGTTCGTTTTCTTGCTTTTAAAATTCCTGCCGGTAAAGAAATAAACGTTCTAATTACCGGAAGCATTCTGCATATAAAAAATGCCCAGTCACCGTATTTGTCGACCCATTTGTCAGCGTCTTCCAAATCTTTTTTAGATACCAGAAACCATTTTCCGTATTTTTCGACAAAAGGTCTGCCGCCGTAATATCCGATGTAATATGATGGTATGGAACCGATAACACAACCTATTGCGCCTGCAAAAGCAGCAACGTGAAAATTCATAACTCCCTTGCTGACAAGATATCCGGCAAATGGAAGAATGGCTTCGCTGGGAAGGGGTATATTACAGGACTCAATTGCCATTAATATGCTAATACCAACGGGACCTGTGGCTGTAATAACTTTTTCTATAAAACTTATCAGATGTATTAAAATCGCATCTATCATAAAAAACTCTCTCTATTCTTATTCACTCTAATATTATCAGAAACAAAATAACATTAATTAAAAAATAAAAAAAAACTTAATTTTTCTATTAACTTTTACATTGGCTGATATAATAACACTATGGAAAGCATTGATTTTAAAAATATAGTGGATAATTTGTTTCAGGCTGTTATTGTTTCTGACAAAAACGGGAAAATCCTGTATGCGAATGACTACTTCTGCCGTTTGTTTACAACAAATTGCGAAAAACTAAAAGAAAAAAATATTTCTGATTTTATTGTGAATAATAAAATAGAAATAAAAGATGAAATATATGAGACAAAGAAAATTGAATTTCCGGAATATGAAGTGATAATCTGCCATCCTTCAGAGAACCAGATGGAAAAGGTGTATTCGGATTTTATTTCTACAGTAAGCCATGAACTTCGGACTCCGTTGACCAGCATACGCGGTTTTGCGGACACTATGCTTTTTTCATATGAAAAACTTGATGAATCTCAGATTAAAAAATTTTTGCAAATAATAAAAGAACAATCTAACAGACTTATAAAATTAATAGAAAACCTGTTATCTATTTCAAGAATGCAGGCCCAGAATGAGACACTGGTATATAAAGCTGTTAATATAAAAAATCAGATTGAGCAGTCATTGATGATTGTAAAAAATCAATACAAGTCGCATAATTTTATTTTTGAATGTGAAAAAGATATAATGCCTGCACTCGTTGATGAAAATAAATTTCAGCAAATAATGATTAATATTTTAGATAATGCGGCAAAATATTCAGAACAAAATTCTACAGTGAAAATTACGGCAAACAACCATGAAAACAATGTTCGTATTGCAGTAAAAGACAATGGCACAGGTATTTCTAAAGAAAATCTTGATAAAATTTTTGAAAAGTTTGCAAGGATTGAAAATCACCTGACCAGTAAAACCCAGGGCAGCGGACTCGGCTTATTTATCGTAAAAAATCTTGTTGAGAAAATGAATGGTTCAATAATTGCAGAAAGTTCAACGAAACCTGATGACCATGGCACAATTTTTACAATAACGCTGCCTGCGGCGTCTTATACAAATCAGTGCAGCAAAAAGATACAGGGGGGCAAGTAAATGCTCTCAAAAGTTGTTCTCATTTTGGATAAAAGAAAAGAACTCTCCACAAAATACAGACGTATTCTTGAGCAAAACGGCATCAGTGCCTTTGTTACATCAAAAATAGAGGAGGGTTTTGAGCTGTTATATGAGTATGAACCGGATTTGGTTTTGATATCTGACAGTATTGATTTGACACTTGATGAAGCTTGTAAAAAAATCAGAATGTTGAGTTATACCTCAAGACCTATTGTAATTACCATTTCAAAATCTGACGATCTTCAGGACAAACTAAAAGCTCTTGAGGCAGGTGCTGATGATTATCTAAGTGAACCAATTGATTCAGAGGAATTTAGTGCAAGAATAAATGCTCATTTGAGAAGATATTATGAAAGTTATTTGAATGAAAAAACTAGACTGCCGGATTCAAAGATTTCCTTGAAAATTTTTAATAGAATATTGAAGGAAAACAAAAACTGGGCTGCTTTACTTATCAAAATAAATGATTTTGAATTTTACAAAGAAATATACGGGGAACTTGCAGCGGATAAAATGGTTCAAACATATACCGCTATAATTACATCAACGCTTGATGAAACAGATTATCTGGGCGAGCTGGCTTACGGCGAATTTTTGATTTTAACAAACACATACAAAGCTGAACATATAGCTTCATTTTTGACTTATGCATTTGATACGATTGTGGACAAGTTTTATTCGGACGAAGATGCAAATCAAGGATATATTATTCTCCGCGGAGATGATAATGCAGGAAAAAGAATTACTCTTGTTTCAACAAGCATAGGAATAATTTCGGGCGAGTATAAGGTTTATAACAGTGTAAAAACAGCAATAAATGACCTGTATAATACTTATAAACTGGCAAGAACAAAACCCGGCTCAGGGTTTATAATGGAAAGACCTAAAATCAGTGCTGCAGATGCTGTAAAACAAAAAAGCTATAATAACAAAATACTCATAATCGAACCGGATGCAGCTCTTAATCTCTTGCTGAAAACATCTGCAGAATTGCAGGGGTACGAAACAGAGGCTATAACCGATTTTGACAAAACTTTTGAAACAATAAGAAACTTTTCACCGGCGCTGGTTATTCTTGATGCTGGTGCTGACGACAGTTTGTTGGGGTTAACTATTGCGCAGAAACTGAAAAAAAGTTCTGATTATAAAAATATAAAAATTATAATGTCGACAGTTGTACATGATAAAAAAATGATATTAAATACCGGTGCAGACTTGTATCTGCCCAAACCTTATGAATTAATCAACATTTTCAGCTGGGCTAAAAAACTCATTGAAGAATATAATTTTATAGGATAGGGCTTTTATAAGCAAAGATTGGCAGAAAAGAAAAAAATTACACTTCCAATTTATTTAATTTTTGTAGCGTTTTCCCTGCCACGAATTTCTCTTTATGAGCTCTCTGTCAATTTTATTTAATATTTCAAATTTTTTATTAAGCCATAATGGAGCAATTTTTAGTTCTTGTAGTCCGTTTCCGGCGAGGCGGTGGATTGTTGTTTCCGGTGGCAGTACTTCGAGAAAATCACAAACCAGAGAAACATATTCATCTTCTTCAAGTAGTGCTATTTCTTGTTCTTCATACATTTTTGCGAGTTTGGTGTTTTTCATTACACACAGGTCATGTATTTTTACTCCGTCAACTCCCAGATTTGCCAATGTTTTTGCTGTTTTTAGCATGTCCTCTTTTGTCTCATACGGAAGTCCAAGTATTACATGCACGCAAACTTTGATGTCTCTTTTCTTAGTTTCTTCACAGGCATGTTCAAATGTTTTGTAATCATGTCCGCGGTTTATGTATTGTAGTGTACGGTCGTGCACTGATTGCAGACCGTATTCAATCCATGTTTCATAATTCTTTGTATAAGAGGCAATCAAATCTAACTTTTTTTTATCAACACAATCAGGACGTGTTCCTATAGATATACCTACTATATCAGGGTGATTTAGTGCTGAGTTGTATATTTCTTCAAGCTCTTCTACGGGTTTGTAAGTATTTGTGTATGCCTGAAAATACGACATGAATTTTTGTGCTTTAAATTTTTCAGACAGATTTTTTATGCCCGTTTGAATTTGTTCTTCTATAGTTAGTAAATTCGAATGTGCACGCGAAAAACTTCCTCCGTCATCACAAAATATACATCCTCCGGTAGATATTGTTCCGTCACGATTCGGACAGTTAAAACCCGCGTCAAGAGTTATTTTGTATACTTTTTGACCGAATTTATGTTTTAAATAAGCGCTAAACTGATTGTATCTTTTGTCAGTGCCGTAAAATTCATGCATTTTATTGAGCGTAGTTGTCGTCGTCTTCATTGACAACAGGATATAAATAATGTTCTCCGCATTTTGGGCAAATTACTTCTTGTTGTTTGCCGTTTTCGAGAATTGCAACTTCAAAAAGTTCTCTGCAGCTTGATTGTACACATCTGATTGCCCATGTGGGTCTTACTATTCTTGCCATTTATTTACTCCATTCATTTTTTCTTAGATTTTATCATGTTTTCACCGGTTAGTCTATTTGTGTTTTAGAATGACATAAATAGGGTTGTATGTAAGTTTGACTTTGTCATTTTGGTTAAATTTTAGTGAGTAGAATTTTTCAAAGTCTTTTAACTTTTTTACTGTCCAGTTGATTGTATGAATACCATTAGTACCGGAGTCTTTAATATGTTTTAGAACATCCATTGGTGTATCAAACAATAAAGTTTCCGTCTTTTCTTCCATATACTCTATGCTAAAAAATTTTTCGTATAATTGGATTAGAGTATCTGTTTTTAAATAATTTAGAGCAAGCCCTGTAGTATCTTTTATCTCTTTGTAGTTTTGTTCACCAAAAGTTGTAAATGCCAGTACTCCACCGGGATTTAATGCTGATTTTAGCTTTTGCATTAACGGCTCAATTTCGGAAATCCATTGCATAGATGCATTAGAGATAATCAAATCAAACTTTTTTACAATTTCAATTGACTCAATATCGCCGCATATAAACTGGCAATCAGATATAATTTTTTTTACAAAACTTTCTGATTTTTCAACAATGTCATTAGCATAGTAATGCGAAAAGTTTATTTTTTCTGCTATGCAGGAGGTTAGAAAGCCGGTACCTGAGCCAAACTCGAATATTTCCGGAAAATTGGTCCCACAATATTTACGGATTTTCTCTGTAAGCTCCTCAGCCATTGCTTTTTGGACTATTGCATTTTTATCATAAGTATCTATGCTTTTTTCAAATCTTGATTTTACCAGTTCTTTGTTAATCATAGTTCTATCAAATCTTCGATAAATTCATAGTTGTAAAACGGGAAATGCCCACCTTTTATTATTTTTGTATTTGTGTGTTTTTGTAAATCTAACCAGTATTTTTTCTGGTTACCTGCCGGTATAATCCGGTCGGAATCAGAAATAATAATTCGGTCATATTCATAGTATACATCATTTTTAAAATAGTTTTTCAGCTGAGCAAGTTCATACATTGAATCATCAATATCTCTTGCCGGCAGATTTTTGTTAAAAAGTCTGAAATGTTCCTGATTGTCAAAAAGTCTTTCTCTAAACTTTATAGCAGTTTCTAATGTCATATTGTTAAGAGTAAGATTGAAAATTTTTTCCGGGATTCCATAATGATTGTCAATTGGTTTTAACGTTCCATTGATGGCCGTTTTTGATGCTAATTCTGGCAGATTATGGACAGGCATGGCTGCAACAAAGACTCCGTATGAATATGACATTAGATGGATTTTTTCATACTTTGTGAAGTCAAAATCCAGTGACAACTCACTGTAATTATACAATAGCAACATATCATATTTTGTTTTAAGCGGCTTGAATGGCTTTTCATCCATTCCCCAGCCGCAAAAAAACAAAATTAGTGTGTTGCTTTTATTATCTAAAAAATACTGTTTCATATTATTTTGTGGCAGCTTTTATCCTGCGAACGGAACGCTCCTTGCCGAGAATTTGAAGTATAGCAACCATGTCAGCGCCATGAGTTCTTCCTGTTACCGCTGCTCTGATTGCCCACATTGTTTCTTTGGGTTTGATGCCCTGTTCTTTAAAGTAGGCTCTCAGGTCAGCAAGTTGTTCATGAAGTTTTTCAGAGTCTTCAAAGTCCCATTTATCCAGTTCATTTTCTACTACATATCTGAGAACTTTTTGACCATCTTCGCTGTCCAATATTTTGGTTTGTACATCCGGTTCTATTTCTGCATCCTGACCAAAGAAGTATTTAACATCATTTACCAGATCAGAGAGAATAGTGATAGGTTCTCTTGTTACTTCTATCATTCTTTCGTAGTTTTCTTGTGACATTTCGGAAAGGTCATACATTGAAAGGAACGGTCTGACCAGTTCGGCAAGTTTTTTAATGTCCATTTTTTTGATATATTGACCGTTCATCCAGTTAAGCTTGTCGTATTCAAATATTGAATTTGACGATGAAACTTCGTGAATTCTGAAATCTTCAACAATTTCGTCCAATGTCTTAATTTCATGTCCATCGGATGGAGACCATCCAAGAAGCGCAACAAAATTTACCAGTGCTTCTGTTAAATAGCCTTTTTCCACAAATTCTGAAACAGCAGTTGCTCCATGACGTTTCGAAAGTTTGCTTCTGTCAGGTGCAAGAATCATTCCAAGGTGACCGAATTGAGGAATTTCAGCTCCGAGTGCTTCATAGATAAGGATTTGTTTTGCTGTATTTGAAATATGGTCCTCACCTCTAATAATATGAGAAATTTTCATTTCCATGTCATCGATTACAACGGCAAAGTTGTATGTCGGTGTGCCGTTTGACTTCATAATTACAAAGTCGCCAATCAAGCTATTATCAAATTTTAAGTCGCCTTTAACCATATCAGTAAACTTTGTTTCTCCGCTATCCGGAACATGAAATCTGATAGATGGTTTTCTTCCTTCTGCTCTGAGTTTTTCTTTTTCTTCCTCTGACAGGTGGCGGCATTTACCTGAATATACATGTGGTCTTTTATTTTTGATTGATTCCTGTTTTTCTGCATCAAGTTCTTCCTGCGTGCAGAAGCATTCATAAGCATATCCTGCATCGATAAGTTTTTGTGCATATTTCGGATATATATCAAATCTTTCGGATTGTTGGTAAGGACCGTATGGACCTCCTACATCCGGACCTTCGTCCCAGTTTAAGCCAAGTGCTTTCAGGCTGTCGTAAATGTTTTGAATATACGCCTGACTGGAACGGTCGAGGTCTGTATCTTCAATTCTCAGTATATATTTTCCGTGATTTTTCTTTGCAAAAAGATAATTGAACAAGGCTGTTCTTGCAGTACCTATATGCAAATTTCCGCTCGGTGACGGTGCAATTCTTACTCTTACTTCCTTATTATCCATTTTTAACGCTCCTGATAATTAATTTCTGTACTTAATTTTACACCAAACAAATTTAATACAACAATCCCGAAAATTAAAGAGAAAGGCAGGTAAATTTTACCTGCCTACTCTCTCTTATTTACAAGCTTAAGCGTTATGATTTGTACTCTTTTTCAAATCCGAACAGTGAACTTACTGATTCATTGTCATGAATTCTTGAAATAGCTTCACCAAGTATCGGGGCAACGCTAAGCTGTTTAATTTTTGAGGGTATATAATTTCTTTCAAGCGGAATAGAGTTTGTTACAATAACCTCTTCAACAGGTGCTTCTTCCAGCCTTTGAAGTGCGGGACCGGAAAATACTCCATGAGCTGCACAAACATAAACTTTTTCTGCGCCTTCTCGTTTTAAGAGTTTTGATGCTTCGCAGATAGTACCGGCTGTGTCAATCATGTCATCAACCAGAATACAAGTTTTTCCTTTTACATCGCCTATAATATGGTCTGCAATTGCTTCATTGTGTTTATCACGTCTTTTGTCAACAATGGCGAGCGGACAGTCAAGTGTTTTTGCGAAATATCTGGTTCTTTGTACTCCGCCTGTATCAGGACTTACTGCGACAAGATTTGATTTATCTATATTTAAATTTTTGAAATATTCTGTAAGAACCGGTGTTGCATAAACATGGTCAACAAGAATATTAAAAAATCCCTGAATCTGACCTGTGTGTAAATCCATAGCCAGAACTCTGTCAGCACCGGCCGTAGTCAATAAATCTGCAACCAATTTCGCTGTAATTGCTTCTCTTCCGGAGGTTTTTCTGTCCTGTCTTGCATAGCCATAATATGGAATTACTGCTGTAATTGATTTTGCACTGGCTCTTTTGAAAGCGTCAATGATAATCAAAAGTTCCATGAGATTTTCGTTAACCGGATTGGACAAAGGCTGGATAACGAAAACGTCATCACCTCTTATACTCTGTTGAACCTGAACATAGATTTCACCATCCGCAAAATTTTTAATAATCATCGGACCGACTGTTGTTCCAAGATATTCTGCTATTTCATTAGCAAGTTTCGTATGCGAACGCCCCGCGAAAAGTTTAATATCATGTGTAGGATTTATAACCTTTTCACGCTGAGGGAAATCCATTGTCAATTCCATGTCTATTCCTTCCTTTAAATATTACATATAAATTATAGCAACAAGTATTTTATTTTGCATGGAATATTGCAAAATTATGTATTATTGTTTCTTGTTTACATGATAGAAAAAGCGAAAAAATAAATTTTGCTATTCGGTTTGAACCTGATTGTTCAAACGACACAAAATGTTACATTGATAGTAAATAATATTAGCTTTGTATTAATAATATATATAAAAATTATATTGCAAATTGTAAATATTATATCAATTTCTCTTCATGTCGGATGAAAAAAATTCTATACTGTACATGTAAAGGGATAGAAATCCCTCCCCATAAACTTATCTACAAATAAAACAAACAGTATACAGGGCTGATTCGAGTCTGTCTTTTGCGATGGGGCTGAAGATGGAGTTCGTTTTGGTGTATGCGTATCGACTGTTCTCAGGATGAGAACGGTAAAAAATGAAAAGGAATTTAAAATGTCTCTCTCAATAAATACAAATATGGCGTATTTGCGTGCCACAAACGCATTTAATGCGGCTGGTAACAGTTTGAACACCAGTCTGCAACGTCTTACAACAGGCTACAGAATAAATTCTGCGGCAGATGATCCTGCCGGATATTATTACGCTTCAGAGTTGAATAATCAACTTAGCGGTATGCGGGTGGCTTATTCTAATGTACAGATGGGCTATAATATGGCTCAGACCGCTGTAGGCGATTTGCAATCAATTAACGATGAGCTTGAACGTATCCGGGATCTTGCAACAATGGCATCAAATGAAACATTAACAGATGCTCAAAAGACTGAGATAATAAATGAAGCTCAATCAAGAATTGATGAAATAAACAGACTCGCTAAAGACTCAAGTTTTGGTGACATAAAGTTATTGGATGGTTCTGTTGATGCCGGTACCGGTGTAAGAATACAGATAGGAGCAAACTCAGATCCGACCCTCAACTCATTGCAGATAAAAAATGTCTTTCTAAAGACGGATACTGATTCATTGAATATTACAGGTTCGACTGCAATGTTTGCGACTGTAGAAGAAGCATTTGCGACTGCTTCTGCTGCGGCTCAGTTTATTGACCAGATTGACGCTGCTTCTGATATAGTAAAAGAGCGTGTCTCTAATGCCGGCGTTGCACAGAATAGGATGGACTCTATTCTGGCATCATTAAATACCAAGTATGAAAATTATACGGCTGCATATTCTACTGTGATGGAGGCTGATATTGCGACAGAAACGGCTAATTATACGAGAAATATGATATTACAGCAAACAGCATCTTCTATGATGGCGCAGGCAAATACACGTTCAATGCTTGTATTGAGCTTGCTTCCTCAGTAATATAACATCAATCTATAGTAAGAAAAAGGCATAGTCGGACTGCATAAAAATGAGAATGATTGTGGAATGAGGATACTGAATAAAGTGCTTTAAAAAGTTTTATAAGCACTGTTAGAAAAATTCTTCTCTTTGTGGTATTTTATAGTCATTGAAATGAATTAAGAGAGGCTATTTTGATGCAGACAAAAAGTTACAGTGATTTGCCGACTACATATGACGCAAACAAAACGGAAGCAGAGATTTACAAATTCTGGGAAGAAAATGAGTGCTTTAAGGCTGATTCCAAATCACCTAAACCTCATTTCTCTATAGTTATTCCTCCTCCGAACGTAACCGGTGTTTTGCATATGGGACATGCGATAGATGAGACTTTGCAGGATATTTTGGTCAGGTATCATAGAATGTCAGGTTATGAAGCATTGTGGGTGCCTGGGACTGACCATGCTGGTATTGCGACTCAGAATGTTGTTGAAAAGCAGCTAAGAGCTGAAGGTACCAACCGTCATGAGCTGGGCAGAGAAAAATTTCTGGCAAGAACTTGGGACTGGGCAAATGAACATAAGAGTGCAATTCTCGACCAGTGTAAACGTTTGGGAGCTTCATTTGACCGTTCAAGAGAAAGGTTTACCCTTGATAAGGGCTGTTCGGATGCTGTAAAAGAAGTTTTTGTAAGACTTTATGAAAAAGGTTTAATTTATAAGGGATCTTATATTGTTAACTGGTGTCCTCGTTGCCAGTCAGCTATTTCTGATGTTGAAACAGAATATGAAACAGAGGCAGGTCATCTCTGGGAAATCAGTTATCCATTGAAGGATGAAGCGGGTGCAATAGTAATTGCAACAACACGTCCAGAGACAATGTTCGGAGATGTTGCTATAGCTGTAAATCCAACCGACTATAAATATAAAGATTTGGTCGGAAAGACTGTATGCTTGCCATTGACAGGCAGAGAAATCCCGATTATAGCAGATGAATACGTTGACAAAAAATTTGGAACCGGTGCGTTGAAGATTACACCTGCCCATGACCCGAATGACTATGAAATCGGAAAACGTCATGGCTTAAAACCGATATGGGTTATTGATGGTGAGGGCAAGATGAAGGCTTGCGCTGAGGTTCCGGCTGAGTTACACGGATTAGACAGATATGAAGCACGCGAAAAAATTATAGGCATGCTAAAGTATCATAATGATTTAATTAGAATTGTTGACCATGAGCACAATGTTGGCAAGTGTCAAAGATGTCATACAACAATTGAACCGCTGCTTTCCGAACAGTGGTTTGTAAAAATGAAACCGCTTGCTGAGCCTGCTATTAAGGCAGTAAAAACGGGTGAAATTAAATTTATTCCTGAAAAATGGGAGAAAAATTATCTTGGTTGGATGGAAAATATCCGTGACTGGTGTATCTCGAGACAATTGTGGTGGGGACATCAAATACCTGCATATTATCATAATGTCACCGGAGAGATGGTTGTAGCGAAAGAAAATCCAGATCCGGAAAATTATACTCAGGAAACTGATGTTTTAGATACGTGGTTTTCTTCTGGCTTGTGGCCATTTTCAACAATGGGTTGGCCAAATACAGAGGCTGAGGATTTCAAAAAATTCTATCCGACCTCTACTCTTGTGACAGGTTTTGATATTATTTTCTTCTGGGTAGCAAGAATGATTACCATGGGGTATGAATTTACCGGAAAAGCACCATTCTCTACTGTTTACATCCATGGATTAATCCGTGACGAAAAAGGACAAAAGATGTCAAAATCAAAGGGTAATACTGTTGACCCTGTTACAATAATAGACAAATATGGCTGTGATGCTTTGAGATTTACTCTAACATCTATGTCTACATACGGCGGTCAGGATATTAAAGTTTCTGATGACAAATTTGAGTACGGTAGAAATTTTGCTAACAAAATATGGAATGCGTCTCGATTTGTGCTTATGAATTTGGAAGGTGTGGATAATCAACCTGTTGATATGACAGGTTTGACAATCGCTGACAAATGGATTCTGCATAGATTGAACCAGACTTCTAAAGATGTTAATGAAAATATAAAGAACTATCGTATAGGTGAAACAGCTCATATTCTTTATGACTTTTTCTGGAATGAGTATTGCGACTGGTATGTTGAGATTGCTAAAATTCAGCTTCAGGATGAAACTCAAAAAGCTAATACTCAGAGAGTTTTGAGATATGTTCTTGATATGTCATTGAGAATGTTGCACCCTATAATGCCGCACATTACTGAGGCTATCTGGCAGCTGATTCCTCAGGATAAGGACACTGTCGGAATTATTAAAGCAGAGTTCCCGACGTACAAAAAAGAATTTGTTTTTGAAACAGAAAATAAAGAGATGGAACTGGTTTTTGAAACAATTAAATCATTAAGAAACGTACGTCAGGGCTTGAATATTCCGCTTTCTGCACAGATGGATATTACGGTCCTTGCCAGTGCTGCTGAAAAACCCGTTTTTGAAGCGGTTGTACCATATTTGAAACGTCTGGCAAGAATAGAAAGCGTTGATTTTAAAGCTGAAGATACGCAAATGCCTAAAAAATCAGCTTCTGCTGTTGTGGGAAATTCTAAAATTATTATTCCTCTTGAAGGGCTTATTAATTTTGATGAAGAAATTGCCCGCCAGAATAAGAAAATTGAAAAATTGGATAAAGAAAGAATGAGTCTTGAGGGCAGACTAAAGAATAAGAATTTTGTCGAAAAAGCACCTAAAGAACTTATTGAAGAAACAAGAGCGCGGGCGGATGAGCTCAATACGCAGATAAATGCAATCAAAGAGCTTATAGAAACATTGAAATAATAAAAAGGCGGGCTGATTTTAAAAAGCCCGTTTTTTATTGGCAATAATTTTTATTCACATGTTTTGTTGCAGTATATTCAAAGGAGAAAAGATGATAAAGAACAATTACAGTACTGCGCGCAGACCCGCTTTCAAAGCAAGATTTTTAAATAGTGAATCAATGAAACAGATAGCTGATTATGCGATTCAGCATGGAAAATTCGAAAAACTAAATCAGGCAAGGAAAAATATTGAATCATCGTACTTGAGAACAAGACTTCTTGTTGATACGGGTGTTACCTCCAAAGGGTTCCCTTTTATTAGTTTCACGCGTTTTGTTCCAAAATCAGATGTTATCGTTCCCAAAACTATGCAAGATTTGAGACAGGAAAAAGTTGTCACTTTTTTAACTGAATCCTCAAAAATTAAAAATCCAATAAAGTTTGCTCTGGAAAAACTTATACGTATGGGCAATGATGTGCCGCATAATAATATTTTTAAAAAGACCGTTATTGAAAAATAATATTGGAAATCGATTTATGTCTATAAAAAATACCCGTTTATTACATAGAAATAGTTATATTTCAAAACAGTTTAAGAAAACAAACTTGCTGGAAAAGATTAAGACTAAATACAGCATAAGAACCGGACAGACAGCTCTGAAAAATGATGTTGTAAGTATATCGTCTCGAGACAAAAAAATATTAGCAAAAGCAAATTTTTCGTTTGATGAATCGAGCCTTGCTTTTGAAGATAGTATTTTTGGAAAACAAAAACCCAATATGCCTTTTATAAAAATGATTGCAGGTTATTTTTCTTCTATATTTGGCAAAAAGGTTTCTCCGGAAAAAGCAGTAGAAAAAATGAACGCATATCAGCAGTTGAGCTATATAAAAGATTCAAAAGAATTTTGTCAAAAAGCATTTGAACAAATAAAGAATGATTTTGGTTATAAAGATCTTAACATCCCCCTGATATTTGATAAACCCAAAATGTTTGATGCAAGCTGGGATCTTACAAAAGGTGTTATTACTTTATGCTTGAATCTTTCAAAAAAATTTAACGGACAAGAAAAAACCGATATCATCGAGTACTTAATGCATGAATTTAGACATACAAGACAGACGGAAATGGCTTATAGAACTTCTGTTGACGGACTATTAGATGCAATATCTGAAAATTATCCGAGAAGGATTGTCGGAGATTTATTGGGGCAATCTGAGGAGGCGCAGATAAAAATGGCAGAAAGCACTGGTAAGTCACTGGAAGATTTCCAAAAAATGCTTAGAGAATTAGGGTTGAGGGAAAAAATAGATTACAAAATGGTTTTAAACGGAAAAGAACAAATTTTTGATAAAGATAATGCAAAAATTCATTTAGAGCAGATTTTTGGAAAATTAAAACCTTTTAGAAAAGGGTCATTAAAATACCGGCAGGGGTTAAATTTTATAGAAGGTGAAAGAACGTACGTGCCTGGCTCAATTGACATGGAAAAGTACAAAAATGGTATTTTAGAAAAAGATGCATATACAACTAAATCTAATTGGCATAATATTATTAACCTAACTGATTAGCCGGTGAAAAACGTCTGTATAAACAGAATCTATACAATGTCATTCTAAAGCACTAAACAATGAATGATAATGACAGGCATGGATGGCATATTCTTAATAGTTCAAATTTTCAAAAATTCATTGCTCATTAAAATGTGCAGAGACCGCTGCGAGAATCCCAAAATATATCAATATTCCTTTGTAATAATACGGCGGCAACGGGATTCGAACCCGTGTCAACAGAATGAGAATCTGCTATCCTAACCCCTAGACGATGCCGCTTTAGGAATAGAATTTTTACAATCTCACTATACCACTAAAACAAATAAATAGTACAAGAATTTTTATAACAAACCTTTATTTGCAAGAAATTTTAGCATAAATTTTTCAAATTCCGGTGTCGGTTTTGAGTTTTCTTGTTCACAAGCGTTTTTAAACATTTCCCATAGATCATTATTAAACATCATTGTGACTCGTTTGTCTTTATTTTTAGTTAATTTATGCATTAAATCAATATCCATATAATGATAATATACATAATTGTATGGTTTAACATTCCCACTATTTATGATAATATATATGCATATATTTATGCATATATAAAATTCTTCATAGCGACGTATACTTTTTAAGAAAGTAATCTTTTAGGGAAATGAAATATATTCTTTCCCTTTTTTATTCCATCTGAGAGTTTGCTGCGTTTACGACTGACTCTATTTCTTCCATATCAAAATCAGATGACCTGTCTGAAAGCAATATCAGATATTCTATATTTCCCGCGGGTCCTTTGATAGGTGAATATGTCAGTTTTTGGGGGTATAAACCGATAGTTTGGGAAAATTCAATTACATTTTTTATAACCAGTTCATGAGTGCTTTTTTCTCTGACAACTCCATTTTTGCCGACAAGTTCTTTACCTGCCTCAAACTGGGGTTTTATAAGTGCTGCAATTTCAATATTTTCAGGCTTCATCAATCTTTTTATATTCTCAAGTACTTTTGTTATTGAGATAAAAGACAAATCCATTGCACAAAAATCTGGCAATTCATCATTTTTTCCGTATATGTCAGCCCGTGTACAGTTTTTTATATTTGTGCGCTCAACTGTTTTGACACGTTTGTCACTTCTTATTTTCCACGCAATCTGTCCGTATCCAACATCTACGGCATATACCTTTTTTGCTCCATTTTGAAGCATGCAGTCCGTAAAACCTCCGGTCGAAGCGCCTGCGTCAAGACAAATTCTGTCATTTAGATTTATATCGAATTCTTTTATTGCTTTTTCTATTTTAAGTCCGCCCCTTGAAACATAGGGGAATGTTTTTACTTCTATTTTAGTATTATCTTTTAGTTCAAAAAGATGTCCTGATTTTGTGATGACTTCGTCATTTACTTTGACATCGCCAGCCATAATAGCGCCCTGCGCTTTGCTTTTTGTGTCAAAGTATCCTTTATCTACAAGTATTTTGTCCAGTCTTTCTTTTTTGGGCATTTTATTCTTTTTCTTTCGATATTTAAATCCGCTAAAACTTATTGCATTTATTTTCATTCTATGTGAAAAACTTTCAGTGCATTTTTTGTTGTGGCATCAGAAATTTCATTAAAGGTAGTTTCTCTGAGTTTTGCAATTTCTTCTGCAGAGTATTTAACGTATGATGGTTCGTTTCTTTTGCCTCTGAATGGTACCGGAGTAAGATATGGTGAATCAGTTTCGACAAGAAGGGATTCAAGCGGTACAACCTGAGCCACTTCTTTCATTTTTTTTGCATTTTTAAAAGTAACAACACCGCCAAGAGCAATGAAAAAGCCTTCTTTTACACATTGCAGCGCAAATTCGGGGCTGCCTGAAAAGCAGTGCATAACTACGCCTGTTTCCTTTGCACCTGTTTTTTTCAGGATTTCAAATGTATCCTGATGTGCCTCCCTGTCATGAACGACTATAGGTTTTCCCGCTTCTTTTGCCATATAGATTTGTTTTTCAAAGATTTCTTTTTGTAATTCAATTCTGCTTTTGTCCCAGTAGTAATCAAGACCCACTTCACCAAGAGCAACAATTTTATGTTTTTGTAAATAATATTTTATTTTTTCTTCGGCGTCTTCGTTGTATGAATCGAGTTCTTCCGGATGTATTCCTACACAGCCGTATATATTTTCGTATTTTTCAGTGAGATTGAATATTCGTTCGAAAGTCGATGGCTCGACACCGGGAATTATAATTTTTTTCACACCGTTTTCTTCCGCTCTTTTCAGCATTTCTTGAAAATCAGCAGAATAATCATCCATATCTATATGTGCATGAGTGTCTATCAGCATAAAATCATGTTAATACAAACATGTTTAAAATAATGGCTTTTATATTTTCACTATGGATTTTATTAAGTACTTCATCTTTTGAGATTTCATTTTCATCTAGCTTGCCGATAGATTTTATTGCTGAAATAGTCTCGCATAGAATTATTTCATCATTGCTGTTTAGCAAGTTTTTCAAATTTTTACAAGCTTCTGTTAATTTTAATTCTGATATTATTTGTAAAGCCGGTAGTATACGGGATTTTTCCAGTTCAAGTTCTTTTAAAATCAGATTTTTTTGTTCATTCCAGAAAGATTCAGGCTGATTTTTTAACAATTCATATATTGCGTTCAATTCTTGTTTTGTATTTTTGTCCTCGTCAAATGTATAGCTTTCAATTTCACAAATTGTTGAAAATTGCGCAAGAGCTTTGAGTAATATCACGGCAATATGGCTATCCTTTTCAGTTTTATTTTTTTCAATTAAAAAGGCAAGTACATCATAGAGTTCAAAATCAAAAACCTGTGAAAGCGGGAGAATTTCTGTTAATCCTGATAATATATTGTGAATACAGGGCAGGACAATTCCTTTCGGCTTTGTTTTCATAATTTCCGGAAGCGGTTCAAGAAAAGGAAGTTCGCCTGCTATATTTTCAGGCATGGAACTTGTACTTAGTGATTCAAGAATCGGCAATACAGCATCCCTGTTTCCGTATGCAACTAAAAATTTTACTGCATCAAGTTTTTTGAAATCATCATCATCTTTTAGCATAGATAGTGCTTTTTCATAGGATTCTTTATTTTCCATTTTACCCAGTGCTTGTGCAGAATTGAATGCGAGAGGTTCGTTATCCGAAAAAGCATATTCTAAAAGATTGTCAGCTGCTATTGTATCAGGTATATATGAAAAGTATTTTGCTGCATAGGTTTTTTGGTTTTCGGTACCATTTTGCAACAGTTCGAGTATTTCATCAGTCAAATCTTCATTTGCATATTTTGCAAATGAAGAAGCAATGAAGTCTTCGTAATCCGGACTATAGTTGTCCAAAAATTTAAACAAATTTTTGTAATTTGTTTCTGTTAGAGCTTTTGTCAGTCGTTTATTGACATTTTGTTTTACAAAATCAAACAAAAATTCGCTTTTTTTTAACAGCGCATTAAACATTTCGATATTACCGCTATTCAGCAGAAATTGTGCTGATTTTAGAGCAGCTTTTTCATCTTTTGATGTTAAATTTTTGACCTCTATATCTATATCCATAAAAATATTATAGCTTTATTGTTTATCAAAAGAAAGTGCTATAACTAATATTTTTCAAAATATTCTACAATTCCTTTTCCAATTTGCTGAACAAGTGCTTTTTTAAAGTACCCGGCATTGAGTCTGTGAATATCATCTTCATTCTGAAGATTTCCGGTTTCTATCATCACAGCAGGTATTGCAAGTGTTTTTAATTTTGAAGCGCTGAGGGCGTCGAGTGAACGACCCTTTTGCTCATTTATGCCTCTGAGTCTTGAGTTTGATTCAAAATTGCTTTGTAGAACATCAGCAAGCTGCTTGTCCTTTTTATCAAGGCTTCCTCTAATATTATATAGAATTTGGATTCCTTTATCGTTTTCATCGGAATTGCTGTGCAGACTTATGAGCATATCTGCTTTTGTGTTTCTTATTTCTTTTTCCGCAAGATTTTCTCCGCCGCTGATAAATACGACTTTTGCACCCTGTTTAACGAGTTCTTCTGCAAGATCTATACTGAGTTCTCTGTTAATTTTCCACTCTTCAAGAGCCTTTCCTCTGTTTCCTATGAAATTTGTGGTTTCAACAATTTTCCCTGAATTATTTTTTGCAAGCACAGCATTGCTTTTTCCGGCATCAAATTCACCGTTCGCATTATATCCGTGTCCGGTATTGATAATTATAGTTTTATCACTTAGTTTTCCATTGCCTGCAGGCTGGTATATTTTTACTTCTGCAGATATTCTACTGTTTTTGTTTACAGCAGGCAGTGGTCTGTTCGCAGGTCTGCCATTTTCCAGTGCCGTATTTTGGACGTGTTCGTGAAGAGATTGAACGGTCCATTTTTTACCGGTAGAGGTGTAAATTATTTTGTTAGCATTGTCTGCTGATACAGTAGATACAGTGGATTTTTTCGCTGTTTTTTTCTGTGGCTTTGTATTAGGCAGTATAAAAATGTATTCACCGGGTTTTAACGCTGCATCTTTTTCCATGTCGATATCATTTATTTGTGCGAGGAGTTTTACATCCATTTTATACATTTTTGCGATTGATGAAAGAGTTTCCCCGTTATCAACTTTATGAGATGGGACTTTGAATACATATCCGCGTTTTACGCCGTCTAATGGTACATCAAATGTTTCACTAAATTTTTCCGGTGTCATATTGAATCTTTTAGCAAGACCGTATACACTCTTATCGCTTGTAGTTTTTCCTACAATCCAGTCAGAAGTTGTTATGACTTTGTATTGTTGGGCATTTGTATTCAATGGTGATGCTGCAATTCCCAGCGTCATTGCAGCTGCCATTATTGCACTTTTAAAAAAGCCTGTATGTCTGGATGTATTTGTTTTTTCAAAAGTATCAGGTTTTGATACTGTATTTATGAATTCGTTTCGTTCTGTAGATTTTTTTGATTCTACATTTTTTGTTTTTATTGCGCCGAAGCTGATTTTATAAACTTTAGACATATTAATTCCTTTTGTTTTTTGTACTAACGGCGCTGAATAAATAAATTTGCGCTTTATTCTCTGAAACTTAAATCAGAAATGGATTTTTTTAGTGCGTCTCGAACTGAATTCATTTGTTCTTCAACCATTTCATCAGTTAATGTAGCTTCTTTATCCTGCATTTTGATTCTGTATGCAACGCTTTTAAATCCTTCTTTTACGTGTTCTCCCTGATATACATCAAAGAGTTCCTGACCGTTGTAAAGATTATTTTTAACAGCCTTTTTTATAATTTTAGAAATTTCTTCATTACTTATATTTTCCGGTACAATAAATGCAATGTCTCTTTGCACTTCAGGGAATTGGGATAATTTTTTGTAGCGTGGTGTTGTATTGTGAATAGCTGTCAAAAGTTTTTCAAGGTTTATTTCAAAAATATAAACATCCTGTAAGAATTTTTGTTTGTCTTTCAAAATTGGATGTACTTCACCGAAATATCCTATTTCTTCAGGCTGTTTTCCTAAAAGTAAAATTTTGGCACTTTTTCCGGGGTGAAGAAAATCTTTGTCAGAGCATGATCTGTATTGGATACGGTTTTGTACTCCCAGTAACTCAAAAAGATTTTCCATAAGTCCCTTGATGAAGAAGAAGTCAGGTTCTGGTCTTTTTGTCCATTTGTCATTTGCGAATGAGCCTGTGACAGCGCCTGATATCATTCTGCATTCCTTAACACCTGTGAATTTTTCATCCGCAGGTTTTTCAATCATATAAGTTTTTCCGATTTCATAAACCCATACATTTTTTTGTCCGTTTGAGAGATTATATTTTACTGTATTTAAAATATTTGCCATTAATGTCTCTCTGAGCATTGTATGGTCTTCGCTCTGAGGATTTTGAACTTTAACGGCTTTTTCTTCATTGTATGGTATCGAAAATTCTCTGTATATCGGATCTCCAACAAGAGATGAAGTGACTGCTTCATAGAAACCACATCCAAGAAACATGTTATGTATTTGTTTTAAAACACGTGATTCGTATGTAATTTCAGGAGATTGCGTATTTTTGGGAAGTGTCGGTGCGAATTTGTCATAACCGTATATTCTTGAAATCTCTTCAATAAGATCTATTTCTCTGTATACATCATTTGCTCTGAATGAAGGAACTTTAAATTTTGCGGCTATATCATTTTTTCCAAGAAGCTCGAAACCGAGTTTTTCTGCAATTTCAATACATCTTTCTTTTTCAATTTCCGAACCGAGAATTCTTTTTATTTGGGCATATCTTAATGTTATTTCAATGTCATCAAGTTTGTTTTTCCCTGTTTCAACAATTCCATCGACCTTTGCATCCGCATATTCTACCATAAGCTGCATAGCTCTCAGCAATGCAGGTTTTGTGGATTCAATATCGACACCTCGTTCATATCTGGCGCTTGCTTCGCTTCTGTATCCTATACTTCTGGCTGAACGACGGTTTGTTGCCGGTGTAAAATATGCTGATTCAAGAGCAATATTTTTTGTATTTTCATCTACTTCACTGTTTGCACCGCCAAAAACCCCTGCTGCACAAACACCGTGTTCTTTAGTCGCGATAAGAACGGAATCTCTTGTCAAATTTCTTTCAACTCCATCCAGCGTTGTCAGCTTTTCTCCCTCTTTTGCCCTTCTGACACAGAGATATCCGTTTAATTTATCCATATCAAAAGCATGAAGCGGATTTCCGTATTCTAAAAGTACGTAGTTTGTGATATCCACAACATTGTTAATAGCACGGATTCCGCATGCAACAAGCCTTCTTTGCATCCAATCTGGTGAGGGCTTTATAACAACATCTTTCAACAAACCTAATGAATAGTATTTGCAAGTATCTTCATCAATAATTTCAACTTTAAAATCTGCAGCTTTACGGTTTTCTGTGTCCTGAAGAGGGGAGAAATTTAACTTTCTGTTGAAAATTGCAGAAAGTTCTCTGGCAACACCGATGATAGACATTTCGTCTCCTCTGTTTGCCGTCGGTGCAACATCAAGCACAATATCTTCTTTTATATCAAGAACTTTTTCCAGGGGTTCACCAAGTTTCAGATTTTTGTATATTCTATTTAATATAAGTATACCGTCTTCTTCCTGCATACCGTCAAGCCCGAGTTCATCTTGAGAACATAGCATGCCCTGTGATTCCACTCCTCTGATTTTTGCCGGTGTCAGTTCAAACTGTTCGCCTGTTTTTCTGTTTAAAACTTTGGATCCGACAGAAGCGTATGGAATAATCTGTCCTTCTTCAATATTTTGTGCTCCGCAAACTACTGTTTTTTCAGTATTACCAAGGTCTACTGTTACAAGATGTAGTTTGTCAGCATTAGGGTGTTGATCGATTTTCTTTATTTGAGCAGTAATTATGTTTGTAAATTTGGGTCCTGTTTTTTCTATTTCTTCAACTTCTAATCCACTCATAGTAAGTTCATGAGCAATTCTTTCAGGTTCAATATCTGTCAAATCAATATATTCGTTCAGCCACTCTAATGAAATTCGCATAACTTCTTCCTTTATTCATTTAATTCCTTACCTGCTATATTCGCATAAACAACAGGGTTGTTCAATAGTTTACGGTATTTACATGTTCATAACTATAACTTTATTTTTACAACAGCTTTTTTTACATATACAGGTTTTTCCTGACTAATACAGGGCATATGAGCATCTTGGGGGAAAAATATAAGAAAGTCTCCTTCTGATGCTTTTGTGAATTGACCATTTCCTTTTAAAAATAATATGTCCTTTTCTTCATCATACCCTGTTTCCGGCTGTAGGTTTGAAATATCTGTGTATCCGAGCTGCTCAGCACCTTTTATTAAAAATTGTATGTCAGCGTATTTTTTATGTGCTTCCCATCTGCCCTGTTCAATGGGTTTTGTTTCATAATCCTGAACTGATACAAAAATATTATCTCCGTCAATTTCGTATTTTCCGTTTTTTAGTGAAACAAGATTAGTATTTTCCAAATACTCAAATGCTGTTTTAAATCTTTCTCCCAGTGAATAATAAAATTTTGCATTTTGTAGTTTATCTGTAATCATATACTGTTCTCCTTAATCCATTCGACGCATGTTTTTATGAATCTGTGCTTATCTTCAAGGTATAAATCTTCGGCATGTTTACCCCTCTCAAAAATTTCTATTTTTTTTGGGCATACTGCTTTTTTGTAAAGATTTTTTGTATGCCACGGGTATACTATGGGATCTTTTGCTCCAAGCATAAATAGTGTCGGGCAATTTATATTTTGCACAATATTTACGGGAGCGGTTTTTTTGAGAAAAATCGAACCGGGGCGAATAGAGCACCATCTTTTGAGTTCAAATTTTTTGAACAGCGTCGGAATCCAGGCTTCTGGCTTCCATACATGGTTTTCAATTCTGTAAAAATCAGCCGGCGGGCTAACTGCTATAACTGATGAAATATTGTTGTGTGACGCAAAGTTCAAAACCTGTGCTCCACCTAACGAAAAACCCAACAGGTGTATATTTTTATAGCCTATCGTTTTTGCATAATCGATTACTGCATTTAAATCATTTTCTTCTTTTGCGGTGAATGTGTACCATCCGCTGCTTTTTCCGTGACCTCTGAAATCAAATGCGATAACATCAAAATATTTTGCTAATTCTTCTGAAAGCATAGAAAAGGCTTTTGAGTCTTTTGTCATAAACCAGCCATGACAAACTATGACTACATTATCGTAGCCTGATTTGAAATGATTTAGAGATATTCTGATATTATCAATTGTTTCTAATATTTTAGAATCTTTGTGTAACTTCGTTTGTTGCAGCTGCATCATTGTTTCTAGTGTTTATAACTTTTTGAATAGTCTTTTCCTGTTTTATTGCGTTTTCTGATTTTTCCATATCCACATTTTTTGTTACACTGCCCCAGTTTGTGTATGCAAACCATCCAATCGCTGCAATAATTATAATAGCTATCAATCTAATCATTTTTTCATACTCCGTTTTTTACTACAAAAATATTATAGTACTTTTTTTTCTGGTGTAAAAGATTTATCTGGAATATACAAATGGAGAAAACAGCGGGAGCTTGCTCCAGCTCGCAGCTTGTCTGCATAATAGTCGGAGGTTCGAGTCCCGTTAAATAAAGAGGAAAATAAGCAACAAAAAAAGACTCCGAAGAGTCTTTTTAAATGGAGCGGAACAGCGGGAGCTTGCTCCAGCTCGCAGCTTGTCTGCATAATAGTCGGAGGTTCGAGTCCCGCTAAATAAAGAGGAAAATAAGCAACAAAAAAAGACTCCGAAGAGTCTTTTTTAAATGGAGCGGAAGACGGGACTCGAACCCGCGACCCCTTCCTTGGCAAGGAAGTGTTCTACCACTGAACTACTTCCGCAATTGTCGCGTAAGTCTATTATACATGCCAAAATATATTTTTCAACTATTTTTTAAAGTTTTGATAAAATCTGTTTCTTCTCGTTTATTGTGTATATTTCCTGCGAAGCGTTCTTTCAGAATAGAGTCAAATATTTCTCCATATTGAGCTCCCGGAAGAAACCCCATGCTTATGAGATCATCTCCTGTTGTTTCGACATGATATTTTCTTAATTTGTCGAGAAACAGAATTGCATTTTTATTTTTTGAGACCAGATAAAAAATAAGGATGGATTCTATAGATTTTCCTTCAAAGAATTTATATATCTCAAAAAAATCATTGCTATTGCTGCCTTGCTCTACCATATTAAGAGCATCGAAAAGTATTCTTTTTTCATTTTTTTCAAAATTGAAAAATTCAATTGTTTCTTTGTTTGTTAGCAATACTCCTAGATATATCAGCCATAAATTTTTTATTTCTGAATGGTGTTTCTGTATAATGTTAAAGACTTCCTGCCCGTTAATGCAGTTGGTTGTATCGGAGAATATTTTGTATATTTTTTGTTCAATACACTTGTCTAAAACATCAGGAGAGTTGAGGGAAAAAGTCTGCTGCAATTCTGATTTTATCCTGAACCAGCTAATATCCCTGTTTGGATTTTTTAAAAAATTTTCCTGCAGTTGTTTTGTCTTTTCATCAAGTTCAAATCCAAGCCTTGTACTAAATTTCAGACCTCTTATTATTCGAGACGGATCGTCAATAAAACTTTTTTCATGCAAAATTCTGAGGGTTTTGTTTTTTAAATCCTCAAGACCTCCGGTGTAATCTATTATGAGACCAAAGCTGTCCGGATTTAAAGCAACAGCAATTGAATTTATTGTAAAATCTCTTCTTTTAACATCGTGTGAAAGCATACAACCTGTTTGGGTTACAACCGGTAAGTGACCTTTTTTAGGATATTCTTCCTTACGGGTAGATGCAAAATCTATTTCTATATTATTTGCAAATTTTACTTTTGCTGTTTTTAAATCATTTTGAGTCTGAATAATACGGCAGTCTGTTTCTTCCTGCAACAATTTGCAGAATTCAATTGCGTCGCCATGTACGGTTATATCTATATCGAGAATATTTCTTTCTAACAATAAATCTCTAACAACTCCGCCCACAAGAAAAATTCTGAAGTCTTTTATTCTTGCGATTTTTGAGCATTCGTAAATAATCTTTTTTGCTTCAGGAGATAGTAATTTTTCTATTTTTTCTTTTAAATTTTGAGGCTGCATAATTTGAATATCAGCTTTTTAAGTATATGTTGCCGAAAATTTTGTTAAATGCCTGATTTTCTTTTTCCAGTTCTTCTATTCTCTGAACAAGAATTTTGTTATCAGTCATTAGTTCATCAATTTTTTGTGCAAGAATCTGATTGTCTTTTTTGTATTCGCCAAGTTGTACAGCACCGTCTGTAAAATCTGTTTTCTTTATGAAATCAGCAACATCCGATGTAATTTTTTTTGCGATAGATTCAGCGAGAATTGCAAGAGTCTGGTTAGAGATATCAATTGTAACATTTTGCAATTCGTTATCAACACGCTTTTTAACCTCAATCGGTAATTCAACATGTTCTTCTTTTACAATTTCTTGCGGAACTTGCGGATGGCAAACCGGAGTTGATTCAATTTCGGTTTGTGGCTCATAATCATCCATAGGTGCTTCAACAGAGATGTCCACGGGTTTTATTGTATTTTTATCAATGACATTGATTTTAGGCGGATTTTTTTGTTTTAAACCGTTTCTGATTTTTTCGATTGCCATTTCATCAAAATACTCAACACCCTGGGCATCTTCATAAATCGGATCTATTTTCCAATTTTTAATAAAGGCTTCGAGTATAAAATTGTCAATATATGTGTCTTCCTGATTTAGAATTTCAAGAATTTTTTCTTTGTTAAACATCGAAACCTCCGCTTTTCCCTCTAATAATAATATATTTCCATAAAAAAATAAAGCAAATGTAACATAACGGAAACTTTTTTGAATGACCTGCGTCACTAAATAAAAAGATTGGTATTTTAGCAATTAATGAGGATGAGGAATTTTAACAATGAGAGGAATTGCTAATGAATATACAGTGGAAGAGTTGGATTTGGAGGATAAATTTGAGAGGGAATTTATTCTAGAACAGGATGAATCTGAAGAAGCCACCTTTAGTACTATAGTGAAAAAAAATGATGTACTTCAAAATTATTTAAAGGACATAGGTCGCATAAAACTTTTAAAAGCAGAAGATGAAAGGCTGCTCGGGCAAAAGATAAGAGAAGGCGGTACAAGGGAAGCAGATATTGCAAAGAAAAAGCTTATACAGGCAAATCTCCGTCTGGTTGTTAGTATTGCAAAAAAATATATCGGGCAGGGGGTATTGTTTATGGATTTGGTTCAGGAAGGCTCCATGGGACTTATTAAGGCAGCGGAGAAGTTTGATTACAAACGCGGCTTTAAGTTCAGTACATATGCCACATGGTGGATAAAACAGTCGATTGTGCGGGCAATATCTAATCACTCCAGAACAATCAGGATACCTGTTCATATGGCAGATAAAATAAGATTGTACAAAAAAACCGTTATTGATATGACTGCAGAACTTGGCAGAGAGCCGACTGATGAGGAAATGGGCGAGCGTCTTAAATTGAGTCCAAAAAAGTTGTTTAATATAAAGAATGCAATTTTTAAAGATCCGGTGAGTCTTGATACTCCGATAGCAGAGGATCTTGTTCTTGAGGATTATGTTGCTGACGACAGTTATAAAGCTCCGGATTCTGCTATACAGTCTGATTTTATGTATCGCGATGTTATGTCTATGCTCGATATATTAAATGAAAGAGAAAAAAATATATTGATAGGACGATTCGGTCTTAATGGCGAGAACAAAAAGACACTGGAAGAAATCGGTAACAAAATGGGATTTTCAAAAGAGCGGATAAGACAAATTGAAAATATCGCATTGAGAAAACTGAAAGAAAAACATCAGGTGCATCACCTGAAAGAATATTTGAATTGAGGTTTTTACACCGGTCGAAGTCATAAACTCCTTAGTGACGCTATTGCCGGAACTCTGACCGGGGTTCCGGTTTTCTTTATGCTTTTTCTAGCCAGGCAATTGATTCTATATGATAAGAGTGGCAGAACATGTCTACGGGTTGAATGTATTTAGTTTTAAATCCGTTTTCATGCAAGTATTTAATGTCTCTGGCAAGCGTAGACGGATTGCAGCTCACATATATAATAGCTTTGTCTGTCAACTTTACTGCTATATCCAGAGATTCTTGTTCGCAACCTTTTCGCGGCGGGTCTAAGACTGTAATATCAAATTTTTTTCCGTTATCAATAAGGTTTTGGAAAATTTGTTTTGCGTCGCCGTTTAAAATAGTAAAATTTTGTGCATTATTAATTTTAACATTTTCTATAGCATCTTTTGACGAAGATGGTGCTTCTTCTACACAGGTAATTTCTGATGCAATATCTTTCAGCCATAATCCGAAGCTGGAAACTCCCGAGTATGCATCGAGAATTTTAGGTGTTTTGTAATTTTCTTTTATAATATTTTTTACAGTATTAAAAATATTTTCTGCAGAGCCTATATTTACTTGAAAAAAACTGTTTGCACTGATTCTGTATTTTACATCTCCTATTTTTTCATAATAGAAGTTTTCACCTTGAATTTTCCTTGTGTCATTTGTCATTATCAGGTTTGTTTTTTCAGTGTTGTAGTTTATGCAGCAGCCCGTTACATGTGCAAATTCTTCCATAACGGCTTTCGATAATTTTTTTAATTTGTCAGAGAGTTGTTGAGTATTTACAACAAAAATAATCAGACAACTATTTTCTGACTTGCTGAATCTAAAAATTATGTGCCTCAGTTCTCCTTTATGTTTTTTTTCGTTGTATGCGGTAATGGATAATTCAGCTGCTTTTGTTCTTATAAATTCCAGAATTTTCCCTATAATTTTCGGTTGGATAGGGCAGTATTTTACATTTACGATTTCATGTGTACCCTTTTTATAATAACCTGCAATTATTCGTTTCGAGACTTTTGTTTGCGTGCAGGGGTATTGTAGCTTACAGCGAAATTCACGTGTTTCAGGGCTGGGTATTACCGGTTTTACTTCAATATGTTCACCTGTAATTTTTTTTATCGTTTCTTCAACGATATTTCTTTTTTGTTCCAGTTGATAATCGTATGCTATATATTGCCAGCCGCACCCGCCGCATACATTGTGAATAGGGCAGAATGGTTTTATACGGTGTGGAGATGGGGCTAAAATCTCTTTAATTTTTGCTTTCGCATAATTTTTATTTAATTTTACAACTTCTGCTTTTAATAAATCTCCAGGGCAGCCGCCGTCAATAAAAACAGGCATGCCATCGTATTTTGCAAGGGCAGAACCTTCATAAACAAGTTTTTCAACGGTTAGTTCTAGTTCATCATTGATTTTCATTTAGACTGTTTCCGGTGTCTGTTGTTCTTCAGTAATGGGGATGTTTTCTTGAGAATTGATTTTTGTTACGCCGTGAACAGTTTTTCCCCAGTCCATTGTTTTCTTACAGAAAATAATTTTGAATACTATTACAACTACAACGGGGAACCAAATTCCGACAAGATAAATACCTGTTTGAACAGATTGTTTTAGCGATTCCCATCTTGAAAGTTTGTTGTATTTTCTGGAACTGTAAATAAGCCCGATAATAAAAAATATACAAACAGCAACTGCAACGGTAAGAGAAGACAGTATGCAATTTGGTGAATCTTTTACGAATTTAAACGCCTGAAAACAAATTTCTGAAATCATCCAGAACGGAAGAAGAAATTCTGTTATATACGCTATCATATCAATGCTTACACGTAAAGACATGTCTTTTGAAAATAAAACACCCCAGAAATGTTCAAGATATCTTCTGATACTTCCTTCTATCCAGCGGCGTCTTTGTTTCATAAGCGGTATAAATTTGACGACACCTTCTTCATAAACACATACGTTTGGACAGAATCTTACATCCCAGCCTTTTATGTGGAGTCTTGTCGACATGTCAAGATCATCTGTGATTGTATAATTATTCCATCCGTTGATGTCATCAAGTGCTTCACGTTTAATAAGCTCGCCGTTGCCTCTGAGTTCAACAGCTCCCTTTACTGCATCTCTGCTTACCTGCAAGTGTGTATCCAGAGCATATTCGTTATCCTGACATTTTGTCAGAAAATTCTCGTCACGGTTAATGATGATTTTTCTTGCCTGTACTGCGCCTACATCGTCTTTTTCAAGATGGGGTACAAGGTTTGTCAAAAAATCTTTGTCCATTCTTGCATCTGCATCGAATACGAGAATGGCTTCACCTTTGGCTATTTTTAGTGCTTCATTTAGCACTGCTGACTTTCCGGGGAATGCGTCCTTTTCTCTTATGTATGCTTTTACTTTTTCATATTTTTGTTCAAGTTCTTTTAATTTTTCTGCTGTATTATCAGTACTTCTGTCGTCAATGACAATAACTTCATATTTTTCGTATGTCATCTTAAGAACTGTTTCGACTGTTTTTTCAATGACATCCTGTTCATTGTGCGCTGGAATCATTATAGAAACAAATGGTTTGTAGTTGTAATTGAGTTCTTCGGGCTTTTTTTTGAGCTGTCTTTTTCTGTGTTTCAAGGCTATTTGCATATAAACGACGTAGGAGAGCATGAACGCACAGAGAAAAACTATTGCCCAGAATGTTGACATAAAATTTTGGAAAATAAACAAGAATGCCCATAAAGACACGATAAATAATAGTAAAACAATTCTTTCTATCAAACCCAAAACCCCTCATATCGGTATTTCTGAAAAATATTATAACAAAAAAAAACTAAATTAAACAAATATCAACGCCAAAACTTGAAAACGATACGTATTATGCCTCTGTGATGTCCGGTATTGGCAACTTCGCAATATTGACAATTTGTAAATTATTACAACATGTTAATAACAAAAAAACTTTTTTTTGTTATTTAAATTCTCTGGGAATCAGGCTGAATAAGGATTCTGGCATGTAAAAAAATGTTTGGATTTGTAACAAAATAAAATAATTACTGCTTAAATCGTAATATTTTTATTTGAGAATTATATAATTGTATTGTGGAAATATAATATATATTTGTATTTATTTCAATGTTCATGCATAAGGACTCCGACTGATGAAAACAGCAATATACCCCGGAAGTTTTGACCCGATAACAAAAGGACATCTTGATGTTTTGGATAAAGCATCGAAAATGTTCGATAAGGTTATTATTGCCGTTTTACAAAATGACTCAAAGCACGGCTTTTTGCCTACTGAAGACAGAGTGAAATTAATAAAAGAGTCCGTTGCTGAATATAATAATGTTGAAGTTGACAGTTTTGACGGACTAACTATTGATTATGCGAGACAGAAGGGCTGTGAAGTATTGATTAGAGGACTTCGGGCAGTATCTGATTTTGAATATGAAATGCAGCTTTCTCAAACAAATAATGCTCTTGCTCCTGAAATAACTACGGTATTTTTGATAACAAAACCGAAATACAATTTTATTTCCTCAAGTACTGTTAAAGAAATAGCAAAATGGGGCGGAGATATTTCGAAATTTGTACCTCCCTGTGTTGCAGATTATTTTAAGAAAGCATCGGCGGTTAACTAAAAAAGATATTTATTAAGATTATAAGAAAGGTAAATTAGAGATGACACAGCTTAGAATTAAAGAACTTTTAGGTAGGGCTAATTTTTTATTAGACAAAGGCTGGCATATTATCCCCGGATTCGTTACTATAAAGAGTTCTGATATGGAAGGTATTCTGGACAGAATTGATGCGTCTATACCCGAAGATATCAAAGAGGCTGAGTCACTATTGAGAAGACGCGAAGAAATTCAAATAGAAGCTCAGCAGCGTGCAGAACGTATTATTATGGATGCCAGAAACGAAGCTGAAAGAATTCTTTCTGAGTCGGAATTATTGAGTCAGGTTCATCAGGAGGCTGAAAAAATTAAAGAGCAGGTTCTGGCTGAATGTCAGGAGCTTCGTGAAAGAACAATAGAAGAAGCCAGAAATATTAAGATTAAGGCAGAAGATGAAGCAATCAGAACAAAAGAGGGCGCTGAAAATTATGCTGAACAAATTCTGAACAATATTGAAAATGATTTAACCCAGCTTCATCAGATAGTAAAGAATGGTCAGTTGTATCTTGAAAAACTTAAATCAACTGATTCAACAACTTCTTATAACTCGGCTAATGAACAATATACCGAACAAAATCCTGAATATGAACAAAATTATTCAATGCAATAATTTAATTAGTCAAAGTTTTATAAAAAAAAAGAACCTGATAATGGTTCTTTTTTTTATGCCATTGAAACCCAGAGAATATATCTGACAGGTTTTGCCAGAAGAATGGCAAGAAAGCCAAAGATATAATCATATATTATTTTTACTCCGCTTTGCATAGATATCCATCCGAGAACATTTGAAAACGGGTCTTTGTAAATAATTGCCATCAAAACGAGATAAAATATGCCGATTATATGTATCGTTAAGACTCCGAATAATGTAGCTTTTGCTATTCTTCCGTATGTAAATTGATTTTGCAGAATGAATGATGTGACAAAAATGGCGGGTATGTATGCAATTATGTATCCAAAACTGTATTGGAACAAATACGTTATACCTCCGCCGAGAGCAAATATTGGAAAAACCGTAAGCCCGAGCAGAATATATATAATTACTGATGCAATACCGAAACGTTTTCCTATTAATGCCGCAATAAATAATATAACCGGTATTTGAGGTATATATGAATAATGTTTTATCGTTAGTAAAGAACCTTTCATCGGATCGAGTGTGCCTGGCATATAATGTGAAAAGTCAATCTGGGTAAATGTTGCAATAATTATAAGAAATACACACCAGCCTGTTACGACCAGAGTTCCGAACGTAAATTTTACTTTTTTATTCGCAGCATCAAACTCATCCAATTGTTCTTTCAATCGTTTGGGTTTATCCATATAAAACCTCTGCTTTTTGTGACAGCTCTTCTCTATTTTGATTATATAACAAGCTGAATTTTTGATACCATATATTTTCAGTAAACATTATAAGCGCATTCTCGTTATTGTCTTGATAGTATCCTTTTCGTTCTCCGATTGAGATGAATCCGTTTTTTTCATATAAAGAAATAGCCGGAATATTACTTTCTCTAACTTCCAGCGTAATATATTTAATTTTTTCTTTGTAGCAGTCTTCGAACATTTTTATTAACAATGCCTGTGCTACTTTTTTCCTTCTGCATTCGGGGCGAACGGAGAGAGTTGTTATGTGTGCTTCATCAAAAATATGCCAGCATCCGCAATATCCCATCAGCATTTCATTTTCATCAAAAGCACAATAATAATAAGAAAGGTCATTCTCCAGTTCATTAAAAAATGATTCTTTTGACCAGTGATGTTTTCCGTAGGACAATTCTTCAAGTTTCACAACTTCTTCTACGTCAGATTTTTGCATATTTCTGATAATTATTTTATTCATTCATCAATCTTATCAAATACTTTTCGAAAACTCAATTTTATTGCGGATAGCGTGAGGTTGCGTGCAGGAGCATTGACGCAAGTTTTTCACATCCCTCAAAACCTCTTTTGGATAGAATTTCAGATGCCGTTTTTACATCATAGTCTACCAGATTGTGTTTTATAGTGAATGAGCCATTTTGGGTTTCTAAAATGGCGTAACAAGATTTAGGCTTTTCAGAAAATGGTCTGCCGACACTTCCTACATTTACAACTGTCTGGTTTGTATTTGTTTGATATCCGCAGGGTACATGTGTGTGTCCGCAGAATATAATATTTGCGTCTGTACCTTTTATCATCTCTTCTACTTCTTCCAGTTTTAAATCAGGAAATATATTTTCGTTGTTTTTGCGGGGAGAACCATGTACAAGCAATATTTTTACTCCATCAACGGTAAGTTCTTTTGTTTTTGGCAAATCTCTTAAAAAGTTTTTTTGTGACTCTGAAACTTCAAGAACATCTGCTTCCAGAGCATTCGCCATGACAGGATTGTTTTCTCTTAGCATGTGAAGCATTTGATTGTCACAGCCAGCAATCATTTCGTCTGTATTTCCCTGAATAAGAGTAAAATCAGTTTCGTGTATAAGTTTTTGTATGCGTTCAATCATTTTTGACGGTTCGGGGCCAGCCATTGCCAGATCTCCGAGACAAAATATTTTTTCGCAATTTTCTTCTTTAATATTATCCAGCACAGCATCAAGTGCCTGCATATTTCCGTGAATGTCAGATATTATTGCTATTTTCATATACACATCCTCTTTAATTTCCTATATATAAAATTTTATCATATATAATAAATGTTAAATAAAAATTTTTAATAATTTTCAAGATTTTATTTTTATGTTAAAATTCAAAAAAACAGTTAAATAAAGGAACAGTTAATGATTTCAGTAAATGATTTAAGAACCGGTTTAACAATTGAACTAGATAACGGACTCTGGTCTGTTGTTGAATTTTTACACGTAAAACCCGGTAAAGGTGCAGCTTTTGTTCGTACAAAGCTCAAAAACGTTGAAACCGGAAACGTAGTAGAAAAAACTTTCAGAGCCGGTGAAAAAGTTGCGAAAGCTACATTGGATAAAAGAGATATGCAGTATCTTTATAAAGAAGGTGCTGACTTCGTTATGATGGATACTGAAAATTATGAGCAAATGTCTGTTACAGAAGCTCAGATAGGCGATGGTGTTAAGTATCTTAAAGAAAACATGAATGTTTCTATTCTTATGTATCAGGGTAAGATTATCGGTCTTGATATTCCAAATCATGTTGAACTTGAAGTTGTTGATACACCTCCGGCTGAAAAGGGCAATACTGCTCAGGGCGGTACAAAACCTGCAAAACTGGAAACAGGTGCAGTTGTTAATGTTCCGTTCTTTATCTCTAACGGCGACAGAATAAGAGTTGATACAAGAACAAATGAGTATCTTGATAGAGTATAACTCTTTGTGAATAGAAGGAACTATTATGAAATTTGAAATAGATTATATTGAACAACTTGCTAAAGTTGTTGCTGATAATGATTTGAGTGAAATAACTTTAGAAGATTCGGAAAAGGCTATTATAATAAAAAGAGAAAAAGCACAGGTTCAGGTTGCTGCAGCACCTGTTGTCGCATCTGCTCCTGTTGTACAGTCTCAGCCTGAAGAAAAGGCTGAACAAAAAGAAGAAGCACCAAAAGGTACTCCTATTACTTCTCCGATGGTCGGAACATACTATTCTGCACCATCACCGGGAGCTAAGCCTTTTGTTAATGTTGGCTCTACTGTTTCAGCAGGGCAGGTTGTATGTATCATTGAAGCAATGAAACTGATGAACGAAATTGAATCAGAAGTTTCGGGAAAAGTTACGAAAATCTGTGTTGAGGATGGACAAGCAGTAGAATATGGACAAATTTTAATGTTTGTGGAATAATATAATTACAATAAAATAATAGTAGTAGTATACTAAAGCATGGACCTTCAAAATAAATTTGGAGGTCTTTTTTTATTAGTTCATTTGTTTATTGCAGAAAAATCAAAATTAATAGTATAATTGATTTTGAGGATAGTAGATTAGAGAAAAACTGATGGTCAGCGAAAACAAGACGGATGTTATAGTTATAGGTGCAGGACCGGCTGGTGTTAGTGCGGCTGTTACTGTCGCGAGAGGCGGCAAAAAGGTTATACTTGTTGAACGCGGTAGCTTTGCCGGCTCAAAAAATATGTATGGCGGTGTAATATACGGGCATGCTGCTGAGGAGATTTTTCCGGATTATGAACAGTCTGCTCCAATTGAGCGTTATGTTTCATACCATAGTTACATGCTTTTGGACGAAGAACAAAGTACGACTATCACATATAAAAACCATAAGGAAAAGAAAAATGCATTTGTTGCAATACGTTCAAAATGGGATAAATGGTGTGTAGAACAGGCAATTCGTGAGGGTGTTTATTTTGTACCCGATACTCTTGTTAATAAGCTTATTGTGAACGATGGTAAAGTTGTCGGAATAAAAACGGATTTGGAAGAATATTTTGCAGATGTTGTAATTATTGCAGATGGAGTAAATTCACTGCTTGCTCAGCAAATAGGGCTGCGCGAGGAAATTAAGCCTAAACAAACAGCGCTTGGGGTAAAAGAAGTTATTAAACTGCCGGAAGAAATTATTAATCAACGTTTTGGTTTGAATTCTGAGGAAGGCGCGGCATGTGAACTTGTTGGAGGCGCTTTGTCCGGCATGCTTGCTTTAGGTTTTATTTATACAAACAAAAATTCAATTTCTCTTGGAATAGGTGCCTGCCTTGAAGATTTAAAAGCTAAAAAAATCAGACCATATGAACTTTTAGAACAACTAAAAGCTCATCCTTCAGTTGCCGCGTTAATTGAAGGGGGAGAGCTTATTGAGTATTCTGCTCATTTGATTCCAGAGGGCGGTTATAATGCAATGCCTAAATTATATACAGACGGTGCGATGGTCGTTGGAGATGCTGCTATGCTCGTTAACAATGTTCATTTTGAAGGAACAAACATGGCGATGATTAGCGGTAAATTTGCCGGTGAAACGGCTCTTGAGGCTTTTGAAAAGGGTGATTTTTCATCTAATATGCTTTGTTTATACAGGAAGAAACTTGAAAATAGTTTTATTTTAAAAGATTTAAAAACTTACAGAAGCGTGATAGATATTCTATCGAAAAGAACATCTTCTTTTCTCGGGTATTATCCGCAAAAAGTTTGTGAATTTTTTAATATATTTACGAAAGCTGATGGTATTGAAAAACGCGGAAAATTTGTTAAGTTTACTAAAGACTTCTTCAAAAACCGGAGCCTTGCTGAATTGTTTAAGGACGGTATTAGTGCTATAAAATTGGTATTTGGAGTTTTGAGATGATGAGCGATAAAATACCCGAAAACTTAGATGATAAATTGTTCAAACTTAAATATAAAACCGATTCGGAAAACCATCTTGTGCCGGATGAATCAAAATGCTTGCAATGTATTGAAAAGATTTGTACAATAATATGTCCGGCTAATGTATATAACTACAGTGAAAGTGAAAGAAAGATGACTGTAAGTTATGAAAAATGTCTGGAGTGTGGAGCATGTAGAATTGCTTGCAGGCATATAAGCTGGAAATATCCCAGAAGCGGTAAAGGTGTTGTTTATAAAAATAGTTAGAAGTAAATCCGGAGGACAGCATGAAAGAAGAATACAGCCAGAATTACAGACGTTGGTATGACAAGGACCCTATCCTTGCACGTTCAATGAAAACACTCGAGGATTCTGATGATGAAACTCAGATTAAAATTGCATTGAATCTGATAAAAATTATTATTGAACATAATATTTCCGAGCATGCTTATTCGGGCGTTGAAGATATTATTGCTGCTGTAGAAGACGGAAATGTGGAAAGAGGAAACGGCAGATGGTATGATATTGATGCAACAGTCAGAACTGCAATAAATATGCTTGAGAACAGTCCGGTTGTTGTCCAAAAGTCTGTCGCAAAAGAAATGGCAAAAATCGTTGTCGACAAAATAAAAGAAGATGCTGACGAAAAAGATGACGAAGAAAACTAAACCTACTTCAAAAGTAATTAAATGTCATTTGAAAAGGTAAGCTGATGCCGGCGGAGTTGAGCGAAATCCGGCGGGGCTGAACAAAGTGAACACCACTTGCGAGCGGAAACCATGTTTTTAGCGAACGCAAAATTTCAAGAGAGCCGGCGTCAGATATAGTACCGGATTAGAAATAATATGCAAAAAGTTTGGAAAATCAAAGATAAATTGCCAATCCCTAAAGAAATCTCTGACTTTGTTGGAGATGAACTTCTTGAAAACCTCTTTATGCAAAGAGGCTTAAATACTGTCAAAAAGATTCGGGATTTTCTTAATCCCCTGGATGCTCCGATTGCATCCCCGTATGCTTTTTCTGATATGAAAAAAGCTATAGAGCGTATAAAAACTGCTATTGATAACGGTGAAAAAATTGTTGTGTACGGAGATTTTGATGCTGATGGCGTTACATCAACTTCTTTGCTCTATAAAACATTAAACTATCTCGGTGCTGATGTTGAATATTATATTCCAAGCCGTGAATATGAAAATCACGGGATGAACACAAAGGCACTTGTTAAACTGATATCAAAAAATAAGGCAAAACTTATAATCACTGTTGATTGCGGTATATCTGATGTGGCTCAGGTGAATTTTGCAAACGGTTTTAAGGTTGATGTTATTATAACTGACCATCACGAAGCACCTGCTGAGCTTCCTGCTGCATATGCGATTATAAATCCTAAAGCGATGAATGCCCTTGATAAAGATTTGAGCTCAGAAGAAATAGAAAGTTTGAATATGCTGGCAGGGGTTGGGGTTGCGTTTAAAGTTGCCTGTGCTCTGCTGGATTTGTATGAAAAAAGAGAGTTTGTTGATGAGTTGTTGCCGTTTGTTGCCGTTGGAACGGTTGCAGATGTTGTTCCTCTCCTTCTTGAAAACAGGACGCTTGTTGTTTCTGGATTAAACCTGGTTTCAAAAGGTAAGCATTATGGACTGAAAAGGCTTTTGGAAACAGCAGGGTATAGTGCCGAAAATGGTGTTACATCTGAAACAATAGCCTTTGGTATTGCTCCAAGAATCAATGCTGCCGGTCGTCTGGCAACTGTAGACGAAGCTATAAAACTTCTGATATCTGACGATAAAACTGAAATAGAATTATGCTGTACTGCGTTAAATAACTACAATAAAATAAGGCAGGAACTTTCTGATAATATATTTTCCGAAGCAATGCATATGCCTGAAGCACGTTCCGATGCTCCGGCAGTGGTTTTATATAAAGAAGACTGGCATATAGGTATAATAGGTATTGTTGCATCCAAACTTGTGGAAGAATTCTGCAAACCTGTATTTCTTATGACCAAAGATGAAAATACAGGTTTTATCAGATGTTCGGCAAGAAGTGTTTCAGGCGTACATTTACATGAAGTTCTTGCACAAAATTCTGATTTATTTGAAGGTTTTGGTGGTCATTCTCAGGCAGCTGGACTTGCTTTTGACCCTCAAAAACACAGCTTTGAGTCCGTAAAGCAGGCTTTAAACGATACTATCAATATTATGCTTGAAGGTGAAAAACCTGAATATACAATTGATGTGGATATGGAGCTGGATGATATAGATTTGGATATGGTCAAGTCAATACAGCGGCTTGAACCTTTCGGGGCGGAAAATCCTAATCCTGTTTTTGTAATGAAAAATCTAATACTAACCCAGTATAGAACAATAGGCTCAAACAATAATCATTTGAAAATATATTGCGAAACTACGAATAAAAAGACTTTTGAATGTGTTTATTGGAATCATAGCGATTTGAATATTCCTTTGAATAAGGAATTCAGCGCAATATTTTATCCGAAAATAAATGTATTTAACGGTATAACTACTGTACAACTCGATATTCAGGATATAAAGTCAGATTATTTGAATTTGCAGAAGTCGGGTGCATTAAAAATATATGACCACAGAAAAAAGACTAATATTTTTTCTCAGATTTGTTCATATCTTGAGACAACAAAACTTTCGACCGAAATATTTGTTGAAGATAAATCAATAAAAGAGTTTCTAAAACCATATAAGACTATTTATGAAAAAATATGCTCCAGAAAAAATCTGACACGCTGTAATCAGATTATGTTTTTTGATTATCCTGCGAATGAAGAGTTGACTAAGCTGATAATAAAAAATACAGGAGCAAAAGTTTTACATTTTATGAATTATGATAATAAACAATACACTGTAGATAATGTGGTTCGAACACTTTCCGGAATGTTAAAATATGCTGCTAATAATAAAAACGGAGAACTAAATTTGATAGATTTGGAGGCTGCTTCAGGTCTTTCGGATGATTTAGTAAGGCTTTGTATAGATATGTTTACCGGTCTTAATATGATAAGGGCTGAGGAACTTGGCAGAGATTTATTAAAGATAGAATTTGTAAACCCTGTAGAAATGCATAAAATTAAGGAGAGTGAATTTTATGACGAACTTGAGACGGAATTGGAAAAAATCCACACTTATAGACAGAGATTATGTGTCGAGAACCTCGATGATATCTTTTGCGCAGCTGCACAAGGAACTTTACAAAAAGAAATATAAAAGAAACATTTTTTCTTACAATGCGTCATAAAAAGTACAATTATTAAGTCAATTTAAAGAGCGAAGTTAAATTTAACAGCTTTATTTATGCTATTATGTTATTGAATAAAAAAAGAGGATATTTATTTTGAGAGAAAAAATGAAAAAATACGGATTTGTGTGGCTGCCTGTTGTTAGTGTTGCAATAGCTGCTCTTATATCGAATACTGTTTTTGCATACAGCCCTCAACAGCTGTATGATCAGGTTTGGAAACTTGTAAACACAAAATATGTTGACAATACTAATAACGAACAGGATTGGAAACGCTGGAAGAACAAGTACGATAAGGTTATTAAGACTGACGAAGATGCATATGTCGCAATAGATACTATGCTGACGAGTTTGAATGACCCGTACACAAAGTTTTTAAACCCAAAAGATTTTGAAGAAGAAACCAGCTCTATCAAAGGTTCTTTAAAAGGTATCGGTATTCAAATCGGACTTAGAGAAGGAAAGCTTATTATTATTGCTCCGATAGAAGATACTCCCGGAGAAAAAGCCGGTTTGCAGTCAGAAGATGAGATACTCGAAATTGACGGTAAATCAACAAAAGGTATAACAATTGATAAAGCTGCAGACCAGATTCGAGGCGAAGAGGGAACTTACGTTACACTATTAATCAAAAGAAAAAATCAGGAAAACAAATTATACAAAATTCAGCGTGCTGAAATTGAACTCAAATCGGTTTCTACTAAACCGCCGACAATGGCAAAAGTCGATGATAGTCTCGGATATATCAGGCTCAGCTCTTTCATCAGCAAGAATGCAGCAGGTGAATTTGAATCTGCAATAAAGCAGTTTGAGGATAAAAAAGGCTATATTATAGACCTTCGTTCTAACCCGGGCGGTTTATTAAGTAATGCAATCATTATTTCCGATATGTTTTTGAACGGTGGAATTATAGTCAGTACAGTTGATAGAGACGGATATAAAGAAACGACAAAAGCTACAAGAAATTACATTACGGACAAACCGGTTGTAATCCTTATAAACAAAGGAAGCGCGTCAGCCAGTGAAATTTTTGCCGGTGCAATGAAAGATAACAAACGTGCATTGATTGTGGGTGAAAATTCTTTCGGTAAAGGGCTTGTACAGGAAGTTAACAAGCTTCTCGGCGGCAGCGGTGCTAATATTACAATCCAAAAATATTTGACACCAAACGGTACTGATATTAACAAAAAAGGTATTGCTCCGGATGTAACTGTAGAGTTGACGGAAGAGAATATAAAGAACAAAGATGATGTTCAGCTGAAAAAAGCAAATGAATTGCTATTGCAGATGGTGCAGCCCGATAATAAAACAGCAAAGAAGTAAAAATATAAGAAGAGTTGAGATTAATGAAAGAGCGTTTGAACTATATAATTGTTCAGCGCTCTTTTTATACATACGTTTAATTTCCATTTTTATTATGTGCGTGGTAAAATCATAGATGAATAAACACTTTAGACTTGAGGAATTATAATGAATATTACTGATATGTTACTGTCACTTTTAGGTAATCCTAATGAAAAAAAGGTTAATAAAGTAAAACCGATTATTGACCATATAAATGCTCTTGAGCCTGAAATGGCGGCTCTTTCTGATGACGAATTGAGAGCAAAGACAGATGAGTTTAAAGAGATTTTAAATAACAGAGAATTCTCTTCTGATTTTAAAAAGGATAGAGCACTCGAGAAGGCGGCACTTGATAAAATATTACCGGAAGCATATGCTGTCGTTAGAGAAGCAGGTAAAAGAGTATTGAATATGCGTCATTTTGACGTACAGTTAATAGGCGGGTATTTCTTGCATAACGGACATATTGCTGAGATGAGAACCGGTGAAGGAAAAACTCTTGTAGCAACTTTGCCTGCATACTTAAACGCATTAACCGGTAAAGGTGTACATATCATCACTGTAAACGACTATCTTGCAAAACGTGACAGTGAATGGATGGGGAAAATATTCAAATTTCTCGGGCTTAGCGTCGGGGTAATTCTTTCTAATTCAAGAGATGAATTTGAGTTTGAACGTAAAAAGGCTGCTTATGCATGTGATATTACCTATGGAACAAATAACGAATTTGGATTTGATTATCTGCGTGATAATATGGCGGGAAGTATGGAGCAGCTTGTACAAAGACCGTATAATTACGCTATCATAGACGAAGTTGACAGTATTTTGATTGACGAAGCCAGAACCCCTCTTATAATAAGCGGTCGTTTGGAACAGTCAGCAGAACTCTACAGAGTAATGGCTCAGGTTGCTCCGAAACTTGAAAAAGTTAAACACTATGAAGTCGATGAAAAGAACAAAAATGTTATTCTGACAGAAGAAGGTATAGACAAGGCAGAAGAACTTCTCGGAATTGACGACCTTTTTGATGTTGAAAATCAGTATGCTCATCATCTTCTGCAGGCTTTAAAAGCAAAAGAACTTTATCAGAAAGATACAGACTATGTTGTAAAAGATGGTGAAGTGGTTATTGTTGATGAGTTTACAGGTCGTTTGATGGAAGGCAGACGCTGGTCTGACGGTCTCCATCAGGCTGTAGAAGCAAAAGAAAATGTCAAAATTCAGGATGAAACACAAACTCTTGCCAGTATTACTTTCCAGAATTTGTTCCGTCTTTATCCGAAATTGTCGGGTATGACCGGTACAGCGATGACGGAAGAAGCAGAATTCGGAAAAATATACAATCTTGAAGTAACAACCATACCTACTAACAAGAAAGATATTAGAATTGATATGCCTGATGTTATTTATAAATCACAGAAACAAAAATATCTGGCAGTTGTTAATGAAATTATTGAAATGCATGAAAAGGGCAGACCTGTTCTTGTAGGTACAATTAGTATAGATAAATCCGAATATATCTCTTCTTTGCTAACAAAACGAGGCATTCCTCACAATGTGTTGAATGCAAAACATCACGAAAAAGAAGCATATATCATTGCACAGGCAGGTCGTTCCGGTGCTGTAACAATTGCTACCAACATGGCAGGTCGCGGTACGGATATTCTGCTGGGTGGTAACCCTGAATACCTTGCAAAAGAAGAATTAGAAAAAAGAAATATAACACCTGAAAATACTCCTGATTATGAAGATAAAAAAGACGCTGCACTTGCTGAAGCACGTGCAATAACTGAAAAAGAACATCAGAAGGTTGTTGAAGCCGGTGGTTTGCATGTTGTCGGTACGGAAAGACATGAATCGAGACGTATTGATAATCAGCTTAGAGGACGTGCGGCAAGACAGGGTGATCCCGGCTCAACAAGATTTTTCCTCTCTCTTGAAGATGATTTGATGAGAATATTTGGCGGACAAAAGATTATAAGTCTTATGGATACGCTGAATACGGAAGAAGACATGAGAATTGAGTCTCCTCTGATTACACGCCAGATACAAGCAGCGCAGAGAAAGGTAGAGACTTACCACTTTGATATAAGAAAAAGTGTTCTTGAATATGATGATGTAATGAATATCCAGCGTGAAAAGCTCTACAGCCAGAGACGTAAAGTTTTGAAAGGCGAGAATATTTATCCTGATATTCTTTATATGATTGAAAGAGAAATTGACAGGCTGATAAAAAGTTATATTTCTCCCGGTATGAATCCGCAGGAATATATTTACGAAGATATGCAAGGGTTAATCAAAGAGTTGCATTCATTAGTGCCTCAGCTCGGATACATTGAGGTTAAAAATATTCAGGGGCTCGGTTATGACAGTATGTATAATAAGCTCAAAGATGAAGCAATACAGGCATATAGAGATCATGAAGAAAAAACTATTGATTTCTATAACAATATTGCTTCCCAGTATGATGAAAATTATATGAAAGAAGAGCCGTTTGCTGCACATAATGTAATGAGGAATATTGAAAAGGATATTCTGTTAAGAGTTGTAGATAACAAATGGATTGACCATCTGCACAATATTGATATGCTCAGAGACGGCATCGGATTAAGAGCATACGGACAAAAAGATCCTCTTATTGAATACAAAAAAGAAGCTTATGATTTATTCAATAATATGATTTTTGAAATTCAATCTGAAACAGTTAAATACCTGTTTAGAACACGTTTCGGGGTACAAATTGTTGAACGTAGAGATGAAAACGAAATAGATACCGCGTTGTCCAAAGCTGCAAAATCATTTCAGCCGGCGGAAGAAGACGAAAGTTTTATACAAACCGGAGAAAAGGTAGGAAGAAATGACCCTTGTCCCTGCGGCAGCGGTAAAAAATATAAACATTGCTGCGGTCAGAATAAAAATTAATAGAAATCCGGCTAAATGCCGGATTTTTTACAATTCGATTTTAACAAGAGACGGTTTGATTAGTTCGTAAAAATAGTTCTCTATTTTGGCTTTGTCGCTTATTTTTACAACATAAGGAATTTTACTCTCGTTGAATTTCATCTCAATTTCTTCTATTATCCCCGCTTTTATATCTTCTGTTGACTCAGCAAGGATATCAAGGTCAGAGGATTTTGTAAAATCGCCTTTAACTCTTGAGCCGTAATAATAAAAAGTATAAGGATAATCTTTTAGTACATTTTTTACAATTTTTTCTTCGTTTTCCGTAACACCTTTAATCATCTGTCAAAATTCCATCCAGACTGTTTATTAAAAATTCTGTCTCCTTAATAAATTCAGGGATTATATCAAGTATCGGAAGCGTCATTTTATCACAGTATTCATGAAAGGTAAGATTCCTTTTTTCTCTGTAATCTGCCCAGTTTTCAAAACTTTTTATCAGTATTGCTAAATCAAGTTCGGATTTTTTCATAAATACTTCTTTTTTTTGATTATAACATACAAAAAGCTCCCTGTTTCTTAAAACAGAGAGCTTTTGAATTTTTATAGTGTTTAGTTATTAGTCTTTATCGTCGTCTTTGTCATCGACTTTTTCAGTTTTCTCTGTATCTGCCGGTTTCACTTCTTGTTTTACTTCCTGTTTTTTCTCTGTATTTTCGCTTGCAGGAGCTGCTTTTTGCTCGGTTTTTTCTGCTTTTGCAGTTTTCTTATCTTTTAAAAACTTGTCAGCAGCTTCTGTTAGACCTACACCACCGGCAAAACCTATTACAGCCATTATTAAAGTATTTATTGCTTTAAATACAATACTTTTAGCTGAGCGGAAACCGGCAATTGCGGAACCTAAAGTAATTATGCCGATACCAACCTGATGAGACACAGGCTTTTTAGTAAAGTTTACAATATCGGAAACATAAAAATCGGATTTTTTCTCTTTTTGCGCAGTTGTGTTAGTTGTCTGTTGAGTTTGTGCTGATGTAGAAGCTGATGTTACCGGTGGTATTTGCATAATATACTCCTTATCTTATGACCGTGCAATATGTGTATTCAAAATACCATAAATAATTTTTTTTGTTAGTTTGAGTACAAATTTTTTACTAAACTTAATATGTTATGCTGTTTCCTGCTGCTGATGCGGATGATAAGGAACTACGTACAAATCTCCGTAAAATTCCTCTTGCACCAAATCAATATCACTTTCTGCAGAAAGGAATAACAGAGCAATATATGCTGAAATCTTATCCATTCCAAGCAGTGTCAATGTTTTTAGTTCAACTTTTTCTTCTGTAGCAAAAATTCTTTCCAGATTTTCTCTTAAAACATCTACACTTTTTTCGATATATTCGTCATGCGCAAGGTTTACGATATCATCCGGTGTCAGCCTTGCATATGAACGGACTCGTCTTTTTGCTCTTTCATGAGCGTTTTTCAATGCCTGTTTTCTATCGAGTTCTTCGTAGAATTGTAGTTGTTTAATAAGGTCTTTTAAATTGACCATTCTGCTTCTGTTAAGACGAACACTTGTCCTTCTTTGCAAAACTTCGTCAAGGGAAATAACGTTATTTGTGCTGATTTCAGACTCTGCAGCCATCATATCATCCCAGTCATCATCAGTATAGTCCAGCTCTTCCTGGGGAGTATCCTCGAATTGCGACGCGTCTATTCCTTCAAGGACATTTGATTTAAGTCGCAAAAGTATTGCTGCAAAAAGTAAAGTTCTTCCTGTAAGTCTTAAATTTTGGGATTTCAGCTGGAAAAGATGTGCAAGATATTTGTCTGTAATATCAACAATATCTACATTCCAGGGGTCAATTTTACCTGATTTTGCCATCTGAACAAGAATAGCAATTCCATCAGCCTGCTCATATACTTCCTGCTCAAGACTTTCTGTGTTAGTAGAAATCATTTCCATATCATCAAGACTTGCGGAAGCGGCTGCTGATTCCGTATAAAAACTCTGTGCGTGATTTTCGGCTGTTTCTGTCATATTAGTCCCTTAATTTTACACCGGTGACGCGTGTAATTCCTTTTTCTTTTTGTGTAACGCCGATTGTCCTATTAGCTGATTCTATCATAGGTTTTCTGTGACTAACTACTACAAACTGCGTATTTTTTGCCTGATTTTTAACCATTTCTGCAAGTTTTTCTACATTGATACCGTCAAGGTTTGCGTCAACTTCGTCAAATGCATAAAATGGTGCAGGCATATACTTTTGGATGGCAAATACAAAGGCTAACGCTGTCAGTGATTTTTCACCGCCGGACATAAGGTTCAACCTTTGTTTTTCTTTGTCTCTCGGTTTTGCTTCTATGGTCATACCACCTTCAAAAGGTGAATCAGGATTGTCCAGAACAAGCGTTCCTTCACCTTCTGATAGTGTGTGGAAAATTTCTTTGAAATTGTCGTTTATATTGTTGTATGTTGTGAGGAATGTTTCTTTTTTCAAATCCTCATACCCCTTCATTCTTGCAAGAATTTGTTCTCGCTCAGTTGATAGGGTTTCAATTTTTGTTTTCAATTCCTGCTGGCGTTCTGACACTTCGTCGAATGCTTCGATTGCGCGCATATTAACGGGTTCCATCTCTTCCATTCTGCGCTGTAATCTTTGAATTTTTGCCGTTATCTCATCAACCGAAATATCCGACGGCTGAAGCTTTTCTATATCTATACCTGCTTCTTTGAGTTCTGTTCTTATATCTTCGAGTTGCGGCTCAAGTTCTCTTCTTCTCGATTTAAATGCTTCTATCTGTTCAGCAATTTTTTCAATATTGAGCTGTATAATATTTTTGTCTTTTTCAATATTTAAAAATTCTTCATTGACTTTGTCACGCTCTGCTTGAATTTCTGCGAGTTTTGAGCTAAGTTCTTTAAGCTTCTCATCGAGAACAGTAATTTCTTGTTTAAGTTCTTCTATCTCACCTTTGTATCTGATTTTGTCCTGAGCAAGGTTTTCATTGTCTTTATGCAGACCTTCAATATCCTTATGGCGTGTTTCAATAATACTGTCATTGAAAACGATTTCACGGTTAAAACCATCTATATCATTTTGACCGGAGGCAATTTTTGCTTCGATTTGCTTGATGATATTTTCTGATTCTTCAGTAAGTTTTTTCAGGTTTGTTAATTCTTCAGGACTCATTTTGGCTTCGATTTCTTTTATCTGGTCATCGAGCTGCAAAGTCCTGTCATTCAGTTCTATATGCTTTTCTTCCAGCTTTTCCAGTTCTTTTTCCAATTTTTGAATTTTGGGTTCTGTTTCTGCAATAAGCTGTTTTTTCTGTGCAATATTGCTTTCATTGTCTTCAGAATTTTTTAGTAAATTTTGAAGTTCCATTTTTGCTTTATTGTGCTCTGTCATTGTGTTTGAAAAATTTATTCTGACTTTATCGAGCTTTTCTTCCAGTTCTGATTTTTTCTTTTCAAGTGATGCATAATTGTTCTCAAACTCTTTTAATCTGGATTTATACTTTTCAAGTTCATCATCCTGAGTCTGGCTGAATTTAAGACTTGTTCGTTTTGCGGAGCCGCCTGTGATTGAACCTGACTTTTCAAACAGTTCACCTGACAGAGTAACCATTCTGTACTGTCCGATAAGCTTTCGTGCGGAGTTGTAATCCTCTACAACAAGGGTTTCACCTAATGCATGGAAAAATACATTAATATATTCATCGTCAAAATCGATAAGATTTATTGCAAAATCAATTACACCTTTGTCTTTTGGAAGTTTCAGTGAACGTGGCGCTTTATTGATTTTATTCATTGGAAGGAATGTCGCACGACCTGCATTTGCACTTTTTAAGATTTCAATGGCAATTTTTGCTACTTCGTCGTCGTCTACAACAACATTTGCCATTCTACCACCCATGGCGACTTCCAGTGCAGTTGAATATTCTTTATCAACCTGTCCGAGTTGTGCAAGAGTTGCATGAACACCGGATATTTTTGCATTCAGTACAGTATCAACAGCACGACCAAAGTTGACATCATTATATGCCTGTTTTTGTGCTTCCATTGAGGCTATTTTTCTATAGGCTGTTTGAATATTGTAGTTCAAGTCACCCATTTCATTTTTTGTTTTGTCAAGTTCGTATAGTGTATTTTGCTGTATCGCTTTAAAATCTTCAAGCTCTTTTCCGAGTTCTTCTACTTGAGTTTCTAGTATATCTTTGTTGCCTGCGAAATTTTTCTTAAAATCTTCTAGCTCTTCAACTTTTGTTTTTGCTTCATCAAGCTCTTTTAAAAGATTACTTAATTCGCTTTCAAGCGGCGCCTGACTTTGGATGAGTTTTGTTTCTTCATCCTTTGTCTGTTCGTATTCTTTTCTCAGGGCGTTTCTCTGTTCAAGATACTGGTCTGCTGTCTGGCTAAGACCGGAAACTTCCTGTAAAATACCCATGAGCTTGTTTTTTTCAGCCTGTTTTTGTTCTTCAAGCGAGGCTAGTTCATTATTTTTTTGTTCAATCTGTTCTTTTATTTTTTCGTTTTTCTCGGTAAGTTTCTGGATGCCATTTTTTGCATTTTCAACTGTTTTCAGGTTATCTTGAATATTTTTATCTGCATAAGTTATTGCTGACTCTTTTCTGTCTATTTTACCTTTTGTCTCTTCAACCTGCTTTTTGACTTCGATTTGTTCTGCTTCGCCCTTTTCTTTGACAAGATCAGATAACTCATCCAGCTTTGATTTTACCTGCAATGATTGTGCTTCCAGTTTTTTTAGTTTTGAAGATTCTTCTTTTTTCTTCTTATCTGCATCCAGAATACTTTCATGCGTTCTTTCGAGATTTTTCTTGATATCAAAGTATTTTACTGTAGATATCTGGCTTTCGAGTCCTGTTTTTTCTTCTTTTAATTTTTTATATTTAAGTGCTACTTCTCTTTCTGATGACAGCTGTTCAAGTCTTGCATCGACCTCCGTTAAAATAAGTGTAGATTTTTGAACTCTGTTTTCTACTGTTTCGAGTTCTCCGGACGCCTGTTCTATTCTTCTGTCAAAATCAGCAACACCCGCAATTTCATCAATGATTTTTCTTCTTTCTCCGTCAGAACATCCGGTTATGCTGGTTACATCTCCCTGCATAATGACATTATAGCTGTTAGGGGTTATATTGTATTTTTCGAGTAAAGCATGAATATCTGACAGTGTAACGATTTTATCGTTTAGATAATATATGCTATTGTAACCCTGGGATGTTTTTTTTATTCTTCTTCCCACAGTCAGGTCTTTGTTTTCTGCATCATCTGTCTGGAAAGTTACTTTTACAAAGGCTTCATTTCTTCTTGTGTGGGTGGAAATCAACTGTGATATTTTTTCTGCTCTTAATGTTCTGGACGAAGAAAGACCCAGCGCAAAAAGCACGCTGTCAATGATGTTACTTTTACCGGAACCGTTTGGACCGGAAATAGTCGTAAAACCTTCTAAAAACGGTATATTAACTTTGTTGGCAAAAGATTTGAAGTTATCAATCTCTACTTCTTTAATGAACATTAACTACTCTAATCCCAAGTCTAAGCATATATCATTAATTTTCTTATAAAGTTAATAATTAGTCAAAAAAATTACAATATATGTATGATTTTAGTTTGAATGTAAATTTATGTAAACATTTGAGGCTTATGTCTAAAGATACCCGAAAGAATGCCGATAAGAATAATGTACAGTTTATTAAAGGGTATGAAATGATAAAAAAAGCACAAAAACCATCCAGCAATATTTCTGACGGCGTAGCATTCCTCCTGCGCGGTGCGAAAAAAAGAAGATCCATGGCGATAGCCAGTGCCAAGATGATTAATTCTGATTTAGGAATTATGAACAAACTTGTGGCACTAAAATAAGAAGTGAGACTAAGTAAATAATAGGGAACGATTTCATACCTGTTCCATTGTATTAAAAGCTCCTGAGAAAGTGCGGGGGCTTTTTATTTTTTCTTTTTTTTCTGGTTAGACACCGGAACAGGTTCTTGTTTTGGTTTGTTTATTATGACAAGAACTTCATCTTCACCCGCCATTTTTAAGTTGTTGCGCGCAATAGCTTCAAGACTTTTCATTGAGCTAAAATCTTCTAGTTCTTCTTTGAGTCGCTGGTTTTCAGCATAAGCCTGTTCATTCAACTCTTTCATTTTCTTAATTTTTCCGTGATAACTTATGCTTTTTGTTATATTTTTAAATGCGCTTATACCGATTTGAGCCAGACAAATAAGCAAAACTATTGTTAAAAACGAATAATAAAAGCGAATATCATTTTTTCGTTTTTTGTTTTTGTTTTTTGTTTTTTGGATTAAATCGGGTTTTTCCACGTTTTCCGCGCCTCCTAAAACGAAACACATTAATAATATTATAACCTAACAACCAAAACTGACAAGCTAACTAAAAATTTATGATATATAATTAGATAAAACATTGTATTTGTGAGTGATTTTTAGTAATATTTTTAGCAGAGGAAGTATGAAATTCACGTTAGATGAAATTATAAAAGCTACGGAAGCTACTGTTATCAAATGTACCAACAAAGCCGGATGTTTTGCTGTATCTACAGATACGCGTACTATTTGTATTGATGACATATATCTTCCTTTAAAGGGAGAAAAATTCGATGGTCATCATTTTGTACAGCAGGCTATGGATAAAGGCGCCAGGGGCTATTTTACTTCTAAAAAAAGGGTAAAATGTTCTGATGCAAAGATAATTCTGTATGTAAAAGATACACTGGTTGCTTATTTAAAACTAGCCAGATATTGCAGAGAAAAAATTAATCCTATAGTTGTTGCTGTTACCGGTAGTTCTGGAAAAACAACAACAAAAGAAATGATTGCTTCAGTTCTCCAAACTTCATATAAGGTGCATAAATCACCATTGAATCATAACAATGAAATAGGTATGTGTCAGACAATACTTTCTCAACCCCAAGACTGTGAAGTATTAATTTTAGAGATGGGCATGCGCGGGTTAAGAGAAATAAAACTTTTGTCAAAATATTCTATGCCTGACATTGCTGTTATTGTGAATACCGGTTCTGCGCATATTGGCAGATTAAAAACAATTGAAAATATTGCTAAAGCCAAATGTGAAATTACGGCCGGATTACATCCGGAGGGTGTTTTATATGCGCATGATTCTATCCTTATTAAAAATGCAAATAAATATAAGGGTAGTACTATTTATTTAAGCCTTCAAATGTCTGGGCTCAAAATATTAACGAAAACACCGGATTACAGTGAATTTATTTTTAATGACCAGAAATATATTCTGAATGTTGGTGGAGAACACAATATTCAGGATGCATTATATGCAATATGTGTAGGGTTAAAACTGGGTATTCAGCCTGAAAAAATTGCAAAAGGACTTGCGGAATACAGACCGATAGAAAAACGCTGGGAAGTTAAGGAAATAGGCGGATACAAAATCATCAACGATAGTTATAATGCAAATCCTGAATCGATGAAGGCTGCTTTAAATACTTTTCTGAGTCTTTATGAAGGCAAGAAGGTCGTTGTTCTCGGTGATATGGGTGAACTTGGCGAAAATGCGGCAAAATATCATAGAAATGCAGGAAAGCTAATAAACAGATATAACGATGTTAGTGTGGTTACGGTCGGGGAACTGGCAAAATATATTACAGAAACTTGCGAGCATGAGGCAGTGTCTTTTGCAGACAATAAATCTGCTGCGAAATACATAGTTGAAAATATACCGGCAGGTACCCTGATACTATTTAAAGCATCAAGGTCAATGAAGTTTGAAGAAATAATTTCTGAAATAGAGGAGTTGAAAAAATAATGATTTTAGCGGCAGTGGCAGGATTAATAGCGTTTGTTCTGTCTTTATTATTCGGTGTACCTTACATAGAATTTTTGAAAAAGAAAATGTACAGCCAGTATGTTCTGGCAGAGGCACCGGAAACACATGCAAAAAAGGGTGGTACTCCTACAACAGGCGGTGTTTTTATAGTTTTTGCATCTGTTCTTGCTGCTGTAATTTCGCTTTTAATGGCTGAAAAAACATCTACCGGAGCATTTCTACTGTTAATAACATTTGTATTTTATATGTTTGCAGGATTTCAGGATGATATACAAAAAATTCATAACCATCAAAATAAGGGACTTACTGCCAGAGGCAAACTCTTTTTGCAAATAGCGATATCCGTTTTGCCGGTTCTATTCGTAACTATAAGCGGAAGGACTTTTTTGACATTTGGTGAGTATACTGTTAATCTGGGCTGGTTGTATCCGTTTTTCGGTATATTCTTGATTACGGGGGTATCCAATGCGGTTAATCTTACCGATGGTCTGGATGGGCTTGCTGCCACTAACATGGTAATTGCAATGGGGGCAATGGTCGGAATAAACTTGATTATGCACAATATAGATATTGCGATAATTTCTGCAGCTGTAGGCGGTGCCTGTCTTGGATTTTTGTATTTTAACAGATATCCGGCTAAAGTTTTTATGGGCGACACCGGCTCACTTGCATTAGGCGGAATACTGGGGACTATAGCGGTAATGGGTAAGTTTGAACTCTGGCTGATTCCTATAGGACTTGTATTTATGTGTGAAACATTGTCGGTTATATTGCAGGTAACAAGTTATAAACTTACCGGAAAAAGAATTTTTAAAATGAGTCCGATACATCATCATTTTGAGTTGTGCGGATGGAGTGAGAATAAAATTGTTGCGGTATTTTCCTTTATTACACTAATATTTTCGGCTGCTGCCGTATTTCTGTTCTGGAAAATGAATGCATAGGCGGGTAAAATGAAAAGAAAATGGTTTGACAAAAAAGTTTTGATTCTTGGACTTTCAAAAAGCGGTGTTGCCGCTGCTGAATATCTTTCAGATAAGGGTGCGGAATGTTTTATAACAGAAAAAAAAGAACGCAGTGATAAAGATAATGAGTTAATTGACAGATTGGAAAAGAAGGGTATAAGAATTGAATTCGGCGGGCATAGTGAGGAGTTTTTAGATGGGGCATATACGGCAATAACCAGTCCTGGAATACCTCCTCAAACTCCGGTATTTCAGCAGCTTCGCGATAAACAAATTCCAGTTATCAGTGAAATAGAACTTGCATATCTTGAAACATCATCTCCTTTTATTGCAATTACCGGTACGAACGGAAAGACGACGACGACAATGCTTACATCCTTTATTCTGGAAAAAGAGTTAAAGGCACCGGCGTGCGGCAATATAGGTATTCCTCCGTGTACATTGTTGAATGAAAAGAATGATTATTATGTATGTGAGGTAAGTTCTTTTCAGATTGAATTCAGCCATTGCTTCCATCCTCAAATTGCTGTATGGATGAATTTTACACCTGATCATATAGACTGGCATGGAGGTTTAGACAACTATTTTGCTGCAAAAGCAAGACTTTTTGCAAAAGAAAAGAAACCGGCATTTGCTGTGTTTAGTGCGATTGATGATAAAGTACGTGAATTCGGTGAAAATTACAGCGGAGAAAAATTCTTTTTTGGTAAAGAATATAACACCAACTGCTGCTATATAAAAGATGATGCAATATGGTTTAAACGTAAAAAAGAAGAAAAAATCATCGAGCTTAAAGATGTTCCTCTTGTTGGATTTCACAATTATCAAAATGTTATGGCTTCTATTATTACCGCAAAGATAATTGGAATATCTGACGAGCATATTGTTGAAGCAATAAAAGAGTTTAAGGCACCAGAACACAGATGTGAATTTGTCGGAGAAATCAGAGGGAAGCTTGTTTACAATGATTCGAAGGCAACAAATCCGGAGGCAGCTATATTTGCGCTGAATTCATTTGAGGGAAAAACAGTTACTCTTATTGCCGGGGGGCGTGACAAAAATACTGATTTGACCGATTTTTGTAATACGGTCAAAGAACGTATAAATACTGTTATTTTATTGGGAGAAGCAAAAGAACGTTTTGAATCGGAGTTGAGAAAGAACGGTTTTGAAAATATTATTGTTGTAGATACTTTTAATGAATCAATTGACAAAGCTTTTGAACTTCAGAATGAAGTAATATTGCTTTCTCCGGCATGTGCAAGTTTTGATATGTTCAGCGGATATGAAGAACGTGGAAGGGTATTCAAAGAGTATGCCTTATCAAAGAAATAATAATAGAACTATAAATAAAAGATTGCACGGAGATGTTGTGCTTTCGCCACCGGATACAACATTGATGGTGGTCGTTGCATTTCTTGTTGTAATCGGCTTGATGGCAATTTTTAGCGCCGGTGCACCGAAGTGTATGGAAGCCGGTGAAAATCCGGCATCTTTTGCCATAAAACAGTTCGCTTATATGATAGTCGGATTTGTCGGTTTGAGATATTTCGTCAGATTGGATTATAAAAAATTAAAGGACTGGGCTGTACCTTTTGCCTGGTTTGTAATAATAATGCTTGCTCTGGTTGATTTTACACCTCTCGGTGTAGTCGTAAACGGAGCCAGAAGATGGATAAATATCGGTCCTATACAATTTCAACCTTCGGAAATGACAAAGCTTGCGGTTATTTTACTTTTGTCAGCAGCTTTCTACAAAACCAAGGATATTTTTGATAGTCAAAAAATTAGCAAATACTTTTTGCCGATTTTGATAATGATGTTTCTTGTTTATAAACAGCCTAACCTCAGTATGGTAATCTTGTTGATGTTAATTTCGACAGTTATGTATCTAAGTGTGAGCGGGTCTGTAAAATATATGATAGCTACGGGAATTGCTGCTATCAGCCTATTTGTGACATCTTTTTTGTTATTCGGACAGAAATTACTTCACGGGTATCAGATGTCGCGTATAAAAATATGGCTAAACCCAGAATCTGATCCGTACGGAGCAGGATACAATATTATACAATCATTACTTGCTTTTGCTGCAGGCGGTTTCTGGGGTGTTGGATACGGAAATTCAAAACAAAAATTGGCATGGCTGCCGGAGGGACATACTGATTTTATTTTTGCTGTAATTGCAGAAGAATTAGGCTTTTTGGGATGTTTTCTTATCATCGGACTTTTCTGGACCTTTATTCATAGAGGCATAATTATATCTTCAAGATGTACTGATATGTTTGGTAAACTTATGGCTATAGGTATTACGCTTTCAATCGGGCTTCAGGCTTTTATAAATATGAGTGTATCCAGCTCTTTGATACCGGCAACAGGTGTTCCTCTTCCGTTTATAAGTTATGGAGGAACTTCTTTAATTGTATCAATGTGTATGGTTGGAGTATTGTTAAACATATCAAGAAAACGGATAAAAAGGATAAGAACTAATGAGTACCCTCAACAGCAAGGATAAACGTATTTATTTTATAACCGGCGGAGGTACCGGAGGACATATTTATCCGGCAATGGCAATTGCTGATGCTTTGAGAAAGGAAGAAGATACAGAAAAAATATATTATATAGGAAATCCGAAGAATCTCGAAAAGACGATTGCGGATAAAGCAGGTTATCCTTTTTTGAATGTTAACATTACGGGTATGCCGAGAAAATTGAGTTTTAAACTTGTTAAGTGGATATTCTGTCTTGGATTTTCAACGTTAAAATCAATTTTTTATATTTTAAAGTATAAACCTGATTTAGTGTTTGGCACAGGTGGGTATGTGAGTGCTCCGGCATTATTTGCTGCTGTAATTACAAAAACACCGTTTGTAATACATGACTGTGACGCAGTTCCAGGTATTGTTTCAAAAACGGTTGCACCTTATGCAAAATCTGTTTCTCTTGCTTTTGAAAATTCGAAATCTTGTGTGAGAACCGGCTCTGTTTTTTGTAATGGGAATCCGATACGTGAAGAATTTCTGAAACTGAATAAACAAGAAGCACGTAAGGTTCTCGGTATTGGTGACAAATTTACAATTGTTGTTATGGGCGGTTCCCAGGGAGCCAGGAGGATTAATTCAGCTTTGATTAATTCTCTTAAGAATTTATTTGCAAATTATGATGTGCAAATTCTTCACCAGACGGGAAAGAAAAATTTTGACGACACAATAAAAGAACTTGAATCAATTTATCCTGAATACAAGGATAATAAAAATTATATTGTTCGTCCTTATTTTGAAGATATGTATATTCCGCTTCTTGCCTCCGATGTAGCGGTTTCTCGTTCCGGTTCTTTGAGCTTGTCCGAGATATGTATATCAGGACTTGCCTCGATACTCGTGCCATATCCTTATGCTGCAGCAGATCATCAGCGAAAAAATGCCAGAGAGATGGAGGGGCAGGGCGCTTCTTTATATCTTGAAGATGCTGAATGCAATGCACATAATTTGTCTTTGATGATTGAAGAACTTATCAACGACACTGAAAAGCTTGTGTGTTTGCAAACTAATGCAAAAAGACTTGCTAAACCTGATGCAGTCAAAAATATAATAAATCAAATAAAATGTGCGTTGTCCAAATAAAAATAATGCCATAAATCTGTTTTTTCGTTATAATTTTGTTATGTTCAAAGGGAATTAAGAAGGGGAAAACAGTGATTAAAGAACAATATTTTCCACAGGAGATAGAGAAAGAATGGCAAAAGGTTTGGGAAGAGAACAAATTCGGTAAAACGTACGATGACTCTGAAAAACCTAAATATTATGCCCTGTCTATGTTTCCGTATCCGTCAGGCAAATTGCATATGGGGCACGTCAGAAACTATACGATTACGGATGTTATTGCACGTTTTAAAAAAATGCACGGCTTTAATGTCCTTCATCCTATAGGATGGGACAGTTTCGGGCTTCCTGCAGAAAATGCAGCAATACAGCACGGTGAAAGTCCGGAAAAATGGACGGATGAAAATATTTCTTATATGAAAATGCAATTGAAAAAACTTGGTCTTATGTATGATTGGGACAGAGAGGTTGCTACCTGCAAACCTGATTATTACAAATGGACTCAGTGGCTTTTTCTTCAATTGTACAAAAAGGGTCTTGCTTACAAAAAAGAAGCTGCTGTAAACTGGTGTGACCAGTGTGCAACAGTTCTTGCCAACGAACAGGTAATTGACGGTAAATGCTGGAGATGTGACAGCGTTGTTGAAAAAAAATATCTGTCTCAATGGTTTTTGAAAATTACTGATTATGCCGAACAATTATTACAGGATATAGACAAACTCGAAGGTTGGCCTGACAGTGTTAAGATTATGCAAAAAAACTGGATAGGTAAATCTGAGGGGGCAATTTTTAGATTTAAAGTAAAAGAAATCGATGGATTGGAAGTTCCTGTTTATACCACAAGACCTGATACTGTTCATGGTATTACTTATCTTGTTGTTGCTCCTGAATATAAAGATATTGAAAAACTTACAACTCCTGAAAATAAAGATGCTGTTGAAGCTTACAGAGCTAATGCACGCAAAATGACTGAAATAGAAAGACTTTCAACAGAACGTATAAAAACAGGTGTTCCTTTGGGTACGCACTGCATAAATCCGTTTACCGGCGAAGAATTCCCACTATGGACTGCTGATTACGCTCTTGTTGAATACGGCACAGGTGCTGTCATGGCTGTTCCTACTCATGACGAAAGGGATTTTGACTTTGCAAAAAAATATAATCTTCCATTAAAAGTTGTAATTCAAAATCCGGAGAATCCTTCTGATTGTAAAGAATGCGCATATACAGAACCAGGTGTACTTGTAAATTCTAACGAATTTAACGGAATGAGCAATGAGGATGCGAAAAAAGCTATTACGCAAAAGGCTGTGGATGGAGGTTTCGGAGAATTCAAGACCCAATACAGATTGCGTGACTGGCTTATTTCAAGACAAAGATACTGGGGTGCTCCTATTCCTATTGTTTATTGTGAAAAATGCGGTCCTCAGCCTGTACCTGAAGATAAACTTCCTGTCAAACTTCCTGAAGATGTCGATTTCAGCGTAAAAGGTAAATCGCCAATTTTAACTTCAAAAACGTTCTTAGAAACAACTTGTCCTTGCTGCGGCGGAAAAGCAACCCGTGAAACAGATACTATGGACACATTTATTTGTTCAAGCTGGTATTACCTTAGATATGCTGATGCTAAAAATGCTAATGCCCCATTCAGCAAAGAACTTGTTAACAAATGGCTGCCTGTTGATCAGTATGTAGGCGGGATTGAACATGCTATTTTGCATTTGTTGTATTCAAGATTTTTTACAAAAGCATTAAAAGATTTGGGGCTTGTTGATTTTGATGAACCTTTTAAAAATCTTTTAACTCAGGGCATGGTATTAAAAGACGGTTCTAAAATGTCTAAATCAAAAGGAAATACAGTTGATCCTGATGAAATATTTGAAAACTATGGTGCTGATACAGCAAGACTTTTCATTCTTTCAGATTCACCGCCGGCAAGGGATTTCGATTGGTCGGATGCCGGTGTGGAAGGCTGTTACAAATTTTTAAACAGAGTTTGGAGATTGTATGCATCAAATCAGAACAATTTGATTCTTAATTACAAATTGCCTGAGGATGTTTCTTCACTTTCCAAAGAGAATAATGATCTGGTGCGCACAACACATATTGCAATTAAAGGTATAACTCAAGATATCTCAAATGAGTTCCAGTTCAATACTGTGATTTCAAAATATCGTGAGTTTGTTAATGCGATTTATGACTATGTTGGCAAAAAAGCTCAATTTAACGATGAAGACAAGAATGTTTTGAGCTTTGCACTTATTACATTGTTGAAACTTATGGCGCCGACTACGGTACATTTGACTGAAGAAATTTATCATCAAATTGGTGCTAAAGGGTCTATTCATGAATCTGAGTGGCCGGTATATGATGACAAACTTGCCAAAACTTCTGCGATAACTCTGGTTGTGCAGGTAAACGGCAAGGTTAAAGATAAAATAGAAGTTGATGCCGAATCCACAAAAGATGAATTGGAACAATTTGCTCTGGCAAGTGAAAAAGTTAAACAGGCTATGGATGGAAAAACTGTTGTTAAAACAATAGTGGTTCCGGGTAGATTAGTGAATATAGTTGTAAAATAGGTTAATAACAATAATATAGAATGCGGTTGAATTTATTATTCAGCCGCTTTTTATTTACAAATTTGCAGACATTATTCAGATTAATTATTCAAATAAGGCTCTTACAAATTCTCTCGAATCAAAATCCTTTAAATCTTCCATCTTTTCTCCGACGCCTATCAGTTTTACGGGGAGTCCCATTTCTTTAGCAATAGCAATTATAATACCGCCTTTTGCTGAACCGTCGAGTTTTGTCAAAGCAACTGATGTCAGATTTACGCATTCTGAAAAGACCTTTGCCTGAGCAAGTCCGTTCTGTCCGGTATTTGCATCGAGCACTAGTATAGATTCTCTGAGCATATCCGGAGCATTTTTATCAATGACATTTTTTACCTTTTGAAGTTCCTGCATAAGATTGTACTTGTTTTGTAAACGTCCTGCTGTATCAACAAGTATTACATCATAACGCTCATTTTTCGCTTTTTGTATTGCGTCGTATACTACAGAGCCCGGGTCGGCACCGTCATTGCGTACTATATCAGCACCTGCACGTTCACTCCATATATTCAATTGTTCTTCCGCAGCTGCTCGAAACGTATCTCCGGCTGCAACAAGAACTTTTTTCCCCTGAAGTTTAAATCTATGCGCAAGTTTTCCGATAAGTGTTGTTTTCCCTGCACCGTTTACTCCTGTTATGAAGTATATATTTATTTCATTTTCTCTGTATGAAAGCTCATTACTTCCGGCTGAGAGGAGGATTTTTGTGAATTCTTCCTGAAGATAACTTTTTACACCGGACGGTTTCATAAGACTTTTATTTCGTAATTTATCCACAATTTCAGTGGCTGTATTTACTCCAATATCAGCTTTTATGAGAAGTTCTTCCATATCATCCAGAATAAATTCGTCAAATTCCTCGTTTTGTTCAACCTGTCTGATAACATTTCCGACTAGAGACTCTCCTGTTTTCTCGAGCGTTTTTTTCAACCCTTCAAAGGTTAAAGAAAAAAGTCCTTTCTTTCCCTCTTTTTGTTCTACAGGTTGAGAGGCGTTATCTGCTTCTTTTTCTGGTTTTCTTTTAAAAAATTCAAACATACAACTTCCGGTTATTTTTTAGACAGTTTATTTTCTTCAATAATTTTACCCAAAATACCATTTATAAAAGATGATGAGTCATCTGTAGAATACTTTTTAGCCAGTTCAAGCGCCTCATCAACCACTACTTTTATCGGGGTGCCTTTAATAAATAGCATTTCAGTTATAGCGATTCGTAAAATATCTTTGTCTATTTTTACAAGGCGGTCTATATCCCATCCTTTTGCGTATTTTTTCACGAGACCGTCAATTTCTGTTGAGTGTTCTTTAAAGGTATTTGCAATTTGAAATACATAATTTTTAACATCACCTGTATGCTCAAGCGCGGTCATCTCCGCAATCTCAAGCGCAAGAATTACTCTTTCCGCAATATTAGAGAGTTCATTCAATCTGCCTATCATATCAGAAGTCATTGGCACCGGAACCGGAATATTATTAGAGTCTATAGGTCTCTCGAGATTCGTCGGATGTTCTGATTCGTAGTTTGTTATGAAATCTTTCATTTCGAAAAGTGCGCCAAGGCTGACTTTTAAATCCTCTGCCGCATTGTTCGTGAGTGTTCTTACCGATTTTAGGACAATGTCCTCAAATTCTGTCTGGTTATATTGTGTAATCTTTTTGTCAAACTGAGAGAATAATATTAATGCCAATTCTCTAGCAGCACGTCTAGCTTGCATATTGTTGTCCTTCATTTCTTTCTTAACTATCTTGTATATAATTAAGACACAAAAGAATAAAAAAAACTAGAACTTGTTTACAGAAGTTTTTTCAAACAAAGTACGACTCTGAACAAGTGCCATGTTTTTCAGAGAGCACAAACCATTCACCTTGTCGAAAGCGCCTATGCTGCTTAATCTGCTCGCAACAAGTTCGTTCAGTTCATCCGGTGATATAAATAATGCGCAAAAATCTCCGCATTCATCATGATTAAAAGGACATTTTTTTACCATATATTAATTTTTACAGATTATAGAAAATATTTATATACACGGGATGATGTATTTTTGAAAAAAAATACTTTAATATTTTGTAATATAATATTATAATAAATGTGACTTACTATATCAGTTTATTATATAGTAATATGTGAAGGAAATCAGGAAAGGAATATCATGGTAACAAGCCTCGTTTCTTTATTGAATAAAGCTTTAATGCCTGCTCAGGTTCAGGTAAACCCTGTTCAAGCAAGACCGCAGTCGGCAAATCCTTTTGCTAATCCTTTCGTTTCAAACAATACTTCTTCCAATTTTTACGGCAAAAATAATCCCGTACGCGGCGGATATTTTGCAGGCTATTATAATGGCAAGCCTAATATTGTTGGAAAACGCCTCTTTATTGAAGTATAATTTTTAGGTTTTATTTTTTTAATTTATAAATATAAAACTCGAGTTCACTGGTTGTATAGAGCTTTAGCTCATAGTTTTCTTCTATATAATCACAAATCGGTTTTGCATACGAACATATATGTGAAACATTGAATGGTGTGTAGGGTATATTGTTGATTATAAAATAATCCGGAGGATTTTTTCTAAAATCGGATAAAATATTTTCTACCCCGAATATCTGAGTATTAACAGGAATCAGATAATAATATTTGTTATGTGATTTTCGACCGGTCAAAAAGTTTATCATTGCGCCTTCCGGCATTGACACTACCACATCATCTTTTTCTGTTTTTGTATTTATATAATTCACAATATGCGACATATTTTTTAAATATTCCGGAACAAAAATAATCCCGCGTTCTGTTCTGACAGGATATAGTTTATTGTCAGCAAGTTTTTTTATGTTTAGAGCAAAGAAAAGAATCACAATAATAAAACATATACTGCAGACAGTTTCATAATATACTTTTTTGTTTAAAATTTTTATTAGTTTGGGTATGTATCGGGATACAAACACAACGAAAGGAATGATTAGCGCTGCTATAGTAAATGTTCCGTAGCATTCAGTAGTAATACCGGAGATTCCTTTTAAAGAAACGGATACTGCTGAAATTAATAGGAAAAAGAACATAAAATCTTTTTTAGATATTTTTGTTTTCTTAAAAAGTCTTAAAAGAACATATATGCAAACTCCGATTAATAGAGCAATACTAACTATTCCCAGCCAGCAGAAAAATTTGTTATCAAGCATCTGAAAATATTTGAATACATGATAAGCAATAAAACAACAAAAAACAGCACTTCCAAAACCAAAAATAATCTTTAAAATTTTAGAGTTTAAAAATCTGTAATTTAAGTAATTAAGACCATAAAATAATAATGATACCGGTACCAGAACCAGAACAGAATGTTTTAATACATCCATAGAAAAAATGAAATTTTCCTGATTCCAGAAAAGCCCGTAACTTTTATAAAAATATTTTGATGCCGGTGTTTCTAACAGTCCTTCTATTTGCAAAAAAGCATTATAAAAATCATTTAATCCAGCTCCCTGTATAATTAAAACTAAAAAAGACAAAAAAGGTATTGCGAAAAATGATACGCAACAAATCATTATTTCTTTAAGGTGTATCCGCTTGTAAATTAGCCACATAACCCCCAGAGTTAAAAACAATAATGCGAAATAAGGTAGATACTCTATTTTGTTTGCAAACGAATAACCGGCAGTTAAAAATGCAATATAAAGAAAAATATTTTTGTTCTTTTTTATATAAAAAAGGAAAGCCAGAATGGATAGTAAATAACCTGATAGTGCGTATACTGCAGCATATGAATATGGGAATACAAAGTTAAAAAACGTTTTTATAAAAAGACAAGAACCCATGACCATAAAAGAAGTCAACAGTGCAAGCTTTCTTCCCGTAAAAATTTTTGTAATAAAAAATGTTAGGATAAGTATTAAGAAAGCATTTATATATCCGGCGATATAGAGAGTTGAAAGTTTTATTCCGAATATCTGATACATAATAGCATTTAATTGATAGGAGAGGGGACCGTATACATTAAAAATGTCTTTATATAGAACTTCTCCGTTCATAACCTGCCATGGCAAATATGCTTCACGTCCCACATCAACTAGAAAAGATTCTGATTTTCCATAAAAAAGCAGCAGCATAAAAAGAGATACACCCAAAAGTAACAGAATCTCGTTTAAATAATATTTTTTAAAGAACTCTCTAATCTTTTCCATTTTTTATTGTGTTCTCCATCCGTTTTCATTATACTATAAACTGTGGAAGAATGAGGATAACGGGGAAATGATAAATAACAAAAAAGTTGTCGTAATTATGCCTGCTTATAATGCGGAAAAGACACTGGAACAGACCTATAAAGAATTATATAGGGATATAGTTGATGAGATAATACTGGTTGATGACAATTCGTCTGATAAGACAAAAGAAGTGGCAAAAAAGCTTGGAATAACGACAATTGTCCATGATGTGAATAAGGGTTACGGAGGAAATCAAAAAACCTGCTATACCGCGGCATTAAAAACAGGTGCTGATATTGTTATAATGGTTCATCCCGATTATCAATACACACCGAAACTTGTGCCGGCGATGGCATCAATGATTGCATTCGGAGAATATGATGCTGCTATTGCCTCAAGATTTATAGGAAAGGGGGCACTTGAAGGCGGGATGCCTTTGTATAAGTTTGTGGCAAACAAATTTTTGACTCTGTTTCAGAATCTGATGATAGGGGAGCGTCTTACTGAGTATCATACAGGTTTTAGAGCTTTTAGCAGAGAGGTCCTGGAGACACTGCCGCTGAAGGACTGTGATGATGATTTTATTTTTGACAACGAAATGCTGGCTCTTCTTTTCTATAAAGGGTTTACTGCCGGTCAAATCAGCTGTCCGACAAAATATTTCCCGGATGCATCTTCAATTAACTTTATGAGAAGCTGCAAATACGGATTCGGGGTTTTAAAAGTAAGCATGTTGTTTATGCTGGCAAAACTTGGCTTTTACAAATCTAAAATTTTCAAAAACGGTGCAAAAACATTGGATTTGAATGAGGATTTGCCGTATTATGCAAACTAATTTTTTCAATATTTTTAAAACCGAAAGATTTAATAAAATATTTAACATATTTCTACTCGTTATATTCATAGCTATAACAGTTCTAACAATGATAAATCATGAATTATGGCGGGATGAAGCTCAGGCATGGCTTGTGGTTAGGGATATGGGGATGTTGGGGATAATTAATCATGTGAAAACAGAAGGGCATCCACTTCTCTGGTATGCAATTCTTTTTCCTTTTGCAAAACTTCACCTGCCAGTTTTTTCTATGCAAATAGTTAGTTGTTTACTTTCTTTGTGCGCAGCTGTTTTGCTTTTGTTCTATTCACCATTTAATAAGTTTACAAAAACGGCTGTTTTGTTTAGTTCCGGATTTGTGTACTGGTACTCGGTAATTGCAAGAAGTTATTCACTAATTCCGCCATTATTATGTTTGTGTGCAATGATATATCCTAAACGTCTTGAAAAGCCTTATATATACGCATTTTTATTAATATTGCTTTCCAATACACACGTTTTAATGTTTGGTTTTTGTGCAATGCTGACGCTGCTTTTTAGTTTTGAACTTATTACACATAAAGAGAAAACTATATGGCCTGTAGTGTTTTCGGCAGTCAACTATTTTTCAATAATTTTGTATCTGGCGATGGGACGATATGAAAATGCACTTGTGCAAAAATTTTCTTCTCAGGCAGCAACTGCGGTTAATTGTTTTCAGACTGTAATCTCGGTTTTTCGTAATATTTATGGAAATGTACATGAATATTTTTGTGTGATATTTCTTTTGATGTTAATAGGTTTTTTTATTGTTTTACTGAAAAACGACAAAAAAATTTTTTCTGTTGCCTGTTCAGGCATATTGTTTCAGTTTTTTGTATATCGTTATATATGGGTAACGAGCACGGAAAAAGCGTTTTTGCTCTTGTTAATTTTGCTTTTCAGCAGCTGGATAATTCTGAATAAGCAGGAAGTTACTAAAAAGGTCAAGAATATTGTTTGTACAATAATTGCTGTTCTTTTCATTTTTACCTTTCATATATCTTTTTTAACTGTGAAAAATGATATAAAATATTCCTATTCCGGAAGCAAAGAAGCTGCCCGATTTATAAAAAATAATATACCGTCTGATGCGGTAATTATATCAAACTATAATGTAACAACAGCTGCTATTTCTGCATATTTGCCAGAAAAGAAATTTTATTTCCCTCAGGAGAGAATATTTTACACGTATTCAAAATGGAATCACGGTATACTAACACCATATATTGATTCCCGGGACTTTTTTTACATTTCATCGCTATTTAAAGGGAAAAAAATCTACTATATTTTTAGTTATGTCTTTGAACCATCCGAACTGCCTAAAATACTGCCTAAAAATTTGATAAATATCTACAAATCAGGGGATAGTACACTTTTAAAATCCGAAAAATTCTATATATATGAGTTAAAAAATAATGAATAAAAAGTACATAATTATTTCTATCATCATATTAATATATGCTTTTATTACTTCTGGTATAATGATGCACCATGAACTATGGGGGGATGAAGCACAGGCATGGCTTGTTGTAAGAGATTTGGACATATGTGGAATAATCCGTCATGTAAGAACTGAAGGGCACCCGTTGCTATGGTATTTTATACTTTTGCCATTTGCAAAATTACATTTTCCGGTCATATCTATGCAGATAGTAAGCTGGTCTATAGTTACAATTGCCGGCGGAATTTTGCTTTTGAAATCTCCATTTAATATGTTTACTAAAATATCAGTGTTATGTAGTTCTGCATTTTTATACTGGTATCCTGCACTTGCCAGAAGTTACTGTTTGATACCGATTTTATTATTTTTGCTGGCGTATTTGTATAAAAAGCAGAAAGAACATCCGTATTTGTATGTTTTAACGATAGCACTTCTTGCAAATGTACATGTAGTAATGCTTTGTTTTTGTTCTGTATTATTACTTTTATTTTTTGCTGATAACCGTGGAAAAAGATTTTTATATCCTTCTCTGACAGGTATAATTAGCATATTATTTGTAGTTTTTTATTTATATGGAAGCCAGAATGAAAATTTGTCAGTGCAGGGATACAATCAAATATTTAGTCCGGGGCTGATTTTTGACACTTACAAAAATATAATATTTAATATCTATGGTTCAATTTCGCCGGTATTTATTACAATTTTTTCTCTGTTTTGCATTGTGACAATAATCTTTTTGTTTAAAAAAGATAAAAAAATGTTTTTCGTTTTTGTAGCTCATTTTTTATACCAATTTTGTATTTTTCTCTTTGTATGGGGCATAATTGCACAGAGAGCCTGGACATTAATACTTGTCGGACTGTTTTGTTTGTGGGTAGCTTTTGAAAAAACAAATTCTTTAAAAACAAAAAGCGTTTTAAACACAGTTATAGCTCTGACATTTTTGTTTTCTATAAACTATGCAGGGACAATGATGTTTAAAGACTTGTTTTTGACATTTTCTGACGGGAAAAATGCAGCAGAATTTATTAAGAAAAATATACCTGAAAATGCTTTTATTATAAGTAATTCTCCAATAACGACATCCTCTGTCAGTATATATTTACCGTCAGATAAATGGAAATTTTTCTATCATAAATATAATGATTTTTATACTTATACTATCTGGAATAAAGTTGCCCCTAATCCTACGGATCCGCTTCCTCTTGATGAAATGTTGAAAAAATATGAAACAATTTATGTCTTGATGAGTGGAAACTGTTATTATACTGATATTAAGCCAATATATACATCAAAAAATAATGTTATGATGGCACAAGAAAAATACTACATCTACAAACTGGAAGATAAACATGAAAAATAAAAGAGAAGTTATAGTAAATATTTTGTTGATGATATTATATGCGCTATTTACATTAATGATAGTACTACATCATGAAATTTGGGCTGATGAAGCGCAGGTTTGGTTATTATGTAAAAATCTTTCTGTTTTCGAGCTTTTTAAACATCTTGTGCAGGAAGGTCACCCCTCTCTTTTTTACCTGCTGATGATGCCGTTTGCTAAAACAGGATGTTCTGTTATTGTGATGCAGATATTCTGCTGGATTTGTGCCAGTGCAGCTGTGTTTTTGCTGCTTCAATTCTCTACGTTTTCAAAATTTGAAAAAGCATCAATTATTCTTAGTGCAGGATTTTTGTATTTTTTTCCTGTAATAGCCAGAAGTTATTCAATGATTCCTGTATTAGTTTTTCTGGCTGCAATGCTGTATAAAAAGCAAAAAGAATACCCGGTGTTTTATGCAATTATACTGGCTTTAATAGCAAATACACATATTATAATGTTTGCTTTTTCAGCGATTCTGGGGGCGTATTTCATTTATGATAATATTTTAAAAGAAAAAATTTGTGAGAAGAAAAATCTTATATCCGCAGGAATAATATCCCTGGGGTTATTAGCAGTTGTTATACAACTATCGGCAACTCCATTTGGGGCAAGCTGTGCAATAAAATATAATTTAAGCTCTATTATAAAAAATACGGTTAATACATTTCTTCAATTTTTTGGTAATTCATTCGGCTTTAATTCACCAATCATGTATTTAATAATATCAGTCTTGTTTCTTACGATTATTGTATATATATTTACAAAGAGTAAGAAGCTCTTTGCTCTTGCCTTTTTGTCAATAGGTTTTCAGTTTTTTATCTATATTACGAGCTATAGTCTTCATATTTATGCAACAAAAAGTTTTTGTGCTTTTTTAATCCTCATATTTTGTTTATGGATTGTTGAGCGTGGTAAATATATAAAATTAATAGTAGGTTTATTTTTTATACTGAGTTGTTTTTATGGTTTGTTTAATATTTTTAGTGATTTAGTAAATAATTATTCGAGCGGAAAAGAGACAGCTGAGTTTATAAAAAACAATTTGCCGGAAGACTCTCTATTTGTTCCTATACCGGAACCTCATGCGCTTTCTGTTTTGTTATATTTGCCTGAGAGAAAATTCTGGTCAGGTACACATTCCCAATATATGAAATATATGAAATGGAGTTGTAATCAAAACAATTTATTTGTATTTAATGGAAGAGATGTAAAAGAGAAACATATTTATTTTATTGTATCCATACCAAATCCTGACATAGATAAAATATTTACAGTACCTACAGAGGTTGTTTATACATCAAAACCTTCAATTGCCGAAGGGGAAGCATTTAAAATCATTAAATTTAAATTATAAATAATTAATTTTTCATTAATATTTCAAAAAAAAAATAAAGTTAATGGTATAAAAGAGTAGTATTGAAAACTTAGAAAGACAGGAGGCTATTATGGCAATCAGACCTTTATCAGACAAATTGGTTATTAAAATTATTGACGATACAGAACAGACTTCAGGCGGTATTTTTATTCCTGATTCTGCAAAAGAAAAACCTCAAAAAGGTGAAGTTATTGCAGTAGGACCCGGTAAAACTCTTGAAGACGGTAAAAAAGAAGATATGGAAGTCAAAGTAGGAGACATTGTTCTTTTTGCTAAATACGCAGGAACAGATATCAAATTAAACGATGAAAACCTTAAAATTCTTTCAGAAAAAGAAGTTTTGGGTGTTTTAGAAGCATAGAAAGTATAGACTATTAATAGACACAAGGAGAATAAAAATGGCTAAGAGAATAGTATTTAATGAAGAGGCTAGGAAAAGCCTTCTCAAAGGTATAGATGCAGTAGCCGATGCTGTAAAAGTAACTATTGGTCCTAAGGGCAGAAACGTAATTATAGAAAAGAAATTCGGTGCTCCGCAAATTGTTAACGATGGTGTAACTATTGCAAAGGAAATCGAACTTGAAGACGGTCTTGAAAATGCCGGTGCACAGCTTCTTAAAGAAGTTTCTTCAAAAACAAACGATGTAGCAGGTGACGGTACTACTACAGCTGCTGTTCTTGCTCAGGCACTTGTTAGAGAAGGGTTGAGAAACCTTACGGCCGGTGCAAATCCTATCGGTATGAAAAGAGGAATGGACAAGGGTGTAAAACTCGCTGTTGAAAAAATTAAAGAAATGTCCAGACCTGTAAATTCAAAAGAAGCTCTTGCTCAAGTTGCTACTATTTCAGCAGGAAACAACCATGAAATCGGTGAATTAATTGCAGAAGCAATGGAAAAAGTCGGACATGATGGTGTTATTACTGTTGAAGAATCAAAATCCTTCGGTACAAACCTTAAAGTTGTAGAAGGTATGCAATTTGATAAAGGATATATTTCACCTTACTTTGTAACAGATGCAGAAAGAATGGAAGCAGTTCTTGAAGATGCTTATGTTCTTTGTGTTAACAAAAAAATCAACCTTATTGCAGACCTTGTACCGATACTTGAACAAGTTGCACGTGACGGACGTTCTCTGTTAATTATTGCAGAAGATGTTGAAGGTGAAGCTCTTGCAACACTGGTTGTAAATACAATGAGAAAAGTTTTAAGAGCAGTTGCTGTTAAGGCGCCGGGATTTGGTGACAGAAGAAAAGCAATGCTTGAAGATATTGCTATTCTGACCGGCGGTGAAATGTTTACTGAAGAACTCGGAATAAAACTTGAAAACATCACTGTTCAAATGCTTGGACGTGCTAAACGTGTTACAGTTACAAAAGATAATACAACAATCGTTGTCGGCGATGAAAATAAAGCTAAAGTTGACGAAAGAGTAAAACTTATCAAACGTCAAATCGAAACTTCTGATTCTGAATATGACAAAGAAAAACTTCAGGAAAGACTTGCAAAACTTGCTGGCGGTGTAGCTGTTATCGAAGTAGGTGCAGCTTCTGAAGTTGAATTGAAAGAAAGAAAACTCAGAATTGAAGATGCTTTGAACGCAACAAGAGCTGCAAAAGAAGAAGGTATCGTTCCCGGTGGCGGTGTTGCACTGCTCCGTGTAATGCAGGAAATGCAAAAAAGTCTTGATACAAACGAATATGAAAGTGATGATGATAAAGTAGGATACAGAATTCTTCTCGATGCTTTACATATTCCTTTGAGACAAATTGCAGAAAATGCAGGTGTTAAAGGTGATGTTGTTGTTGAAGAAGTTAAGAAACTTCCGACAAATGAAGGTTTTAACGCAATGGCAAATGAATATGTAGATATGTTTGCAGAAGGTATTGTTGACCCTGCTAAAGTTACACGTTCTGCATTAGAAAACGCTGTATCAGTTGCTTCAATGCTTCTTACGACAGAAGCTGCTGTAGTAGATATTCCAAAACCGGAAGCTCCTGCAATGCCCCCTATGGGCGGAGGAATGGGCGGAATGATGTAATCATAACGCAAGAAACCAACAAAAAAGGGAGAATATTTCATTCTCCCTTTTTCTGTAATATAAAAGATTTATTGAAGTTCTAATTTTCCGGCACCTTTTTTAATATCGTAATCTGTTAAAATGTCCAGCCTACCGAAAGGTCTTTCTGCAAGTGCTTTATCTATCTTCTTTTTTAAGTCGTCATCAAAGATATCTTTTGTTAAATTCAAGATGTTCTTATCATTCAACAATGCAAATTTGTCATTATCTTTATTTTTTAACAATTTGCTTAAATCATAATCTTTTGGTAAATTTTTGATGTTGAATTCGGGTGTAGTTGTCATTGATGTATATTCGTCAATGTTTAATTTTCCATCCTGATTTTTGTCAAATTTTTCAAATTTTTCCATCTGATCTGCAATGTAATCGCCGATATTGTCATATCCTTCAGGAAGTTTGCCTGTTTTTTGGTATTCTTCTATTATTTTATCTGTAAGTTCCTGTTTACCGACTTTTAAATCACTATTTTTGTCGGTATTTTTAAAATTGTCTAGTATTTCTTTTTGTTTTTCTGCCGATAATTCTTGTATTGTTGTTTTGGGTGTAAGTTTAATTGTGCCTAATGAATTTGTAATCATGTTTTCTCCTCTTATTTTTATAATTTAAATTATTCCTCTTTATTTTATAAAAACAATCGGAAACGATTTATTGTCAATTATTTTTTTGTAATGGCTGTAATGCAGAATTTGGCGGATAAAAACACAATCTTAACAATTTTTAACATTCAGAGGAATATAATAACAATATTTTAAGTATTGTTGTTATAGATTTTTAATTAAAATAATTTTTTAAACTCTTACTGAGATTATGATTTTTGCATATTTTCTTTAATTTGCTGATAGCTCTGTTTTCTATTTGACGTATACGTTCGCGGGAAACCCCATATCTTGAGCCTATTTCTTCAAGTGTTTTTCTTGCGCCATCATCGTTAAGCCCGTATCGCATAATTAAAACATCGCGTTCTTTTGGACTCAGCTGGTTTAACATCTTTCTTATATCGTCGAACAAATTTTCCTGAGTAACTTTGGTGTCCGGTGACAATGTATGTTCATCAACAATAAAATCACCGAGTTTTGATGATTCGTCTTTCACTGTAGCCGGAGTTTCAATGCTTATGGTGGATTGTGCCGATTTTATTAAAGCAGAAAGTTTGCTTACAGGAATACCTACTCTGTATGCAATTTCTTCTTTTGAGGGCGCTTTTCCTGTTTCAGTTGTCAAATCCATAGTAACTTTTTTAATTTTGCTCAAAGTTTCTATCATATGCACAGGCAGACGTATTATTCTCGATTTATCCGCAATAGCACGTGTTATAGACTGTTGAATCCACCAGGTTGCATAAGTAGAAAATTTATAACCCTTAGCGTAGTCAAATTTTTCAGCTGCTTTCATCAGTCCCATATTTCCTTCCTGAATTAGATCAAGGAACGAAAGACCGCGCCCGATATATTTTTTTGCAATGCTTACAACAAGCCTTAAATTTGCATTTACAAGGATTTCTTTTGATCTGTCAGAATTGTGCTCTTTAATATCACGAGCGACAGCAAGTTCCTCTTCAGGGGTTAATAAAGGAATTTTACCAATTTGCTGCAAATATATTTTTACTGAATCATCAGCATTAATCGTGCTGACACTTTCAGCTGTTTTTGGCTCGTCAACAGACATAATGAGCTCATCATCATCCGGTTCTGCTTCTATTTCTTCCAGAGAAACTTCATCTGTATCTTCAGTAGTATCGGTCTCATCCTGGGAGTATTTATCGACTTTATCTGTCATTACAACCTCTTTATAAAATTATACACTATCTTTAGTTGTTTGTAACTTTTGCCTAACGCTTTCATAGATAATAGCAGAGGCAGCATTAGAAACATTAAGAGAGTTAAAATTTCTTAACATTGGTATTTTAACAACGAAATCTGATTTATTCAAATTGTTTCTTGAAACACCTGTCTCTTCTCCGCCCATAATAAGTGCAAAATTCATATTGCAATAATCTATGTCAAAATAATTATCTTTTCCTTTTGCATCTGCGGCAATTATCCAATAGTTGTGTTTTTTTAATTTTTCGATTGTATGCGAAAGACTATTAACCTGAATTATTGCTATATGGTTAATAGCTCCTGCCGAAGCTTTTTCTACAGTAGCATTGACCTGTGCATTTCTTCTTGAAGGGAGTATAATTGCATCGTATCCTGCGCATACTGCTGTGCGGATAATTGAGCCTACATTGTGAGGATCTTCGACTCCGTCAAGTATAACAATACTTTTAAAACCGTTATTGTCCTCTAAAAACTCATCAAGCTCTTTATATTTTACAGGTGAAATCTGTGCAATTATGCCCTGGTGCGGTAACTCAGAATATATTAAAAATTTTTCTCTGGGTACAAATTGAAAAATAATACCCCTTGAACGAGCAAGAGTAATAATCTCCTGTATCTTAGGGTCAGAATTTGAACTTTTTGAAATCAAGATTTTGTTAATTTGTCTATTTCCTGACAAAAGAGCTTCTGTTATACTATTTTTGCCGTATATTATGCTTTCTTTATCCACCGTTTAGATTACTTTCTCTTTATTTATTGCCATAATCATTATACTATAATATAATTATAAGTAACTTACAGTTTTTATAATGTATTAGTAAAATTTTTAAAAGTATGGAATTAGTAAATGAGTAGTTTTTTATCAAGTCTTGGAACAAAAGCTAAAGCGACAGTAGGTATTTCAGTATCATTAAATGTTGGATTGGAAATGATACAGGTCGACCCTGCTACAAAGTCAGTTGTAAAATACGCAAATCGTCCTTTAGCATACAATCCTTCCACAAGAGAAATAGAGGATTATGCTCAGTTCAAAAACAGTGTGTTGGAACTTTTTTCAGAATTGGGAATTAGTCCTCAAAATTCTAATGTAGTTGTTAACCTTCCGAATGTCCATTTTGCACATACTTATCTTCCTACGACATTGGATGATGAAAGCGTGACTACAGCATTAACTTCAGAAGTTGAACAAAATTATCTTTTCAAAAAGAATACTCCTGTTGTTAGTTGGATTGAAGTGCAGTCTAATAATAAGACAGAAAATAGATATGTGTTGTATTCAGCTATTCAAGAGGGCGTTGTTGAAGCTATAAAAACCATATTTAATGATATGGGTGCAACTCTTATTGCTATTGAAAATACATATTCGTCATTGTTAAAAACGTTGGAATATACAGAGATTACAAAAAACTTTGCAATGGCTTCAAGAAACTGGAATATATTGCTTGTTTCTCAAAACAGTTATGCAGTATTTTCTATGAATAAATATAATGTAATCGACTATTTTGAAGACCCTCTGGCGCTTAAATCATTTAGCAATGATGAAGTTTATATAGCAGTTGGTCAGGCAGCTTCAGCTGCGCTTGCAAAATTCCCGTCTGACAGACTGATGATAATAAGTGAAACCAATTATATCAGTGCTGAAATTCTCGCAATTCAGATGAAAAGAGCAGGGGAAGTTTTATTCTTAGAATGCAATAAATACGCTAAGAATTCTATAATGAATGTTGATTTGAATATCTTGCCAAATTATGTGCCGCTTATTACTCCGGAAGCAATAGGTGCGGCAATATACAAGGCAAGAGAATTCAGTATTGCTTTCAATTTCCTTGATATTTCCGATTACAAAGCACCTGATACCGTTGATTTCTTCGGTACAGAAATGGAAAAAGATAAAGTTACTATGTTGTTGGTATTTGCGTTGGTTATTATTGGCGCGATTTCATACGCGATTATTTTTGGATTGGATTCTACAATAAATAAACTTACATCTGAAAAATCTCAACTTGAAACCCAACAGCAAACATTACAAAAAGAACTTGAAGATTTAAAACAAAATAAAGGGAAAATAGATATTTATACAGCATCAAAAAGAATTGTGGAAAATATGACAAGTACTATTTCATATTACAACGCAATAGGTGTTGATATTCCCCAGAAAGTCTGGCTAAATAATTTTTATGCAGATGACAAAGGTTCTTTTGCAATAAAAGGCGAAACAGTTTCTGTAGATGATGTATATTTGTTCTTTAGAGGATTAAAAGAACAAGTTCCAAATTCATCTTTGATTCTTTCAAAACTTGGTGTAAAAGATGAAAATGTGTATGTTGATGTTGATCAAGCAACAGATCTTGTTTATAACTTTGAATTAACAAATTCTAACTATGTACAGGCAATAACCCAGCAGGCAGAAGCAGCAGCTGCAGCGGCTGCTGGCGTTGATGCAAACGGAAATCCGTTGCCTGTAGATCCAAATGCTCCGGCAGGTGGAGATGGTCTGAATGTTCCTAAAGTGCAGGATTTGCCAACTCTTCAATAATTTATATAGTTTGAAAGGATAAATCGTGAATAAAAATATATTTGTAAGTGTAATAATAGTTGCAATAGTTGCCGGTTTATATTTTATTTATCCGAAAGCTAAGGGTGCTTATGAATCTTATAATGCAGTTAAAACACAAAAGGCTGCTGTTGAAGCATTACAGGCTGAAGTAGATAGTTTAAAACAAAAACGGCAGCAGGAAGAAGTACTTGCTCAACAGGATGCAAAACCCATTTACACAAATGAAGCAGGAAATTCTGGCGATGCAATTTCGACTTTTGGCATAATGTTTGAAGATATAATTTCAGCAGCAAAAGAAAATAAAATGAAATTACGTTCAATTGAATACAATACTGCTCCTGCCGGTGATGTTATCTATGATAATATCAAAGATTATTATAATGTTTGTGTTGTTAAATTGGAATTAATTGGAACATATTCACAGTTTAAATCATACTTTAATATAATTTATAATTATCCATATCTTATTAATATTGCTAAAGTTGAACTGAAACCATATGAAAGAAACAAAAAAATTCTTCTCGGTACAGTTAATATAGCATTATATTCAAAGAAATAATGGACTAGTTATGCTTAGAGGACCGTTTCTATCTCGTGATTGGATTGGCTCAGTATCTGATTATGACCAGTCAGAAATTGTAATGGTAGGGCTGCCATTTGACGGAACCTGTTCGTACAGACCCGGAAGCAGATTTGCTCCTGAAAGGTTACGCCTTGCGAGCTGGGGTTTGGAAGATTATTCACCGGTTTTTGATAGACATCTTGATGATGTAAAATTTTTTGATGCAGGTGAGCTTGAATTTCCCCTCGGAAATACAATGGCATCACTTGGCTTGATAGAAGATAATGTTCGTCAGATATATAGTGATGGGAAAAAATTTTTGGGCATAGGCGGAGAACATCTTGTGACATATCCGTCGGTAAAGGCTTGTATTGAAAAATATCCTGATTTAAAAATAGTTCATTTTGATGCACATACAGATCTTAGAGAAGACTATCTTGGAGAAAAATTTTCACATGCTTCTGTTATGCGTCGTATAGGAGAATTAACAGGTTTTCAGAATATACGTCAGGTTGGTATACGTTCCGGTCTAAAAGAAGAGTTTGATATTATGAAGGAATACGGCACACTGATTCATTCTCATTCTGAACTGGATGTTTTTAAAGACCAAAAAATATTTTTAACAATAGATATTGATGTGTTGGATCCATCTGTAATGCCTGGAACGGGAACACCAGAAGCCGGTGGTATGAGTTACAAAGAGCTAAATGGGTGGATACAGTATTTAAAAGATTTTGATATAGTTGGTGCGGATGTGGTAGAGCTTGCGCCGGATTACGACAAAAGTGAAGTGTCTACTGCTATTACTGCCAAAGTTATACGCGATGTCCTGATGATTTTGTAATGAATAAAATTTAAAAAATTCAGATACACTCGATTGTGCTATAATTAATGAGAATTTAGGTTACGGATTTGGAAAAGTGAAAAAGAAAAAAATTTCAATTTTAGGTTCAACCGGCTCAATCGGTACTCAGGCACTGGAAGTTATTTCAAAAATGCCGGATAGCTTTGAGGTTATTTCTCTTTGTGCTGGAGATAATATAGATAAAATTAGAGAACAAATAAAACAAATCAACCCCAAAAATGTTTGTGTGAAATCTGATGCCAACGCTCAAATTTTGCAAAAAGAATTTAAAAATATAAATGTAATGTATGGAGAATCAGGGCTGAACAATATATGTAGTGATACAGAAAACGAAATGATTCTTGTTGCTGTCTCTGGTAAGGTTGGACTAAAACCGACACTAAAAGCTATTGCGTCAGGAATAGATATTGCCCTTGCAAATAAAGAAACACTTGTTATGGCGGGTGATATTGTAATGAAACGGGCACGGGAAAAGAATGTACAAATTTTGCCGGTTGACAGTGAACACAGTGCCATACACCAGTGTATAAAAAATATTAATGACGTGCAGAGGCTTATTATCACTGCATCGGGTGGACCTTTTAGAAATAAAACGATAGAAGATATAAAACACGCAACGGTCGAAGAAACACTTCATCATCCGAAATGGAATATGGGAAAAAAGATTACAATTGATTCTGCGACACTAATGAATAAGGGTCTGGAAGTGATTGAGGCACACCATCTTTTCAATATGGATTATGAAAAGATAAAAGTTGTTGTGCATCCGCAAAGTATTGTGCATAGTGCTGTTGAGTATTATGATGGAAGCGTTATTGCCCAGCTTGGATTTCCCAGTATGCATATCCCGATTCAGTATGCTCTTTCATATCCTCAAAGATTGGTTGGTATAAAAACAAATAGTTTTGATTTTGTAAAAGCAGCACGTCTTGATTTTGAGGAACCGGATTTGGACAAATTCCCTTGTTTGAAATTGGCATACGAAGCGGGAAAAGCCGGCGGTACTTACACTGTTTGTTTGAATGCTGCGAATGAAGAAGCTGTGTATGCATTTCTTGCCGGAAAAATTTCGCTATGGAATATATATGAAATTACAAAAAAAATGCTGGAAAATTATCAAAGTATAACAAATCCGGACATAGATGTTGTTATTGAACAGGATAAAATTACAAGAGAAAAAGTTAAAAAATTAATAAATCTTTAGTTTGTAAATTTTTTAATAAATAATTTTAAAATTTGTACATATTTAGAGATTTTTAATCAAGTTTCATGCTAGATTATACATAACTTGAGAACAGGAATGGGATTTTAAGTAATAGTTCGAGTCAAGGAGATTTAACAATATGCCAGAATATCTGAGCAAAGAGGAAATTAAACAATGGAGAAGCTCACTCGAGAGAATCACGCTGGAAGAATATGCTCAACGATTAGGGAAAGTTATATGTGAAGAAAAAGAAACACATGATGTTGTTGATGAGATGATGGAAAAAACATACTATACAAATGAAACAACAATTACCCCAAGAAAAGTTAAAAACGAAAAAATAGGTGAACTTGCCAGACAGTCTTTTGATATAGAAAGAAATCTGGATATTAAAGATATATTAAAATCAGCAAAAAGAGAGTCTGCAAAAAAAGAAGCAAAAACAAAAAATAAACCCGCTGAGAAACAGTCTGTTGAGGATATACAATTAACTTTCAAAAAAAACTTAACACCTAGAGAATCTGCGGTGCTCGATCATTTTCTCAATCATAAAAATACTATTGTATATGCAAAAGACCTGGCTGAAGTCCTTGAACTTCCTAGAGACTATGTGTATAAGTATATAAAAAATTTAAGAGCAAAAATGAATGAAGATGCATTGCAAAACGCAGAAAATGGCGGTTTTGTTCTAAAAGCTTAATTTTATACAAGTGATTTTTGGCACACAATGGGTCGGTAGAAAAATACTGACCCTTTTCTTATATATTTTTGTATAATTTTTGTTTTAGCCGGAAATTTAAAACAAATAATCATAAAATATTACATTCTATTGTATTTAGGGGGTGCTTTTGTGATAATAAAAACAGCTGTTACATTATAGTGGAGAAGTTATGAGCATATTAGGATTTTTCAAAGAACCTGCGGTTGCTGAACGGATTCAGGACAAGGCAGAAATTGATAAAAAATATTCGCATTTTAGATGGAGAATATTTTATTCTTGTTTTATCGGATATGCAATGTTTTATTTATGCAAAAAAAATATTGCTGCTGCACTGCCTTCTATGAGTACAGAGCTTGGATATTCAAACCTTGAACTTGGCGTTATTGGTAGTTCTTTGTATTTCACATACGCTATAGGTAAGTTTGTAAATGGAATGATAGCAGATCGCTCTGATGTCAGAAAATTTTTACCGACCGGACTAATTCTTGCCGGTCTTGCTAATATTTGTTTTGCACTTAGTTTTTTTGTTTTTACGCCCGGTAAATTTACATTTTTTGGAATGCCGTCTGCAACAATTCTTCTGTGGGTGTTTGCATTTTTCTGGGGATGCAATGGATGGTTCCAATCAATGGGATTTCCTCCTGTTGCAAAAAGTTTGACTTACTGGTTTTCTAACTCTGAACGTGCTACTAAATGGGCAATGTGGTCAACATCTCACCAGACAGGAACATTTCTGGCTGTAATTATTTCCGGATTTTTGATTGCAAGATTCGGGTGGCAGGCAGCTTTTTATATTCCCGGTATTATGGCAATTCTTGTTGCTTTATGGCTGTTTAATAGATTGAGAGACAAACCGCAGACCATTGGGCTTCCTGATGTTGAAGAATACAGAGAACCTGAAAAAGCGCAGAAAGCTGCAAAAGTTGAGTCAGAAGATGACGGTATGTCATATATTCAGATTCTCGTAAAAAATGTATTAACAAATAAAGCAGTATGGGCTCTGGCTCTTGCTTACGTTTTTGTATACGTAATAAGATTCGGCACAGAGGACTGGATTATAAAATATCTTGTAGAAGCGAAAGACAATTCTCTTGAGCTTGCATCAATGAAGCTTGCTTGTCTGCCATTGTTCGGATTTTTTGGAACAATCTCTGCCGGATTAATTTCGGACAAAATTTTTAAAGGTCAAAGAGCACCAATTAACGTTATTTTCTTAATTGGTGTAATTATTTGTATGCTTGGTTTATACCTGAATGGTACAGGTACAAACTTTATAGACAGTGCGTTCTATGCAATTACCGGAAAAGAAATGATAGACGTTTTCAAAATTAATGGTTCAGGCTTATTTGATATTCTTTTAATCGGTTTTTCCGGATTTTTTACGTATGGTCCGCAGATGCTTATCGGAGGTGTCTGTGCAATAGAATCAAGTTCCAAAAAAGTTGCATCGGCTGTAACCGGATTTACCGGTACATTCGGATATATTGGCGCAATGCTTTCAGGTCTGGGAACAGGTTTTGTTGTTGATAAATTTGGATGGAACGGAGCACTTGCCTTCTGGGGATTGTCCGCATTAATATGTGCAGCGATTTGTCTTCCAATGTGTTTCAAGAAAAAACAATGTTAATAAATCAAAAAGGGCTTGAAAAGCCCTTTTTGATTATTTGTATGTTATAATTTTTAAACATTAGTAAAAAGGGGAAAACTATTATGTTAGATATGAAATACTGTGAGTTGAGCAAAGATGGATTTGGCTGCTGTATGACTGTTAAAGAAACTTTATTCAGCGGTCAATCTGAATTTCAGAAAGTGGATATATTTGATACAGAGTCAATGGGGAGAGTTCTCACACTAGACGGACTGATGATGACGACTGAACGTGATGAATTTTATTACCATGAAATGATATCTCATATTCCAATGATAAATCACAAAAATCCTGAGTCAGTACTTGTTATTGGCGGTGGTGACGGTGGAACAATACGCGAAGTTTTGAAACATGACACTGTTAAAAAGGTTGTATTGTGCGAAATTGACGGTATGGTCGTAGATGCTTGCAAAAAATATCTTCCTACTATAGGCTGTGAACTGGATAATCCAAAAGTCGAAGTGAGAATTGAAGATGCAATAGAGTTTATAAAAGATAAAAAAGCCCAGTATGATATCATTTTGATAGATTCAACGGATCCAATGGGTCCTGGTGAAGGGCTGTTCACTGAAGAATTTTATACAAATGTGAAAGAGGCTTTGAAAGAAGGCGGGATTATGTCGGCACAATCGGAATCTCCATTTATAAATCAGGCTGAAATGAAAAAGATGTATCCGCTGCTTAGAAAAGTTTTCCCGATTGTTGATACATTTACAGGACCTATTCCCTCTTATCCGGGTGGTTATTGGAGCTGGTGTTTCTGTTCGGAAACTGTTAAGCCCTTAAGTTTTATTGATGAAAACAGAGCAGAAAAAATAGCTAAACAATGCAAGATTTACAATAAAGATTATCATCTTGCACGTTTTGCTCTGCCGAATTTTGTTAAAGAACTTGTAAAATAAAAACTAAATTTGTAACAAATTATAAAAGTATATCAGATGGATTTATACCATTTGATATATTTTTATGATACATGTAAAATCATCAAGAAATAATAAGAATGGTCAACATAGGAATAATTTTTAGTTTATGCAGGTCAGAAACATATCCCCATCATCCCAAAATATTTATAGAAAAAATAATATTCAAAAAAATCCTCAATCCTTTAAAGCCAGAGTCATAATTGATAGACAATCTTTTATGAAATGCAAACAAAATGGATATAAAATGTGGAATATAGCGGCAAATCTTGAAGAAAAAGTGAAACATTTATCTGACGATTTTGAAATAACATTTAGAGGTGTAAGAGAAAAGTTTAATAGTATTTTTGAATATTTATATCTTGCTCCGAAAGAAGGCATGACTGTAGAGCTTAGATACTTGCTGCCTGTCGAAAAAATTAAGCAGATGATACTTGACATAGAAGCAGAAAATCCTTTTTTGTATAAAAGACAGATTAGGGATTTAACAAATAATGAACCTGCAACCATGAGAATCTTGCAAAAGCCAACTGAATCAGTAATGGTTCTTTCTAAAACAAGAGACCCTAAAGAAGTAATTACTCCTGAAGAAACTAAGGAATTTCAGGAAAAAGTTTATAATAAAATTTTGAAAATGATTGATGAAATGCCAGACAGGCTGATAAATTTTCAGAGATATCCGAAAGTGCTCTAAACAAGCATTCATGTTAGAGACGTTTTATTGTTAATATTTGTAAAAAAGGAAAGATGAATAGTAAATTTTTTGTCTTTAGGAATTTTGTAAAACCAGAAATTCTACGAAAAACGTTCCTATTTTATATAAATAACTCTATAAAACCTAACTAACTACCAAACTACTAACCGATTTCGCCTCTGATATTCAGAGGCTTTTTATTGTAAATACAGTTTATGTTGTCGTATAATTTAATAAAAAGAGGGAAAAAATATGCTGCAAACTTTAAACAAAATTAGCTCTATTAATGAATTGGCAAGAGAAGTTCTTGAAATAGAAGCACAGTCTATCTTAAAACTCAAAGAAAGAATAGGCGAGGACTTTGATAGGGCAATAGATATTTTATATAACTGCAAAGGCAGAGTTATTATCACAGGAATGGGTAAATCCGGACATATTGGCAGAAAGATTGCAGCTACTCTTTCTTCTACCGGGACACCTTCTTACTTTTTACATCCTGCAGAAAGCACTCACGGTGATTCAGGATTGATAACAAGAGATGATGTTGTTGTTGCTATATCTAATAGTGGTGAGACAGCAGAACTTTTAAATCTTTTACCTTTGATTGAAAGATTTGGTGTTCCAATGATAGCAATGACCGGTAAGTTAAATTCAACACTTGCCCAAAAAAGTGAAGTTGTTCTTGATATATCAGTTGAAAAAGAAGCTTGTCCTCTTGGAAAAGCGCCGACGGCAAGTACGACGGCAACACTTGCAATGGGTGATGCTGTGGCAATTTGTCTACTCAAAAAACGCGGTTTTACAGAAGAAGATTTTCTTATGTTTCATCCGTCAGGGGCATTGGGCAAAGGCGTTCTGTACAAAGTTTCTGATATGATGATTGTGGGCAGCGCACTGCCTATTGTAGAAGAAAATACAACATTCCAAAAAACTATTTCTCTTATATCTGAAAAGAAACTTGGTGCGGCTATTATAATTAATAATTCAGGAGAAATGACAGGGGTGCTGACTGACGGCGACATAAGACGAATAATTTTAAAATATGAAAATACCTCAGGTTTGCTTGCAAAAGATGTAATGACAAGAAATCCTAAAACAATTAAGAAAACTGATCTTGCTGCAAAAGCATTGAATATAATGGAAAAACATTCTATTACATCTCTTGTTGTATGTGATGAAGAGAATCATCCGGTGGGTATGATTCATATTCATGATTTGCTGAAGGCGGGTGTTGCATAATGGATTTGAAATACAAAGCTTCAAAGATAAAGGCAGTTGTTTTTGATGTTGACGGAGTAATGACAGACGGCTCACTGACATTTGATGAAAACGGAGTTGAGTATAAAACCTTTAATGCAAAGGATGGTCAGGGTATAGTTATGCTAAATCGCGCAGGTTTTATAACGGCTATTATTACAGCAAGACAAAACGGAACGGTTAGATATAGATTTGAAAATCTTGGAATGACAAAACTATACGAAGGACAAAAAAATAAGATTGCAGCTTTAGAGGATTTTATGAAAGAATTTAACTTAAAAGCTGAAGAAATAGCCTATATGGGAGATGATTTGCCGGATATATGCGTTTTAAAAACGGTGGGGTTGTCATGTGCACCGGCTGATGCTGTTGATGAGGTATTAGGGGTCGCTGAATTTATTTGTACAAAAAACGGCGGGCGCGGAGCTGTACGTGAAATGTGTGATTTTATTTTAAAAAACACAGGTAAATACGATTTGCTTATGGAAAAATTTTTTGTAAAACAATATACTCAAAGCGTTTAATAATTTTCAATAAAGTCCATATAATTTTTTTCTTATTTCACCCCATTCAAATTTTTGTTTATCTAAAAATTTATCAAGCGCCATGCTGAGATAGATTTTGTCAATTTTTCTGAGATTTCCTATGTCGTTTTCGATAACTGCTGTGAGAGTTTTGCATAAACTCGAGGCAAGCATTAGTTCATCAAGAGTTTCATCTATCTGTTGCTTTAGCTTTTTTTTGTTCATGATGCTCCTTTTGTTAAGTAATAATAATCTAAAAACTTTATTTTTAAATCTATTACGTTGTTTATAATAGATATTTTATATTTTACCCAAAATAATGTCAAATTAAATTTAAAAATGTAAGATTATTATTAAAAAGGATAGTTTATGACAATTAGAAAAAAAATAAAAAATATATTAACAAATGAAGATTTAACAATAAAAGGTTTAGCAGAGAATTTATCACAAAAAAAAGGGACCAAAATAAATCCTGACAGTATTTCTCAAAAATTATTAAGGGATTCAATAAAATATAAAGATGTTGAGGAAATACTCGATATTTTAGGATATGATATAGTGTTTGTTAAAAGAAAAAATTTGTAATTAATGTTGAAACACGTTCATAATTTTTTTGGTTTGTTATTTTGTTCTAAACAAAATCAATACAACAGTTTTTATTAAATATATACATAGCTTGTATATACAATTTTAAAAATTGTAAAAATTACACGATTAAGATGAACATGACGCAGCGTTTTTGTGTTTATATATATGTGTAAGGAAAGTGTAGGTGTTCATGTTCAGTCCTGAATTTATGAAATTCTTAATTGGTCGAGACATTAACGAATACGTAGTTGCTGAAAAAGAAGAAAAAATCAGAGAAAATAAAATTTTTCGTTATTCAAAATTAGCAACAATTCCTGTTGAAATTAAAGAACAATAACATAACATAAAGCACATAATATGAAAACTCATCATATGATGAGTTTTCTTTTCCTTTTTAAGGTGTAATTGTTTTTATAAAAATAAAAGATTAGCCTATTAAGGCATTTATTTCTGCTACCATTTCATCTGGATCAAAACCATGAACTTTTGCTCCAGCTTCAAGATTTTCAAATTTTGCAGCAGCACAACCGATACAGCCCATTCCATATTTTGCAAAAATTTCAAGTGATTCGGGATATTTTTGAACAATATCTATTATGCTCATCTTTTTGGTTACTTTTTCTGACATAATTTAGTCCTTTCCTACATTGATTTTTTATTTTGTATCGTTAATAAGTATTATACATGAAAAACTTACATTTTTACAGAAGAATATTAATCCGCTTTGTAAGACAGCTCGGGGCAATGAAAACGCATTGCTTAAAGTTCATATGCAAATTTGATAATGACGATACTCCAATAGGTTTGACATCACTTGGACTACAGGTGAATTATTTTGACGGAATATACAAAAACCGATTTAGTAAAAACCGGTTTTTGCATTCGATATCTTCGCCTGTGCGAGAACCGCACTATTTTAATTAACTAACAACTACTTTTTTGCGGCTGCAGCTGCCTTCGCACGAGCTTCTCTGTTTGCTCGTTTTTTATCTTCTATAACTTCCATGCGGCGGTTACGTTTGTATCCGTATGAGAAGTATATTGCAAGACCTATACATAACCACAACGGGAATAATAATGCAGTTTTCCCCATACTGATAACAGCCACAACCATAAGAGTTCCGCATAAGAGAATACCCAGTGCCGGGAATAGTGGTGAACAAGGTACTCTGAATGGTCTTGGTCTGTCCGGATCTGTTTTTCTCAGTATTAAAACTCCTATACATACAATGATGAAAGAAGTAAATACACTGAAAATACAGAGACTTGCTGCCAGATTTAAATCAAGGAATAAGCATCCGATTACCATTGCGATACCAACAACCCATGTAATTACATGAGGAGTTTTGTAAACAGGATGAACTTTTTTCAATACACTCGGGAAAAAGTTGTCTCTAGCCATTGAAAATAAAATTCTGGTTGCCGCAAGCTGCATAACCAGCAATACTGATGTCAAACCGGTTAGCGCCCCAACTGAAATCAGACCTGCAACCCAGCCCTGACCGGTAACTTGCATTGCATGTGCAATCGGCGCATGAATGTTTATCATATCCCATCTGACAACACCTGTTAAAACAAGTGCAACGAAAATATAAACTACCGTACATAAAACAAGTGTTCCGATGATACCGATAGGAATATCTCTTTGGGGATTTTTTGTTTCTTCAGCCGCTGTAGAAATTGCATCAAAACCTGTGTATGCAAAGAAAATCGTAAACGCACTAATTAAAACACTACCCAATCCATTCGGCATAAACGGAGTCCAGTTGTCAGGTTTGACATAAAATGCACCAACACCTATAAATAAACCGATTACCACCAGTTTTATGATAACCATGATTCCTGCCATATTTTTAGATTCGGAAATACCCTTTACAAGAATTGCTGTTACAAGCAATATCATTAAAATTGCAGGAATATTTACTGATATTGGAATCAATCCGAATAAATGCGGAATATGATCTGCCGGATTTAATCCCATTTTTAAATATGCTGCTTTAGCCGTACCGTAATCACTCACCAGCCACAGCGGCGGATACATAATATGATGAGCTATACTTTGTAAAAACGCCGGAAGATGTGCCGTATAAGGCTCAAATCCTCTGAGAAACTGGAGCAGATATCCTGTCCAGCTGCATGCAACTGCAATATTACCAATTGTATATTGCAACATAAGAACCCATCCGACAATCCAGGCTGCAAGTTCTCCCATTGTTGCGAAAGTATATGTGTAAACACCTCCTGATACCGGAATCATAGATGCAAATTCAGCATAACATAATGCTGAAAATATACATGCTATTGCTGCAATAATCATAGAGATTATGAGTGCAGGACCGGCTCCGGGATGTGCCGCCGTACCTACTACTGCTGAACCTACCATTGAAAAAATACCGGCTCCGATTACGGCACCAATACCTAATATTATCAAATCTACCCAGTTCAGTGTTTTTTTAAGTCCTGTTTCAGCAGACTGTGCAAGCATATCATCAGGATTTTTCGTTTTCAATAATTTTGAAACGAAATGCTCGACCAGCCCTACTTCTGTTACGTCTTGGCTCATGTAAATTTATCCTTTACTATTTTTTTAATAAGGGGAAACCCAGTTTTTCTCTCTGTTCTACATATAACTTGGCTACCATAGCCGCCATTCTTCTTACTCTGTTTATGAAATTAATTCTTTCATCCTTGCTTATTACACCGCGTGCGTCAAGCAGATTGAAAGTATGAGAACATTTTAAAACATAATCATACGCAGGAAGAACAAGACTATTGTCTACGCAATTTTCAACTTCTTCCTGAAAAATATCAAAAAGTTTGAATAATCTTTCTGCATTTGAAACTTCAAAATTGTATTTAGACTGTTCAATTTCGTTTTGAAGATAAATTTCGCCGTATTTAAGCTCTTTATTCCACATAACGTCGTAAACAGAATTTACGTTTTGCAAATACATAGCAATTCTTTCAAGACCGTATGTCAATTCCAGTGCAACCGGTCTGATTTCAAGACCGCCAACCTGTTGAAAATATGTAAACTGAGTAATTTCCATACCATCAAGCCATACTTCCCAGCCCACACCGGCTGCACCTAAAGTAGGAGATTCCCAGTTATCTTCTACAAATCTTACATCATGTTTTGATAAATCAATACCCATTGCCTCAAGACTTTTTAAATAAAGTTCCTGTGCGTTATCAGGGGATGGCTTTAATATTACCTGATATTGGAAATAATGACCAAGACGGTTTGGATTTTCTCCATATCTTGCATCAGTAGGTCTTCTGCAGGGTTCAACCATTGCAGTATTCCAAGGTTCCGGACCAAGCGAACGCAAAAACGTTGCAGGATTCATTGTGCTTGCACCTTTTTCAATATCATAAGGCTGCTGAATTATGCATCCATAGTCCGACCAAAATTTAGATAAATTTAAAATTAATTCTTGAAAAGTTAAAGCCAATTTATTCTCTATTCCTACACGTTTAGCTCTAACATTATATAATAATATATTCTATTTTACAAACCATTGTTATAAATAGTTTGCAAACTGCGTAACATGTCACTCAATTTCGAAACGTGTTTTAATCAAATATAACAATGCATTTGCTATGTTTGCATTATTGTTTTTTAATTGTAACAAAATTCATTTTTTTGCCAATTATTTTTTGTTTTGTCATTATAAAAAAATGAATTACATTTGGTTTTTTATAATTTTGGTATCAATAATTTCAGCTGCGGTAACCGGACGAATGGAAAATTTGATAAATGCGGTTTTGAACAGTGCTCAGAAAGCTATTGAAGTTGCTATTTATCTTGCCGGTATTATGGCTTTCTGGCTTGGAATAATGCGTATTGCTGAAAAATCAAAACTTGTTAATTTAATTTCAAAATTTCTTTCTCCCGCCGCAAAATTTTTATTTCCGTCTGTCCCGAAAGACAGTCCTGTTATCGGAGATATTGCAATGAATTTTACGGCAAATGCAATAGGTGTTTCTAATGCGGCTACTCCTATGGGAATACAGGCTTTACGAGGTTTACAGGAATTAAATAAAAACAAGAAATCAGCATCTAATGATATGTGTATGTTAGTAGGTATGAACACGGCTGCTTTTCAACTTGTGCCGGCAACAGTAATCGCCGTGCTTGCCGCTAACGGAGCAAAAAATCCGACGGAAATTGTGTTTCCGACTTTGATTGTCACGTCTGTTTCATTTTTGTCTGCCATTGTAATTGCAAAAATTCTTGAGAAAATTATGCCTCCGCAGACTATAGAACAATCAACTGAAAACGGAGGTAAAAAATGACAATAAAAATTTTTATGGATATCATTTCTGTCTGGCTGATACCAATAATTATAATTTCTGTTTTAGCTTTTGGTTTAATAAAAAAAGTTCCGGTATATGAAGTTTTTATTGATGGTGCAAAAGATGGATTAAAAGTCACTGTAGAAATTATTCCTTATTTGCTTGCAATAATGGTAGCTGTTGGAATGCTCAGAGCGTCAGGTGCTATAGAAATTTTGCAATCTATTCTCGGGGGGATTCTGAATAGATTTGATATACCTGTTGATATCTTACCTGTTATGATTGTGCGTTCTCTTTCGGGTAGTGCTGTGCTTGGATTGTTTTCTGATATAGCAAGCCAGCATGATGTTGAGTCCTATACAACAAAACTTGCTGCAATAATGGTTGGAAGTTCGGAAACTACGTTTTATATCCTTGCTGTTTATTTTGGTGCTGTTGGTATAAAAAAACTCAGACACGCTCTTTTGACGGGAATACTTTCTGATTGTGTAGGCATAATAGCAGCTATTGTTGTTGCCAGGTGGCTATTTTTATAATATTTGTTAAAATAAATAATAAGGATAAATTTATATATGTTAAAAAAAATATTATTGAGTTTTATGCTGCTATCTGTATTTATTCTGTGCGGCTGTGAAAAACAAGAAGAACAAACTGATAAACTTGCTGAAATAAAAGCACGAGGACATCTTATTGTCGGAGTAAAATATGATACAAAGCCTTTTGGATTCGTAGACGGAGACAATGTTTTAAAAGGATATGATGTGGATTTGGCAAGAGCTTTAGCCGGAAAAATATTCGGAAATGAAAAAAAAGTTGTTTTCAAACAAGTTTATCCGCATAATAGAATTTCTAAACTAAATTCAGGCGAAGTTGATTTATTAATAGCGACTATGACGATTACTCCCCAAAGGGAAGAAGTTGTAAGATTTTCAAAACCATACTATACTGTCGGACAGGCTATAATGGTACCTAAAGGTAGTCCGATTGAAACAATAGCAAATCTAAACGGAAAAAGAACAATTGTCGTTCTCGGTACTACAGGCGAAAAAAATCTTCGTCGCTTTGCTCCGGAGGCTCGTGTACTCGGATATAAAACATATGAACAAGCCTTTCAGGCGTTGAGGGACAAACGTGCAATGGCTTTCACAAGCGATGATACAATTCTTTCCGGATTTGCACAGGACTATCCCGAATTTGTTATATTACCCCAGCGTTATACAAAAGAGGGTTATGCAATTGCAATGCAAAAAGGTGAATCAACAGACTCACTTGCTGCAGATATAGACAATATTCTTGATGAAATGACAAGAGATGGAACACTTGTTTATCTAAAACATAAATGGGTGCCATCTGATTCTGACAAAGAAATTCTCTCGAAGAGAATTAAAAGACAAATAAAATGAGGTCTTGTTAATTATGAAAAAATTGTACGTTTTTTTATTTTTTTCTTTATTAATTTGTTCGCAGGCTGCTTATGCGGACAGCAGCTATTATGTACCGTCTTCAGCTGATTATCCTTCGGATGGTACTGTAGTTGTGGAAGAGTATGATGAACAAATGCAGGCGTCAGAAGAAGACACAAAAAAATCAAAATCAAAAAAATCAAAAAAGAAATTTCCAAGACTTATTAGACCTGCAATATACAATCCTCAGGATTTAAATGCCGGCAGTTATTATAAAAGGCGTTATATAGGATATTAGTTATTTCCTATAGCAATCTCAGACAATATATCTTTGTAAGATTTTGTCAAAACTTCAGCAAATTCAAGCGGATCAATCTGGGTAATAACCGCAGCAAGAAAATCGTCAGGAAGTTCCTGTACCATCTTAATCAGATCTTCTGGTTCCAGTTTGTTCATTGATTTGACTATGTCCGGTTTGTCCATTTGTTTTAACGGGAATATCAGCGCATCTTTTGAGAATTCCGTGAAAAGTTCCGGTTCTTCTTTTGTCAGATAAAGAATTATTCCCATTTTTTCTTCTTTTTCAAAACATTTTAGTGCTTCTTTAAAATGATCCGGTTTTAAATTTTCAAGAAATTTGAAAATTTGTTCTGGTTCCATTTCCAAATTTTCTACTTTTTTACCGGTCATTTTTTTGATGAATTTCTCCATCATTTTGTTTAATTTGTCAGGATCTATTGTTTTTACATAATCCATTATTTTATTTTTATCAAGTTTATCAGAATCGAAAAATTTATTGATTTCTTTTTCCGGTATCATTTTCAGAAATCTTTCCGGAGAAATGCTGTTAAACAAAATTTTTACCATTTTTTCTTTTGGAAGTTTGTATATAAGCTGCAGAATTTTTTCTTTTGTAAAAAACATCAGCCCCATAAGCAAATCCTGTTGATCCAGATATTGCAACAAATAAATCAAATCCGCTGTGTTCATATTTCTGAGAATTCTATATCTGTTTTCTGCACTGGCAAGCTTAAATAATTTAACGAGTTCTCGCGGATTGTTCAGAACATCCATTTCGAAATCTGCAGCCTGAGTGTTTCCTTGAGCAGCTTCAGTTTCCATTATCTCGTCAATAGTCTTGTACGTATATTGATTTATACGTGACGTTCCGATTTGATAATTTTTTGCAAGATAGCTTAAATCTATGTCTAATCTAATCATGGATGGATGCTCGCCCTGCTTATTCTACTATCACATGCGCTTAACATATTTGGAAATATAATACGCTAAACGTATCTATTATAATAAAAACATTTATATACAAAGTATTTAAACAATTTCTAAAATTGTAACTTTTCGTAACAAAATTTTTAACAATTTTATAACCTTTAAATTCTTGTAAATTGTTTTTTCTCGTGGGATAATCTGACTATAGAGATTTATAAAAGTTGAGGCAGAAAAGAAGGAGAAAACTATGCCAACAATTATTGAAGATGTTAAAGCCAGACAAATTCTGGACTCAAGAGGAAACCCGACTGTAGAAGTTGATGTAACATTGTCTTGCGGTGTTGTAGGACGTGCTGCAGTTCCCTCAGGTGCTTCTACAGGTATTTTTGAAGCTCTTGAAATGAGAGACGGTGACAAATCAATCTACTGTGGAAAAAGTGTTTTAAAAGCAGTAGAAAACGTTAATACAATTATTGCTCCCGAACTTATCGGTGAAAATGCCGCTGATCAGCAGGCAATCGATAAATTGATGCTTGAATTGGACGGTACTGAAAACAAATCAAAATTAGGTGCTAACGCTATTCTTGGTGTTTCTCTTGCATGTGCTAAAGCATCAGCAATGGCTTTCGAAATGCCATTGTACAGATATTTAGGCGGTATCAATGCAACTACACTTCCTGTACCTATGATGAACGTATTAAACGGTGGTGCTCACGCTGATAATAACGTTGACTTCCAGGAATTCATGATTACTCCTGTAGGCGCATCTTCATTTGCTGAAGCTATCAGAATGGGTGCAGAAGTATTCCACAATCTTAAATCAGTTCTCAAAGCAAAAGGAATGGTTACTTCTGTTGGTGATGAAGGCGGATTTGCTCCTAACCTTTCATCTAACGAAGAAGCTCTTCAAGTTATCGTTGAAGCTATTGAAAAAGCAGGTTATACAACTGAACAGGTTAAAATTTGTTTAGACGTTGCTTCTTCTGAATTCTATGAAGATGGAAAATATAATCTTGCAGGTGAAGGCAAAGTTCTTTCACGTGAAGAAATGGTTGAATTCCTTGCTAACTGGGTTGAAAAATATCCTATTATCTCAATCGAAGACGGTATGGCTGAAGAAGATTGGGAAGGTTGGAAAATGCTTACCGAAAAAATTGGCGGACACTGCCAGTTAGTCGGCGATGACCTGTTTGTTACAAATACTAAGAGATTGGCTACAGGTATTGAAAAAGGCGTTGCTAACTCAATTCTTATTAAAGTTAACCAAATCGGTACTTTAACAGAAACATTGAACGCTATGAATATGGCATTCAAAGCTGGTTACACAGCAATTTCTTCTCACAGATCAGGAGAAACAGAAGATACATTTATCGCTGACCTTGCTGTAGCTACTAACTGCGGTCAAATCAAAACAGGTTCAGCTTCAAGAACTGATAGAATCTGCAAGTACAATCAGTTAATCAGAATTGAAGAAGAACTCGGTTCAGCTGCAAAATATCCGGGATTGAAAGCATTTAACGGTCAATCTTGCCACAAAACAGTTTGCTGCTGCAAATAGTTTTTAAAATAAAAACTTTAAAAACGGAGTCCAATATTTTGGATTCCGTTTTTTTATAGAAAAACATGACTATCCGAAAATTTTCATTAAAAAAGAAATATAAAATCTCCACCAAACGGATGAAATAATTCTCTAAAGCCAAATCAAAAGTTAACTTATACCGTAATTGATAGTATAATCTTTAATATAGGCAGGTAAAATTTACAGATGAATTTTAAGGATATCTTAAACAATAAGCCATTACTTTACGGGATAATAGGGGCGCTGGTATTGTCGGTTGCGCTTATTATTACTATAGGGTTTGCGATATCCGCAAAATCCGGCGATGGTCCTAAAACTGTCAAAGAAAAAGTTATAAAAGAAAGTTTAGACCTGCTTACTACAGATAATCTGGGAAAAGCTATTGAAATACAGGCTCTTCTTGCAAGAGAAGGAATAAATATCCAACGTCGTGTTGATGGTACAAAATCTACTCTTTATCTCCAGAATTACACTATGTCAGAACGTGACAGAGTGCTGCTTGCAATTGTTAAAAGCGGCTTGATGGATCAAAATGTCGGTCTGGAAATTTTCGACAAAGGCGATTTTACTTCTACAAAAGAAGACAAAAGAATACGTCTTGCGAGAGCGATAAACGGTGAACTATCCAGACTTATCAGAAAAATTCCGCCTATTGAAAATGCGTCAGTGTTTATTTCAATTCCGGAACAAACAATGTTCTCTGCTGATCAAAAACCTATTACTGCAACCGTTCAGGTTGTGATGCCAAGCGGTGAAAAACTTGATGCAATGAAAATTAAAGCAATAAGAAATTTGCTTCTCGGTTCTATCAATGGATTAACATCAGAGAATATTTCTATTACTGATACAAACGGAAATGTTTATGACAGTATAATCACGGCTGAAGATGATATTCTGCAAAAATTACAGGAAAATGATGCTTACATGCAGCAAAAAGTAAGTAAACAGTTAGATAAACTTGTCGGTAAAGGAAACTATGTTGCAACAGTAAGTACATATTTAAGAGAATCACCTATGGATAGGTCGACTATAGATTTCGACCCGAATAAAAAAACAGCGGTAACCGAGCAGACTTTTTCAGAAGGGCTGGGCGACCAGACAAGAGATTCGAATAAAGGTATAAATGCCGTAAGTGTCTACCTGCCTAACGGACTCCCGGCAAGTAATGCCGATTCATCTCAGGACAGAAGCTATTCAAGAACAGCAAGAGAAACTCAATACGGAGTTGCTAAAATTCAGACAAATGAATTTCTTAAACCCGGAATTGTTGAGGATATATCTATTGCCGTTACTCTCGAAGAAAGTGCAATTCCTCCTAATACTACACTGGAAGAAATGAAAGTTTTGATAGCTAATGCTGCGTCTCCAAAGGCTTCACCGGACAATGTTCAGATTGCGTTTTCTGACACAATTGATCCTTTCCTTGCTGGAGACAAACCGGAAGCACTGCCTAAACCGGATGCGACAGGAAATCCATGGTGGATTGCAATTGCTCTTATTGTAATCGGTCTTTTGGGCAGCTTGAAATTCCTTTCAGATAAAGTTAAACAGGCTCAGGAAAAGCAAAAACAGGAAATAGAAATGTTGAGAGAAAAAGCTCTCGAACAGGAAAAACAGCTTAGAGATGTAAATCTTAAAGCTGCAGAATTAATAGAAAAACAGGCTCAGATGTCTCAAGGACTGCTTGAACAGAGAAATCAGTCTTTGCCGGAAATAAATTCCGTACTTGAAGAATTGAGTGATGAAATGGAATACATTGATGATGAAGAGATTGCAGAACATGTAAAAAGCTGGATAGAAAAAGCTTAGTTTAAAAACAGGGAGAGGGATACATGCCTATAGAAGGATTTGATTACAAAGAGTTTGCGAAAAATCTTGCAGAACAAGCAGGACAGGTTATCCCTGCTGATATTTCAGACCCTGATAAACAATATATTGTTAATATTGTCTATAACTTCAGCTATATGGCAGGTGAAGCACTGTTTAATGATGCTAATCTTAATTTCAATTCCCAACAGGCAATGCTTGTTACCCAATTTATCGGTGAATGGTCTTTTCATAAATCAATTGATGTTATTAGAAGCGGTATTGATGCACAGTTTAGAGACGGAATTATGCAAAAAATTGCATTTACCGTTTTTGAAATTGCAAAACAGGCTATTCTAAAAAATATGACTCAGGATGACACAATTAACATTGTAGAATTCCATGTAAAAAAAGCATATGTTGAAGCATTGCAGGAATTAAAAAATAAAGGTGTCATTAACGAAGAGCAGTGCTATAACGCAGAGAAACTATCTAATATAGATGATATGGCTCAGCAGGTCCAGGAACAGGCTGCTGCAGCGGCTTCTGGTGGAGGCGGTGAGATTGAGGATGAATATGTCAAAAATATGAGTGACAATAAAATCCTTAAGCTGGCTACTCTTGCAATGGTTTTGAAAAGATTGCCTGAAAATAAACGTGCTGCTGTTCTTAGAAAAATAAGTCAGGAAGACAAGGGTGTGCTTGAAGAGTATGCTCAGATGGATGATTTAGAGAGCAAGATAGATAGGGGCATTACAGCACGATGCGCTAGAGATTTGAAAGACAGTCTACCTGAACCTAAAAACATAAACCCTAAAAAAGTCTATGATAGATTATATAAAATTGTAAAAAATTCGGATATTTCAAAACTTTCTAATATTATAAAAAGAGAACGAGAATGTGTTAAAAGGCTTGTTTCTGGAGTCTATGAAGCAGAGGACCCAGAAGTTCCGCCAAGAGTTGTTGAAATAATTTGTGACCACCTGGAAGAAAAATTGCAATGATAATAAAGAAGAGAAACGCACAACCAAAACAAAAAACTGTTCATACGGAGGAGACAAAAACAAAAATAGAAACTCCGAAACCTTCTGTTGCAAAAATCCAGGAATCACAAATCCAACAAACACCAGTTGCTATACCAGATACAGAAAAAAATATTTCGTTGGAAAATCCTGCGGTCGTTCCTGTTGAAACACCAGAAACAGAAATTCTTCAAAATATAGAAGAAGAAAATACAATTTCTCAAGAAGATATTAGCATGCCGGAATCCGAACCAGAACCGGTACCAGAGCCGGAACCTGAACCTGAACCTGAACCTGAAGAAAAAGTTCTTGATTTGTTTGAAGGCTTTGACCTGCAAAATATTGATTTTACTCAGAGACAGGAAAGAAGACGCGGAGACAGAAGACGAGGTTACAGAAGAGTAGATGACAGAAATCTTGTTTCCCGTGCGCAGGCAGAAGCTATTGCAATCAAAGAAAAAGCATATCAGGACGGTTTTAAATCAGGACTTATGAATGCCGAGGATACAATTGATGATTTAAAAGACAGTATTGCGGAATTTATGGGTTATAAACACGAAATTTATGAAAAAATGTGCGATAATTTCCTTGATTTATCTGTAAAAATAGCAGAGAAAATTATAAAAAAAGAGGTTAAATCAAGTAAAAGTGTTCTAAAAAATATTATTCTTGGTGCACTTGAAAATATTGCCAAAGGTGAAACTAAAATTATACTAAAAGTATCACCTTCTGATGTAGAATACACAAAAGAACTTGTGCCGGGTATTTTGTCAACCGGACAAATTGAAGCTAAAATCTATGTAACCGGTGATGACAAAGTAGAAGAAGGCAGTGTAATCATCGAAACTTCAAACGGTCTGATTGATGCTAATATAGATACCCAGCTCGAGGTAATAAAAGAATCTTTCAAACAAATTTCATCACCTGACGAATCTGAGAAAAATCCTGACGAGGATGACTATGATGACGAAGAAGACCTGGACGAAGATGATGACGGGGATGAAATAGAAGAAGACACGGACGAAGAACCGTAAAATTAAAGGAGCTAAACTTTGGCAAACCAGCAGGCAGGCGGAGTAAATCCTATAAGTGAAATTTCATTGGCAATATTTGTAATAATGCTGATACTTATCCTGCTTATTGAAATGCCTACATGGATTATCAATTTTTCAATAAGCTTGAATATCACAATAGGTATTGTCCTGCTTATGATATCGCTGTATGTGCAAAAACCTCTTGAACTTGCGGCTTTCCCGTCGATTATTCTTATCGGTACAATGTTTCGTCTTGTATTGAGTATCGCATCGACAAGGCTTATTCTTGCAAAAGGGGAAGCTGGTGAAGTAATACACGCATTCGGAACCTTCGTAACCGGAGGAAATTTAATCGTTGGCGGCGTTATATTTATTATTATTACAATAGTTCAGTTTATGGTAATAACAAAAGGTGCTGAACGTATTGCGGAAGTTTCCGCGAGGTTCGCTCTGGATGCTATGCCAGGTAAACAAATGACCATTGACGCGGATTTTAACGCGGGGTTGATTTCTCCTGAAGAAGCAGTAAAAAGAAGAGAAGATTTACAAAGAGAATCTGCACTGTTCGGTTCAATGGACGGTGCTATGAAATTCGTAAAAGGTGATACAATTGCCGGTATCATTATCGTAATTATAAACATTATAGGCGGTTTGTGTATTGGTGTTTTAATGAACGGAATGCCTGCAGCCGACGCTGTTTCAAAATATACTGTATTGACAGTCGGTGACGGTCTTGCGTCACAGGTACCATCGCTTCTTATGTCAATTTCAGCCGGTATCGTAATGACCCGTTCATCTGCAGCAAGCGCCAGCTTAGGTGGTGACCTTGCGGCTCAGATTATGAACAAACCTTACAGTTTGTTTTTCACTTGCGGGTTCTTGCTATTGATTGCTGTAACAAGCGGTATAACTGGTTTGCCATGGTTTCCGTTTGTTGTATTTACAATCATAATTGCCATAGCCGGATTTTCTGTACTGGTCAATCAAGATGTACAGGCACAACTCGGACAACTCGAACATGTACGTCAGAACATGCAAGACCTTGTTAACCCAAATAAAATGTACGAACGTTTGGGTGTTGATGTATTAAGTTTGCAGGTAGGTTCAGGTCTGCTGCCGATTGCCGACCCTGATCAGGAAGGACAGCTGCTTGCAAAAATTGCTGCATTAAGACAGCGTGTTACGGATGAACTCGGCTACATTATACCGAACATAAGAATTATGGACTCGTCAGCACTTGATGCTAACGAATATTTGATTGCAATTCGCGGAAATACTGTTGCAACCGGTTTTGTTTACCCCGGCAAATTTATGATTATTGCTGACCAGTGGGATAGTACCGGAAAACCGACTCCGGCTGATGCAATCGTAAATATTGATCCAACATATCAGGCGCAGGCATACTGGGTTTCTCAGGATGATATAGACCCTAATGACGGGCTCACTGCCGTAGATTCCGTTGATGTAATTGTTACTCACTTACAAGAGTGTGTAAGAAAATACGTTGACGAAGTTATGACAAAAACTGATGTACTGAAACTTATGGAACTCGTCAAGAGTCAGGATCCGACACTTGTTAATGACCTTATTCCTACAATTATATCAACAAGTGACCTCCGTAAAATCTTTGTTAACCTGATACGTGAAAAAGTTTCAATTAAGGATATTATCTTTATATTTGAACGTCTCTGTGACTATGCAAGATTTTCAAAAGAACCCGATATTCTCTCTGAACGAATAAGAGCTGCTCTGGGCAGACAAATATGTCTTGCTCATACAACTGAGGACAAAGTTCTTTATGCTTTGACCCTTTCTTCTGAATGGGAGAAAACGCTTGATGACAGCTGTCAAAGAACAGAGCTGGGGACAATGTTCCTTTTGAATCCTATGCAGGTGCAGGATTTGATTGAAACAACAGCCTCCACTCTTATGAGAGCACACCAGACAGTAGGCAGGCAGCCGGTTATTTTATGTTCTCCAAGAATAAGGCTGCCATTGTACCAGCTTCTTGAGCGCCATATTCCAACAATTGTTGTTATTTCATACAGTGAATTAATTACAGATATTAAGGTGGAAGCTGTAGACACAATTGGTGAATCCTATGCTCCTGAATACGATATGGGAGGCGGTTAATGATAGTTCAAAGCACGGAACGTTCAATTGAATATTTAAAGGCAAGAGCATATGAAATTTTAAACAACACTCCTCTGTATCAGTACAAAGGTTCAGTGTCAAAGCTTCTCGGGTTAACAGTAGAAGTTCAGTTGCCGGGCTTGAAAATAGGGGATTTGTGTTTTATAGAAACATATAATGGAGAAAAAAAACCTGCTGAAGTTGTTGCGTTCAAAGGAGATACTGCACAGCTTTTGCTTTTGTATGACGGTTCCGGAATAGGTCAGGGAAGTCTTGTGCAAACAACCGGTACGCCTATTATGATTCCTGTCGGTGATTTTTTGCTCGGACGGTTAATAAATCCGATGGGTGAACCAATAGACGGTAGACCTCTGGACACAGCCGGGGCAAATTTTGTATCTATAGACGGACCGGCACCAAGTCCTTTCGACAGACCGATTATTAGTACGATGTTTTCAACAGGTGTCAGGGCAATAGATGCTGCAATGACAATGGGGGCAGGACAACGTATGGGGCTTTTTGCAGGTTCCGGAGTCGGTAAAAGTACAATGCTGGGTATGATTGCACGAAACTCAGACGCGGATGTAAACGTTGTAGCGCTGATAGGTGAACGTGGCAGGGAGGTAAAAGAATTTATTGAGGATTCTCTCGGTGAAGAGGGCATGAAAAAATCGGTTTTGGTTTGCTCAACAGGAGACCAGCCGCCTTTGATTCGTCAAAAATGTTTACAGGCGGCAACTTCGGTTTGCGAGTATTTTAGAGATCAGGGTAAAAAAGTATTTTTAATGACAGATACCGTAACACGTTGTGCAATGGCAGGGCGTGAGGTAGGTCTGTCTATCGGTGAACCGCCTACAATGAAAGGCTATCCTCCGTCTATTTTTTCCTGGCTCCAAAAAGTTCTTGAACGTGCCGGAAACAGTCCTAAAGGGTCCATTACTGCACTTTATACAGTGCTTATGGAGGGTGATGATATAAACGATCCTATTGTTGATACGGTGCGTGGTATTACGGATGGTCACATTTTCTTGAGCCGTAAAGTTGCAGAAATGAATCATTATCCTGCAATTGATGTTCTTGGAAGTATCTCAAGGCTTATGTCCGCAATTGCTACTCCCGAACACAAAGAAGCCGCCGCAAAAATGCGTCGTACAATGGCATTGTATAGAGAAAATAAGGATTTAATAGATGTAGGTATGTACGTTGCAGGTTCAAACCCGAGACTGGACACTGCAATTCAGTTAATGCCTCAGATTAACGCTTTTTTGCAGCAAAGAGTTACTGATACAGTTAGTATGCAAACAACAATAAATACACTTATTGATATGATGTCGGGTGTGGATATTTAATAATTAAAAAAATAGTTATTAAAAAGCCCCGTTAAATAACGGGGCTTTTTTTATGCTGTTTTGCAAATACTACTTGCAGCCGCAAGCTTCTTTGCATTTGTTTTCTTCAATAACAGCCTGGGCAGCAGCGAGTCTTGCCTGCGGAACTCTAAACGGTGAGCAGGAAACATAGTTCAATCCGATTCTGTGGCAGAACTTAACTGATTCCGGATCTCCGCCGTGTTCGCCGCAAATACCGCGTTTCAGATCAGGTCTTACAGGAAGAGCTTTTTCTAGTGCAATTTGCATTAACTGACCAACGCCTTCCTGATCAAGTGTAGCAAACGGGTTAGCCGGAAGGATTTTATTATCAACATATCTGTTGAGGAATTTGCCTTCGGCATCATCTCTTGAATAACCGAATGTCATTTGAGTCAGGTCGTTTGTACCGAATGAGAAGAATTCTGCGTATTCAGCGATTTTGTCTGCTGTTAATGCGGCACGCGGAATTTCAATCATTGTACCGATTTTGTATTCAACAGTTACGCCTTTTTCTTCCATAACTTCTTTTGCTACTTTTTCTACAACTGCTCTTGCTTCTTTAAGCTCATTAACGTGTCCAACAAGCGGAATCATAACTTCCGGTTTTACGTCAAGACCTTCTTTTTTCAAGTCACAAGCAGCTGAGAAGATTGCTTTAGCTTGCATTTCGTTGATTTCAGGCCATGTCAAACCGAGACGGCATCCGCGAAGACCCATCATCGGGTTCAATTCTGACATAGATTCAACAAGGTGAAGCATTTCTTCATCTTTCTTGCAGTCTTCGTTCAGTGCTTTCTTTCTTGCAACTGTTGCAATTAATTCTTCTTTAGAAGGAAGGAATTCGTGAAGCGGCGGGTCGAGTAAACGAATAGTCATCGGTTTTTCGCCCATTGCTTTGAACATATCGTAGAAGTCTTGATATTGCATAGGAAGCAGGTGAGAAAGTGCTTCTTTTCTCTGTTCTACATTTTCTGCAATAATCATTTTTTGTACCCACGGTAGTCTTTCAGGAGCCATGAACATGTGTTCTGTTCTGCAAAGACCAACACCTTCTGCACCGAATTCAAGAGCTTTTGCAACGTCAGCAGGAGTATCAGCATTAGCTCGTACGCCGAGTCTCTTAACGTTATTAACCCAGTGGAAAAGTTTCTGGAAATTTTCATCCATTTTGGGAGGAACAAGATGAACTGCCCCTGCCATAACTTCACCGGTACCGCCGTCAAGAGATATAATATCATTTTTGTGATATACCTGACCGCTTGCGTCAGTCAATGTTTCATTTTTCAGGTCGATTTTCAGGTCTTCACAACCTGCAACGCAGGGTTTACCCATACCTTTTGCAACTACAGCTGCGTGAGAAGTCATACCGCCTCTGAGTGTTAATACACCCTGAGATGCAATCATACCGTGGATATCATCAGGGCAAGTTTCCAAACGAACGAGTATAACTTTTTCACCTGCATTACCACGTTCAGCTGCTTCTTCTGTATCGAACACAACTTTACCAACAGCAGCACCTGGAGATGCAGCAAGACCTTGAGCAATTTTGTGAGCTTCTTTTTTAGCAGCAGGGTCAAAGTCAGGAAGCAATACCTGATACAATTGATTTGCATCAACAAGTTCGATTGCTCTTTCTTTAGAGATAATACCTTCTTCTGCCATTTCAACAGCAATTCTTACGCCTGCTTTAGCTGTTCTTTTACCGTTTCTTGTCTGAAGAATATAGAGTTTACCTTTTTCAATTGTAAATTCCATATCCTGAACATCTTTGTAGCCTTCTTCAAGTTTTTTAGCAATTTCAACATACTGTTTATATTGTTCAGGCATTTCTTTTTCAAGGTCTGCAATCGGATGAGGTGTTCTGATACCGGCAACAACGTCTTCACCCTGTGCATTTGTTAAATATTCACCGTAGAATTTGTTTTCACCTGTAGATGGGTTTCTTGTGAAAGAAACGCCTGTAGCACAGTCATCACCCATGTTTCCGAATACCATAGTCTGTACGTTTACGGCAGTACCATAGTTGTGGTCAATTTTGTAGTGATTTCTGTACGCAACAGCTCTCGGAATATTCCATGAACGGAATACAGCTTCGATAGCTTCTTCAAGCTGAACAAATGGATCCTGCGGGAATTCTTTTCCTGTTTCTGATTTAATCAAAGCTTTGTAAGGTTCAATTAATGATTTCCAGTCTTCAGCTGTCAATTCTGTATCTAATTTGTAGCCTTTTTCTTCTTTGATTTTATCGATATAATCTTCGAATTTTTGTCTTTCAATATCCCATGCAACAGATCCAAACATAGTTAAGAAACGTCTGTAAGAATCGTAGCAGAATCTCGGATTGTTAGTAAGTTTAATCATACCTTCAACGGTCTGATCGTTCATACCGAGGTTGAGGATAGTTTCCATCATACCTGGCATAGAAAGTCTTGCTCCTGAACGAACTGAAACAAGAAGCGGATTTTCAGCATCACCGAATTTTTTGCCTGCTTTTTCTTCAACTTTTTTCAATGCTTCTTTTACTTCGTCCATAACGCCTGCCGGCATTTTGTTGCCGTGGTTTATGTAATCCATACAAGTTTCTGTAGTGATTGTTAACCCCGGAGGAACCGGTAATCCTAAATTAGTCATTTCAGCAAGGTTTGCACCTTTACCCCCTAAAAGGTTGCGCATATTTGCGTTACCCTCTTCAAATAACCATACTCGTTTTTCTGTCATGTTTGTTCTCCTTTTAAATAAACTGAGTAAGTATTAAAAAACCATTTAAATACACAGTCAAAGCCTACCACAAAAATGCGATTCTTACAAATACTTTTTATACTGAAAATTCATATATATAAAGGATTTATAAGATATTTCACAATAGACGTTTAAATAATATTCGACGGAAGAACCTCTTCATGAGCCTCGAGACGTTTTTTCAATTCGCCTGTAGGCATATAATAAGGAGTTACCGTCATTATTTTTGCAGCAATATCGGGATAATAATATATAAATCTCAATTCACTGTCTGTAAGCGGTTTCTGGGTATGTACATTTGCATAACGTGCTAACTCAAGAATATTTCTTGCTTCGTCTTCATCATGAAATTCAAGTTCCAGATTTTTGTATACATTTCTAAATCCTCGGATACCGCCGTATTCTCCTACCGTAATCATTCTTCCTGTTTCAACGATTTCCGGTTCTCCTCTTCCGAGTTCTTCAAAATCATAAAGCTCATAATTCCTTCTGTCTTTCAAAGCACCGTCTGCATGAATACCTGATTCGTGCGCAAATGCATTACGACCTACAGCAGGCTGGTTTACAGGAATAGGAACTCCAAATGCGTATGCTGTGTATTTTGCAAGTTTCCACGCTTTTGAAAGGTCGATTTTTTCATCAATGACATATTTCCCTGCGAAACCGCTGGATTTTAGCACAGCAAGCAAACAGGATATCAAATCGGCATTTCCTGCTCTTTCGCCCATTCCGTTTACAGCTGTATTTATATATGCATTTACGCCAGCATCTATAGCGGCTTTCGCTCCTAATACCGAACATCCAGTAGCCATTCCCAGGTCGTTATGAAAATGCATTTCCATGTCCATTTGAGTTTCTTTTGCAATTTCAAAAATTCTCTGATATGCAGAATGAGGATCGTTATAGCCTAAAGTATCACAGTATCTAAATCTTTTAGCTCCTGCGGCTTTTGCTTCCTGTGCAAATTTTATGAGAAAGTCGAGATCTGTTCTTGATGCATCTTCAGCATTTACTCCAATTATTTCAGCACCGCATGTAACTGCAGCTCTAACTGCTTCACATGTCATTTTTAGTATGTCTTCTCTTGTCTTTTTTCCGCCGTATTTGCCGTTTATCATCTGGTCGGAAGTTGACTGGGAAAGATTAACATATTTTAATCTCGGTACATTTTGAAAAGACTGTATGACATCACTTGCGAGAGCTCTCATCCATCCGGACAATTTTGTTTTTGTGATAACGCCTCTATCGACAAGTTCCAGATTTCCATTCAAATAGTTCAATTCATGCTTTGTTGTGGGGAAGCCGAATTCAGACTGTGTGATACCCATGTCATCGAGCATGAGATTTATAATAGTTTTTTGTAGTTTTGCCAGTCCGAGACGTGACGTTTGAACACCGTCTCTATTTGTTACATCTACGAAATAAATTTTGTTTTCACTAGTACTCATAAAATTCCTCATAAAAAAATAATTACTCAGATTATATCATATTTTTATACTAGCGCATAAAATACTAGTCAATTTGGTTAATTCTGTGAGTTAGATATATAAGGTAATGTAATTTTTTCAAAAAACGGCACAATATTATTAAAAAGATTTTTGATAACTCTGCTGCTTTGCACGGGAATTAAAAAATTAGTTTACAAAGGAATAAGTATGAAAAAGATAAAAAGCGCCTTTTTAGTTTTGTTTGCAATCTCTGTATTGACTCAAACAGCTGTATTTTGTGCCTGCGACAAGGTTAAAAAGGCGTGTTCTATTTCTGATTTAAATAAAATAAGTCAGGTTTCAAAACAGCATAAGACAACACAAAAAGAACAACAGTCTGAAAAACAAAGTGTAAAAGATTCTATAAAATCATGGCTAAAATCATTAAAATAACACCGCCTATCTGCATTCCGGTATTTAAACGATTCATCCATTTATTATTATCATACTGTTTTGCGGTTTTTTGAGCTGTTGTTACAGCCAGCAGACGCTGTGTTCTCGCTTCTGTGCTGTCAGAAAATGTACGTTGAAATACTTTCTGTTCAAGTTTTGATAAACGTTCATTTATACTCCCGTAAGTCTTACGACCGAAAACAGATTCCTCCAGAGAATCTATATCAAAGGTATCAATACTGCCGGCTGATGGTTTTGCAATTCTGTTTTTTGACCCCTCATAGCTGTAATAGTTGTACTTGCTGTCATCAAGTAATTCGGACGAAGAAATATCATCATCCATTGCCAAATCTATTTCAGGCTGTGATTCATAAAGGACTTTCCCTCTCAATGCATCGACTCTTTCACTCAAAGAACCGGTGCTTTCTTTTTTGAAGACCTGCTTTTCCAGTCTTGCCAGCCTATTATATATATCCTCATTTTCATATGTTTTTTTTAAAATCTTTTGCTCCATTTTATCTACAACAGGATATTTAACATCACTTTCAGCCTTTGGCAGAGGTCTTTCTTCGGAATTTTCCTCGTATCGGGCAAGCTCTTCCTGTTCCTGTTGTGTCTGGGTATTTATGTCCGCATATAAATTATTTATCCTTTCTGTCATTGATTCCTGATATGTTCTTCCATAAATTGCTAGTTCGAGCCTGTTCAGACGGGCTTTGTCGGTATCATCCGGATAATCATAACCAAAATACGCCTTTTCCAGTTCCTGAATTTGTGAAGAAACGCCGGCTGCAGAAAAGACGGGAGACGAAAAGCTGAAAAATATCATCGTAAAGATTAAAAATTCTTTTATATTTATTTTTATATGCATACATACACTCACTCAATTTAATAATGTATGCACAGATTAAACAGCATTATTGTCCTGTTCAATTCTCCTACAGTAAACCAAAATTGAAAAAAAAATAGTTAAAAATCTAACCTGAAAGCAGCTTAAAATTTCCTAATAATGAATTAACAGGAAAAAGCGGATTATCCTAAAGTATTATGTTCAGGTTAAGTTGTTGATAAAAAAATAATCGTTAAGTTATATATATTTTTTTACAACTTTGTCAAGCAAGTCTATCATTGCCTTTTCGTATTTTTTGCAGTTATCTTCTGATTTTGCTTCGAATCTCAAAGTAAATACAGGCTCTGTATTACTTTGTCTTATCATTGCAAATCCGTCATCCAATATTATTCTCATGCCATCCAGGGTAATAATATCTTTGATATTTGTGTCGAAAAAGTCAGGGGTTTTTCTGATTGTTTTTTCCATTTCTTCGAGCACGCATTTTTTGTATTCATTCGGACAGCGAAAACGGGTTTCTTTTGAAGTAAAGACTTTTTTAAACGGTTCCAGCAGATCTTCGATTCTGAAATCGGGATTGTTCAGTTTATGTTTTGCAACTATTTCAATGATTCTGCATCCTGCATAAATTGCATCATCAAAACCATAATATCTGTCCTTAAAGAATATATGACCGCTCATCTCACCTCCGAGAATTGCATTCACTTCTTTCATTTTGGATTTTATATAACCGTGTCCTGTTTTGCACATAACAGCGTTTCCGCCTTTTGCATCAATTGTGTCATACAAAACCTGAGAACATTTTACTTCTGATACTATAGCCGGTTTTTCCCCTCTTTTTGTGAGCTCGTCTATAATATCCATTGCGTATATCAAGAGCAGTTTGTCACCTGTTAAACTGTTACCATTGCTGTCGATGACGCCGATTCTATCGGAATCACCGTCAAATGCGATACCAAAATCTGCTTTTTCTTCTACAACCCTTTTTTTGATTGTATCAAGTGTTTTTTCATCACTCGGGTTCGGATGGTGATTCGGGAAAGTTCCGTCAGGTTCTGAAAAAAGTTCGATAACTTCACAGCCCAACTCTCTGTATAAAGCCGGAGCAACTATTCCACCTGTGGCATTTCCGCTGTCTACAACGACTTTTATGCCTTTTCCCATCGGTACGAATTTATTGATAATATTTTCCGCATATAAATCAATCATATTAAATTTTTTCGTGATTCCATGTCTGTATGAAGATTCTCTTGCATTAACTTCTTCAAGAGTAAATTGTTTAACTTCTTTTATTTGTTCTTCAGACAAAGAAGCCTTGTTGTATGTCATTTTAAGTCCGTTATATTCACTCGGATTGTGGCTGGCTGTTACAATTAGAGCACCTGATATTTTTCCGCTTCCTATTACGTCTTCGGGGATTTGTGCAAATTCTGAAAAATATCCGAGCGGTGTCGGTACTACACCGATATCTAGTACATTTGCACCTGTAGACGTAATACCTTTGATTAAAGATTTTGTCAGGGGTTCTGAATGGAGACGTACATCTCTGGCAACGCTTACCCATATATCTTTTGCCGGTATTCCTGAATATTCTTCGACAAACCGGATATAACCTTTGGCAGCATAATAAAATAATTCTTCAGTAATGTCTTCGCCGTATATTCCTCTGATGTCATTCTTGCCAAAAGCACGTAATTCAAGTGTATTAGTCATTTTATCCCCTTTTCTTTATTTTTTATTATTTCATAAAAAATATTAAAGGTAAATTAGAATATTATTTGTTATAATTTTTGAATGAAGTTTGCTGATGATACAGTTAAAAAGTTGTTCATTTTGCCTGCAGCAGCAGGGACATTTATTTTTATTGTAATTCCTGTATTTTTTTCGTTCTTTTTGAGTTTTTGTGACTGGGACTTGCTTTCAGATATTTCTTTTGCCGGTCTTGAAAATTACAAAACTCTTTTAACAAGTGCTGAATTTGCTCTAATATTAAAAAATACATTTATTTTTTCATTGAGTACTACAGTTATTGCAATAATTTTACCGTTGCTTCTTGCCTCTTGCCTTAACAATAAAATTCGGGGCAGTGAATTTTTCAAAACAGCATACTTTCTGCCGTTTGTAACACCTATGATAGTAATCGCCATTGTATGGGAATGGATATTTGATCCGAATTTTGGTTTGTTGAACCATTTTCTGAAACTTCATATAAACTGGTTATATGACACAAAGACTGCGATGATTGCGTTGATAATAGTTTCTGCCTGGAAGCTTATCGGATATAATATGGTAATTTTCCTTTCAGGATTTTCCGCAATAAATCAAAGTTTATACGAAGCAGCTAAAATAGATGGTGCAAATCCGGTGAAAACATTTTTCAAAATAACACTTCCTTTGTTGAGTCCGACTATATTCTTTGTTGCAATAATCACAACAATTTCTTCATTTCAGGTTTTTGATTTGATATATCTTATGACTCAGGGTGGTCCGTTAAACAGTACAAATGTATTGGTTTATTGGATTTACAAAAATTCTTTTGAATTTTTTAATATAGGAGAAGCTTCTGCAGGTGCATATATATTGTTTATTATTATATTTACTCTGACTTTTATACAGTGGATTGTTCGGAAAAAATGGGTATTTAATGAATAACAAAAAGCCCCTTGGTCGTAAAAGGAGCTTAATAAATTAGGATTATTATATTTTTTGATTATCTACGGGTATCTGTTTTTTATTCAGGTCTGTAGACATTGCGAGTAGTGGCTCCATGTTTTTTAAGAGCCGCAAATATTTAACCGGATGTTATGTCAGGTTAACTACTTTATGACGAAATCAATTCCAAAATGGATTGTAAGAGCTGTTTGTTTGTTTGGATGATTTTGCTTGATACGTCGAGTTGCATTTTTGCCTGTTGATAATAAGCAATATTTGCTTTAAAGTCACAGTTTGACATTTCCAGCAATCCGCCTCTTACTTCTCCTCTTCCTACAACCGGAGAACCTGATTCTTCTGTTTCTATAAATTCTCCGGGACGGATTTCATATAACCCTTCGGGATTATGAAAATTCATTATCGCAAGTTTATACAGGGGCACCATTGTTTTCCCGCCGTCGGATTTTCCGTACAAAATACCTTCTTCTTTAATTTCAAATTCATCATATTTCCCAAGATATTTTCCGTTATTAGGGTCTATCCAGAGCTTTATATTTGTAGTCGGTATATTAACTGCACCGCCCTTTATTCCTGTTTCAGCATATATATCAGCATCCACAGGTTTTGTTCCTTGCATGATTTCGCCTTTATCGTTCAATATATAACCCTGAACAGTTAACCCGCCCGGGTTTCTGTAAACGCCTTCTTTGTCAAAAGTAAATTCACCCAGTCTTGAGTAAACTATTTTTCCGTCATCTCTTCTTAACGTAAAGTATCCTTCCCCTTCGAGAAAAACGTTTTCGTTAGATGTACCCGGGGTTGATTTACCCTGACCGGTATTTTTATTCATAGTATCAACAATAGCCGAGTTCAAAAATGTTTTGAATGTCGCCTGCGTTTCTCTGTATCCGGGTGTATATATGTTCATAAGGTTTTCACCGACTGCATCTATCCAGTCCGATGTTGCCATTTGAGTATTAAGCGCATTTACAAAAGAGTCATTCATTATTGCTCTCCTTCATTATTTTGTTTTTTATTCCGGTTATTGTTCTGATTATTTCTGGATTGTCTGTATAAAATATCATTGTAAGAAATATTTTGCTCATCCAGTCTTTGTTTTAAAAATCTGATATTATTTCTTAAATATTCTTCCACTGCTTTATCTCCGGGGATGAATTCAGCTGAAACTTTACCTTTTTTATCGACTTTCAGAATAACTGATACATTGCTGTCAAAATCAATTCTTACAGGTTTTCCGTCCTCGTATGCTTTGTTAACAAGATCTATTAAAACTTTTGATGTTTGTTGGGTTTTATATGTCGGTCCTACTTCATCAGAAAATTTAATAAGGTCTGTTTTTCCGCCGTTATTTTGTATAGCAAATTGTTTATTCTCAACAAGGTCTGCAAAAAATCTTGCATCTTCTTTGCTTATTTTTACAGTGTCATAGTTAAAAAGTGAACTATATTTGTTTTTTAAAGAATCGCCAATATCAAAACCGAATTTGTTGACATAATTTTGATTAATTTGTTCACCATTCATTTGCATATTCATGCTCTGGGCATTTTGTTGCTCAACAGAAATTTTGTCAGTGTCCTGCGGTTCTAATAGTTTTTTAAAGTCACTGTCTTTATTTTTTTTAGTTTCTTCAGCATGCTCTGCAGAGTTTTTGTTTGACACAGAGGACTGTTTTTCTGCTGCTGCAACCTGAGTATCAGTCTGAGTCTGCTGGGTAGTTTCTATTGTCTGGGTATTGCTGCTGATATTCATTGTTTTGTCCTTTTAATAAACGGAGTTCTTCCCGGGATAGGAGTGCGGCTTCTTCTTCTCTTGCCGCCTGGGTTTTTGCAAAATATTTTTGTACCGCGACTTCTGAAAGTCTTTTTAGCTCTGCCTGTTTTTCTTCTTCTATATAAGCATCACGGGCGTGCTCTTTGTGTTTTTCAAGAACTTTTACTGCTTTTTCAAGTTCTCTTAGTTTTTCTTTTTCTGCCTCTAGCGCTTCAAGAGCCTTTTGGCGATCCATTTCAAGATTTTCACCTTTTATATATAAATGTTTTAAATAGTTGTCGTAAGACTCATACATCATAAAGTCAGCCTGACGCATATTTATTCTTGTTTCTGCAATTTCCTTATTATTCCTTTCTATCAAAGCTTCTATCTTGAGAACTACCGCCTGAGCTTTTCGTACTTCCTGAAGCTGTTCTTCTTTTTTTCTGATTCTGAAATCCAGAATTTTTTGTAATCTGTAACGAAAAGGCATGATTGTACTAATTTACACTGATACATTTTGATTATGTCAGACAAAAAGTGCTGGCGCTACGTCTTTTTGGATGATTATGATTTAATTATTTTTTAGTGAAAGTCAAATAAATATAATCAATATTTTACTGTAACAAAATGTAAATATGTTTTTATCACCCGAAACACTATGCTAGACTGGATTTGTAAAAATTAGTCTGTATTTTTAGCAAATAAGGTAGCAAAAAAAATTTTTAGGGACCTTATTATTATAGGAATTCATGCGATCTGAAGGGGAAAATGGTTAATTTAGTACAGAGTTTAGAACCTAGACAGAATAATGCGGCGTCATTTAGAGGCATGCCGGAGACCTCGTTTAAAAAGAAAAAGAAACCCGCTGTCAAAGAAGAGGACAAAATTTTGCCGAATGACGTATTCAGCAAAATGAAATACAATCTAAAAAAAACTAAAGATATTGCTCTTACTCATTTTCCGAGAGGGTTGTACGGAGCTCCGGATTATACGTTTTTTGAATATCTCCAAACAGCAAAATTCCCGTATTACGTAGGCGGTCCTATACTGGCTGCACTGTTTTATGCAGGTGTTAAATATGACAACCAGCTTGCCGGCAACGCTGCCAAAAAGGTTGCGAAACATATGGCTCTGGGGGTTGGACTTTATTATCTTGCTGCGTCTCTTGCTAAAGGTATAATAAACACGACAGTTCAGCTCTCGCGCGGTATGGACTTGAATCATCCGTATCAACGTGTTATTTCAAAAACTCCCGGATATTCAGGTATATTCCAGAAGGGGTTTGAGATACAGAAGGTCTTTGGAAGCAACGAATTTACCCGCTGGGATGTTCTTTACAAAAAAGAAGGCAATAATCTTTCTGAAATAAATGAACGTTACACTGACATGGCTAAAAAATTTAAAATTAAGGCTGAAACAGAAGATCCTGACGGTACGCTGAAACATCTCATTAAAAAGACTATAATAATGGCTAAAGCATGGCAGTATGCATTAACGGCTCTATTTGTGCCTATCGGTATAGGTATTGCAAATCAGAAGGCATGGGATGAAGAAAATTTGCAGGAATTTAAAGGACTTTTGAAAAACGGTATATTTAATAGCAAATTGTCAGCAAAAACAAAATTCGAAAATACCAAAATAGCTATAAACGATTATGTAATACATCCTTTTATTGAAAGTGTAAAACAGTTCTGGCATGGAAATAGCAAGGCTTCTTCAATAATAGGGAAAACAACTATGTCTCTCGCTGGGCTGGGTACATTGACAGCAATTGGACTATTATTGACAAAAACAACGGCTAAAAACTACAAAGTTGAAAATAAATCAGATGGAGTTAAATCGTAATGACCGGCAATCTTTTTACTAAAATCCAAATACCGGTAAGACCGCAAATTCAGGCACCGCAAAATAATCAGCAGAGTGCAGCAGCTTCACATGTATTTAACCCCAGGGAAACTTTTTCACGATTTGAATATCCGCAGGCTCTGCCACTTAGTCAGGCAGTTACAGTACCTAAAGGTATTAAGGAAGATCCCCCGAAGGGTAAGTTGATAAAAGAAAACTTTTTAGAGTCAATGCAAAGTACTGTAAAAAGCTACGGAGATTATTGTAAATATTTCTATAATGCAGGATTTAAGGGCACAGGTACTGATTACAGCGTAGGAAAAATTAACGATCTTGCAATAAGAGTCGGAAGTTTGGGGATAGCTATCACACTTGCTTCTTCCAAATTTTTCCCGTTTGCAAGAGGTATGGAGTTTGTCGGTCTGGGTACATGGTTTGCTGCAATGGCTGCCTGGCCAAAACTTTTGGCTATGCCTGTTAAAGCTAAAACCGGTATTGATCCTACCTTGAAGTATGAAGATTCACAAGGTAGAAGAAAATCATTCTTTGAAGACAGGCAGTATCTCTGTTTTGATTTATTTAAACACATTGACAAAAATGGAAATTACAATCCGAATGCCCCTGAATATGAAATGTTTGACAATATAGGCGATAAACTCGGTATACCGAGAAATATTCCGAACAGACGAGAAGCTATTCAGAATAAGATTGCACAGTATGCCGTACAGTATCATGCATTAACAATGCTGACTGCAGGTGTTATGACTCCTGTTTTATCATCTATTGTTGCGGATCAGCTTCAAATCCCGTTAGGTGCAGCGATAGAAAAAACCAGAACTGTTCATACAGGCATGAATATTCAAAGTTTGTCTAAAAAAATAGATTCGCTACTGGCTCAAAATAATTTGCATGTTGACACTGCGATAGAAACTTTGGGAACGAAATTGGATCCAAAACTAGCACAAAAAATTGAAAAATATTCTTTGGCAGCTCAAGAAGGTCTATCTCAATATATTTCTCCAAAAGAAGAGCAAATTCTTTCTAATCTTTTGGGACAAAGATATTACGGAACAGGTTTTGGTGCCGGGATTTTACAAGAATTGCAATCAGGCTCAGTGATAAGCAGAAATGCTATTCCTGTTAATGCAAATCTTGGTTTGGATATTGTTGATTTGTCAAGAAGTATTTCCGGAAAATTACAGGAGATAAAAACTGAGGAAATCAGGAATCTGTTTAACGAAATTGAAAAAACATATCTTAATTTAAACCCAACGAATAAAGAGAACATCAACTCGTTAAAAATTTCCGATATTCTTGATTCATTAAAAAACAGTAAAAAAGGTAGAACAAGCAAATTCAGATCTCTTATAACCTCAGCTTCAGAGTATGGAAACTTGACTGTAGAAGAATTAAAAAATGCAATTAATTCTAAAGATTTGGAAAAGTTAAATCTTTCAAAATACCAAGTTAATACTACTCTTAGCGAACAGGAGATATGGCGGGCTTTAGACAGTGTTAAAGGCATAATGCAAAATACAGATAATGCCTTTACTCCTGTTGGACAAAAATATGCTTCTGTTCAGCTGCAGCTTGTGTTCGGTAATAAATTTAAATCTGCCGGCGTTGATGCTGAGGTTGTAAACGCCATGAATAAGGTGCTTGAAAATGAACTTACAAAATATTTTAATACCCGCAGAGGAACTCTGATAAGACCAAAACAGTTACAAGAATTGTTTAAAATTGCAGAGTTGAACCTGCAGATTAAAGATAAAATTGACAGCTATAAAGCTGCAACAATTAAAGATATCGCAGAATCTGTTACTGCAAGATCCTGGGATAGACTACCTAAAAAGTATTTCAATTTAATTGGATTTACAAAAGAAGAGCTGGAGCAGCTTGCCGGGGTTGATACTGTAAAGGCTTCTAAAATTATAGCTAATAGATTTAGTGAACTGGCAAAAGATGAAAATAAACTTAATCATGCAATAACAATGATGTCCAAATATGCCGGCAATGCTGTCACAAAAGAACAAAAAGCATTTATTCAGCTCGTTGGAACTACAGAAAATCCTGGTTTGATTACAAAGGCTGAGAAATTAACTGAAAAATTGTTGAGTGGCAGTCCATTTGATGAAATGAGAGCCGGATTTGATAGATATTTTATTGGAAGCAAAAAATCAGTAAAACAAAAAGTTATTAATACAATAGATTCTCTTGGAAAACCAATACAAATTTTAGATATATTCAAAACTCTCGATGTAGAGGTTGTTCCCAAAGTAGAAAATGGTATTATTGTTGGTGAAAAACTTGTTGCCTCTGAAAAAGCACCGCATATTGTTAAAGAGTTTCTTGGAGTAGATACTCAGGAATTTTTCAAAAAAATGCAGGATGATTTGGAAACAGGCAAATATTATACTTTCCAGGAAGGTTATGATGAACCTGGTGCATATAGAAAAGCGGTATATTCTCTTGTTGATTACGTTAAAGATATTGCTTTACAGAAAAATGATATCAGTGATTGGATTACAAAACATGAGACACAGCCTGAAGGTTTTACAAAAGGTATTAAGCATAGCAAACACATGGTCGGAACAATGGCAGATACAATATTTGCTCATTTTTCACCGGCGACCAGAGCTGCGATAGAAAATGGTTCCAGAGGTCTTTCTGATATTTTCGAAAAGAATAAAACAGAAATGAGACGTCGTTTGCTAGGTGCTGATAGTGTGATAGTTACCCACTCTAATTTCAGAAATTATGATACAAACTTTGTGTACAGTCCGGATTTCTGTCAACTTGTTGATGAATTTTTCAATACAACAGATCTTGCTAAAGCCCAGGATAAAGGAAATCAACTTCTGAAGCTTATTGAATCAAGAGAAATAAAAGGGCTTAATGATAAAGAAATAAGTGATGCAATTAATTCAGTAAAAGGTTATATAAGACATCTCTCTGATGGCAGCCCGTTTGATAAATCAAAATCTTGCATAGAAGGGGTCAAAGATATTTACAATCATAACAACAGTATAAATATGACCAAATTAATAAAGAACTTATTCGATTCTCGCGATGTAAATTATGTAGAGAGTGCAAAACAGAGATTGATACTTTTGCTTGAGGACAGAGCTACTGAACTCGGTGCGAAGAAAGATTTTCAAGACGTTTTGAATACAATTAACGGTTATATTTCTCATCTGAAACATGGTACAGATTTTAATAAAACAGATTGCACTAAACCATTTTATAGAATTCTTGACACAAAAACTGCTAATAAAGATATAGGCGAAATGGCTGGTAAAAATACAGTAGATTTTATACTCAGAGCTGCACAGAATATACGTTCAAGAAATAAATGGCAAATGCTTGTTTGGTCATTATTTGCAGGCACTGTGGGTATTTCTTTAATTACTTTAGCCAATATGGGACATACAAATTCGTTTAATCCGGATCACTGGAAGCGACTAAAACAAAATGGAGATAAAAAATGAAGATTAATCCTCTAAACCAGTCTTACACGCAAAAAACTTCATTCAAAGCTTCATTGCTCGAAATGATGAATAACAAATACAGTCATTCAGCATCTTCCCCTGCTTCAGTGACCAATAATGCACTTCCCGGCGGTTATGCTCCGGTATCTACACCGGTTGCAAACCAGTATGCAAAAGTCGGTAATCTTATTTCTATAATGATGCAGCCTAAAAACCAAATCCCTGCTGCTGTGTCCATAACTCCGACTAATACAAATCTTAAAACACCAAAACTTGAGGGATATAAAAATAATCTTCGTTCAATGTTCCAAAACAATCAGGCTGTTATCTATGCAATGGTTCCAAGAACATTCAATGCAAAAGATACGGATGGCAATGGTTTGATAGAAGGAAATGAAGAAAGTGGTACTTTTATCAATATGATAGAACGCCTTGATGAACTTAAAAGTTATGGTATTAATACACTTCACTGGCTTCCGATAAATCCGCCCGGAGTGTTTTCGGCTAAGGGTGACTCCGGTTCTGTTTATGCACCGGCTGACTACCTATCAATAGACCCGCTTCTTGATGATCCCAAAAATCCTAAAAATGTTTATGAAGAAGCGAAAGAAGCAATCAACGAATGTCATAAACGAGGCATAAGAGTTATGCTGGATTTGCCTAGCTGCATGTCAGCTGACCTTTATGCTGAAAGGTTTAAGGATTTAAGTGCTGTTGATGTAGATGGAAAACCTAAAACTCCTGAAGGTTGGGAAGATATTAAAATGTTTAAGGTCTGGGAAGATGCTGACAAAAAAATTCTTAATCAGGCATTAGTTGATTATCACAAAAAATTTATTGATATGTGTATTGATCTCGGTATTGATGGTATCAGAGCGGATGTTTCCAGAGCAAAAGCTCCTCAATTCTGGGATATAATAATTCCTTATGCTAGAAGTAAAGATCCTGAATTTGCGATGCTTGCGGAGACTTATACATATGAAGATGCCTCACCGATGAAGAATATGCCTGCCGACAGACCTGAAGAAGCTTTGAAGGCCGGATTTGATTCTTATTATGGACAATATCATATATTCCCGATATGGAAGGCTTCTGATGTTCATAAATTTGTAACAGAAAATCTCGAAATGACATACAAACCGGGATTTGATAAGGGTAAATCCGTAATCGGTTCATTTGCAACACACGATGATAAGAGCGCTATGTCAAACGGCGGCGCTGACTATTGTATGCTTACAAATGTTGCACAGGCTACTTTGCCGATGCTTAATCCATATATTGTTTCTGGATTTGAAACCGGTGACAGATATATTTATGAATATGCAAATCGTTTGCTTGATGTTTCATTTAATGAGCTTTTGAAAAAGCCAAGATATAAAGCAGTGTTTGATGCAATGATGGCTGAAAAGAATTCTCCGAAATTTATTGATTTGGAAAAGAAACTTGAAGTAAGTGAAGATGATGTTATTCCATACAGTAAAATCGAAGCTCTTATGAAAAGTCCGAAAGCGAATATGAAGCTTGCAGATTTGAAGAATGACAAGGAATTTGGTGAAGTTATAGACTTTTTAAGTACATTTAAACTTACAAAAGACAGCATTATTCATTATGCACATAATGAGCAAATAGACATTTTCAACCGTTCAGGAAAACCGGCAGGAAAAAATCCTGAAATAGGTCAGCATTTCGGTAAGTTAATGAATGAATTCAGAAAACAGTACTATGATGTAATTGGTGCAAAAGGTTCATCATATATTCCATTAAAAGTAAAGGGTGATGACAGAGATGATGTTATTGCCTATGCACGGCATAATCATGGAAAAACGCTTGTTGTTATTTTGAATAAAAATGTTCATTCAGGGCATAAGGTAAAAGTATTTGTTCCGGGTCTTAAAGCTTCTCAGACTTTGACTGATTTGTCACCGGAATATGGACAGAAAAGTGCCTGGAAAGCTGAGGACGGGGCTATTAATATAGAACTCGGTATGGCTAGAGGTCATATTTTTGAAATAGATGACCCGAATATTGAACAGCTTGTTGAACAGTCTGGCGGGAAAGTTTATAAACAAAATATGTAAACTAATCATATGTTTCTAGCGTTTTCAAGAAACAATCTTTTGCCATAATACAATATTCTCCGACTTTTGATGCCCTTTTAGTCTTTGGGTTTATAACAAGAACAAAAGGAACAGAGTCAATATTCCATTTTTCAATTAATTTTGCGGACAATGATGTATCAGAATTCTGTCTTACAAAATTAAATTTTGAATTATATTCTTTTTGCGAAGAGTCATAAATAGAATCAAAATATTTACACGCTGAGCAACCATCTTGATACATATAAAAAACGAATGGTTTTGAGGAACTCATAGCTTCATCAAAAGACAAAGACGCCGCGGGCAAAACAGAAACAAAAAGAAGAAATAAAGTTAAAATATATTTCATCGTTACAAAAGTGTTTCGCCGTTTTTCTTGACGTACAGTCCAAGTCCTATTGTTTTGTATTTGCTCAGTTCATTTTTCAGATTGTAATTTTCTTTGTTCAGCTCATTCATTTTATATCTGAGCGTTTCATTTTCAGTTTTACATCTGACAAGTTCAACAACCACTTCGTCCATACCGTCAAGTTTTTCATCTATCATTTTTGAAAGTTTAGACGCTATGTTATCCTCAAGTGATTCCAGAGTTGAAATCATTTTTTGGACAGCTGTGGATGCAGGTTGTTTTACCGGAGCAACTCTTTCCATAGGATTGGCAACTGTGCGGTTCTGCAATTTTTGTGCATTATCGTGCAATGATTTTACCTTTCTGAGAATTTCTACATCATCTCTTGAAAAATAAGTTCTGCCATGTGCATCTTTTTTGGGCATAAGAGAAACTTTTGCACAGAGTTTGGCAATACCTTTATTGTCTATTTTTAGAAGATTTCTTACTGTTTCAACAGAAAAATTCTGAATTTTGTTATCAAAATCCACATACTGATTTTTTTGCTGTTGCCTTCTTTGCGGCTGTCGACCGTTTATTAAAGTAGCCAAATTTACTCCTCACAATAAAGATAAAGTCCTATTGACAATATTATATTTTAAATTACATATAATGGAAATATTTTACAACCTATTCTTTACAATAGGTTAAATTTATATATTTTTTACAACACTCAAAAACGAGCTAAAGCAATTCACCACGCAAATGCCAAACACTTGCTCCTGTAATTTTTACATTTACAAATTGACCGATTAATGAACTATCTCCGGAAAAATGTACGATTTTATTGTTTCGTGCTCTTCCGGCCAGAATGCACTGTCCGTCTTTTTCTTCCGAGGACTCAACCAGAATTTCCTGTGTCTTTCCGATAAATTTTTTATTAGATTTTAGGCATGCCTCTTTGACTTTTTCATTCAAGGTTGCAAGTCTTTTTATTTTTGTATCTTCATCTATGAATTTATCGGTCCATTTTGCTGCTTTTGTAAATTCTCTGGGTGAGTAAGCTGCAGTATTTGAATAGTCAAGTCCAAATTCGTCAATTGCGCTAAGTGTATCCAGAAATTGCTCTTCTGTTTCACCGGGAAATCCTGCAATAAAATCAGAGGTTATTGTAACATCTTCAAATCGGTCACGTATTTTTTTGACAATAGCACCGTATTGTTCTCTGTTGTAGCGTCTGTTCATTGCTGCAAGGACTTCGGAATTACCTGATTGCATAGGGATATGAAAATATTCACAGACTTTATCACATTCTTCAACGGCATCTATTAAATCGTCTGAAATATCCGTTGGATAAGAAGTAACAAATCTTATTCTAAATTTGCCTTCCAATTTGTTCAACTGTCTTAGAAGATTTGCCAGAGTAACATTTTCTCCAAGAGTTTTTCCGTAACTGTCAACATTTTGTCCGAGAAGAGTAATTTCTTTAAAACCTTGTTTTATCGCAATTTCGGCTTCTTTTATGATTTTTTCCGGTTCTCTGCTTCTCTCTCTACCTCTTGTAAATGGCACTATACAATATGTACAAAAGTTGTCACATCCTTCTGTTATTGGAATCCAGGCATTTAAGCTGTCAGCACGTTTAATTTCATATTGTGTTTCATCAACAATATATGGCTTTTGTGTTATAGCACAAACTCTCTCCCCTTCGTAAATCCGCTTGACCAGTTCCGGCAGCTGATATATATTGTGGGTTCCGAAAACTAAATCCAGGTAAGGGAATCTTTTCAAAAGCCTATCTTTATCTTGCTGAGCAACACAACCACAGAAAGCAATTTTTAGATTTCGATTCTTCTGCTTCCATTTTCCCCATACACCTACACGACTGTATGCTTTATCTGCAGACAATTGTCTTATGCTGCATGTGTTTATAATCAAAAAGTCAGCATCCTCTGCTCTTTCAGCTTCATCAAAGCCGAAATGTGAGAGCATGCCGAGTATTCTTTCTGAGTCAGATTTGTTCATCTGACAGCCGAGTGTTTCTACAAAAACCTTTTTCATAAGGTTATTATACTGGAAACATATTTAAATCAACAGACTAGTTATCACTTCTAAGTAAAGCTATAAGTCTTAAAATTTCAATATAGAGCCATACCAGAGTCAACATCAATCCGAATGAAAGATACCATTCATAGTATTTTGGAACCATGCTCATAGAGGCATCTTCTATTCTGTCAAAATCAATAATCAAACTCAATGAGGCAATAACAATCACAACAATACTAAATCCTATTCCTATCGGTCCGGGACTAAAAAGAAATGGCACTTGGATACCAAAAAAATGACCTATAAATACTCCAAAGTATATAATAGCAATAGCCAGTGTTGCCGAAAAAATAACACTTCTAAATTTTTGAGTTGCTCTTATCAGTTTAGTTTTGTATAAACCGAGCATTACAAATAAAACGAGAAATGTACCGCCTACAGCCTGAATTGCAATACCTGGATACATTTTTTCTGCAAATCCGGATAGACCACCAAGAAAAGCACCTTCCGCAAATGCATAAATAGGAGCCAGATATGGTGCGGTTTTTTGCTTAAAAACAACTATAAAAGCACATATAGCACCTACAATAAGTCCTATCCACATTATAAGATTTACTTTGTCAGTGTACCCGAGTAATGCTTGATACCATGCTACGCATGCCGGGATTAGAGCACAAAACAATAAAACAAAAGTTTTGTTTATAGTTCCGGAAACCGTCATTGGTTCGCCATCAAGAACTTGAGCTTCAATATCTTGATTAAATACAGGATTAGTTGTTCTCATATAAATATATTCCTCCAATAATAAGTCCAATATATTATACTATATTATTGAAGGAATATCATAATAGAATTATACTAACAATTCATCTAGTCTTCGATTTCTATAGAGCATCTTGAAAAATCGGTATCATCAGGATTGTCCGGATCTTGGCAGTCTGCCAGCATATCCATATTTTCAGGAACATCGGCATTATTTATTTCAAGAGCGCCGCCTTTGAATGCCGGGTTATCCTGATAGCTGAATGTGTCATACTTAAATACTTTGCCGCCATATGCAAGTTGCTGGGCATTGTAGAATGAGTACAAATCTGTCAGATTTCTTTTTTCGGAACCTTCTTCGATATCTTCGTCATTGGGTACATAAACTCTGGCAAGCATATACCTTCTATCAATTTTGGGGTATCCGAGCGGAATAACTTCTCCGTAATCTACTACAGAAAATGCAACTATATCTGCAGCTCTGTTTTTTGACCATACAGCGGTATTTGGACCACGTTCTCCATTTATGTCTACCCAGACTATACGTTGAGTTCCTATATTATTATCTACAATATCAGGCGAGAAGTAAAAAATCATACCGTTACTTGCTGTAAATTGGATGTTTGATGCTGGGAAAGAATCACCCTTGATAGAGACTCTTGCTCCTTTGCATTGCAAGGATTTTGGTGTAGTGGTGTTCATGTAAAAAAGTAAATCCTGACAAAACTGTGTGCCGGTACTTACTTTAGCGTTATTAGTGTTTTCTCCGAGGCTGTCCTGATACAGGTTGTATGTCGCTGTAGCAAGAACGTGATAGGCTTTGTAATACTGGTGTCTTAATTCTTTGTCGTTTGGTCTTATTATTGTCATCATTGCAACAATAATAAAACTGGCAATGCCAAGCACTACAAGTATTTCTGCTAGAGAAAAAGCACTAAATTTCTTAAATTTTTTATAATTCATACATATTTTCTCCAATTTACTGTCATAATACTATAATTCCACCAAACGCTCATACTCTAACTATACCAAATTTTTAAAGTCTTTATTCTGATTGCGCTTTCTGTGTATTAAAAAATGTTTTTTCGCTATAGATAAAAAGATTGCTTTATATTAATATAATGCTATACATAGTAAAAATTAATCGGATGCAATCATGGCTAAAATACCTGTAGTTGCTGTTGTTGGCAGACCAAATGTAGGAAAATCAACTTTTGTTAACAGACTTGTCGGAACAAGACAGTCTATTGTTGACGATTTACCCGGTGTCACAAGAGACAGAATATATTTTGATGTCGAATGGCAGCAAAAAGAATTTACCATTATAGACACAGGCGGTATCATTCCGGGCAACGAGGATGAAATTATGCTGAATATATTCTCACAGGCACAAATTGCCTGCGATGAAGCTGACAGTATAATCTTTCTTGTTGATGGTAAAGAGGGAATAAATCCTGTAGATTATGATATTGCAAACATTTTGCGGCGTAGTAAAAAACCTGTTTATCTTGCGGTTAATAAAATAGATTCACCGGAACGTTCCATGATGACTGCTGATTTTTATGCACTTGCTCTGGGCGATCCGTTTCCGATTTCTGCATTGCATGGAAGCGGCGGGGTCGGTGATTTGCTCGATGAGATAACGAAAGATTTTGAAAAAAATCAGGAAACTATAAAAAATGACAATATAAAAATTGCAATAGTAGGAAAACCAAACGCCGGCAAATCTTCTATAACCAATGCATTGCTTGGAGAAGATAGAGTTATTGTCAGTGACATATCCGGCACGACCCGTGACAGTATTGATTCGAAAGTAAAATACGAAGGCGAAGAATATACTCTTGTTGATACAGCCGGTATAAGAAAAAAAGCAAAAGTCGACTGGGGTGTAGAAAAGTTTGCTGTAGACAGGGCAATAAGAGCAATTAAGGACTGTGATATTGCTTTGTTGATTGTTGACGCAACGGAGGGACTGACGGATCAGGATAAAAAAATATCTCAGATTATTGTAGAAGCAGGAAAAGGTATAATTGTCGCTGTAAACAAATGGGATTTAATTGAGGATAAGCAGTCTAATTCTACTGTTAAATATGAAGAAAAGCTCAGGCAGGATGCGCCTTTTTTGAGTTTTGCGCCGATAATATTTATTAGTGCAAAAACAAAACAAAGGCTGGTTAGTATATACAAAAAATCAAAAGAAGTGTATGAACAGTGTCAAAAACGTGTTTCGACAAGTATTTTAAACAAAGTTATAATTGAAGCTCTGGCAATGAATCCGCCTTCCACAAAAAAAGGCAAAAAGCTGCGTGTACTTTATACGACACAGGTTAAAACAGCTCCGCCCACATTCGTGCTTTTTGTAAACAATGAAGATTTAATACAGGACAGCTACAAAAGATATCTGGAAAACAAAATGAGAGAAGCTTTCGGTTTTAACGGAACACCGATAAGACTTTCTTTCAGAGAACGCAAAGAAAAACAGCAATAGTTGAGGAGTTATTATGCTACAAATTTTAATAGCGGCAATCATTGGTTACATAATAGGTTCAATACCCACAGGATATATTATCGTTAAGCTTAAAACAGGGCAGGATATCAGAAAAATCGGGTCCGGTTCTACGGGTGCGACAAATGTTAAAAGAGTGCTGGGCAAAAAATGGTTCTTTATTGTAATGTTTCTTGATGCAATTAAAGGCGCAATCCCTGTCTTGCTGGCTTTTTTCTTCTTAAAAGCATATGCTCAATACGGAATAACCCCGGTTGTTGCTGCTATATCTGTTTTATTAGGTCATAGCAAATCCGTATTCCTGAGATTTACAGGAGGAAAATCTGTTGCATCAGGTGTTGGTACGATTCTTGCCCTCTGTTTCCCTGTAGGTATTTGTATCGCTGTAATCTGGGGTATAATTACTTATATTTCAAAATATGTTTCGCTGGGCTCTATCATTGCACTGGCTCTTTCTCCGGTTTTAATGTACCTTTTTAAACAACCAATCGGATATGTTATTTATTGTACAATCGGTGCAATTTATATAATCTGGCTTCACAGAGAAAATATAAAAAGACTTTTAAAGGGCGAAGAAAATAAGGTACGTGAATAATGGCATATATGCAGGGAATTAAAGTAGTTCCGAAAATAGAAATTAAGGACAAGGAAATTCTTTCCCTCGTTTATACTCCGGGAGTAGGTTCCTCCTGTCTTAAAATAAGTGAAAATATTGAAGCAGAAAAAATATATACGAATAAAATCGATTCTGTGGCTGTTTTGTCCTTTGATTATGAACAATCTTTAAAACGTGCAATTTTTTTGAAAAGTTCACTATTAATAGATGCATATCCTTTATGTATAAAACAAACTACGCCTGAAGATTTGAAATTTGTAGTCGACAATATTGAGCCTAATTTTTGCGGAATAGATTTGAGTCTTATTTCAGACTATGTTAAAGAAATCGAATTTGATGTTGATATACCTGTACTAAAAGGAACAGTGCCGGATATAAAAGACTTTTTCGGCGCAATTTCAAGAAATGTCTTTATGTTTAATCCCAACCAGCTTAAAGGCAATGTCTCAGAAAAATCATTGCAGCTCCATGAACTTGCCGGAGGGGTTATAGAGACAGAATTAAGCGAACAAAAATGCACAAAAATGGTTGCTATTGTTTCTGATGGAACAGCAGTTCTCGGGTTTGGAAATATCGGTGCTGATGCGGCGATACCTGTAATGGAAGGAAAATCCGCTTTGTATGCGGCACTTGCCGGGGTGAGCTCAATGCCGTTATGCATAAAAACACAAAATCCTAAAGAATTAATAAAAATCGTTCAACTTCTGGAAGAATCGTTTTCCGGGATACATCTTGAGGATATTGCAGCACCGGCATGTTTTGAAATAGAAAATACGTTAATAGATACGCTAAAAATACCGGTATTTCATGATGACCAGCATGGTACGGCAATAATTGTGCTGGCTGCAATTTTAAATGCATTGACTCTGGTAGACAAAGAGCTTTCTGATGTGAAAATTATCGTAAATGGTGCCGGAGCGGCAGGAAGTGCTGTTGCCAGATTATTAATTTTTGCAGGAGCAAAAAATCTTATTGTTCTGGACAGCAAAGGCAGTATTTATAAAGGCAGACCTAAAAATAATGAAAATCTGGAAAATCTTGCTTTAAGTACAAATCCGAACCAGGAAAAAGGCTCACTGGCTGAAGAAATAAAAGGTGCGGATATATTTATAGGGCTATCAAAGGGAAATCTTCTTACTCCTGATATGGTTAAAACAATGAATAAAAAATCTATTATCTTTGCACTTGCAAATCCGGTTCCGGAAATAATGCCGGATGACGCAAAAAAGGCGGGTGCTTATGTTATTGGCACCGGACGCAGTGATTTTCCTAACCAGATTAACAATTCTCTGGCATTTCCCGGTGTTTTTAAAGGTGCAATAGAAGGCAATATCCATAAAATTACTGATGAAATAAAACTCAATTGCGCAATCGCGCTTGCGTCGATTGTAAGCAAAGACGAGTTATCCCGGGAAAAAATTCTTCCGGAGCCGCTTGATACAAGGGTTGTTCAAAAAATCACAGAGGTTATGTCTTCTAAGCTTTAAAAAGATTTAGAAATTTTTGATACCACGGGCTTCCTGCGGGCGCCGGCGGAACAGTTGTTCCTCTGACCATTCTTATTCCCTTGGCAAGTAATAATGAAGCACCAAGAGAAAGAATCAGACTCATTGCTATACTCTTTCCTATATTATTTCTATGGGGATTGTGAGAATGCAATGATGGTGCTTCAGCATTTTCTATATTGTTCTCTGGTTTTTTATTTTTATATTCATCTGCTGCGGGCTGCTGCTGAATTTGAACATTTGGTTGCTGCATAGTTTGTGTATGTGCATACGATTGAGGGATGCCTCCTCTTTGGGCTACATAATTTTGTAAATACGCTGACGGTGTCCCCGTTATATATCCGACAAGGTCATTATGTATTACACCATGCGTTGTCAATAAATCAAAACAATTAGGATAGATAGGTTGCATAAAATTTCTCACACTATTACTTCACATGTTATTAAAGTATTTTTGTGCTTAATAATTGCCTTTTTTATAAAAAAAGTTACAAAGAAATTAGTATAAATTACTTTGAGCTTTGAAAATATGTTTCTTAATTGAGTATTGAATACTGGAATTTCGGATATAATGTATCTTTGAAATAATATAATAGTAATATTTTATTAAGGAATAAATTTATGATAGAGAATATAATAATACGCCAAGAAACAAAACTTGATTATATACAAGTTTTTGAATTAATAAAAAATACTTTTAAAAATGCAGAACACAGCGACGGGAATGAGCATTATCTGGTTGAAAGATTACGAAAAAGTGAAAGTTTTATTCCTGAACTTTCGCTTGTTGCTGAGTACAATAAAAAAATAATAGGGCATGTACTCTTTACTGAAGTCAAAGTCGGGAATACTACTCAGCTAGCTCTTGCACCATTAACTGTACTAACAGATTTTCAGCGTCGTGGTATTGGAAAAACGCTTATTAAAGAAGGACACCGAATCGCGAAAAATATTGGTTATGAATACTCAATTCTTCTTGGGCATACGTCTTATTATCCACGTTTTGGCTATATTCCAGCTATAAAATTTGGAATACAATGTCCTTTTGATGTGCCATCAGAATTTTTTATGGCTTTAAATCTTCAGGGCAAATCAACAATGCTTAATGCAATAGTTGAATATCCGCCAGAATTTTTTGAATAAATAGCAGGTGTTTCTATATAAAAAATTCGTGTTTCTGCATTTACAATTAAAAAAGCGGCATTAATGCCGCTTTTTTATGGTGTCGTTAAGCTCACGACTTTAGAACCCTTTGACAAGAAAATTGTATCAGAATTGGGCAGTAAATTCAATATTTATCATAAGGTGGTCCTAATAATGAAACAATCTATGCAGGAATATTATAATATGAGAATTGTATTAGGATTAGAAATTATTTAAATTCGTTGGGTTGCAGCCAACCTACTTACTAAATAATTTGTAACATTTTATTTATATTTATTATTATTTTAGCAAATATTAGTATTGTTAATGTTTAATATATATAGGTTACAAAATTAGTGTGTAAATATGTCTGATTTAAGTATTTCTCAAAAGTTTAATATGCCAATAGCTACTCCTCAATTTAGAAGTAGTAATACTAATCCAATTAATCCAACTACTAAAGAAAACAAAGGTCTTTCTACTGGAGCTAAAGTTGCTATAGGAACAGGTTTAGTTGCATTAGCTTCTTATGGTATATATGTAGCAACCAGAGGAAAAGTTAAACCTAAGACAACTCCACCAGTTACTACTAATAATCCTGTGCAAGAGATTAAAGAATTGGCTGTAAGTGCCTTTAAAGAAGCTGGCAATAAATTTGTAAAAGGTAAAGCAGTAATGGCTGACGGAACAAATTATACTGGTAAAATTGTTAGTGAAAGCAAAGACGGCTCTAAAGTTGTTATGGAATACTTAGACGGAGTATTACAGAAATCAACTAAAACTAAAGGTTCAGAAAACATTTTTGAAAAAACATACAAATATTCTGATGAATTGGGATTAGAACAAGTTATAAATAATAATACTACCACTTTAAAGAAATTTATCGATGAAGCAGGTAACTTAAATATAGAAAATTCTAAACATCTTACTATAATTGATAAACCAAGTGGTCTCGTGAGTATAGATGGAAGGTTTATTGACAAACAAAAGAATATCTCTGGATATTTTCATAAGCCAACTATAGTTTTACCTGCAGAAGGTGGTATAGGTTATCCAACAAAAATAAATGGAGTAGAGATTCCAACTGATGCTTTTTCTCACGGCGGTGCTACACTCCCTCAAGGAAACTGCAATATTAGTTGGCAATATAGAGGTTCGCAAAATAATAATAGCTTTGTAGTAGATAATATATATCAATTTAATAATTCTGGGCAATCTAGAAAGATAATTGACTTATCTGGCAAGTACGGTAAGTACAAAAAATTAAATTACGACTTTAAATCTGGAACCGTAATAAATGGAGAAGTTCCATTATTTAACTTCAATTACAGAACTAATGAAATTACAGATTTAAAAATTGACAGAAAAGAAGCTGAAGAACTTGTGAATTTTGCTAAAGAACAATATAAATTCTACCAGAAAGCTCAAAAAGCAAGATTACGTGAGTATGGTGCTGGTTTGTGTTGTTAAACCTTTGAAAAGGTTTAACCTAATCCCGCTAGCACATGTTTCAAGAGGGGTTATTTACTGGCATGGTATCCAAATTTTGAAGATAATAGACAACACCTACAGTATATCATCCATTTGTAATAGCTGAGGCATTACAGGTGGAATATATTATTTATTACACTTCCCAAATGATGTATTATAAGTTGTAGGTTGGTCTTGCCCAACAAATAAAATGTCGACGGCGGGACTTGTCTTGCAATGTAGGCGAAGAATGAGCCGTACAGTGCAGGATGCTCGTGAGGGTAAACCCGCGATTGTTTCGACAGAAACAATTCGGGTGAAAAGTCCGCATTAAAAAAGACTCCTTACTGAGTCTTATATATGGTGTCGACGGCGGGACTGTCTTGGATTTGCTCCACGCTCGGAAAGTTTCGCTTTTGAACCTGCGGTTCAACTTCGCTCAATTTCCTCGCTATCCGGACTAACTTCGTGTCGTCCGTCCGCAAATCCGCTTGAAACCGCGATATACGGATTAAAGCCCTCACCACTTGAGCATATTAAAAAGAGGATAACAATTGTTATCCTCTTTTTAATTGTCGACGGCGGGACTTGAACCCGCACGGGTTTCCCCACACGCCCCTCAAACGTGCGCGTATACCGATTCCGCCACGTCGACATCAATATTTAATTTTCAACTGTCGCGTATACCTCCCCTCTCGAAAAACGATACTCAATCGTTTTTCTCGGCAGAGTGCCACGTCGACATCAATATTTAATTTTCAACTGTCGCGTATACCTCCCCTCTCGAAAAACGATACTCAATCGTTTTTCTCGGCAGAGTGCCACGTCGACATCATTATTCAATTTTCAACAAAAAATATATTACCATAAACATAATTTTTGCAAAAATATTCTTTTAAAATTGCCGATGAAGGGACTCGAACCCCCATGAGTTTCCTCGCACGCACCTGAAGCGTGTGCGTCTACCATTTCGCCACATCGGCAAATAATGCTGTCAAAGTTCAATTGATGGTGCCGAAATGGATTTTAATTTAAAAACCTCAGCTTTCGCTTCGGTTAGTCGCCACATCGGCAAATAATGCTGTCAAAGTTCAATTGATGGTGCCGAAATGGATTTTAATTTAAAAACCTCAGCTT
>CALUSL010000001.1 GCA_944323425.1 Candidatus Gastranaerophilales bacterium | reverse complement strand
GCTTTGCCTGTACTCGCTTCGAGCTTCGCTCTCCGGACTGGCTCCCTTCGGTCGCGGCGTCCGTACGAAAATCCGCTTGTCATGAAATTATTTTTGCGATAAATTTTGGATAGCGAGTTATATAAAATATTTTTATATAAAGTAGTAGAAGAGGAGACATCACAATGTCAGAAAGAAAATTAGTAGGAACAAACGAAATGTTCAAAAAAGCACTCGCTGGCGGTTATGCAATCGGTGCTTACAACGTTAACAACATGGAAATTTTGCAAGGTATTGCAGAAGCTGCTGAAGAAACTCAATCTCCGATTATTCTTCAGGTTTCAGCAGGTGCAAGAAAATATGCTAATCAGACATATTTGATTAAACTTGTTGAAGCAGCTCTCGCAACAACTACTGTACCTATTGCTTTACACCTTGACCACGGTGCAGATTTTGAAATTTGTAAAGCTTGTATCGATGGCGGATTTTCTTCTGTTATGATAGACGGTTCAAGATTCCCGCTCGAAGAAAACATTAAATTAACAAAACAGGTTGTTGATTATGCTCATCCGCGCGGAGTCTCAGTAGAAGCTGAACTCGGAAAACTCGCAGGTGTTGAAGATGATGTAAAAGTTCACGCTAAAGATTCAACATATACAGATCCTGAAGAAGCTGCAAGATTTGTTAAAGAAACAGGATGTGATTCACTGGCTGTAGCTATCGGAACATCTCACGGTGCTTACAAATTCAAAGGCGAAGCTAAACTCGACTTCGAAAGACTTGCTGCTATCAAAAAAGCTGTTAACGAAGCAGTTGGATATGACTATCCGCTCGTTCTTCACGGTTCTTCTTCCGTTCCTGCTGAGTTCGTTGCAAAATGCAACAAATTTGGCGGAAATCTTCCGGATGCTCAAGGTGTTCCTGAAGACATGTTGAACTATGCTTCAAAACACGGTGTTGCTAAAATCAATATCGATACAGACTTGAGATTGGCAATGACTTCAACAATCAGAGAATTCTTTGTTGAACACCCTGAAAAATTTGACCCAAGAGAATATATGGGACCAGGCAGAACTGCAGTTAAAGAAATGGTTAAACACAAAATGGTTGATGTTCTTGGAACAGCAGGACACGCTAAAGACTAATTATCACTATGATAAATACAAAAAGCTCCGATTTTTAATCGGGGCTTTTTATTATGTAATTTTTTAAAAATTTTTATAAAAAATATTGCACACCTGTCTAATATCTACCCTGTAAAATTTGTGATTAATTTGACAATAGTAGATTACAAAAGAAGGACAGATGGATGAAAAAATTATTTACAGTATTACTATTTTCAGGTTTATGCCTGCAAGCATCGGCCGAATCACAGGATATTCCTACTCAACCACAACCAAAAGTTCTGCATGAAAAAGACTATCAGACCAGCTGGTGTTCACAGCATAATGGAAAAACAGAAGTAAGACTTTTTGATCAGACAAGAATAGATTGTCTTACAGATTCGCATGCGATTGAATTTGATTTTGCAAGCAAATGGGGCGAATCGATTGGTCAATCCCTTTATTATGCAGCTGTCGTTCATAAAAAACCAGGTATTGTGCTAATTATGGACAATGAAACAACTGATGATAAATACCTTCAGAGGGTGAAAACAGTTGCAAACAAATACAAAATAAAAGTTTGGACAATGTCTCCTTCTGATTTAGCTCAATCAAATTCAGAAAAATAACTTATTTAGACTTAGCCTGCTGATATTTATTGCTAATCCAGTTAGCAACAGGTGTTAATACAACAGGTCCTATAAATCTGTATATAGAAGCAAAGATGACTGTTGATTTCAAAAAGCTGATACCATCAAGCCTTTTTGCAAGCTGACCCGGTGCAAGAACTTTGTTTGCCGTTCCCTGTTTAATAAAGTTTTCTAAGAACTTGCGTTTTTCTGCGAAACTAACCTTATCAGCATTTTTGAATGCATACTTCATTTCCTGAAGAAGTTCTGCATGTTTTGCTGCTTTCATTTCTTTGAATACTTCTTTATAATTATTTTTGAATTTGCTCATAGCTTTATTAATATAGCCATCTATTGTATAGGCACCTATTGTACAAGCTATTGCAACTATGCCCTGATTTATAATCATCGGTTGTTTTTGATCAGGTTCTATTTTTTTCGATTTTGCTGTTTCATTCATATAAAAACCGGATAGTAAAAGACTCTCCGCAGCAATAAGATGAGGGAACCCATTTTTGCAGCCAGCAAGAAAATTGACCAATTGTTTCATTACTCCGGTACCGGCTACAGCACCTATGCCTTTTGCCATCAAGTCAACAGATCCACCTTTGAATGAAGGAATATTCTTTTTGTCAGAATTGTTTGTTTTCTTTTGATTTAATATACCTGCAACATTTTTGAATGTTTCACTGCCCTTGAAGTTTAAAATAGAGTCATTAAACATTGGATTAGCATCCATGGATTTTTGAGGTCCCGGCTTCTTCAGACCCAACAAACCTAAAAGAGGCGGAACAATAGCAATCGTCGCCATTGCTCTAAGAGGCAGGAAAATCGGCTGATGGATTCTTCCTGCCGCTTCTCTGAAGAAAGATTCAGATTTTGGTTTTGCAAATATGTATGCAAATTTGTTCTTAAGTTCAGGGTTTGATTTTACCTGATTTACAAATTTGTTCACACCATTTTTAACAGGAACAGCAACAGCAACCGATGTGGCAAGCCCCATAATCCCTGTAGCAACAGAGTGTCCAACTTGATACTCGTTCTTTCTTTTGTCATTATTTTTGTCTTCACCTTTCGTCGGCATGAAAAACAGCATAAGAGGTCTCAGTACTGATGTTAAAAATAGAGCAAATAAAGCATCAGCAACTAATGAATTTTTCTGGGTAATATCCAGCGTCCAGTTAAAAGCATTCGATTTTGCAAGTTTCATTGCAAAAGAATTCGGGTTCGCTTTAAAACTCAAACGACCGCTCGGATTTTCTCCAGCGGTCGCTTTATTTCTTTCATTCACACTTTTATTCTCAGGGCACACACCTGTTTTGTTTTCATAGAGAGCTGCATTCTCAATCTTCCCTCTATGCCCTCCGGCAGTCAGCACGGAGCTGTATTCATCAATGCCCGTATGCTTTTTCTTGAACTTGCTTAGGTGATTCGAATTATAATAGAGTGAATTTTCTATTTTCATTTATTTCCCAATCCAATTAAAATAAAAATTATTTTGTGATTTATTCATTATAAATCGAGGAAAAAATTTTGTTGTTATTTTTACAAAAATTATTTGTTTTTGTTACATAATTGTTACATAAGTCATAAAATAATTCAACATAAAATTTTTAAAAATCCTGTAAACACTTTAGATATATAGAATTTTCAATATTGTATAAAAAACACTAATTGATATATATTTTTGATAGCTCAAGAATTTTGGATACTTCTGTCGGCTTGACTGTGTAATGTGTTGTTGATAAACTTAATTTGTTTCGTAAATTGAAAATTGAATAAAGAAATCGGGATGTAGCAAGGACTCCGTTTGAAACGATTAAGTATCGTTACAAATGGAGGTAGGCTAAGTCAGAAACGAAGTTTCTGCGTGCCGTATTATGATAGACCAAGCTGCGCTCGATAAAGTAAAAAACATGTTAAGTCGGGATGTAGCAAGGACTCCGTTTGAAACGATTAAGTATCGTTACAAATGGAGGCAGGCTAAGTCAGAAACGAAGTTTCTGCGTGCCGTATTATGATAGACCAAGCTGCGCTCGATAAAGTAAAAAACATGTTAAGTCGGGATGTAGCAAGGACTCCGTTTGAAACGATTAAGTATCGTTACAAATGGAGGCAGGCTAAGTCAGAAACGAAGTTTCTGCGTGCCGTATTATGATAGACCAAGCTGCGCTCGATAAAGTAAAAAGCATGTTAAGTCGGGATGTAGCGCAGCTTGGTAGCGCACTTCGCTTGGGACGAAGGGGTCGCAGGTTCGAATCCTGTCATCCCGACCATTTTAATAATAAACAGTTGAATTTTTTTATTGAGACAGTATAATTGAAACAAACATTGACAATTAAATAAAGAAAAAGTAACTCAATTGCCGAGAGAGCCTTGGCTCTTGATTACAGATTATTCCCTGCCGATAAGGAAGGCAGGGGTGACAATTAAATAATGCGGAAGTAACTCAATTGGTAGAGTCCCTGCCTTCCAAGCAGGTTGTTGCGAGTTCGAGCCTCGTCTTCCGCTTTTTGTACATTAAAAACGAAAGAAAAGAGTCTCTCACACGCATCTGTAAGCAAACAAGTTTGCAACATCTGCGGTTTACGTGTTCAATTTGCTATCGCAAATTGCCAGCACCCGACATTCTACGAAATCAAAGATTTCTTGAATGTCGTGCGAGCCTCGTCTTCCGCTTTTTATTTTATTTTTTGTGTATTACGGCGGCATGGCCAAGTGGTAAGGCAGGAGCCTGCAAAGCTTTCATCCCCAGTTCGAATCTGGGTGCCGCCTTTTGTTTTTTGTTTATTATTTTTTAGGAGTATAAAAAATTGGGGAAAATTTTTGGAATATCAGACAATCCTGTCTCAACTATAGGCAATGTAATAAAACCTTTGATTTACAGAAAACCGGATATTTATGTAACAAACTTACCAAAGAACCAGAATACACGAGATAGCTTTGTTGCGGTTAAAAAATCTGATAAATCAAATATGTTTGTAAAAATGAGAAATGGAATAGGAAAACTTTTGCCTCATTTCAGCAAAGCAAGACCCCCTAAAAAGTAATAATATCAATCATAATATTCAAACTCGATATGACCGACTTTGACCGTATTGCCGTCTTTTATGCCGGCTGCTTTTAATGCTTCAAACACATTCATTGAAGCCATTATATTTTGAAAACGATAAATCTGGTCAATATTTCTTGCATCTGTAACATTTGCAAGCCTGAAGAGCTTTCCGCCTTCTATAACAAAAGTATTCTTGTCTACTTTGTAAATAGAATAAGAACTGTCATCATTATCAAACGCAGCCAAATCTTCCTCTATATCTACAGGCATATGAGGTTTCGGTATTTCGTCTACTTTTTTGGATACAAAATTCACAAGCTCGGATACACCATCCTGCGTTGCTGCAGAGATTAAAAACACATCATCCGAGTATTTTTTGAATTCTTCCAAGTAATTCTTTTTTAATTCTTCATCAATAGAATCAATTTTATTAAGCGCAATAACCTGATATAAATCAGAAAGCTGCTTAGAATGCTTGGCAAGTTCGGTATTTATCTTGTTATAATTTTCAACAGGATTTTCCTGAGTTAAATCAATTACATGAATCAAAAATCTACAACGCTCAACATGTCTTAGAAATTCATGTCCGAGTCCTATACCCTCACTCGCACCTTCGATGAGACCGGGAATATCAGCAACAACATAACCATCACCATTTTGTTTTTTAACAACTCCAAGATGTGGAACAAGGGTTGTAAACGGATAGTCTGCGATTTTAGGCTTTGCTGAACTAATAACACTGATAAGAGTAGATTTACCGGCATTTGGCATGCCAAGCAGTCCGACATCTGCAATCAATTTAAGTTCCAGTTCCAGCTCTCTTTCTATACCGGATTCTCCGGGTTCGCAAAATTGAGGCGCCCGTTTTTGTGCTGTTGCAAAACGACAGTTTCCTCTGCCACCTCTGCCGCCTTTTGCTACAAGAATAGTTTGCCCGTCTTCTGTAAGATCAGCAATTACTTTGTCATTTTCCGGATCGCGGACAACTGTCCCGAGAGGAACCTTTATATAAAGGTCTTTACCTCCTTTTCCGTGTTGTGATTTTGAACGACCGTTTTCTCCATTTTCTGCTTTAAATACTGACTTATATCGAAAATCGAGCAATGTAGTCATACTCTCATCAGCTACGAAATATACACTACCGCCCCTGCCGCCGTCACCGCCAGCAGGACCACCTTTGTCAACGTACTTTTCACGACGCCATGCAACAGCACCGTTTCCGCCCTTACCGGATATTATTCTAACTTTTGTCTTATCTAAAAACATTTTTCAGTCAACGTATAAAAAATCTTCATTCTCATCCTGATAGTCTTCCCAGACAGGTATTTTATATTTATGCTCTGCGAGTTCTTTTTCAGTGAGCTTTCTATAGTCTTTCTGGTCTTTGTTCTTTTTCAGGAGGTTCGCAACATTCATCATTGCAAGAGAATTAAGAGTCGCATTCAACTGAGCACTTCTGTCCACAAACTGAGAATTTTGCATACCATCCATATCGTCTGGCATTTGTTCCTGGGCAAAGTATTCAGTCCCCTGTCCCATTTTTTCATCAGAAGTTTTTGCAGCAGTGCCGGATATGTCGCCGCTTTTAAAATTAAAGCTGCCACCGATTCCAAAAAATCCAGCTGAGCGATTATCTACCACTTTTTACTCTCCTGAGTCTCTCTTACACTGATACTGTTTTGTACCTTTACAGCTTTAAAAACTGTAATGATACTTTTTTGCTATCTTAATTATTTAATTTTATCTTATGTTAACAATTATTTACATCCGTCTGTTAATGTAGCTGGTAGGCTACAGATTGAAGTATAGAAGAACCTTAACAATAGATACCTGAGCAAATCTAAGGAAAATCAGAGCGACTATCGGTGAAAAATCCAGCCCGGATACCGGAGGAATAATACGCCTAAATGGATTCAGAAATATATCTGCAGCCGCAGCCATAGTTTTCCATGGTTCTTTATACCAGTCAATAGATGGTATCCATGTAAGAAATATTCTTACTATAAGAAACCACCCGTATATTTCAAATAACAGGCTAACAATACTTGCTATAAGCAATATTTTCTCCTCATCTTGTAGTTATTATGCTCTTGAACCTGCAATAGTTTTTGCGCATTCGCAGTGAGTTCTCTCTTCAGGAATACGTTCTATCAGGCTGAATAGCAGATTTTTAAGTTTATGATTGTTATTTTCAAAAACATTCATAACCTCTGCGTGAGAAACCGGAGGGACCTCTCCAACGAGTCCTGCATCGTAATCCGTAATCAGTGAAATGTTTAACGAACACATATCCATTTCTTTTACGAGGTATGCTTCCGGGAATTGAGTCATATTTATGACTTCCCAGCCCTGTGTTGTAAAGAATTTTGACTCGGCTTTTGTTGAAAATCTTGGACCGTTTATAACAACAACAGTACCAGTCGAATGCAGCTTTATACCTGCATCCTTACCTGCTTCTATAGCAAGCTGTCTCAATTCAGGACAGTAAGGATTTGCTGCACTGACATGAGTGACAATAGGTCCATCGAAAAATGTCGACTTTCTTCCATCTGTCCAATCTACATACTGATCACATATTACAAAATCACCGGGTTCAACATGTTTTTGCAAACTTCCTGCAGCACAGGGAGATATGACTCTTTGTACTCCCAGTGATTTCATCGCCCACACATTTGCCCTATAATTTATCAAATGCGGAGGAATAGTGTGATTTCTATTGTGTCTGGGCATGAATGCGACCTTATGAGGTCCGATAGTCCCGATGAATACGCTATCAGACGGTGCACCATACGGAGTTTCCACCCTCATTTCTTCTATATCATCTAAAAATTTATAAAAACCGGAGCCACCAAAAACCCCTATAGTTGCTATTGTTTTATTATCGTTCATTAGTTACTTTTATCCTTTGATTTTGAGTTTAATTCTGTTTGTGTTGTCAAATATTCTTCTTCAAGTCCGCCTTCAGGAACACCAACCTGACCATCAGCATAAACAATAATTTCGCATCCGTTATTTCTTTCACATCTACCGTCATCCTGCTGACCATTAATATCTACTGCAACTGTTTTAGGATAAGTGCTTCCACCAAGACCGTACCATTCAACACCATTTGATGTTGTAAAGTTTTTGGTAGTTGCTCCGGCACCGCAGTTGATATCCCCGATTGTGTTCAATTTTTCTGCTGTATAATAGCATAGTGCATTTTCTTTTGTTACATTATATTTTGTACCTTTAATTTCAATCCATGCCGGTTGACCATCAATTTCCAACGGATCCTGCGAGAAATCAGCATGATCTTCTGCATCCAAATCCTGATCATATTTAGTGTAATCATTAATTACTTCATACACAACCGATTCCATTGTATGATATGATTTTGTAAACATCATTTTTTCTTTATCAGGCTGAACCCTGTTTAAAGCTCTTAAAAGCAATGCCATAACAACACCTATAATAGCCATAGCTATCAGTGCTTCTGCAAGTGTAAATCCTGTTCTCAATCTAAATTTGCTCATAATAAATTCCTTACTAATCCTTATTTACAAATATATTTCTTAAATTATATTCTATATTTAAAAATTAAGCAATTTTTTACAACAAAATGTTTTTATATAAACAGGTAGTTTTAAAGACAGGTTAGTATTATGACAATTAGCAACAGTGTAAATTATCAACCGGTAAAGTATTCTTATCCTCCGAACACAAAGGGGGCGGCAAAGATGACAGAGGTTATTGCTAGAGAAAATTATGATTCTCAAATATACAATTCTCAGAAAAAGACCTCTTACACCTGGCCTATAATCGGTGCAATTTCATCAGCTCTGGCATTTATTGCTGTAAAATGCCTGAAATAGTTAGACGGATTTAATTGATTCAATAATGGAAATGATTTCTTCTGTCAAATCCTTTTCATTATTGATATTTTCATATATCTGTTTTGCGAAATCAGCTTTCTGGTAATCACCGAGCTGATTTTCGCGATAATATTCCGTTAAAATTTTCGTCATAGGCAGATCTCTTCGAAAATCAGACACAGAAGATTTTAAAATATTTTTAAAATTATTATTTATTGTCCGCCTAATTAATGTCAAAGAAAAAAGATCTTCGAACTCGCCATGTTTTATTAAATAAATTTCATCTTCAGGACGCAAGATATTTTTTATTATGTCAGATACAGGTTTAGCATCTGCATCAAGCAATATAAAAACAGGGATTTTTAATTCACCTTTTAATTCGCAATATAGCTTTGCCACCTGATTTTTTCCTCCTGCACTAATCAAATGTACGCCATATTTGTTAAAATCATAGCCATATATTTGGGAAAATTTTGGCAGAAGAATTTCTTCTGTAATTCCCTCGCACAAAACGACTTTTTCCACCGGAAATTTTAAGGCATATTTTTCTCTTAAATATTTAATTTCTTCATCTGGATGACTTTGTAAAAGTATTAATCTTTTTATATTCAGCGGCAATTTTTTGTATCGTCTCAACAATGCCAGTGTATCTGAAAAATTGATTTTCGAGGAAACAAGTTCTTTTAAATCATCGGAAACTAAAAAAGCACTTAGCTCTTCTTCAATAATAAGTTTCTTTATTCTGTCATCATTACTTAAACTTTTAACATAATTTTTCAAAGAGTTGTTCCATATATTTTCAACAATTCTGGCAATAGTTTTGGGCTCAAGTGAAAAAATATCCTGTCTGCTCAACTTGGGTTCAATAAGATGTTTTGTTATAATTTCAGAAAATACTCTAGGATATTTTTTTTCGGAAAACTTAAATCTTGTAAGTCTATCAAGGCTGATTTCAAAATCATCTATACTCATAATAGTGAATTTTATTTCATCAGGGTTTATATCTTTCAATTTTTTCAAAAATTCCTCCAGCCTTTTTCATTCAAAATTATAGCAAAAAATAAAAAAGCTTAATATTACTTATAATTTATTAAAAAACGGGCAAATTTTTTAATAATCTGTTTTTATATAGTTAAGGTGGAAGTTAAAGTGAATATACAGGCAATCAATTATTATAATAATCCTATATATACAGCAAGTGCAAAAAATAAAACGACTGCACCTGCTTTTTCTGCTATATTTCCTATGATAAACAAACCATCCACCCCTAATAATAACTTACAAACATCCACCCCAACCTACAATATCCGCACTTCTCTTTCCACAAAAGAAGAAAAATCCCGTTATAATACAGTGTCAGAACTTCTGGATAGAAAAACCAGAAAAACACTGAATAAACTCTTAAAAGAGGGAAAGCTGTTAAATAACGTTTCAAACGACCACAGTACAGTTCTTGATAACCTGTACAAAATATCCACAAACCCGAGAATTTTAGGACTGGACAAAGAAAAAATTCTGAAAGAAACAGTAGAAACAATAGACTATCCATTTCTGATAACCCAGAAATTCGGAGACTTGCCGGAAAAAAGCAGAAATGAAATACTAAAAACAGCGACCCCAATAAACAATTCCATACCATTTACAAATGAAAATCTGGATGTACATTCCAGCACATGCCCTGCAGCAAGTATTGAGTTTAATCTTGCTCACAAAATGCCTGCTGAATTTGCAAGAATGGCGGAAAATCTGACTTCTGAAAAAATGACTGTAACCAAAAGGATTAATGTGAACAATCTGTCTCAGAGTCTGGTAAATACGTTGTGGATGCTGGATGCATTTAAAACACCTCACAGGATGCTTGACTGGAATACTCTTGAGGTTGAACTGAAACCGGATAGAAACGCTATTATTCGGGCAAGAGTCCAAAATACATACTGGGACAAAGGTGAACGCTCGGTTGTTGATGTACTTATGCAGTCTACCTTTATGAATGTCGGTGCTCAAAACACATATGACTCTCTTATCGATAGAAGGATTCCAAAATACAATGATGATGACAGCGGGCTTATTGATATAGAGAAAAATTTTGCAGAAGAACTTGCTACTGGAAAAGGTAAAGTCTGCGTAACTTACCAAAAAATGGATGACAATGGAAAACTTGTCGGATATGAATGTGAGCTTTCCGAAACGCTACAGCATATCAGAGACACACTAAATCAGGGCGACAATGTTATCATCGGTTATACATACTGCGATAGTGATAATATTGTTATTGGCGGACATGAGATTACTATAATAGGAATAGAAAAAGGCAGAAACGGAAAAGAATATTTTGTCTGCAATGACACTGATGACGGGAAAGACGAACCAATAAGATATCTGGTAGACGATCTGTTGCCGAGAATCCATCACGCTGGTATCCCCAAATCCGTATTGATTAACAATGTTGAATTTGTTGAAGGTTGGAAAGAACTTATGGAAATATACAAAGAAAACAAAGCCGCCTCATATTCAACTGCTGCATAACTGATTAAGACAAATCTGATAATAAAGCTCCTTCAATGTTACACTGACTTATCAGAAGAATGAGAGTTTTTATCCTTGTAAACACAGGCAGCGATTGCATCCATTAGTCTTTCAACAGAAATGACATTTATTTCGCCAAACTCATCTGAACTTATTTTATTTGATGCCGGTACAATAATCTTTTTAAAACCAAGTTTTTCAGCTTCCTTTATTCTTTTTTGAAGATTGTTAACTGAACGTATTTCACCAGACAGCCCGATTTCTCCGACTATAACCGTGTCAGGACTTACAATTACATCACGTGCACAAGTTGCAACAGCAAGAGCAACCCCCAGATCTGCAGCAGGTTCATCAATTTCAAGACCACCTATTACATTAACGTACACATCCTGTTTGCTCAAATTCAACCCAATTCGCTTTTCCAGCACAGCAAGAATTTGCAAAACCCTGTTATAGTCAATACCGTTTGAAACACGCCTCGGCGAAGGATAAGGGGTTGTACCGACAAGTGCCTGTATTTCTAAAAGCAGCGGACGTGTACCCTCATTTGTCGCAATAACAACGCTTCCCGGAGTTATATTTTGAGTTCTTTCATGCAGGAATAATTCACTGGGATTTGATACTTCATGGAGCCCGTCATCTTCCATATTAAAAACACCGACTTCGTTTGTTGTACCAAAACGGTTTTTCATACATCTTAAAAGTCTGTATGATTTATATCTGTCACCCTCAAAGTAAATGACTGTATCAACCATATGTTCGAGTACTTTCGGTCCGGCAATATTTCCTTCCTTTGTTACGTGTCCGATTACAACAACCGTTATATTTTTGTTTTTTGCGATATCCATCAGAATATTTGTACATTCACGAATCTGGGAAACGCTGCCCGGTGAACTCGTTATGCCTTGCGAATATATCGCCTGAATACTGTCAATTATCAGTACATCGGGTTTCAGGTCATCAACCTGAGTTTTTATCAATTCAAAATTTGTTTGGGAATATATATATAAAGAATTTGAATTTACTCCGAGTCTTTGTGCTCTGAGTTTTACCTGTGATGCTGATTCTTCCGCAGAAACATATAAAAGTTTTTTACCTGCATTGCAAATTGATTTACTCGTTTGCAGCAAAATTGTTGATTTGCCGATGCCCGGGTCACCTGCAAGCAGCACTATAGAGCCCTGAACAAGTCCACCACCCAATACCCGGTCAAATTCTTCAATACCGCTTGAAAAGCGGATTGTGTTTTCGATTGTAATTTCATTTATAAGACATGGTGCAGAGTCGCTGAATGCAGCTGCATTCGAGGAAACAGCAGTTCTTGATGTATCATATGCTTCTTCAACAAAAGACCCCCAGCTGGAACACTCAGGGCATTTTCCTAAAGATTTAGGTGTTTCATAGCCGCAATTCTGACATATCCATTTTGTTTTTATTTTAGGCATATGTCTATTATACACGAAAATAATACACGACAGCTTAATGAAAAATAATTACTCTATGCGTTTGCTAAAAATTTAACAGCAGCTTCTACATATTCTTCCTGTTGTTTCGGAGTTAATGCTTCAAAAGCAGACATGATTTTTTTCATCATTGCGTCAATTTGTTTGTCGCTGTATCCTTTATCTTTTATTGTTTCGACAACAACGTCAGCTGCGTCGTTCATAAGGTCTTTTTCTGCTTTAGTAAACATATCATCATAATTTTCAAATAGAAAATCCATACGATCCGTTTGTGGACGCTGCTGAATTTGTGTATTAGTCTGTTGGGTATTAATAGAAACCGGGATTACTTTCATTTTATGACATTCCTTTCCTTAACTAGTTTTTTGATTGTTCGGCTTGTTGTTCAGCTCTAACTTCTTCAATCAGAAATTCAAGAAATTTGTCCTGTTCCTCTCTGGACATGCTATCAAATATTGAGTCTATCTGCTGAATCGTTTTCGCTACACCATCACAGTCATCTATAGGATACTGAGCAGCCAGACTGTCCAAATCCGCAAATTCATCATAATCGGAAATACTGTCTGTTTGCGGTTCTTCACTAATATTTGCTGTATCCTCTTCTTCGAACATATATTCTGGGATGTTGTCGAATATAGATGTGTCTACAATCGTCGATTCGCTGCTTCCATTTGTACAGGAGGTACTGCCTGCAAGTAATGCTGCCGCAAGCAATGTATGCAATTTGTTAAGCATTCCCTGTTTCTGATTTTTGTTTTTGTTAGAAATTTCTACGGTATCTTTTTCTTGCCCTTTTAAACATTGGTGACAATGTCTGTCTTTGCGAAATGAGATATTTTGTTTTAACGGCTGAACAGAAAGATTTGCGTCTATTCTCATACCCATTTTATTGTTCCTTATAGCTATTTATATTATTCTACTATGTTTTATGTTTTGTATAAAAATCCGTAATAAATTTTTTTTAATAATTATGCTTGTTTTATTAAAGATTCTTTACATTGCTCTAGCAGAAATCACTCTGTCTATACCGCTCACATCTTTAAAAATTTCAATTTCAGAAAAACCGTAATACTTGAATAAATCAGAAACAATTCCCGACTGGTCTATTCCAAGTTCGAACAGTACATACCCGTGAGGTTTCAAATAATTTTTTGCCTGTGAAATAATTTTTTCGTAATTTTCGATACCATATTCATCTTCCGTAAAAAGTGCAAGTTCAGGTTCGTAATCTCTGACCTCTGGTTGCAGAGAAGATTTAATGTGTTTGGGAATATATGGAGGATTTGATACAATCATATCAAATTTTTCACCATGTATATAGTCAATGCTTGAAAAAATATCAGATTTTCTAAATATGGCTCTATTCATAAGTTCCAGCGCCATTGCGTTTTCCAACGAGACATGCAATGCTTCATTAGATATATCAAGCCCCAATACCTGCGCTTGCGTGTTTTTTGCTATCATACATGCAATACATCCTGTGCCGGTTCCTATATCAAGAACTGTCGTATAATCATTTTCTTTAATTTTTTCAATAGCTTTTATTATGAGCAATTCAGTTTCTGGTCTGGGAATAAGAGTATGCTTTGAAACTTTAAACTTTTCTCCCATAAATATGCAATAGCCAAGTATCTGTGCTAGCGGTTCTCTTGTTCTGAATCTTCTTGAGAATATTTCCTTTAGTTCCGTTTCCTGAGTATCTGAAATATCAGCACCCAAAATCATATCCTTTTTCGTTATTCCGGAAAAGACCTCAATAGCAAAGTCAAACTCCGCATTAAAATCATTTTCTGTTTCATATATATCAGGATAAATTTTCAATTGATCTTCCAGATAAGATTTCAGTGTCCTTATGCTCATCAACAATTCTTTCTATCATTCTCATTAAATCCAGACGTGACGCCGTTTCTGTATTTTCTTTTTCTAACTTGTACTTTTTACATAGTTTATCATAATAATATAATTGTTTCTTTGTAGGCTGCTCTTTAGAGAGTTTAAATTCACGAGCTTTTTGGCGTTGTTCTTTCATTATCGCCTTTTGCTTTTCAAGAAAAGGCTTCCGGGATTCTTTAAGTTCTAATTGTTTTTTACATTCTTCAATATATATTTTCAAATGTTTTAAAAAATCCTCTTTTTCAAATTCATTGATTATCCATTCAAAATGAGGCACGCCCTGTTCATAGTAGTATGTTTCATCCTCAATAAACAGCTCTACTATATTTTCTGTATTTTTACTACTGTGCTTTTTTACAAAACTTTTCAGAAACCCAAGAAGCGATGATTTCTGATTTTTTGTCAAATCTAAAAAAATAGTATTTTTAATGTTATACATATCTGTTTTTTCTCAAACTATTTTCTTCTTTTTATTTTACAACATAACAGGCATGTTTTATAAAAAACATGCCTGTATTGAAATCATTCATCCTGTAAAAGCAAAACTTCTTATCTGAACAAATCGTTTACATCAAATTTTTCACTGAGTTTTGAATTAATAAACTTTGCCATTTTCTGATAAACAGGATTCGTTGCATAAGAGGGGCAAGCCGTTCTATATGCGCGGGGTTCTGCTTTTTGTTCAAGATGTTCTGTTAAATCAACGACTTTTTTCATACTTACATATTACCTCTTTTTTTCTATTTCCGCTACACCCATGAAAACAAGAGCACATGAAAAATTGCCTGTTCTTTTGTAACAAATTATTTCACTACATTATTCTGAATTCTTCCTTCAGAAAACGCATTTATATTTTCTATAGTTGTGTTCAAAATTCTTGTTACGGCCTCGATTGTATCGTATGCCATGTGAGGAGTTATAATGACATTTTCAAGTTTTAGCAGTCTTGTATTTAGAATTGTTTTTTTCAGGGAATTGTTTGAAAGCCTGTCAATATCTACAAGATAATCAGGGTTTGACAAACTTTCCTCAAACTCAAGAACATCAAGTCCGGCACCGCTTATAGCCCCGGAGTTCAAAGCATTATACAGCGCCTGAGAATCAACAAGCTCTCCTCGTGCAGTATTGATTAAAACAGCAGATGGTTTCATTTTCTTTATGCTTTCCTCATTAAAAAGATGGTGATTCTCTTTTGTCAGTGGAGCATGAAGAGAGATTACATCAGAATTTTCCAGTAAAGAATCAAAGTTTGTGTATTTAACCCCGTATTTTTCCTCAAGTTCAACATTTTCACGTATATCAAAACCAAGTATATTCATATCAAAGCCGTGAGCAAGTCTTGCCATCTCTGAACCTATGGCACCAAGTCCAATGATACCTATGGTTTTACCACCCAGTTCAAAGCCCATGGAAAGATGTGGATTTACGACTTCCTGTGCAAGGTCATTATATGCACGAGTAATCTTGCGTGAGACATCAATCATTAACCCGAAAGCGAACTCGGCAACACTTTTGTTTCCATAATTCGGGGTAGTTTCCACAGCTATATCATTTTCTTTACAGTAGTCTATATCTATGTGGTTGAAACCGACCGAGCGCAAAGCAACAAGCTTTAAATTAGAAAACTTTTTCAGAATGTTCCCTGTTACTCTTGATGTGGTAAAACAGGAAATTACGTCCGCTTTCAGTATGTTTTCAGAAAAATCAGTCATATCATTAAGCGGCGAGTTTATTAATTTGTAATCATATTTACCTTCACAGGCTTGTTTGAGTACATCGGTTTCGTAATCTTCGACATCAAAAAATATTATCTTTAGCATACCCACATTAATACATGATTTGCTGGATTTTAAATTGCCCGTTTGTTCTATACCTGAACGGGGATTGAACGTTCCTCGAGTTTTTTGCTGTGTACTTTTTTTGCCCATCCTCTGCTTCTAAACCTGAAGATAAAGACAAACCCGCGTAAGCATTCATCCATTGCCATTGCCGCCCATACACCAACAAGTCCGTATCCCATCTTAACCCCAAAAATATATCCGAGCCCTACTCCGAGAAGCCATGAAGAGCCAACACACATAATCGCTGGAAATTTTACATCTTCTACAGCTATAAGACATCTGACCATTACAATATTAATAGAACGTCCGATTTCAAGAAAAAATTCGACAAAAAGAATTTTTTTCCCAAGACTAAGAATTTCAGGATTGTGAGTAAATATTCCAAACAGTAAATCACTGTTCAAATACAATACGAGAGTCATTGTCAACGATATAGACATAGAAATCCACAGCGTCGGCCAGACCCTGTTGTTAGCCTGTTTTAATCTGCATGCACCTATTAAATAGGAGACAACAATCTGTGAAGCCTGAGCAATTGCAATTGAATATATATATGCAACGTTTGCAAACATAGAACAATAAACTTTTGTAGTAATTACGTATGTACCGAACATATTTACAAAAGTCATAATTACAACCTGTGAAAGATTGTACGACATTTCTTCAAGACCGGATGGCAGACCTATATGAAGAAGATTCTTCATTGTTTTAAAGGGAAAAGGTTTTACATATTTTAAAGATAGTCTTGCATCAGTTTTTTTGTAAAACAAATATACAACAAGCGCCAACCCCAGACATCTACTCAGACTGGTGGAAATAGCAGAACCGATAATACCAAGTTCAGGAAAGCCCAAAAGCCCGTCTATCAAAATGATATTGCCTATAATATTCACTATATTCATAATAACAGCGACTATCATTACATCCTTCATTAACGAATAACTTCTAAGCGCCGCTGCAAAAGTCATATAAAGCCCCTGCACAATCACAAAGGCCCCGACAATCAACAAGAAATGAGACGTTTCCTCAAAAATCAATGCCGGAACCTTCATCAGAGTCAAAATTTCATCACAGAACAGGAACAAAACAGCCGTAATTATAATACTTACGATTCCAAGCATGTACATTGCTGTATTACACACCTCTGAAATTTTTTGCCGGTCGTTTGCACCGAGATACCGGGAAATAAGGACTGTTGTAGAAACACTCATTACGCTCAATACAATAATTACAATATTCAAAATCTGATTGGCATTACCGATTGCAGCTACCGAGTTTTGGGAGTAATGACTTATCAAAATCTGGTCAACATTTCCGACAAGCATTTGCAGCAAAAGCTCAATAAAAATCGGTACCGACATTTTAAACACATAACTATTTGACGTTTTTGTTGAATCTTTTCCCTTTTCCATATTCTGTTTTTCCGTCACACTAAATTTTTTGCATATTCTGGTTGTTCAGATTGTGCAGTCAATTCATTTTATTTTTTTGATTCGGCAGTAATTTCATAAACAGATTAAATCAATATTGAATATTCTTCAACAAAAATAGGGCACAAAATTAACCAATTATAACAATACGTTACCAATGCAAAAATAGATTAATAAATTTAATATGAGCAAAAAGGAGAATGTTATGCATAAAGATGAAAAGAAGAAAAAAATACTGATGGTTACAACTAACTCTTCTCAAATAAATGACGAAATCCCAACAGGCGTTTATTTTGAGGAGTTTGCCGTACCATATCTTACATTTGAAGCAACCGGATATGACATTACTGTGGCAAGCCCGAAAGGAGGAATTTCTCCTGTAGATCCGGAAAGTTATTCATGCTCAAACCCCATGGAATGGGATAAAACAAAAAAACATCTCGATGACACAAAAAAATTATCAGATGTAAATCTCGATGAATTTGACGTAATATTCTTCCCCGGAGGGCATGGACCAATGTTTGATATAGCAGTTGATGAAAGTGTTAAAAACGCTGTTGAATTTTTTTATGAAAAGCATAAAATCATAGCAGCTGTATGCCACGGACCAGCAGGGCTTATTCAGGCAAAAACTCCTGACGGAGAATCTATTTTAAAAAACAGAGTCATAACTTCTTTCACAAACAAAGAAGAACATATTGTCAAAAAAGATGAATTTATGCCATTCTCACTTCAGGACAGATTAGAAAAGCTCGGAGCTGAGTTTGTTGAAGAAAAACCGTGGGCCGAGCATGTAGAGGTAGACAAAAATATAATAACCGGACAGAACCAAAATTCTGCACTGAAAATAGCAGAAGCAGTAATAACAAAACTGTCACGGCAATAACAAGAAGCAGCAAAAAAGCTGCAACATAATGCAGCTTTTCTTTTATAAAAAATGCAGAAATATTTTATTCTAAGCTGAGACTGATTCTTCTGTCTTCAGGTTGGAATTTGATAATAGTTGTATTTACTTTATCGCCTACATTAATAACAACACCCTTATTGCTTTGATATTCAGAGAGCTCATTCATTGGAAGCAGAGCTTCTACCCCGGGGAATACTTCTACAAAAGCACCAAAGTTTTTAATTCTGGTGACAAGTCCTTCGACCTTATCTCCTTCTTTCAGTTTATCTTTAGCTTCATTCCAGGGATCAGCCTCGAGATTTTTTAGACTAAGACTAACTCTCTGTTTGTCATTGTCAATACCGATTATTTCAACATTTATTGTATCTGCAATTTTCAATATATCTGACGGATGATCAACCCAACGCCAAGACATTTGAGAAAGCGGCAACAAACCATCCATTCCGCCAATATCAATAAATGCACCGAAATCGGTAATGCGTACTACTTCACCCTTTACAACCTGTCCGACCTCGAGTTTACTGAACATTGCTTCTTTGCTTTCATCTGCAGAGTCGGTGTATACCTTTTTATTTGAAAGAATAAAGTTGTTCTGGTGAGAATCAAGTGTAAGAATTTTCATCTCAATAGTCTGACCTATGATATTGTCAATATCTTTCGCGCGCAGATGGCTTGAGGGTATAAAGCCTCTAACACCTTTTACGTCAACAAGAACACCTCCACGGACAACTGCTGCGACAGTGCCTTCAACTGTTGCATCCTGTGCTTTTAGTTCTTCGAGTTCCTTCCAAGCATAAGCAAGGGCAACTTTCTTATAAGAAAGCATAAATCGTCCTTCAGAGTCTTCTTCTTTTATAATAAGGAACTCATAAACTTCATTTTTTTTGAGCACGTTTTCTACCGGTTCGCTATTGTCAATTCTAGCTTCTCTCAACGGACAGTATGCTGATGTTTTTGCACCAATATCAACAATAACGCCGTCTGAATCATAGCCACACACCATTCCTCTAACTAAATCGCCTTTTTGAAACTTGTAATCGTACTTGGCAATTAGCGCATCGAACTCTTCATCGGTTAAAAACTTTGTCATATAGCGTCTCCATTAATCTTAATATGTTTCACATTATAACAAATTTTTCAAAAAATTATGAATAAATCACGATATTTTACTTTACATGTAGTAATAATTCACGATTAGCGAAATCAACTGTCTGACAAGATTTTAATCCTAAATAAAATTCTTAAAGAAAGCGCTATTACAAGAATAGCAACAAAAATTGACAAAACAAATTCTTTTCCTGTTTTTCGTCTGATAATGATTGTTCCGTTTTGGAATAGAAATAATTATTTCATACAAATAAACTAAATGACATTATAATTGAATATGAATTTTTGTTGTGGAATAATATTTGCTGAGGATAGTCCCCATGTATAATGTCGACTAAACACGGGCGATAGCAAAATTATGAATGATAAAATAATAATTAAAGGTGTAAATCAACATAATCTAAAAAATGTAGATTTAGAGCTGCCGAAAAACGAACTTATTGTATTTACCGGTGTATCAGGCTCCGGCAAAAGTTCTCTTGCGTTTGATACAATATTTGCAGAAGGACAAAGACGCTATGTAGAGAGTCTTTCAACTTACGCCCGCCAGTTTCTCGGGCAGATGGACAAACCGGATGTCGAAAGTATAGAAGGGCTTTCACCGGCTATTTCTATTGACCAGAAATCAACATCTAATAATCCGCGCTCAACTGTCGGAACGGTCACGGAAATATATGATTATCTAAGACTTCTCTATGCCAGAATCGGTGTACCGCATTGCCCTCAATGCGGTGATGAAATAAAACCACAGAGTATTGATGAAATAGTCGACAAAATAATGTCCCTTCCCGAAGGTTCAAAAATTCAGGTCATCGCTCCCATCGTCAGAGGACAAAAAGGAGAGTTCGCATCTGTATTAAATGAATTAAAACAGGAAGGTTTTATTAGAGTACGTATAGACGGAACTATATATAACCTCGATGAAGACGATATAGAACTAAAAAAGACCCAGAAGCATACAATTGATGTTGTTGTTGACAGAATAGTTATTAAAGAATCAGCCAAGTCAAGACTCGCGGATAGTGCACAAACAGCATTGCAAAAAGCAGGAGGATTAATGGCCGTTGATGTCAACGGCGAAAAAGAGCTTATTTTTTCAGAAAAGCTTGCTTGCGCAAAATGCGGTTTAAGTTTTGAAGAACTTGCCCCCAGAATATTTAGTTTTAACAATCCATACGGGGCTTGTCCTACCTGCTCCGGACTCGGCGCAGATTTTGTCATTGATCCTGATTTAATTGTTCCAGATAAGAAAAAATCTTTAAAGCAGGGTGCTATATACCCGTGGAGTAAAGCAACAACATCCTATTATAATGATCTCATAGAATCCGTTGCCCGTCATTACGGCATAGATATGGACAAACCTTTTGAAGAATTATCAGAAAAGGAACAGAATATCATATTGTATGGCAGCGGTAATGAGCTTTTAAAAATAAGAGTACAGCGTTTTGGCACTCACATGTATGAAACAAGAAAGACTAAATTTTGCGGAGTAATACCGTTTCTTGAAAAGAGATACAACGACGCATCCGGTGAATACTGGCGAGAAGAAATACAAAAATATATGGTCACAACTCCCTGTAAAGACTGCAATGGTGCCAGATTAAAACCATTTGCGCTGGCTGTCACAATAAAAGACAAGAACATATATGAATTTTGCAAAATGCCCATTACAGAAAGTTTTTCTTTTATTTCTGATTTGTATCTGGAACTCAGCGACTATGAGATGCAAATAGCAAAACAGGTGCTTGAAGAAATAAGAGCAAGACTAAAATTTATGTTAGATGTTGGTCTGGGTTATCTTGACCTTGCGCGTATGGCAGGGACCCTCTCCGGCGGCGAAGCACAGAGAATAAGGCTTGCTACTCAGATTGGAAGCGGACTTTCTGGTGTATTGTATGTTCTGGATGAGCCATCAATAGGGCTGCATCAGAGAGATAATGACCGTCTCATTCAAACACTTTTAAAACTCAGAAATCTTGGCAATACACTTATTGTGGTCGAACATGATGAAGATACAATGCGTAGTGCAGACTACATTGTAGATATAGGTCCGAGAGCAGGAGTACACGGAGGCAGGATTGTCGCAAAGGGGACAATGGAGGATATAATAAACTCAAAAGAATCTATAACCGGAAAGTATTTGAGCGGAGAGAGAAAAATTCCTGTACCGCAGGTAAGAAGGAAAGGTAACGGCGAGTTTTTACACATAAAAAATGCGCATCTAAACAACCTTAAAAATATTTCACTTGACATTCCTTTGGGCAAAATAGTAGCTATAACAGGAGTATCCGGTTCCGGAAAATCAACATTAATGATGGACTTGATACAGGAATACGCAATACACAAACTCCGTGGTAACAAGCCTAAACCGCAGGGCATTGACGAAATTCTCGGATTTGAACATATTGACAAAATCATTGATATTGACCAATCACCAATAGGACGTACTCCACGTTCAAATCCGGCAACATATACGGATGTATTTACGCACATCAGAGAACTATATGCACAAACAAATGAATCCAAAATGAGAGGATATAAAGCAGGACGTTTCAGTTTTAACGTCAAAGGAGGCCGTTGTGAAGCTTGCAAGGGAGACGGCGTTATTAAAATTGAAATGAATTTTCTATCTGATGTATATGTAAAATGCGATGTCTGCAAGGGCAAAAGATACAATAGAGAAACACTCGAAGTTAAATACAAGGGAGCAACTATTTCTGATGTTTTAAATATGACTGTTGCTGAAGCTTATGTCTTTTTTGAAAATATCCCCAAAATAAAAGACCGTCTAAAAACACTTTATGATGTCGGACTCGGATATATAAAATTGGGACAGAGCGCAACAACTCTTTCAGGAGGAGAAGCTCAGCGTATAAAACTGGCGTCCGAGCTTAACAAAAAAGCAACAGGTAAAACCCTTTATCTCCTAGATGAGCCATCAGTCGGACTGCACTGGTATGATTTGGATAAACTTATAAAGATAATTAACAAACTCGCTGATAACGGTAATACAATTCTTATTATTGAACATAATCTGGATTTGATAAAAATAGCAGATCATATAATAGATCTTGGACCCGAAGGCGGGGATATGGGTGGAAATATTGTATTTGAAGGAACCCCGGAAGAAATAGTAAACTGCAAAGAATCTTATACAGGCAAATATTTAAGACCGTTTCTTCAATAAAAAATTGCAGGCAATTTTTTTGTTTGACTTGTTTTGTGTGAAGCAAAAGGAGATAAAATGAAAATACCCTTTAATTTATACAAAATATTTCATTCGAAAATAATCCCCCAAAAGCCTCAAGTAATACATCAACCCAAAAAAATCTTATTTTGTCAGGAAATGTGGAAAGACGAATTTGCGGACGGCGCCGTAAAAGATTTATACAATTCTAAAGTCCCTTATCACGGTCGTTTTAATGCTTTTAACCATCTCCTTATTCAAGGCGGCACTCCTGAAAAATTTACGACACCTAATACGTTACTGCTTAACAAAACAGTAAAAGAGGTTATAACAGAAAGTGATATTGATTTTAAAAGACTCAAACCAATTAGCGAACCTCTTACCGTATACAGATGCATCGGAGAAAAACCGGATTTCTTTTCCGAATATAAACTTTATCTGAAAAAATACAATACAAAACCCGGTGATATTATCTATATGCCGGAATATGCATACAGCGCTTCTGATATAAACTATGCTAAATGTTTTCTGTCAGATAAAAACGGAATAATCTATGAAATCTATGTACCCAAAGGTGCCAGAGTCTCTTTGACAGACAGTATACAAAATGGGAAAATGCCACCCGGTAATGAATGCGTATTTCCAAGGGCATCAAAATTTTTATGCACAGAAAGAAAAATGGATGAAAATGGACATGTACATTTAATGCTGAAATACATACTGCCCGATGAATCATGGCGAAAACAATAAAAAACCGGCATGTATATTGCCGGTTTTTTAGAAATGTTATAAGTGTTTACACTTGTTTTTGCTGGTTAATTATACCCTGAATTTTTTCCATAATTTCATCGCCTTTAGCCTGCATATCACTAACAATATCTTCGGCTTTAGACTGGATTTCTTTTACTGTTTTTTCAGCTTTGTCATAAACATCTTTTGAATTTTTTGCAATAAGCTGTCTCGTTTCTTCGCCTGATTGAGGAGCAAGAAGCAATCCGATAACGCTGCCTACAACACCGCCTACTACAAAACCTGCTAAAAATTTTCCTGCTGACATAATTTTCTCCTTAATTTATCTATTGTTATTATCTTTTGCTGAACATCTTAAACCCTGAAGTCAGCCCTTTAAAAAAGCTGTTTGACAGGTTTTTCATGCCGCCGAAAGTCAATGTTGAAAAACCGACTATAGTTGCTATTATTTTTTTCAACGTCGACATCTGGTTGTCCGCTGCCTGAGCAAGTTCGTTAAGTTTGTTAATCGTAACTTGAACATCCTTTATTATCGGTTCTACATCTCTTTTTACCATAATAGCGACATCATTTAAATTGTTAGTTAGTTTATTGATATCGATTATTAATCTGACTATATAAACAGTAAGTACTATTACTGCTATAATTACTACAAAAATTAAAATCAATAACGCTAATGCTACAGCCTGAGTCATAAAATTCTCCTAAATTAATTAAAGTCGTAAGACATACTTTCTTTTTCTTTTGCCTTTGCCATTTGTTTTGCTTTAATATGATTGTTCAATTTGTTATACTGGCGTTCAAGCTTGTATTTCATCATATCAAGCGATTCAAGAGCTTGTTTTTTTGCTTCTCTGATTTCCGGTGCATGTTTTTCCGCAAAATCATTAACAAATTCTTTCAACTCTTCTCTTGTTTCTTTTCCGGACTTGGGTGCAAATAGTATACCAGCAATAACTCCACCGATAATACCGCCTAAAAGTCCCATTCCGAAACTAATTGAATTATCCTCTTTTGACATAATAGTCTCCTTACTCTTTCTACATTGTTTTAGAACAGTATATCATTTTTTGCAAAAATTTACACTAGTTCTTTTGTACAAAATCAAAAGCTCAAATTTTAGACTGTTTAACTTTTCTTAAAAAAATAACAAGAAAGAGTCAAACATCAAAAGAAATTTAACTTTATAGATATAAGAGTCGTGCTGAAAGTAAAATAAGTATTTAACTCCAGGAAACAAGCGCCAATAAAGCTTTATAATTATCTGATATCCGCCATAAGTATATAATCAATAATAAAGAAAAGATGGAAAACAAATGAACCAGATTACACAGATAAACAGAAATTATGGACAATTTTACAAAAATAATATATCATTTGGCTCAAACAGACGATCGTATGATCAGGACATAAACGATGTAGCTATGGGGTGTTATACCGGTTTGTTCCGCAGTGATTTAAACTGGAACATATTGGGCCCGCTTATACTTAATAATTTTAAAAATAAAGAAAACGTGAATATTGTAATGTTTGCTGCATCAGACGGATCTGAAGCTTATTCGACAATAATATCACTTCTGGAGGCAGCAGGAAATAATAAAAATCAAATTCAAAAAAAATTTTTTCCGATAAAAGCGTATGATTACGACTATGATATATTAAAAGCAGCAAAAAGCGGTTTTATAAATCTTGAACCAAATGACAGAATGGCAATGCAAATGTATTGTAATGATTATCAGGATTATTTTACCGACACAGATAAATTACTTTATATAAAAGCAGAAGAATCGTCACCAGAATCGCGTAATGTAAGAACGATGAAAGCAAAAAGAGTTTTAACCGATAATGTCAGCTTTTTTCAGGCTGATATGTTCAATAAAATAAAAGAACTTAATGATAAAGACGGGAATACACTTTTGATGTGCAGAAATGCGCTGGGATATTTTGAAAATGACAAAATTGAAAGTTTTATAAAAGATGTTTCAAAAAAGTTAAAAGCAGGCAGTATGTTCATTATAGGCGGTCATGACAGTGTCTTATTTGATATTGATTCATGTCTAAAAAAATATGGTTTTATAAAAGTTACGGACAAAGTTTATAAAAAAACTTGAAAAAGAATTATTATTTGATATATTTTTATTACACGATTATTGAAAATATTTTACTTATGGCGGATATCGTCAAGTGGTCAAGACCTCGGATTGTGGTTCCGATATGCGTGGGTTCGAATCCCACTATCCGCCCCACTATTTTTAAGAATTAGGTTCACGAAAGTGAACCTTTTAAATTGTTTATTGTACTTAAATCTCCAGTTTGTTACCATAATAATGGTTGGGCAAGTATGCCCAACTAATAGGCTACACGCTTTCACTATTTTTTAATAAACCCGAGAGGCTTTAGAATCCCAATCATTCCTTCGGCTGCAATATCATTTGTAATTTTGCCTTCACTGTTGAAATAATAAAAATTCATTATTTTGATTTTCTATTTGCAGAAGCTGTTCTTTCATAGAAAGACCGCCCGCATAACCGACGAGTTTGCCATTTGAGCCTATAACACGATGACAGGGAACAATTATCGGAATCGGATTTTTATTGTTTGCCATACCTACAGCTCTGTATCCACGGGAACATCCGCATTTTTCCGCTATTTCTTTATAGGTTGCCGTACGTCCGTAGGGAATACTCAGCAATGCTTGCCAGACCTTTTTTTGAAACACTGTACCTTGAGGATTCAGTTTCAAATCAAACCGTTTTCTTTTTCCGTCAAAATATTCGTTTAACTGTTTTATTGCTTTTTTTATTATATCCGTTTCGTTCTTTTCGTATCCATTTAGCTGAGTATTACCAAACACTATATTTGTAATGTATCCGTTGTCTTCGCCGATTCCGAGCATTCCTATTTTTGTATCATAGTAGAATATATTTTTCATGTTTTTATGTTATCACAAATTATTAAGATAAAATCTTGCATGGGTTGCACAAAATGTAAAATATGATATACTCAAATTATACTTAATAAGAATAATTCTTAATAAAGGATTTCAAATGACCGCAAACGTACAAAGCATTGATGACAAAATAGAAAGTTTAAAAAAGCGCTGCCAGGAACTCGGAATGAGGGTTACAACACAGCGTGTTGAAATTTTTCGTGAAGTTGCATCATCATGCGAACATCCGGATGCGGAAACAGTATATGAAAATGTAAAAGAAAGACTTCCGAACATATCGTTTGACACAGTATATAGAACATTAGCATCACTCGAAGATATGGATATGATTTTCAGGGTGGACAGCCTGCTGCCGAAAGCACGTTTCGATGCAGACAGACGCCCTCACAATCATTTTATATGTATAAAATGCGGTGAAGTTTATGATATATTTCCGGAAGATGGCTATGAAGTAACAATTCCGGAAAATAGCAAAAAATTCGGAGAAATAAAAGATATAAACCTGCAGGTGCGGGGCATCTGCAACAAGTGTAGACACTAAAGGAGAAATGAATTATGAAAAAATTTGTATGTAATGTATGCGGTTATGTATATGATCCGGCTGAAAACGGAAACGTTCCATTCGAAGAGCTTCCGGAAGATTACGCTTGTCCTCTTTGCGGCGTAGGCAAAGATGAATTTTCACCCGAAGAATAAAAACAGAAGGAGAACTCTGATGGAATTAAGAGGTTCAAAAACAGAAAAGAACTTAATGGAAGCATTTGCAGGCGAATCACAGGCTAGAAATAAGTACACCTATTACGCTTCACAGGCAAAAAAAGAAGGTTATGTGCAAATTTCAAAAATCTTTGAAGAGACTGCAAATAACGAAAAAGAGCATGCAAAAATCTGGTACAAACTCTTAAACGGAGGAAGTATCGGAGATACAATGCATAACCTCGAAGATGCAGCCAACGGTGAAAACTACGAATGGACAGAAATGTATGCAAAATTTGCAAAAGAAGCAAAAGAAGAAGGCTTCAATGATATTGCATTTCTGTTTGAAAAGGTTGCTATGATTGAAAAACATCATGAGGACAGATACAAAAAACTTCTTGAAAATGTAAAAACAGGAAAAGTTTTTGTTAAAGAAGAAAAGGTTGTATGGGAATGTGCAAATTGCGGATTTACGCATGAAGGTGACCAATCTGTGGAAATCTGCCCTGTTTGCAAACACCCGAGAGCATATTTCTTTGTGAAGGCTGAAAATTATTAAACAGCTGCCGCTAAATATGCAGGTTCAATGCAGAGTGATACAAAGAAGTATTTTCGAAACTGCAATCGAAAAACCCGAAAGATTTAATTTTCTTTCGGGCTTTTTGTTTTTTTATTTTATTTGAGAGTGTAATCATATTTATCGTATATAATTTCACTCTCTTCACCGAATCTTTCTATGGTATAAATGTTCAGCGGTTTTTCACCAGGTCGGGCTATAGGATAAGTAACCACCGGCTCTTTACCCTTTGGCAGTTTAACTATCGGATATATATCGGGGTTTAGTCGTGCCGGCTTATTGTTCGGCAACTTTATACTACCATCAGGGGTTCTGGGTAGCAAATGTTCTTTTATCCATGTTAGAATATCTTCATCAGTTACAACATATCCCTCATCAATTTTAGGAGCAGTTGACATTTCTGTATATTCATCGATATTTAGTTTACCATCTTTGTTTTTGTCGTATTTGCCAAAGTTTTTCATCTGGTCTGCAATATAGTCACCCAAATTGTCATATCCATCAGGTAATTTGCCTGTGTTTTTATACTCTTCAATTACTTTATCCACCAATTCCTGCTTGCCGACTTTCATGTCGCCGTCTTTGTCTGTGGCTTTAAACATATCAGCTATTTTCTTTTCTTCTTCTGCTGTCAATTTTTAGATAGCGGTGTAATATCAATTGACTTAGCATCTGTACCTGTTGGTGGATTGTAAATTCTTAACATTTGATTCTCCTCTCGCTCAATAAGTTATTTTATTCCTCTTTATTTTATAAAAACAAACACAAGTCCAATATTGCGTCTCGTCAAAAACAGTATATTTTTAAATATCTTAAAAACTGCTATTTATTAATATTTTCCGCCCCCAAAAGTCAGTTTTACATTTCTTAATATTATTAAAATTCCAACATACAAAAAAGACAGATATAAATATCTGTCTTTTTTGTATGAAATAATATAGTAACTATAATGCTTTATGTTTTTCTGCAATCAGAGATGCAAGGTCAGCTGCTTTTTTCAAATCCTCTTCGGTCGGTCTGCCTTTTACAACAATATAATCCAGTTTTTCGGGTTTTATTATTGTCAGCATACTTTCCAGTGTTTCGGTGAGCTTTCCACCCCAGCCGTAGGAACCAACGATTGCATAGTATTTAACTTTCGGTCTGATTGCATTTACCAGATATGCCGCCGTAACTGCAGCGGGATGAGGTCCTGCGAGCACCATAGAAGCACCGAACACTACAGTAGCTGCATCCACAAGTTCCATTGTAAGTTCGCCCTCATCGCAGTTTACGAGATCAAAAAGTTTTACATCTATATTTTTTGCGCGAAGGTGGGCAGCCAGTTCATCCACAAGCATTTTTGTGCTGTCATACATTGAAACATAAGGTATAACAACTTTATTTTCCACCTTATCCGACGTCCACAAATCATAAAGATTCAATATAAATTCAGGCTTGTCATAAACCGGACCGTGGCTCGGCATTATGATTTCAACGTCCATTCCCTTGACCATCTGCGTATATTTTTTTGCAAAGTTTCTAAACGGCATAATAATTTCCGCATAATATCTTTTTGCAGCTTCTATGAGGTCATCTGTATAATCGGCAAAAAGATCATTTTTTGTGTAATGAGCACCCAAAAAGTCACAGGTAAAGAGCATTTTATCTTCTTTCAGGTAGCTGAACATTGTGTCTGGCCAGTGAACCCACGGAGCTAGTATAAATTTAACTGTCTTATCTCCGAGTGAAAGTTCATCTCCATCGCCAACTACGTGAAATCTTTCTTCTTCAAGGTGAAGAAGATTTTGGACTATATCTTTGCATTTTGCATTAGTTACAATTTTTGCTTCCGGATATTTTGAAACCAGTGTCGGCAATGCGCCGGAATGATCCTGTTCTCCATGGTTTGCAATAATATAATCTACTTTTTTTATTCCTTCAGCATCGAGTTTTTCTATAAGTTCATGTATTTTTTTAGGATACATTGTGTCTACAAGTGCTGTTTTTTCACTGCCTACAACCAGATAAGAATTGTAGGTTGTACCCTGCGGCAGCGGTATTAGCTGATCAAATAATTTTCTGTTAATATCTTTAGAACCGAGATAATATACATTATTTTTTATCGGAAGCATTTTCATACTTTTCCCTCCTTCTTACTATTCTGTTTTAGTAAACTGATCCTTTGACGCACCGCACAGGGGGCATAGCCAGTCTTCGGGCAAATCCTCGAACGCTACATTATTGTGTTCGGCGGGGTCGTAAATGTACATACATACTAAACATTCATATTTTTGCATGGCAATTCTCCTTAAAAAATTACCTGCATATCATAAATGATTATCTGACAAAAATGAATTAAATACATGTATTAACCTGTATATTTAGAAAAATTTAACAAATACTATGTAAAATATGCTAAAATTTATACCATGCAGAAAAAAATATACCTCTCCGGTACAGCAGGAAGCGGAAAAACAGAATATATAAAAGGAATCTTACAGAAGATATCGGGTAAAAAACTTTTTGTTACATTTTCATCAAGTAATAAAAATATTGATGATTGCAAAGGCGTTTCTTTTGAATGGATAATCCAGCGTATATTTTCCGACAACGGATATGAAAAAAAAGTTTTATCAGACTTTCTGGGGATAGATATTATTTTAAACATAACAAAAGATGTGTTTAAACAGAATCCTACGCTTTTCGCACTCACAAAATCATCCAGATTCGCATCAGAGCTGTATATCCTTTTTGGTGCTCTAAAGAACAATTTGCTCACTCCTGATGATTTTAAATCTGCTGTTCTTAATTCTGACATCTCTGATATTGATAGAAATCGTCTTTTGCTTGTGAGCGATGTCTATGAGAAGTACAATACCTTTTTGGCTGAAAATGATATGCTGGATTACAGGGATGCTGCAGGAATTGCACTTAAACAACAAAAACTTCCGGAATATGATTTTATTGCAGTTGATGGTATTCAGGATATGTCCTATGCCCAGCTGGAATTAATAAAGCAAATCAGCACTAATATACTTTTATGCGGCGATGATTATGCAAAAATACGCCTAACATCCGGCGTTAATACAAATTTGGACGGTTTTGAAACGCAGTATCTGGAAAAAAACCACAGAAGCATAGATATTCTCTCTCAGGCAATGTTCCTTTTTGATAAAAAAAATAGCCCCGTTGAAAATAGAGTAAGCTGTCTGGTTTTTGAAGATATTTATGATGAGCTGTCTTATATAACAAAAGAGATTAAAAATAAAGTAAACTCCGGAAAAGGAGCCTTCAAAGATTATGCAATTCTCGTAAGAGACGGAAGTTTTAAACAAAAAATTCTTGATTTTTTGAAAGCGGAAGAAGTGCCTGCAGGAATTGAGATTTTTGATGAAAATTTTAATAATTTCAAAATAAAACTGACCAGATATCTCAGTCTTTGTATGATTTTTGAAAAATTGAACCTGGATTCTTTTTCAAAGAATGATTTTGACTCAATCGGAGTAATGCCGCGTTCTGACAGAGAAATAATTTTTGAAGAACTTGATTTGTACATAGAAAATATACTGTATGACACAATAGAAAACGGTTATACAATAGACAGGCTTATTAGCATAAAAGAAGAACACAACAAGCCTTCTTTACTGAATGTAGTATATGAAAACTTTCAAACTCTTATTGAAAAAGACAGCAAGTCTCTTGCAATGGAGCTAGGAGCAATTTCAAAAATCTACGAATTATATAAAGAACAGCGTTTTACAGATATAATATTTTTCTGTGCCGCCAAAGAAAGTGAAACTGTTGATAGAAACAGCGCTGGTATAAAAATGCTTGCCGGAAAAATAAAAGATCTGGAGTATTTATACAAAAATCTGTTAAAAACGGTACCATCCGTTTCAGCCCTGATGGACGTAATAAGCCAGCCTGTTGAACGGGAATTGAAAAACAATGATTTCGTACATGTGCTCCCATTCTTTAAAACCAAGGGGAGGACTTTTAAAAATGTATATATTCCATCTATGACTGAAAAATCGATGCCTGCATCTGACAGATTTACGCAGTTTATTTCCCAACAGGCAAACGATGAGGTTTCAAAATTTTTACAAAACAGAAATCCTTGTTTTGTCAAAATTATTCCAGATGAAAAAACAGTGATGAAAGAGGAGACATCACTTTTGTATCTGGGTATGACCAGAGCAGAAGACAAACTGACAATTTCTACACACAAATACGAAGATAAAAAACTGGTTCAACCATCCGTCTTTTTTAACAGGCTATCTTCTCTAAATCCCGATGCAACAAAAGAAATTCAAATAGAGAAAGAGGAGCTTAAAAGAGAACTAGCAAAATCATCTGAAATTGAAGAAAACGACACAACAAAGGTGATTTCTGATGAGGATATCTTAAAATTAAATGCTTCTGCTATCCGTAATTTTCAGAAGTGTCCAAGAAAATACTATTTTGCAAACCTCTTAAATTTAAAAGATAAAAAGACGTTTTCAGCTTCATACGGTACTGCTGTTCATACAGTAATGCAAATATTTTTTGAAAAATATCTGAAACAGTTCAATAAAGATACCTTGTTAAGTATTGCAGAAGCTTATTTTAATTGCGCATTAAAACCTGAAGCAGCACTTAACGCAGGATTTAGTGAAAAAGATATTGAAACACTTCTTACCTCTGACGCATTGAGTATTGAGGAGATGCACGATAATTTCATATCTGCAGTTGAAGAACTCGAAAAATACGGCTTTTTTAATGATATTCCGGATAGTGCTCTTGCAGAAATAGAGTTTCGTTTTAAAACAGAAAAAATTCCCGATACAGAATTTGACGGCAGAATAGATATTATTACAGAAAAAGACGAAAAATTTTCTCTTTTTGACTATAAAACCGGTATGCAAAACAAAGAAATGCTTACCTATTACGTAAGCGAGAACGGTGTGTCGTTCAAGTCAAAAACCGGCAGAGGCAATCCGGAAAATCTGAAAAAGGAATATCCGTATCAGGTTCCACTGTATTATATTGCTTCTTTGTATGCAAAAAATCTTGAAAACGTAAAAGGCAAGCTTCAAACTCTCGGTCTAAAATATATTAGACCCTCAATTGACGGAGGATATGTGGATGATATGGTTTCCGCTGACACTCTTGAAGAATTTTCAGATAGGATTTTAACAAATCTCAAAACAGAAGTTGCTGATAAAATCAGAGAAACAGTGATATTTAAATCAGAAAAGGACAATTTTACATGTAAAAACTGTCCGTACGAATTTCTTTGCGATGGAGGTGCGGATGATTAATTTTTCTATCGAAAAATTTACGGACGGCTTAAACGCAGAGCAGAAAAAAGCAGTGGAAAATCCTGTTAATACCTGCACAAAAATAGTAGCCGGAGCTGGAACAGGCAAGACAAAAATAATTTCAAAAAGGTTTGTAAAACTTGTTTTTGAATTGATGAAACAGGGTGTTGAAGAAGCGCCAAAACATATTCTTGTTATTACATTTACAGACAAAGCTGCAGGAGAAATGAAAGGAAGAATCGTTAAGGAGCTTGAAGAAAACGGGATAGATTCTGATGACCTCTGGGTATCAACTTTTCACAGTTTCTGCAGCAGAATTTTGAAAAAGCATTCTATCGAAGCCGGTCTTTCACCTGCTTTTAAAATGGGTGAAGAACAGGAGCTGGAGACAGTTTATACAAATATAATCAAGCGTATAAAATATAATGAATATAAAACAATAGATAATATCAGCGAGATATCTGCCAAACTGGGCATAAATCCGGATATATTGAGTGCGGGAAATCTTAAAATTCTCAATAAAATAGATAATCTTGATACTATTTTTGAGGAGATATACAAAATTATCAAAAAAATAAAATCACTCGGACTGGAGCCGGAGGAGTTTTTTGAAAAAGCATTGCGCTCAACATCCGATTTTTCAAAAACACTAAAAACGCTGCCGTTTGGATTTTCAGATAAAGACGCCTACATTAACGGCTGGACAGAACACTTGAAGCCATATTCTGATGATTTTTGTAAATTTGTGGACATAAAAACTGATGCAAAAGGGAAAAATACGGACAAGGGTGCTTTTGCTGCAATTGCAGGAGAAAAACTTATACTGGACAAAAACGGAAAAACAAAAGCAGAGTTCTGGGGATATGCCGCCGGTTTTCCTGAAAACCTTGAAAAAATTGCGCCTTATGAAAAATATCTGACAGAGGTTATTGCATTGATTTATGCAATATACTGTAACGAGTTGGAAAAGGCTGATTTAATTGATTTTGATGACCTGATTAATAAAACAATATATATATTTAAACATAATGAACTTTTAAGAGCATACTATTCGAAATACTTTAAACATCTGATTATAGATGAGTTTCAGGACACTAACGGCTCTCAGCTTGAACTTATAAAACTATTGCTCTCTCCTGATAATGCAGATATAACATTTGTCGGAGACAGAAAACAGTCCATATATGGCTTCAGATTTGCTCAGATGGAAAATTTGGAAGTTTTACACAAATATATTGAGCAAAAATACGGGAAAAAGTATGAAGAAATCAGACTGAAAACAAATTATCGTTCGACTAACTATGTTCTCGACGCAGTGAACTATGTTACAGAAGAACATCTTTGTCTCGATGAAGCACTTGAGGCATTTAAAAGGACTGATGAAGAAAATAAATATGTAAAATATACGCAATTTTACGGTGCGGAACATATAGATGAACAAAAAGCCGCTGAGGCAAAGTATATTGCTAAAGAAATCTTGCGTTTAAAGAGTGAAGAAAATGCTGAGTTTAAAGATTTTGCAATCCTTGTAAAATCTCACTCACAAGCTGAACTTGTTGAGAAATTTTTAACCAGGTCCGGTATACCTTCTGTAAAGAAAGTAAATACAGGATTTTTTAATGAACCCGTTATCAGAAATGCTATCGCACTTTTAAGGTATTTTTCTGATGCCACAGATGAAATAGCATTTACAAGAATTCTGAAAATAAAGCTTTCTGATTCGCAAATATATCGTTTAAAGCAAGCCCTTGATGCTCATATTCTCAAAACGAAAGAGTTCGAAGAGTTGAAGAGAATGAATTTCTGCGACAAATTAAGATTTGCGGAACCTACTCTCGAATTAAAAATAGATGAACAAACAAAAAATTATCTGGAACAAATCCAATCAACAATAAATATTCTTAAATTAAAGAGAAGGGATTTTTCCCTTATGCAAAGCTATTACAAACTCATAAATGCAATACTTCCCTACAAGCCTTCTTCTTCAACGGAAAATAAAATTGCCGAGAGAAATCTCAGAGTGTTTGAAAAAATACTTGCTGATTATATAGAGGCGGGAAATTATGTAAATACTAAAAAGTTTCTTGAATATATTGAAAAAATTAAAGATGACAGAAATTTTGAGTTTCCATCTACAGTATCCTCAAATATCAATGCTGTTCAAATTCTGACCATCCATGCAAGCAAAGGGCTGGAATTTCCGCATGTGTTTGTACTTTCTTTGTCTGCAGCATTACCTAAACCGGACACAAATATAAACTTTGATTTTCAATATGGCAATAAACCCGGATTTGGTATTTTAATAAGAAACTTTGAGGGTAAAACAACACCGAAATCTATTGTTTATAATGAAATATGGAGAAAGCCAAGAGAAAAAAACGAAGCGTTAAGGCTGTTTTATGTTGCTGTATCAAGAGCTGAAAAATATTTAAATGTGCTTACTTCTGAGACTTCAAAAATTGCCGATTACACAAAATTCTTCCCGAAACCTGTTCTCTCAGAACTTGTTGAAATAGCAGACGAAAAATAGACAAACAATCAGCTCAGCTAGCATCAATAAAATAAAAAAAAGGGCGCCGTTATCCGGCGCCTTTGATTTCTATAAATCAGGGTTGCATCGTGTAGCCTGTTTCGCTGATTGCTCAGCTTTTATACTTTTCTCTTATTTCTTTTTTACTTATTGCTTAGCCTTCTCGTTCTTAGCTGAATACTTTGAAGGTTCTATCGATGTTTTTGTCTATGATTTTCTGGATACTATCGATTTCTGTATCACATGCTTTCTGCTGGTTTTTGATTTGTTCAAGGTCTATTTGTAATTGTTTTTCTTTTACTTCTATTCTTGCCATTTTCTGGTCATATTTTGCCTGTGCTGCTGCGTCGTCTGATGTATCATATGTAGTTGTTATGTTTTCGTCACCTGATATGCTTGTGTCAGCGCCGTCTGCGTTCAAAAGACCGCCGCCTACTGTTGTCAGGAAGAATTTTGTTACACTCGTGCTTTTTGTCCAAGCATTGGCTCCATTTTCATCTTTTACAACCATACCGGACTGCTGAATTTTCTGTGCCATAGAGTCTCCGTTTGCAAGAAGTTCTTCATAGTTCTGCAACGTGATTTTTTCTCCGTTGTCGCTTCTCATTCCGTAACCCATTACTCCGAACAACTGTTCTGCTGTCATGTCTGCCCATACTGTTTGTTTGTCAGAGTCGCTTGTATATGTATTGACCTGATATTTTGTATTTGACATTGCGTTTGAGTATTCTTTCGCTGCAACTTCTGTTTGCATTGCTAATATCATTTCTGAGTTTGTTATCTGCTGTGCGCGAAACTCAAGATCTGATTTTCTTGCTGTCAATGTTAATAATCTTGCTTGCGATGCTGCCATACCCATAATTAATGTCTCCTTTAGAGATTCTTTTTTTACTTACTTACATTTATATAAAAACATTAAGTATATACAAATTTCATACTTCGTATATATCGTTACATTTCGTTACATACTGAAAATAAAGTATACAATTTTGTTAAAATCAAACGCTGTGCTATAATTTTAGAGAAGCTTAAGGAAAGATAGAGGACGCATGGCTGTTGAAGATACACTGGTTATGATACTTGCCGGTGGTGAAGGTAAAAGACTATATCCGCTCACGAGAGACAGAGCAAAACCGGCTGTTCCTTTTGGAGGAAGATATAGAATTATAGATTTTGTAATTAATAATTTTATAAATTCCGGATTTTATAAACTCAAAATACTTACCCAATATAAATCTGATTCTTTAAACAAGCATATTGCGCGTTCCTGGCCGTTGTCACCAATAATAAATCAATATGTTGATCTTGTTCCTGCACAGATGAGAATAGACGGCAACTGGTATAGAGGTACGGCAGATGCTGTTTATCAAAACATCCATCATATTACTGATGAAGAATTTAAATACGTATGTGTATTTGGCGGAGATCATATATACAAAATGGATGTATATGCGATGCTCAAATATCACAAAAATCATAATGCAGATCTCACAATTTCAGCAATTCCCATACCTATTGAACAGGCAGGGGAATACGGCATCATAGAAGTTGATGAAAACTGGAGACTGACCGGTTTTATTGAAAAACCTAAGAGCAGACCTCGTCCGATTCCCGGTGATGAAACAAAGTGTCTTGCATCAATGGGTAATTATATATTTAATAAGGAAAAGCTAGTCAATGAATTAATGCAGGACTCTGAAAATAAAGAATCATACCATGATTTCGGGAAGAATATTATCCCCAGAATGCTTTCACAGGGTGACATAATATATGTATATGATTTTGCCCAGAATGAATTTAAGGGAATGGAAGAGTCAGAACGAGGATACTGGCGGGATGTGGGCACAATAGACGCATACTGGCAGGCAAATATGGACTTGCTTGAATATGATCCGGAATTAAATTTATACTCACAGGAATGGCCGCTTAGAACATTTAACTATAACTATCCCCCGGCAAAATTCATCTGGGAAGAGTTAGAAAGACGTGGACTGGCGACGAACTCAATGGTATCAGAAGGCTGCATAATCTCTGGAGGAACACTTTCCAGATGTGTGCTTTCACCAAAAGTACGAATAAATAGTTTTTCCAGCGTTGTGGATTCTATTTTGATGGAAAATGTCAATGTAGGAAGACATTCACATATTTCGAAAGCAATTATTGACAAAAATGTAGATATTCCACCGTATACAAAAATAGGATTCGACAAAGAAGAAGATTTAGCAAGAGGTTTTTACGTATCAGAAAACGGGGTAACAGTAGTCCCCAAAGGAGCAAAATTATGAAAAAATTTATAATATCATTAGTGGTATTATTTTTAGCCGGAATTACAGTTACGGGCTGTATGGCTGTAGCACCAAAAAAAGACTTGAAACCTTCGGATTACGATTTGGGAATGACGTATGAAAAAGCAGCAAAAGAAGATAAGCCGATAATCGCTGTTTTTTATGCAGATTGGTGCACATACTGTGTTAGATTTATGCCAAAACTCGATTCGGTAAGAAATATTTATAAAGATAAATTTAATGTAGTACTTCTAAATGTAGAATCTGAAGAAAACAAAAAAATGGTAGACGAATACAGAATATCAGGATTTCCGACCGTCTACATCATCGACCCGCATTATGATAACAGAGTGCACATTGACTCACCATACCTTGATAGTGTAAAATCACTTAGCACAGAAGTTGGCAGATATGCAAAAATAAGAGAATTAATACAGAAAGGCAGCACTTGCAAATGATGAATAGAAAATTAGCAATGACATTTAGTGAAGTTCTGATTACGCTAACTATTATTGGCGTTGTAGCAGCTATTACGATACCGCCGTTGAAAAAGTATACACAAAAGAACGAATATGTCACAAAACTAAAAAAAGCTTATGTAACTCTTGAGCAAAATTTGGACTTTATGACTGAAGAAAAAGGACCAATCTCAAAATGGAACTTTACGAATTTGACTATAGACGATTTTGCGGAATATCTTTTAATCGCATACAAATGTGAAGGAGATCGAAAGAATAACTGTTTTGCAGACAGCTACGGAACACTGGACGGCGGAACCGGTGCTGCACCGAACTCAACACCGATATTATTACTTGATGGAACGAGTTTGGCTTTAGAAAATTGTACTGCAACAACCTGCGATATAGCTGTAGACGTAAATGCACTGGAAAAGCCAAACGTATATGGTGTTGATTATTTCACATTACAGCTAGATAAAGAAAAAGAGAAAATAGTACCTAAAGAAGGTAATAGTGACGACTGTCTGGTCAAAGATATTATTGAAGACGGATGGCAAATGAATTACTGGTAAGAAGTACTTTTTAATAGAAGTAATACTCGCAAATGGGGCGTATTTAGAAAATACGCCCATTTTTATACTAATTCTGTAGCATTAAATTGTTTCAAAAAAAGATTATCCTTTCGGGTGGTGAAATAGCCTGAAAAAAGAGTTATTATTATAAAGCGAGTTAGTTGACAACCGGACACTTTTTTCGGGGTTGCGATAAAAAAGTTTTTAATGGTTTGGTTTAAAGTTGGCTAACTTGCTTTTTTATGAATAATTTTATATAAAAAAATCACACCAGATACAGTGTGATTTTTTTAATTTAGTTTATGAATTATTAATAGTCTATGTTAATCTGAGAGAACTGAACGATTTTATTTTTGCCGCGTTTTTTAGCGTTATAAAGAGCGTGTTCAGCGTATCTGATGAGCGTATTAGCATCTTCATCAACATTTTCAAGAAATGGAAAAGAAGAAATACCGCCTGAGATAGTAATCGGATGCTTTTCTTCTTCACCTGCTGGAATGAATTCCATTTTTTCAATATCTCTTCTGAAACGTTCAGCAAACAAAAATGCATTTTCTTCAGGTGTATTGGGCAGAATAACAATAAATTCTTCATCGCCGTATCTGGTTAAAATATCTTCTTTTCTGATAAATCCTTTGAGCATTTCTGCAATTTTCTTTAACAGAACATCGCCCCAGTCATACCCATACATATCATTAACAACTTTAAAAAAGTCTATGTCGAGCAAAAGGCAAGAAAGCTTTGTGTCATATCTTTTTGCACGTGACATTTCAGCTTCAAGTCTTTCATGGAGATATTTTCTGTTGTGCAGACCTGTAAGTTCATCTGTTGTAGAAACCTGATTTATTGTTTCTTTCAACTCTTTAATTTTCAAAAGATTTTTAACTCTTAGCTTAAATTCACCTGCATCGACAGGAGAATTCACAAAGTCATAAGAATCTCCTCTAAAAACAATGTCGTGAGCAAACTTATCAGCAGCTACAAGAGTAGGCGCAGCCAGTTTAGTCACCATAGCTACTTCTTTGAGCTTTTCATCATTACAATTTAAAATAATAACTGAAGGATTATATTTCTGTGCGTCTTTTAACTCATCAATACCGAGAGTTCTGACGTTCAATTCTTCATTGTCAGCTAAAATTTTTTCAAGTTCGGCTGAATCTCTGTCAGCAAAAATTACTACATTTTTCATAAATTTTATCCTTGTCATTATGACCATTATTCTGAATATATTTATAATATCAAATGTTTCGGGAATTGTACATAATATTTATAAAGTATTTGCGCCGTTTAAAGCAAAAAAGCATCTACAAAATGTTAAAAACGCCGAACGTTTAAAACGAACGGCGTTTTTCTATTCATAAAAATCAGGCTTATTCTGCGCTAACTTCTTCTGTTTCTTGTGATTCTTCATCAGGAACAACATCTGTTCTGATAGAATTAGTTTTTGCTTTTGATTTTAAATTTTTGTCTTTGAATTTTTTTACCTGTCTGTCCAGTTTGTCTGCAACAAGGTCAATACTTGCATACATTGATTCTGCAGATTCCGTAACATGCACAGAGCCGCCAACAAATTTACAGGTAACTTCTGCCGTATGACTTTGCGCCACGCTGGGGTTTTTGATTACTGACAGTACAATGTCAATACCCTCAATCTGGTCATAGTGATTGGCTACTTTGCCAATTTTTTCTTTCGCATAAGCTTTAATTGCGTCTGTGATTTCAATGTTTCTACCGTTTACGTATATGCGCATACAAGCCTCCAATAAAATGATACTTATCTAGTATAACTCAATTTTTCAATAGTTGCAACGATAAACTCCCTGATGATATAATTTTAACAAGTAATTAGATAGAAGATGATTTTCACGGACTATACGGGAGATTTATATGAAGAAAAATCTAAGTTTATTGTTAATGAGTTTACTCTTGAGTACTCCGGCATTTGCACAAAATGGAGTATGGATAAATGACCTGAGAACGATTTTCGATAAAAATCAGGCAATAATTATGGCCGTAAATATCAGAACATTTAACGCAAATGATAAAAATAATAATGAAATAATTGAAATAGAAAAGGGAGAAACTCCGGGAAACTTTGTCAATGCGGTACAAAGACTCGACGGATTAAAAAAACTGGGCATTAATACAATCCACCTTCTTCCTATCACGCCCGTAGGAAAAGTAAAAGCAATAGGAACAGCCGGTTCTTTATATGCAATATCAAGCTTTAATGAAATAAATCCACAGCTGGATGACAAAACTAACAATCTGACTGTTAAACAGGAAGCGGCAAATTTTATACGGGAATGCCATAAAAGAGGCATTAGAGTAATAATCGATTTACCCAGCTGCGGCTCTTATGATATGTATCTTGCTAATCCAAACTTATTTGAAACAGATACTGCAGCCAGACAGCCTCAGGTTCCTGCTGACTGGACTGACGTACGAATGTTCAAAACCCAAAATGCAGATGGTTCCTTGAATGAAGATGTTTATAACCTTTATAAACAGTTTGTTGATATGGTTCTTGAACTTGATGCTGACGGTATAAGGGCGGATGTAGCAACATCAAAACCGTATGCTTTTTGGGAAAGATTAATAAAATACACAAGAGAAAAAAGCCCTCAGTTCTTATTCCTTGCAGAAGCTTCTGAAAGCTGGACAGAGCCTGTCACGAAATCAGCACCGTTTACACCTTATGACAAATTGCTAGAAGCTGGATTCGACGGATATTACGGAAGCTTTTTCAACTTTAAAGACTGGAAAACTTCCGAAGAATTTGAAAAACAGATGAATCTTGTTACATCGATACAAAAACAATATAACTACCAGAGAAGTGTTATAGGCAGCTTTTCTACTCATGATGAAATCAGCCCGATTGTTCTTGGCGGTCCGCAGCTTACAAAACAGATTATATGGTTACAAGCGACTCTTCCGGTCAACTCATATTTTGTAGATGGCTTCCAGTCCGGCGATGCGTATTTATACAAATATGCAAATCAAAAAGCAGCAAAAACTTATACTGATGATGACTACTACTATGTGCATAAAGGAAAAATTGACATATTCAATTTTTCAAGAAAACCGGGCGGCAAAGATTCTTTAATTCAGGATGAATTTATAATAGCAAATTCCATAAAAAAACAAGCTTCAGAAATGATGCAAAAAGGTAATATAACTTTCCTAAATACAACAAATCCGGATGTCTTTGCGTATATGTTGACATATGACAAATCATCAATCATTGTAATATTAAATAAAAATCTGCAAAGAACAAGTTCAGCTGACATAAAATGCAATGTTTCAACAAAAACACTGATTACGCCGGTCAGAACACCGGCACCGCCAACTCTTAAAAACGGCAAATTATCTGTCAATATACCTGCCGGAGAAATTATTGTAATGCTTGCAGATCTATCTAAAAAATAGATTAATAGTCGGCTAAAAATTGCATAATTTTTTCATAGTGACACCAGAGACTTTCGGGTGTCACTATTTGTGTGTCTGCATCTTCACTATCAATAGTCGGAGCAAATTCAAGAGTAATCACAGGTATACCCCTTTCTACCCCGCAATAAGTTCCGAAACTGCCGGGCGTTGGGTAACCAATGCTTTCTTCTACATCATATTTCGTTATTTTACTGATTTTTTCAGCAATCTCCAGTGCAGGACCGTCATAATTCACAATCCGGTATGGCTCATGCAATGTTAAAATAACGTCCGGTTTGTACTTTTTAATTATTTCAACAATAAAACGGGTTTCTGTTTCACTGGAAGGACTATCTCCTCCGAAATATTTGTCTTTTTCTGAGTGCTGCCAGTTTTTTGTGGGAAAATTTCGGTTTAAATCAACGCCGTTTGAATTACCTCTTGTACCGGCACGAAGCCCGTCAGGATTAAGGCAAGGTACAAACAAAAGCCTGTTTTTAGCCTTATATTCACCCTTCAAATATCTTTCAATTAAATACTTGCCGGAAGGCTCATCACCATGAAAAACACCGATAGTCAGAATATTTTTTTGAGAACCGCCTGTTGCTACAAGATGGATTTCATTTCCGCCTGAGGTTTTTTCTTTTTCAAGAATCTTTTTTATCATGGCTGTATCAATAATTCCCAATTATCTGCTGTTTTTTCCAGTGTTTTTTTCAAATCGGACTCGCCCAGCAAAATTTGTTGCACAGAAGTATTAAGCATAGTCAAAAATTCTTTTCTGTTTTTATCAAACTGTACCTGAGACTCGAGATTGTTAAGCTGGGAGGCACTGACTTTTCTGGCTTTAGCAATAACATCACTCTCATCCGCATTAACAAAATAAGAATCATTTAAAGCTTCATTATTAACCGGCAAAATAGTAGTCAGTTTTGCCAGCTCAAGCTGATTTTTTTTGTTAGTTAAGAAAAGCGCGAATTTTAATGCGCCTTCTTTATGACGGGCTTTTGCCGGTATAACAAGATTCATGATAGAAACATCATATTTGCCTGTGTCTCCGACAAGCTGATTTGTTACATCGGTTTGTTTAAATACCTGCAGGGCATTTTCTTTTACTATATTCAAAAAATTGGCACCTGACTGTATAAAAACGAGTTGACCTGACATATATTTTTCAAGGGCTTCACGATGTGTCTGGGTTATTGATTCTTTAGGAATCAAATCGTTCTGATATAATTTTTTATAGTCTGAAAAAATCTTTTCGCTTTTTTTAGACGTAAGCTTTTCCGGAGTATTAATATCGTATTTATTCAAAATTTTTAGCATTGTGTCATTTTCTGTGACAGTTGGCATTGTCGCAAAAACGCCGGTTTTGGCTTTTATTAATTCAGCTTTATTGTTCATGTCATCATATGTTACAGGCAGCTCGCTAATTCCTGTTTTTTTCAACAGCTCTTTGTTATAGAAAGTAAGCGAAGATGTTGCATAAAACGGTATTGCATAACATTTATTTTTGTACTTCAAATCATTGACTATTTCTGAATTGTAAGCGGTCAGTTGTTCACAATCTATAAATTCCAACGCCTGTTTTTGTGCAAGCACACTTGAGAAATCAGGAGTAAGATTTACAAGATCCGGCGGAGTATTACTTAAAATAGAAGCAAGAGTCCTCTTTTCACCTTCCGAATACGGCACATCTATCCATTTTATTTTTATGTCAGGATTTTGTGTCTCAAACTCAGCGATAAGAGAGTTCATATACTTATCAAATGTGCCGAGCTGTAAAGTCCAAACAACAACTTCGTCCGAATTATTGCTAGGTTTTATAAAGAAAAGCGAAGCTGAAAGTATGATGATGATTGAAATAATCAAAAATTTTCTCATTTAATTTTCCTTATAAGGGAACAGCTTTACATCACTGTTCATTACGAAAGTTACTTCTTCTCCGGCTTTTATAACCGTAGGTTTTCCAAAATATCTTATGCTCGTAGGTACAAATTGAAGAACGCCTTTTTTCCAGGTTCCGGGGTAATGGGGCATTCTTGTGTAGTATTGGACTTCAGCCAGATCTCCCCCGACTGTTGTTGTATTGTTCCAGTATAAATACGCATCGAGTTTATACTGTTTTTCCGTAGGGGTTATAACCTTGAACACCCTTATTTTCATCGCAGCATTAATACCTTCCACAGCTTCTGTTACAGACTCAATTCTGGCAACATAAACAGAGTTTTTCGGGATAATATTTGATTCACCCATAAAAACGTCAATCGGGCTTATAAAATATTCCAAATCTCCTACATGTACAGTTGCCGTTGAAATTTCTCTCTGGCTTATCGCCTTTAAAAAGGTTCCTTTAGCAAGAGACGCGGGTTTATATCCTCTGAGTTGCGCCTCGGCGAAACAAACTACGGAAGATGTAAACAGGAGAAATATGATAAAGAGAAAATTTATTATTCGTTTCATTCTTTAATGATAATAAATTATCTGGATTTTTCAACCTGTTTTTACTAAAATTAAGGCATGTATTGTAGATATGAGGATGTTAATTATGTTGGATATTAAACTTGTCAGAGAGAATCCCGAAAAAATCAATGAACTTTTAAAGAGAAGAAATCCGGAACTTTCAGTGGATAAAGTGCTGGAAATAGATATAGAGAGAAGAAAGGTTCAAACAGAGGCTGACGAACTCAGAGCATTGAGAAAGTCTGAATCTCAAAAAATCGGAGAACTCAAAAAACAGGGTCAGGACACAACAAAAGTTCAGGAAGAAGTCAGAGAAATAGGGGACAAAATTAAAGTTCTCGAAGAAAAAGAAACTGAACTGGACTCAAAACAGAGAGAACTGCTGCTGACAATCCCGAATATTCCAGATGAAAATATCGCAATAGGCACAAGTGATGCAGACAATGTTGTAAAAAAATACGTTGGGGAACCTGCAAAACCGAATTTTGAACAAAAAGCCCATTGGGACATAGTTACAGAGAAAGATATTGTTGACTTCGAGCGAGGAGTAAAAATTTCTCAATCAAGATTTTATATATACAAAAACAAAGGAGCAAGGCTTGAAAGAGCTATAATAAACTTTTTCCTTGACTTGCATACAAAAGAACATGGATATGAAGAAATTCTTCCGCCTGTTCTTGTAAACTCTGCAGCAATGACAGGTACAGGTCAGCTTCCAAAATTTGCTGAAGATATGTACAAATGTGTTGATGAAGATCTCTACCTTATCCCGACAGCAGAAGTTCCGGTAACTAATATTTACTGCAATGAAATTCTTTCAGAAGATGATCTTCCGCGCTGCATGACTGCTTATACACCGTGTTTCAGAAGAGAAGCAGGTTCAGCAGGAAAAGACACAAGAGGGCTTATTCGTGTTCACCAGTTTAACAAAGTAGAGCTCGTAAAATTGACAACACCAGAACAGGCTCCGGAAGAACACGAAAAACTTACACGCGATGCAGAACATGCATTGGAGCTTCTTGAACTTCCATTCAGAAGAGTTGAATTGTGTACGGGAGATATCGGATTTTCCGCAAGAAAATGCTACGACCTTGAAGTATGGATGCCTTCATATAACAACTACAAAGAAATTTCGAGCTGCTCAGTATTCGGTGATTTTCAGGCAAGAAGAGCGGGTCTGAAGTACAGAAGCAAATCAACAGGAAAGGTAAATTACTGTTACACAATGAACGGCTCAGGGCTTGCTGTCGGAAGAACCTTTGCTGCAATCATCGAAAACTTCCAGCAGGAAGACGGCTCTGTAATCATACCTGAAGTTTTGAGACAGTACACAGGATTCGACAGACTATAGTTATGAATAGAAAAGGCTGTTTTATTACATTTGAAGGGGCTGACGGCTGCGGAAAGACAACACAGTCAGAGCTGGTCAGAAAATATCTTGAAGAATCGGGAAAAGCCGTTCTCTGGACTAGAGAACCCGGCGGAGCAGAACTCGGAAAGGAGCTCAGAAAGATTCTTTTGCACTATGACGGATATGTTGCACCTGAATGCGAGGCATTTTTATTCCTTGCAGACAGGGCACAGCATGTTGAAACAGTAATAAAGCCGGCAGTAAATCAAGGTACAATTGTACTTTGTGACCGGTATACAGATTCGACCGTCGCATATCAAGGGTATGGCAAGGGAATAGACCTGACAAGAATAAACTACCTGAACGATCTTGCAACGGGGAAATTCTATCCCGACTTAACTCTTGTATATGATGTAGATTCAGAAGTTGCACAGAAACGTGTTGGCAGCGAAAAGGACCGGCTCGAATCAGAGGGTATGGAGTTTCACAAAAAGGTTAGATTCGGATATCTTGAGCTGGCTAAAGAATTTCCGTACAGAATAAAAGTTATCAATGCAAACAACTCTATAGAGCGTGTTTTTGAAGATACAAAAAAAATTCTTGATAATTTTTTGAGTCATATATAGAGCTTATTGTCATTTGTACAAAAAAATTATAGAATGTATACAGGGGAGAAAACGGAGGTTTTGACGTGAACAACAAACGCTGGAACGACAAATATAAAGAAACGAATCTTGCTCTGGAAATGTTGAAAAAACTCAACGATAAAGGTCAGACAAAACTTTCCAACGATATCATTGATGTTGCAGCAGCAATCAAAACCGTACACCGTGAAAATGACACGGCACCCTTGAGTCTTGGTATAGAACGTGTTCTCGGGTTATACCAAGCAAATAGAGGTCGTCGCTGGTATGACAAAATACCGCATCTCTCAACCGCAATGAAAACCATTTCAACACTTCCTGAAAATGATTACACAAATATCATGGAAGGCGTTTATATGTCGCTCAAGGACTAGCATAATGAGCAACATCTTTTCAAGAAATGAAATCATATGGGGTGAGCTTGTTCAAAACATGCTTCATTCTAAGCATGTTGTCGTATTCGGACTTGGAGGCGTGGGAGGATTTGCTCTTGAATCCCTTGCCAGAGCAGGTATTGAAAATTTCACAATTGTCGATTTTGACAAAGTATCAGAAAGCAATATTAACAGGCAACTCATTGCTCTGCATTCAACTATAGGCAGGAGCAAAGCAGAATTGTTCAAAGAACGTCTGTTAGACATAAACCCGCAGATAAACATTCATATTATAGACAATTTTTATAACTCAAGGCTTGATGAAGAAATACTGAAATTAAATCCGGACTATGTAATAGATGCAATAGACACACTTCGCTCGAAGATAGAACTTCTTGTATTGTGCAAAAATAATAAAATACCGGTAGTTACGTCTATGGGTGCAGGAAATCGTATTGATCCGACTAAATTATACATATGTGATATTTCAGAAATAGAAAACAAAAAGGATATTTTTGTAAAAAATGTACTGTATCAGCTAAAACAGCAGGGCATAGAATCAGGAATAAAAGCCGTAGTCAGCAAAGAGAAGCCAAATGCTCTTTCTAAATTGCAAAGTACAGAACGAATAGAAACCCCTGACGGAGAATTATTTGAATACAACAAAATTTCACCAGGTTCTACTCCGTTTGTTCCGGCGGTAGCCGGATATTATATGGCATATAGCGTAGTAGAGCACTTTCTAAGCAAAGCATAGCTTTAAAGTTCAAACTAAAGTATTGAATAAACCAAACTTTAGTTCAATTCCCTTTTAGCAGCTTATAAGTCATAATATAATCGGGTATCATTACCCGCAGCAGTATATATTTACAGATAATTACTCGACTCCCAATCGGGTAATTTGAATACGCCGGAATACACCGGCAAAGCATAGGGAATCGTCAGAGGGTAAAACTAATGACAGGTGAAAACTGAATAAGAATGCACCTGAAAGGTGCAAATTAAAAATTGAAACAAAGTCATTCTGAACTAGTTTCAAAGTCTTACAGGTGTGGAGTCGGGCACGAAACACCCGCGCCGCCGGTAGACTGGATTGCTTCGCGCCTTTCAGACGCTCGCAATGACGCATCACACTTTGTCATTGCGAGGGAGCGGATTTTGGCAAGTGCGCCGTGTGCCAGAAAGGCACCCAGCACGTCCTGCGTAGAAGTTCGATACGAGTGAGTTTTTGCGAATGCAAAAAAGAACGAGTGGTAGAACTTCGAGCTGCCAATAATCCAAGAGCGAAGGACGACCGCGGCAATCCATAGAAAAAGGCTCTGTTGGGACATACACCCAACCACCAAACAATAAAAACACAAAAAACAAAAAACGTACGTACAGACTTCTAAGGAATCATGATTACCACAAATTTCAACCCGTCAGTATTAACGACGCAGCGAAATCTGAATAACGCAACCAACAACCTCAACACAGCTCTCTACAGAATGAGCACAGGTTACAGGGTAAATTGCGCTGCCGATGATGCGGCAGGCATGTTTCTTTCGTCGAATATGACTGCACAGATAAGGGGACTTACACAGGCAAGAAAAAACACGCAGGATGCCCTCAGCTATCTAAGCACAGCCGAAGGCGCAATCAACAATATGACAGACATTTTGAACAGAATACGTGATCTTGCGGTACAGGCATCTAACGGAATTTATTCTGATGATTCACGGGAAGCAATGCAGGCAGAGGCAGATGCACTGGTTGAACAACTGTTTCAGATTAAAAACTCTACGAGCTTCAATGGCAGCAGCGTATTTAAAATACAAGAAGATGCACCTGTAGGCGCTGCTCTTTTTTCAATGGCAACCTCAAGAACCATGAACTCACCGCTTGCCACTGCGAGCTTTAGAGTCGTCAGCAACAGCGACAGTGTTTCACATCTACCCCCCCCCCCGAAACCCTGAAAATTCGCGCACCACGGGTGTTTCAGACGTAGATTTTTCTCAACCCTCAACACCCGTACAAACTTTGTCAACACCTGAAAATGCAAAAGCAAGCGGTGCTCTGGATTTTAAAGCTAATGAATCCAAAGAAATTGAAATAGATGGAAAAACCTACATCCTAAAAAACAAACAAAACAGTGCTCAATCTCTCTCCTATATTATAGAAGATTCAGGGAAAGTCACCTTCATCAGCTCATACTTTACAATAGAAGGAAAAGACAAAGATGTCGCGTATGACCTTGAAATTCAGGGAATGTATAACACAATAACGACCGGAAACAAAGATGATACAATCTTCTCTTCTCTTAATGGAGCCACAGGACGAGGAAACACTATTTATGGAGGTGCGGGCAATGATACTATTACCTCTAACGGGGTTAACAGCTCTATATATGGAGAAGACGGTGATGATACTATCACAATAAATCAGAGTGACTCTCGTATCTATGGAGGTTCGGGCAATGATACTTTTTATTCATCAGCTGCAAATAATATAATCTACGGCGGAGACGGAGATGATTCTTTTACACATAACAGTTCTTCCACCAGCGATGTACGGTTCTACGGAGAAGGTGGTAATGATGAATTTTCCATACTGAGTTCAAATAGCAAAAACTCAACTATTGACGGAGGGGAAGGAACGAACAGAGTTCTGGTCGACAACGGAGAAAACACAATAAAAGTCAATGTTGAAAATCCGAATGCGTATTCTGTAAATTTTTCAGCAAATGAAACAAAAGATATCCTGATAAACGGTATAAAATATACGGTGCAAAATACCTCTTCTGGCAACCAAACTTTTATCTACAGAATAGACGGAAACACTATAGAATTTTTGAGTTCCTCTTTTTATATAAACGGCGAAAAAGAAAAGGCTCATGACGTAAAGCTTTCAGGATCTGGTATTAGATTCACCGGCGGAAATCTGGCAGACAAAATAGAAAATAATGCGCAAGCTAATACAATTTACGCAGGTGCAGGAAATGACACTATAGATAATCAGGTTGCAGCAAAAATTTATGGAGAAGATGGAGATGACGTCATTAGTAACCGCTGTAGTTATTTTTATAATGAGTCAGTTATAGACGGGGGAAATGGAAACGATACACTGAATATTGAAAATACAGATTCAAATAACACATATTACACCATTAAGGGCGGGGGCGGCGATGACACTTTTAATCTAAAAGGAAGCAATATTCTAGTGGAAGGCAATGACGGCGACGACATCTTCAATGTTATCTCAGGCACAAATTGTATGATAATGGGCGGTTCCGGAAAAAACACAATTCAAGACAATGGTACAGACACCCTGTTTTCTAACATGTCAAATGCAACACCTAACCTCACAGAATTAAATTTTTCAAATAAAAATGAAACAAAAACCGTCACTATAGGAGGAAAACAGTACACAATAACAAATCAATCCGAAGACGGAGACAAAACGCTCGCCTATTTTTACAATGAAGCAACCGGCGAAATTACCTTTACCGGTAATGAGTTCGAAATACGGGGCTCAGAAAATCAACAGCACAATCTCATCATTAACGGAGAGTATAACACTGTATACGGAGGAAAGCAGGAAGACAAAATTAATATAAAAGGAATAATGAATACAATATACGCCGGAGCAGGAAACGACACAGTTATACACAATGGCTGGCTCTCAAATGCAATATACGGAGAAGAAGGAAATGATGAAATTCTCCTGAATCAGAGAAATGACTATACCGTAAACGGAGGAGAAGGGGATGATACAATAACATTGAAAGAAAACGCTTATGCAAACAATATCATAGACAGTGAAGGAGACGACACCTACAACATCTATGGACGCAATACAACAGTAAACGGCTCTCTCGGGAATAACACATTCAATATAACAGGGGACAACAATGTCATAAGTGGAGGAAACGGAAACGATTCCTTCACCGTCACCGGCTCCGGAAATTCAATACGCGGAGGAGGAGGCGATGACTACAACATCATTCTCGGTTCGAACAACAACATTGACGGCGGCACAGGGCTAAACTACTATGTAGACTCAGGTTCCAACAACACATACTCCAATGTTTCTTCTGATCCGAATTCTCAGACAATTGTTTTTGTTACCCAAAATCAGACTGAAGAAATTTTTCTCAACGGCAAAAAATACACCTTTATCAACACAAACCACGACAACACCTCACCTGCCTCGAACAAGGTTACCTATGTATACAATCCAAACACCGGAGAAATGAATATTATCGGCTCAAACATCACTCTTGTCTGTGACGATTCCTCCTCCAACAACATAAAGTTATACGGTGACAACAATGTTATTCAGGGCGGGTCAAAAAATGACACCATTTCTGTTGAGTCAGGTTCAGGAAACTATATTCACGGCAATGACGGAAATGACAATATAATAATGAATTCTGATAACAATCATCTTTTCGGAAACTCGGGCAATGATTCAATCATTGTAAATGGCTCAAACGGCACAAACGAAATTGATGCAGGAGACGGGAATGACACTATCACCATAAACTCCGACAACAACACTGCAATCTCAACAGGCAGCGGCAACGATACGCTCAACATTAACGGCGACGGAAACAAAAATATAGCAGGCACAGGCTCTGAAAAAATTAATATATCCGGCTCAAATAATGAAATAACCACCTCTGATGAAAACAATAACATAAGGGTCAGCGGTTCTGACAATACAATAGCCTCTGGTTCGGGCAACGATGACATAATACTAAGCGGAACAGGCAACACTCTAAACGACAACGGAGGGGATAATAAAATCAACATATCCGGAAACGACAACTCTCTTCAGACCGGTTCCGGCTCCGACTCAATTACGATAAAAGGTGACAACAACACGGCAAACGCCGGTGACGGAGATGATACAATAACTGTCTCCGGAAATGAAAATATCATGACCGGACAGGGAGGAGATGACAGTTTTATTGTAAACGGCGGACGGGAAAATAATCTTGACGGCAATGACGGTTATAACACAATGCTAAACTACGGCATAAACACAATCTACCAGAATGTCCACGATATCACTCCGGACGGAGTAAGGTTCCAAATAGGAGCAAACTCGGATGCAGCCTCATCCATCACAATCGACACCTCTTTATATATCGGAGAATTTACTATTGATTTCTCTTCTACTGATTCCGCGGCAGAAGCTATCGAAACAGTTGATGCATTGATGGAAAAACTCCAGTCAAAACTTGCTCAATTCGGCGCGGCTATAAACCGTCTCAACTCGGCGCTCGAGTCCCAGACGACTCAGATACAAAACCTGACTGCGTCACGTTCAACTATTATGGACGCTGATATTGCTCAAGAATCCGCTGATTATGTAAAGAATCAAATTCTTCAGCAGACATCTTCCACACTCCTCGCCCAGTCTCAAAATCTTCACTCTTCCATCGTTCTGTCGTTAATACAATAGAGGCAGCACTCCGGCACTGGCTGACGGGATTGCTTTATTCCGTTAATTTATCGTTCATTAAATTTTTATGATAATATAAATCTTATGAGTCAAGATTTAAAAAGGACGTTATCACTCTGGGATGCAATTTCTGTAGTATCAGGGTCGATGATAGGATGCGGGATATTTATTGTATCCGCTGACATTGCAAGGCAGGTGCAATCCGGTTTTCTGCTTATACTAGTATGGATTCTTGCCGGTTTTATCACGATGTGCGGTGCTCTCTCATTTGCTGAGCTTGCTGCAAACATCACGGAAGAAGGCGGACAGTACATCTATTTAAAAAGAATTTATTCTGAAAAAATCGCTTTTCTTTACGGATGGACTACGTTTCTCGTTATCCAGACAGGTACTATAGCGGCAGTTTGTGTTGCTTTTTCAAAATTTCTGGGAATCCTTGTTCCTTTTATAAGTGCGCATAACTATATATTCCATATCGGCTTTTTAAAACTCTCAACCCAGCAGGTTTGTGCTCTTTTCACAGTAACCTTTTTAACATATTTAAACTCAAGAGGCATAAAACACGGAGTCATTACACAAAATCTTTTTACCGTGACAAAAGTACTGTCTATCATAGGAATTATTCTTGCCGGTCTGTTTTTTGGGTTCAACATCCATACATTACATCTTAATGCAATGATACCGGAACATTTTGACTTTTCTTATATAAATATAATATTCACAGCTGTTGTAGGCGCTGTTTTTGCATCCATCACCTGGAACAATATTACATTCATCGCCGGTGAAATAAAAAATCCGTCAGTGAATATCCCGCGCGCACTAGCATACGGAACAGGACTTGTGATTCTTCTGTATCTGCTTATTAACACTATTTATCTAGGCGTGCTTCCGGTAGATTTAATTCAAAATGCGCCGGAGGATATTGTCGGTGCTCAGCTAATGTCTTATATATTCGGAGCAATAGGAAAAGATGTGATGGCTCTGATTATTATGATTTCTGCATTCGGCTGTGCAAACGGTATGATTCTTGCAGGCTCACGTGTGTATTACAAAATGGCAAAAGACCGTGCTTTTTTCAGACCGCTCGCTGTAATAAACAGAAAAACCAAAGTTCCCGTCAATTCACTATGGGCACAATGCGGATGGATTTCACTATTGATTCTGTGGGGAAATTATACACAGCTGCTGGATTTTGTAATTTATGCTTCTTTAATATTTTATTTGATTACAACAGCAGGTTTGTTTATTTATAGAAAAAAATGCGATATGTCCAGATTTAAGTTTAGAATAAACAACTTTTTCCCTGTTGCTTTTCTTGCTTGTGCCGGATACGTAATAGTCTGCCTGACTATTTTCAAGCCGATGTACACAGTCCCCGGACTTTTAATAACGCTTGCAGGAATACCTGTATTCCATTTCTGGCGCCGCCGCAACAGCAGAACTTAATTTCTTACAGATAAAACAGCAAGTTTACAAGAAAATCAGCAACCAGAAGATAAAATGTACATTTTATCGCAGATTGAGTAGTCGAAATACCTACATCTTTTGCTCCGCCTCTGGTCATATAACCTTGAGTTGCACAAACAAGTGTAATTAATATACCGAAAATAAATGCTTTTAAAATACTAATATATATATCGCGTGCCGAAATCAAAAGCCATATTGCATTTATAAATCTATTGGGATGAAGCCCTATTGCAAAATAAGCGACGACTATACCCCCGACAATACCCAAAAATTCAGCAATAATCACGACCATTGGCACCGTTGCGGCTGCTGCAAGTATTCTCGGAGCAAAATAATTTCCGACAGGATCAACACCAAGAGTTTTCATTGCGTCTACCTGCTCTGTGACCTGCATATTTGCTACCTGTGCACAAATTGCAGTACCGGCTCTTGCTCCGATAGCCAGAGCAGCAAATCCGGGAGCTATTTCGCGAATAAGCGCAACAGCTATAAAACCACCCACATAACTTTCTGCACCGCTCATAAGAAACTGTTTTGACACCTGAAGAGTTATAACAGCAGATGCAATAAATACAATGATTAGAGAAATTGAAAGCGAATCATAGCTAATCATTGCCGCCTGTGAAATAATTGAGCGGAAGTTTGCATTTCCGCTCAATATGTATTTCATTGTACGAATAAAATTCTGTACACAATGTCCGAGAAAACTAATCATAGATAGGCGTACACCATTTCTTGTATTTTTCTACTTTACCTTTGACCACATCAAAGTACAATTTTTGGAGATCTTTTGTATGTTCTCCGACTGCACCGGTTCCGATAGGTCTGTTATCAATTTTTGTAATCGGGCTTACCTGTGCGCCTGTGCCGCAGTAGAATGCTTCATCAGCAATATACAATTCAGTTCTTGAGATTTCTCTTTCTTCTATTTCCATTCCAAGAACATCGCGGGCAAGCTCAATTATCGTATTTCTGGTAACACCAACAAGAATATTATCGGTTGTTTCTGTCGTAACAAGAGTATTTCCTTCAACAAGGAACAAATTCATGGCAGATCCCTCGGTTACAAAGCCCTGATGAGAAAGAACGATTGCATCATCAAAGCCTGCAAGACGCGCATCGCTGATAATAAGAGCAGTGTTTGCATAAGAACCGCTAACTTTTGCACGCGGCGGTATCGCATTGTCGTCCACTCTTCTCCAGTTTGAAACACAAACGCTTAATCCCTTTGTAAGATCAATATATTCTCCCATTGCAAATGAGAAAATCAAAACAGAATCAGGATTGTCCAAAAGTCCGGGACCTATTTTGCAGGCACTTTTAAAAATCTGAGGTCTGATATATGCGTCTGTATGATAGTTGTTTTTCTTTAAAAGATCTTTTACCAGTCCGCACCATTCTTCGACAGAATATTTCGATGCCATATGCATTATTTTACCGCTGTTTATCAGACGTTCAAAATGCTCTTTCATTCTGAATGCATAAAGCTGATCTTCTTCTTTATTGTAATATGCACGAATACCTTCAAATACTGATGTTCCGTACAAAAAAGCATGAGTCCTGACCGGAATGGAAGCGGTTGTGGCATCAACATACTTGCCGTCTAAAAAAACATATTCTGTCATAAATACTCCTTTGCTATTGTCATGTCTGTCATGACTTTTGATTCTGAGTCTCCGGCAAAATTTACGGGGTGCATCTTCAGGTGTTCGGGCGCCAATCCACTCTGTTTAGCTGCCTCTTCCTTTTAAATTAACTCTCAATAATTTTGCTCAAATTAATCGTTTCTCAAAATTTTCTGTGCACTCTTATTATGGCGATTTTTTTGCTGTTTGGCAAGAAAAATTTTGCTTTAATATTTTTTTTGCTTTTCCTTCAAATGAATGATTTTTGGATGAAAGACTAATTATTTTGACTTTTTGTCCGACATCATTAATGTATAACTGTGCAGTTTGTGAGGCAAAAAATGAGACTAAACGGCGGAATAAACTTTTTTGAAAACGGCATGACGGTGAATATCCGCGCAATGCATTTACAGACAGAACTTTTCGGGATTCTCAATGAAAATATGACCGGCTTCGATAAAGTCGGCTACCAGAGAAAAGATCCGGTAGTTTCATCTTTTTCCGAGTATATAGGCGTTCATGGTCTGTCCACGGCAGTAGATGACAGAGTCGGAAGAATAGCCGTGACAAAAAATCCGCTTGATTTAGCAATTGCCGCAAAAGGATACTTTCAGTATAAAAGTCCTGACGGAATAAAACTCACAAGAGACGGACGTTTCAAGCTTGACGGAGAAGGCAACTTACTTACGCTCGAAAATGCAAATGTCCTTGCCAACGACGGTACACCAATAAAATTGCCTTTTACGCCGGAAAAGCTCTCTGACGTAAAAGTTAATACGAAAGGTGATATTCGTGTTTTAAACAAACGAACAGGAAAACTTGAATATGTAGCGACAATCTCGACCGTTACAACAGACGGAGTTGCGGTTTTAGAACCGAATATAAAGCAGGGTTACAACGAGTTTTCTAACGTATCACAGTCAGAAGAAGTTTTGCAGATGATACCGATAAGAAGAAATTTTGAAGCAAACAGACAGCTGTTTGTTTTACAAAACAGTAATCTCTCAAGAGCAATACAGCAGCTTGGTAGTTCATAGAAAGGTAGTATATGGGTTATAACTTACAAGGTTTAATAAGAAGGGGCATTGTTAATACAAACGTTCAGTTTGAACGCCTCGGATATATCTCAAATAATATCGGCAACCTGAACACAAACGCTTACAAATCCGTTCGTTTTGAGCAGATTATGGATGAATCCGGATATCTCGACGGCAGAGTAAGATATGACTACCAGCAGGGACCTGTTATGAGAACAGAGAGGCCCCTTGATGTTGCACTGACCGGACCCGGTTTTATTCCGGTAACATCAGAAAACGGTGATGTCAAATATACCAGAGACGGTTCATTTAAGGTGAATAGTGAAGGGTACTTGATGACAAATGACGGTTATATGGTCGGAGACGGAATTAAGCTGCCAACTGATTTTACAAACATTCGAATAAAATCAGACGGTACGATTGTTCATTTTGTTGCAGGAAAAACCAATGAGCAGGTACTCGGTAAGATTCCGGTAGTTCAATTTGACAATCCGGAAGGTCTTCAACAGGCTGAATACAATAAAGTTATTGCTACAGCAGATTCAGGTGAACCAAAACTTATTAAAGACCATACATATATTTCTCAAGGCTATCTTGAGCGTTCAAATACAAGATTTATCGACAACGTTAACGAAGTAATGAGACTAAATGCTTCCATGATTGCCAGTACAAGACTGATTAAAGTCGTAGATGATATGTATCAAAAATCAATCAACCTTACACAATAATAAAGGATAATTAAAAACTATGTACACACCAAAAGACCCGATGGTAAAAGTAAATTTGATGATGGATCTGGTTACTCAGAAGCAGAGAGCTTTGAGCACAAACCTTGCCAACATCGATACCCCCGGATACGTAAGAAAAGACATAAGCTTTGATCAGTATCTCGGAACAATGAACAGTCCGCTCGAAACGGAATTGTCAATAAAACTTGGACCGTCAGGACTTGTCGAAGAACAAGGGGTCGGGGTTGATCCTGTTTACGAACTGACAGAAATGCAAAAGATGAACATCATGTATGCAATGGCGACAAGAAGAATGTCCAGCATGATTACGGAAATGAGAACAGTGGTTAACGTCGGTAAATAGTAAAAGGGGGCAAAAATGAGTTTAATTGAAGCATTAAATATAGGTGAAAAAAGTTTAAGCGTACACGGAAAAAGAATCAAAATTCACGCAAAAAACATTGCTAATATTGACACACCAAACTATGTCAGAAAAATTCCCGTGCTAAATGCAACTGATGATATCTCCTTTCACGGGCTTTTAAACTCAATGAAAGAAGATGTATTTGGAACAGGTACACTTCCTTTTTTGCAGGGAGGTGTCGCATTTACCGGTGTTGTTGAAGACCCGACGCTGGGTGAAAGAATTTACAAACCGGGGCATCCTGATGCTGATGCAAACGGCTACATACGTGCCTCAAACGTTAACCCGATTGTGGATATTGCCGATGCAAATATTGCGCAAAGAGCATACGAGGCTAACCTTGCAGTAATTACAATATCCAAAGCAATGGCACAAAGAGCAGTGGAAATAGGCAGACAATAAAAGATAACAGGTAAAGACTAATGTTTTCACCAACTATACAGGCATACATAAATGAAGGCGGAAAAGAAGCGGCAATACAAAGACTTGCCGTAATAAAAGCGCGCGTAAACTCCATTGAACGCCAGCTTAATCCCGAAGCCGCACAAAATGCAGAGAAAAGCACTTTTGCCGAAGTATTAAAATCAAGTAAAGCTAATGTTTTCAGGGTTGCAAAACAAGAAAAAACGCAGTCTGCAAACCCGATACAAAGTACATCTTCTGCAGATAACATAAAAGTACCTGCCGGAAAAAGCCATATACTAAGCCTGATATCACAGGTTTGCAAAAAGTACAATATGGATGAAAAGCTGGTAAAAGCCGTAATAAAACAAGAATCCGGATTTAACCCCAAAGCCCTTTCACATGCCGGAGCAATGGGACTTATGCAGCTTATGCCGGCAACAGCCAAGGGGCTGGGAGTAAAAGACGCATTTAATCCGTTACAGAATCTTGACGGCGGTGTACGGCATCTGAAAGGACTTTTAGCAAGATATAACGGCAATGTCGTACTTGCCCTGGCAGCATATAATGCAGGCGGAGGAAATGTCGACAAATATGGTGGTGTTCCCCCTTTTAAAGAAACACAGAACTATGTAAAAAGTATATTAGCAAACTATTTAGGATAGAACTATGATAGAAAAGAAATTTGCCCCAAACATAAATTTATTTGAACGCATACAGCCCACAAAGCTCAATACAGGTACAGGAGTTGCACCTATGAGAATGGGGCGTATTGAAAAACTGGAAACAAGCGATTTTTCAACCGTGTTCTCAGGACTCATCGAAAACTTCAATCATGAACTGAACGCTCCGGATGAACTGTTAAAAGATGCAATGCAGGAAAACAGCAACGTAGACATCCACGACGTAATGACTGCAATGGCAAAGGCAGAACTCGGTGTCACAATAGCTACCACAGCAACAGGCAAAATTATTCAGGCTTATGATAAAATTATGCAGATACAGCTATAGCTAAAATTCAAGCCTACCGTATACACCGGTTTCTTTGTATTTTGTTGTACCGTATGCACCGATTACCATTCTTGTATCGCTGTCTAATTTAGCATTATATTCAACCTGAAAAGCCGCATCCTCTTTGAATACAGCGCCGCTAACATTCAACGTTCCATCTCTTGGCATTTGTTTTATGTATTCTGCATTTATACCCGGGTTGTCTTTTTCCAGATAAACCCTACCTCTTACGAATTGGGTAGGCATTTTATAATATACATCTATTTTGACTCTTTGTTTAAAGAAATTGTAGCCGGCGCCTGCGGATAGTTTTGCATATCCGCCATTTCCGACTTTTTGAAAATTAAGAGTTGCTGTCTTGTCAAAAAAGTCAACATCTCTTGCAAGTATTTTATTTTCACCTATTTGTCGTTCAGATACAAAATTTGACACACTGACATTATATTTTGTATTTTTAAAAAAAGCAGATTTTTTTTTAATTACAGGAGGATCCGGACGCATAACAGTTCTTGTAGCGTCAATATTTGTATTCATAAAACTGTTTTCATATCGTTCCTGAGAGATGGTCGGAGTTGTTCCTTGGGTAGATTTCGGATAATATTCATCTTCTTTGCCGACAAATATAGATTTTGCAGCATCTTTTAGTTTATCTGCAAGATTTTCACCTTTTTCTTGCAACACATCTATTTCTTCTGCATATTCTTTTTTGGCAGAGTTGATTAAGACTTTTTTTGAGTCTCTGTACGATATTGCGTTTTTAAAAAGTCTTAGTACCTCATCTCCGTCCGGCATAGTATCCTCCCCATTAAATATATAAAGTATTTCCAGTCAAAAAAATTGCCGTGAATAAATGTAAAAATTTCTTCCTCAAATTAAAATGATTACCAAAAAAGGTTTTGTTCAAGTTATTATTATTTTAGAGATTTTACAAAGGAGAGTTAAAAATTGAAAATAAACGCTGCACAGCCTGTTAGCTTTAAAATGCGTCTTAGCAATGATTTGCAGGAAAAGTTTAAAAAAGAAGAATTCAAAAACAGTGATGACAAGTTTCAAAGATATAACAAACTTTTTAAATCAGCTTATCCGGGTACAGAAGATACAACTATCCTCAGTGCGAAAAAAAATGAACGCGGTGACTATGAATTATACGTGTCAACAGAATTAGCTCCCGGTTCAAAATATTTTGTTGAATTATTGAAAAAACCTAAAAATCTCGCAAAATCTCTCTTGTTGTTATGTAATAAAAATGTTGAAATTGCTGAAAAAAAACTATTTAGAAACATAATAAAAGAAAAAGTCTCAAATTACGAATCCCCCAGAGACATCAGAGCAATATCCGATAGATTCGAAAAAAACAAAGCTGAAAAGAAAGAATTTTTTGATTCTATTTTAGAAACAGAACTTGAAATTCGTGATAATTTAACAAGAATGGGCGGAGGATTGTATTATTAATTAATCAGTTATTTATAACTGATTATCGTTTCATAACTACTATATCTCCAGGTTTTACCAGCCCAGCCATTTGTTTTATAACAGTATTGTCCATTCTGACACATCCAAGAGATGCATACTTTCCAAGACTGGAAGGATTGTTATTTCCGTGTATAAATTCGCCTGTTTTTCCTCTTGCACCCGTTTTTGGGTCTACAGTCTCAAGACATATAACTCTAGGACCGTAATCCCAGGGCTTTTTATATCTTTTGGTTTTTGGTGATGCTGTTTTGTAAGGATAGCGTTCTATATGTGTCACTACTCTTATGCCGGTATCTGTGGGATATTTTTTCCTGCCGCTTGCGACTAAATATGCAGAGAGAGGAACACCTGTTTTATGATAGTAATACAAAACATTTTTCGATAAATCCACAACAATGGTAGCTTTTTTTCGTTCTCCTGCAATGTAAACAACGGGGCTGGGTGCTTCATCAAGAACAGCTTTATCTGAAGTTCCGCTTGCCGGTACACGGGCAATAGCAGGTATTGAATCTTTCGTCACTGTTTTTTCAGGCAGCTCAAGTGAATCCTTGCTATGTTGAAATGTATCTTTTTGCAATATCTGAATTTCTTTTGTCCAAGCATTTTGGGCTTTCAATGCAGCAGGTGCACCAAAGACAATTGATCCGGCCGCTATAGTAATTCCTATTGTTTTTTTTATTCCGTTTAAATGTGGTATTTTCATAGTATTATTTTTAAAAATTGAACAAAATTTTTTTTGCGCAAATAATTTCACAAAAATTTTTCTTTATCCTTAAGTAGTGTTGATTGCATAATTTTTGTTTATAATTTACTATAAATATGATATTTACGCATTGTAGAATGCTCAGTTTAAAAAAGGAAGGGAAAGTATGAATATAAATGAAAATTATCAGAATCTGGAAGAAAGCTATCTCTTTTCCACGGTTGCCAAAAAGGTAAATGAGTTTATACAAAAAAATCCGGAGAAAAAAGTAATTAGACTGGGCATTGGCGATGTAACCCGTCCGTTGTGTAAAGCAGTTATAGAAGCTCTTCACAAAGCTGTAGATGAAATGGGCGTTCAAGCTACATTTAGAGGTTATGGTCCCGAACAGGGGTATGACTTTTTAAGAGAGGCTGTTCGCGGATATTATGCAAAAAGAAATGTTCAGCTTGAACTCGATGAAATTTTTATTTCTGACGGAGCTAAAAGCGACCTTGGAAACATTCTTGATATATTTTCAAAAGACAACACAGTTCTTGTGCCTGATCCGGTATATCCAGTTTATGTAGATACAAATATTATGGCAGGAAGAAAAGTGATTTTTGCAGATGCAAACGGAGAAAATGCATTTTTGCCTCTGCCTGACGAAAAAACCAAAGCTGATATTATCTATATCTGCTCTCCCAATAACCCGACCGGAGCTGCATATAATAAAGAACAGCTAAAAAAATGGGTTGATTATGCACTTTCAAACAAAGCCGTAATCCTTTTCGATGCTGCATATGAATGTTTTGTTTCAGATGAAGAGTTACCGAAAAGTATTTATGAAATCGAGGGCGCAAAAGAATGTGCTATTGAATTTTGTTCACTTTCCAAGACCGCAGGTTTCACAGGAACACGCTGCGGTTATACAATCGTTCCCAAAACGCTCGGAAAACTCAACAAATTCTGGCTCAGACGTCAAACAACAAAATTCAACGGAGTCCCTTACATAATTCAACGCGCTGCTGAGGCTGTTTTCTCAGAAAACGGGCAGGCTGAAATAAAAGAAAATATCAATTACTATAAAGAAAATGCAAAGGTCATCTCTGATACATTAGATAAATGCAATATCTGGCATGTAGGCGGAAAACACTCACCATACATATGGTTAAAATGTCCCAATAATATGACTTCATGGGAATTTTTTGATTATCTGCTTGAAAAGATTCAGGTCGTAGGAACTCCGGGTTCCGGATTCGGAAAGAACGGTGAGGGATATTTCAGATTAACTTCCTTCGGTTCAAAAGAAAATACGCTGGAAGCAATGCAAAGATTTGAAAAACTATTTAGATAAAAAAACGCGGTAAAAACCGCGTTTTTTTTTATTTTTTAGAAGTCTCAACACCCGGAGTATCTTTTATAATAAATGGTCTTACAAAAGCATATGTCCCGTATAGCGAAGCAGCCAGTCCGCTCAGTGAAAGTATTTTACCAATTTTATTTTTACTTAAAAAACTGCCGGCCGTGATTAAAGTAGTACCTGTCATTATTCCCAGATATCCTTTGAATATAGTTCTGGGAACAACTATAGTATCTGTCATATCTGCATTGTTTTTTGCTTTTTCATGAAATTTTTCAAGAAAGCCTGCTTTTCTAGTTTGTTTGAAATTAGGTGAAACAGCATTAATTTTCATAGTTCTTCTCCAGAAGTCTTTTTCTTATGATACCTGAAAAACAGCAGTTGCAATAATAAAAAACTTTTGATTTGTTGACCTGAAGTCATTGACTTTAAGTCAACAAAATGTTATAGTGCATAAAAATGGAGCGATATATGAATAAAAGACAAACAGCAGCACTTGAAACAAAGAAAAAACTGGTAAATACAGCCCTTGAGCTTTTAAAAGAGAAGGGATTTGAGGCAATAAATGTAGAAGAAATAACGAAAAAAGCTGGCGTTGCAAAAGGTACTTTTTACACATATTTCAAACGAAAAGAAGATATAGTCCTCGAAATCAGCAGAGCGCCTTTTTTAGAAATTGCCAAAGAAATCAACAGTATGGAAAACATAAAAATAATACAAAAACTGACACACTACTTCCACAGATTTATGGAATGTGTTGAATATTGCGGAATCTACACATGCAGACAGTGGATAAGGGATGTTATAGACCCTAATAGTGTTCCGGAAAATAAAGACGGACAAAAATGGTCATATGATTTCAATATGCTTCAAAATATTCTCAGTTCCGCAATTAAAAACGGAGAGCTGAAAGACAATACGCCTGTAGAACTTTTTACACACCTAATTATAAGTGAGTTATATGGAATGATGACCTGCTGGTGCATGTCAGATGGAAAGTTCGAACCTCTTGAATGGACCGACAAGTTTTGTAATATACAACTAAAATCTATATTTGCACCTTACTTAAAATAGAAAGGAAACAAGTTATGAAATACAGAAAATTAAGAGACATTGAAGTATCGGCAGTAGGAATGGGCTGCATGGGATTTAGCCACGGATACGGCGCGCTTCCGACAGAGGATGAATCAATAAGACTTATGCACAAAGCATACGATATCGGGTGTACGCTCTTTGACACGGCTGAAGCTTACGGACCTTTTGTAAATGAAGAGCTTGTCGGAAAAGCTGTAAAACCTTTCAGAGACAAAATTATTCTGACGACAAAGTTTGTACCTGTATTCCAGCCCGGACAAGAAATCCCGAAAGGAAAACTAAGCAAAAAAGGAATTACAAATGCACTTAACGATTCTCTTAAAAGACTTCAAACTGATTATATAGACATTTATTACGAGCACAGAGTTCCGCTTGACAGCAATGTAGAAGAGGTTGCGCAATGGATGGGTGAATTCATCAAAGAAGGCAAAATTAGGGCATGGGGACAGTCCCAATCAACACCCGAGCAAATAAAAAAAGCTCACGCGGTCACTCCTCTTACAGCAATTCAGAGCGAATATTCAATGATGGAGAGAATGTTTGAAAAAGAAGTAATTCCGCTCTGTCAGGAATTAAATATAGGTTTTGTAGCATTTTCACCAATGGCAAGCGGATTTTTGAGCGGGAAATACAATAAAAATACAGAATATAAAGGTGATGATGTAAGACGAGTAATTACAAGATTCAACCCCGAAAATGTAGAAAAGAATCAACCGCTTTTGGATTTATTACACGCAGTTGCAGATAAAAATGGAATAACCCCTGCACAAATTTCTCTAGCCTGGATGCTCCATAAATACCAGCATGTTGTACCAATTCCCGGAATGAGAAAGGAGGAAAGAGTTATTGAAAACCTTGGCGCAGCAGATGTAGTGCTGAGTGATGAAGAATTCAAAAATATCGAAACAGAATTAAATAAAATCACTATTTACGGCAACAGAACAGATGAAGATATTCATAAACTCGGCTCAGTAAAAGCTATAGATTTAAATAAAAAATAACATTAAAAAGAAAGAACCCGATATCGGGTTCTTTCTTTTTGTTAAAATTTACACTATCTATCGCCCCAATATATTTTTCAAAATTTCTTTTTTCTCGGAAAGAATTTTGAAAAATGTTTCCGGTGATTTTTTCAGAAATTGCATTTTTGCCATTGTTTCATACTGTTGTTTTATACCGGAAAAGAATTCTTTGCCTACCAGTATTATTTTTTTGAATTTGTTTTCTTCACTATGCACGTTGTATCGTATTAATGTAGTTGCCTCTTGAAGTGTCGTTGTACCGCCGGGGAAAATTATAAAATTGTCCGCAACTTTAGAAAATTTCACTATCCGTTCAGCTTCGGAGGATGCCTTGCCAATAATTACGCAATCATTCAAATTCTCATCACCCCATAGAGGATTTACAATAATTGCAAGATTTTGTATTGGCTTACCCTTCATATCAAGTGCTGAACTATCTTTTGCTGCATAATATGCAGCCCCCATAATCCCCTTTGTTCCACAGCCTGTTACAATATTATATCCATTTTTCACCAGCTCCCGGGTCGTTTGTGCACATAAATTCATATAATCCATAAGTGGCTCAGTTGTTCTGGAACTACCCAATATAACAACGGCTTTTTCTCTCATTTCCGGCTTTGTGTAGTTTTTGTTAAGTACTGGTATATTGTTGAATAAATCAACTGCTAAATTGTTCATAAGTTAATTAAAGCACAAAATTTAAGGATATGTTATTAATATAATTTAATAATAACCTTGACAATAGTTAGATATCTAACTATAATGTATTTATAAAAACAAATTAATATATCGCATAAGAACTACTATGAAAAAAGCACTTTTTTTAATATCAAGAATACATGAAAAAGGAAACCGTTTTATAACCGAGCAATTAAATATGAACGGTGCTGACGGACTTGTTCCGAGTCACGGTGATATATTAGCAGTTTTGTATAAAACAGGCAAGACAACAATGAAAGATATTTCAACCAAAATCCACAGAACAAAACCAACCGTAACAGTTCTGGTTGACAAACTTGAAAAACTTGGATTTGTGAAACGGGAAAAATCATCAGAGGACAATAGAATTACATATATTCTTTTAACAGAAAAAGGGGAAAGATTCAGGTTTTTATTCGAAAAAATATCAGAAGATTTGAATAAATTGATATACAAAAACCTAACAGACATTGAAGCAGCCGAACTCGACAGACTGTTAGAAAAAATTGTATAAAAAAATTTTTACACAAATAGTTAGATATCTAATGAAAGGAGAGAACTATGACAAACTACAAAACAACAGAACTTGGAAAAATTGATGAATTGATTAACTTAGAAAATGGTAAAGCATTTTTACATGATGCACTGGAATTAACCGGTTGTGAAATCTCTATCAACACCGTACCTCAGGGTTTCAAAGTCCCATTTAATCATAAACACAAACAGAATGAAGAAGTATATATTGTATTAAAGGGCGAAGGAATTCTTACAATTGACGGAAATGCCGTGAATGTAGAAGAAGGCTCGGTCGTAAAAGTCATGCCCGCAGCATCAAGAACTCTCGAAAATACCGGCAAAGGTATATTTCAGTTTATTTGTGTTCAAGCTAAAGCAAATTCACTTGAACAATTCGGACTTGGAGACGCAGAACTCTGCTAAAAAATACAAAAAGCCCTTGATTAATTCAAGGGCTTTTTTATTCCTTTTATTCGGATGATATTTAGATTTCGCCTTACTCACTCGCATTCAAAGGAAATTCAGTGTTTTATTTCCAGTGATTTTAGCACTTACTACAAAACAATTCCTGCCTCAGCTAGATCGCATAACGAACTAAGCGTTTTTAGGGAAACAACATATCATATTAGTCAATTAAATTATTAATGTTATATATCTTCAGTTTTAACCCATATATTATTGGCGTTTCTATTATTTTGTTGAAGCTGCTTAAAACCGTTATTTTCCATAATTCTCTTTATAATATCAGTATTAATACCTTGCATATATTCTTCTTCGCCGAACACAACAAGACCTTCAGGTTTTAAGATTTTATTCATTTGTTTTGCAATTGAATCCATTATTTCTGGTGCATTATCTTTCATATAGCGAAACATATCATCACCTTTACATAATGTATGATATAAAGCATTTTTATACAAAAGTACATTTATACTGCCAGGTTCATACATATGTTCTAGATTCATTACATCGCCCACGCCAAAAGTACAATTGTCAAAAGCATGTTCTTCAGTTTCAAGATCTACAACTGTTCTATATGCTTTTGCGTTTTGTTCTAAAACTCCTTTAATATTGTCCATAACTTCTTCAAAAGATATACTGAAATCCGCTAATTCAGGCATTATATTCTTGGTTATCTGTATTTGTTCATTATATTGATTCTTTTGTTTTTCTAATTCTTCTTTGTTAGATAGTGACGCCTCTAACTTTTCAAGTTCTTGCTTTGCATTAGGATAAACAGGAACTTTATAAGGGGAACCTTTTGGTTGATAATATTGCTTAAACTTCTCTCTGCATCTTTTTTCATACTCTGTTAAACCATCAATATTATCAGTTAATAAGATATTTTCAGAATCTAAACTTAGAAAACTTGTGGAATAATTATCATCATTTTTCATTAATTGGCAACTATTGTTTTGTGCTTTTTCAATGCATTCTGAACTTATGTCAAATCCCATAATGTTTAATTTATCACCTAAATTATCCAACAGCATTGCATAACTTTTTGCTTCTTCGCCGGTTGAACAGGCTCCTGAAACAATATTGATTTTTCTTTCATCACCAAAATTTTTAAAAATATAATCTTGAACAACCTCATCTGTTTTTGGCTCTCTAAAAAAAGCTGTTTGATGGTTCAGAGTCCCAATCCCGCTGGTATCTGATTTTTCATAATTCATTCCACCTTTAAAATTAATCATATAATTAGCTTTATAATTTTCAGCAGTTGCTTTAGAAAAATCAGTGTTAAAAGAAAAAGGCTTTCTCTCATTAATGTTGTTTTTGATATTGTTATTTGAATTATAATTAGCTATATACTCATTTTTGCCCAAAATAGGTTGAATTATATGCACAAAGACATCCTTTTTACTTTCAATTTTCATAAAACATCAAAAAAATTTTTTTTGATATTTAACATTAAAATTTATTTTATGTTGACCACCAAGTAAGTGGGACATGTTAATCAAATCGCTTATTGCAAACAAAAATACAAAAAACAAGTTAATAATTAAATAAACAAGTCTGCTGGTTAATATTACAGCTCAACACTATTTAATAGACACAACTCAGACTTTGAAATTTCTGTAATTTGATTACATTTCAGGCTGATTTAAAACATTAAAGTACACACAGAATGCACACAGTAGATAATATCAAAAGCCCGAAACCTTTATGCTTCGGGCTTTTCAAATGGAGGAGGAGGTGGGATTCGAACCCACGGTACGCTATAAACGTACGACAGTTTTCAAGACTGCTCCAATCAACCGCTCTGGCACTCCTCCAAAAGAGTATGTTCCGTTCGATTGGACATTTATTATATTAATCAAAAAATTTTTAATTGTAAAGTAGTGAAAAAGATTAGATAAAATATTGCATGAAAAAATTTATATGATATAAATATAAATACAGTTGAATATTATTTGTATAATGCCTTGGTAGCTCAGCTGGATAGAGCAACCGCCTTCTAAGCGGTAGGTCATTGGTTCGAATCCAATCCAGGGTATTTTTTGCGACAAGAGTCAAAATTTATAAAGTATGAGAAAGGTAAGTTATAGTCATAGCTTACCTTTCTGCCTTCTAACTTGCAGTTCGATAGTAAGTAATTTAATAATTTTCTCTGTTCGGTAGGAGTTTGCTGTTTATACAGGATATAAGCGTTTTTCAGCGTTTCTATAATTCTAACCCCTTCTTCATAATATTTTTTCTCCGCATTATGCAGAGCTTCCAGTTTTATCATGATTTCATCTAAATCTTTATTCCATTGAGTACGTTTTTCATTATAAAGCTTAGCGTCTACTAAATCGTCATAATACTCATTAGTAATTTTATCAAGCCTATGTCTTATCCTGCTTTCTTCTGCTTTAAGATTGCTGCGCATTTGTTCAGAGAATTCTTTTTTGTCTGCCAAACTTTCTTTCAAACCTTGTTTAATGTAATCAATATGCTTTTGTGCAAGGCTTACAGCTTTAACAGCTTCGTCAAACTGTGGCATTAAATCAAGTTCATTAATGTAAATTTTCTTCTGTTCACATTTCCCCTTACCGCCGGTACAATGGTAATATACATATTTCCCCTTCTTAATTTCAGCAGTAATAGCACATCCGCATTTTGCACAGGTCATCATGCCGGCAAGTGCAAAATTATGGTCATCTCTGTATAGAGGTTTGTTATCTTTTCTAAATGATAACTGTGCTTTATCAAATAACTCTTGGGATATAATAGGTGGATGTTGCCCTGCATAAATAACATCCCTAAACTTTAATACTCCTAAATAATTGATATTTTGAAGCATTTTGCCAAGTTGCCCCTTAGAAATCTTTTTGTGTACAGATTGGTAAATAAACCCTTCTTCATACAACTGCTCTTTCACTTTTTCTAAAGATATTCCTGTTGCATACAACTCAAAAGCACGCCTTACAAAAGGTGCTTTTTCTTCATCTATAATAGTGGTACGAGGGTCTAATTTCTTATATCCATAAGGAACTTGACCGATAAAATAACCTTGACTTGCTTTCTTTAATCGACCTTTTTGTGTTTCTTCTCTAAGGTTATCAATAAAGTTTTTGGCTAGTAAAACCTTTAAACCATGAACAAGTTTTTCATGTGAAGTCGATGAAGGGCTTAATACAACACCTTCCTTAACCAGATAAACCGTATAACCGTTTGTATCAACATCTAAATCTACATAATCTTTAAAGTTTCTGTATAAGCGGTCTGTTTTTTCACAAAGAACAGTTTTTACATCCTTACTCTTTTTTAGAAATTTCAACATCTCATTAAATTGATGTCGTCCTGCTTGTTTAGCAGTTTCAGCTTCCTCAAATTCCCTTACAACATCAATGTTATGTTGTTTAGCAAATGAACGCAACAAATCAAGTTGAGCAGGGATTGAAAAACCTTCTTTCTTTTGTTCTTCTGAACTTACACGAGCATAGACTACAGCTTTAATTCTTTGTTCCATAGGTTAATTATAGCATCAATTTTTCAGAAATGGTCGGAACTATGTATCATACCGTCAAAAATTACTGATAGAAAATATCTTTCTATATGAGAGCATTAATAAAATCCCCTTATATTGTCAAACACGCTAAGTGCTCGACAATATATAATGTGTCCAGCCAGTTGTAGAGAGGTTAACAGACTAAATTCTTTCATGTAATTTAGCAAGGATAAGAGCATGAAAGAGAGTACTTTTATTAATCTGGGTGCAACTAACCATGCGAGAGAAATAAGAGAAGAACACGACTATTACGCAACTGACCCTATAGCAGGAAAGTTACTTCTTGAAGTTGAACCGGATTTGAATAATATCTGGGAATGTGCTTGTGGGGCTGGACACCTTGCAAAAGTCTTTGATGAAGCAGGTAAATTAGGTAAAGCAAGTGACCTTATTAATAGAGGATATGGGATAGTTGAAGATTTCTTATCAAATACACAGCTTTATCATAATGGCGATATTGTTACTAATCCGCCATATAAACTGGCTCAAAGCTTTGTAGAACACGCATTAAATAAGGTTGATAACGGCAGAAAAGTATGTATGTTCTTGAAAGTCCTGTTCCTCGAAAGTCAATCCAGGAAGAAACTTTTTACCTTATATCCGCCTAAGATTATTTATATATCAAGTAGTCGTATAAATTGTGCGAAAAATGGGGATTTTAAAACTTATAATAGCAGTGCAATTGCCTATGCTTGGTTCGTGTGGATTAAGGGATATGAAGGCGAAACAGTTATACAATGGATAAATTAACACCTCAAAAATCGTTATGGTGCAAAACTCCTGTAAAAGGCTATTCCGGCGTATCTCCCTTATTTAAGGCTTTTGAGGGCTATTTGCATGACCCTCTATCGAGTTTTTAGGAACAATTTTCAATTCACAATCAAACAGGTCAAGTATTTGCATAACTTCTGTGAGTTGAAAAGAAGCCCTTGCAAGTTTATTTAATATGTTAGTTCTGGAGTCTGAACGATTAGAATCCAATTCTTTTAACATTTGAGCAAGCCTTGAAGCATTAACATTTTTAGCCTTCATAAAATCTTTTATAAAGTTGCTTGCACGTTCTTTAAGTTCATCAGGAACTTGATATTTAGCCGATTGCGTGATTTTCTTACTCTTTTCCATACTTACAGAATAACATTATTTAATCATTCTGTCACTATATTGTAACATTTTGTGTCGAGATGAGCTGTGTCATATTGACAATGTCACCATATCATGACATCATGAAAATGTAGACAGTACAACGAAAGGAGACACAAACATGGCAAAAGTAATCGTAACAAATTTAAACTTAGAAGAAGAAGTTAAAATCATCAAGACTTGGGAAGAAAAAATTGCAGAGCTTTCTCAAATGAAGGAAGAGAAAGTTAATCAGATTAAAGAGCTTATGGAAAAAGAGCAATTATCAGAACTTCAAGCCGGTACATTTACAATCAGGCTTTCAGAAGTTGTAAGAAATAACTTCAACACTTCCGCATTTAAGAAGAAATACTTGGAACTTTATAACGCTTTTATAAAACAATCAACTTACAAAAAGTTTTCAATCGTGTAGGGATAGCCCCTACACGGTTAACAAAGAAGGCTAAGAGGTAAAAAATGGAAGAACATGAAATAAAGGAATTAACTGAAACAACATACGGACTTATGGTTGTTTTAAAAGATACTATCTGGAAGTTTGAAGGAATCGGCAAAGACAATCAACGAAAATTTACCGGCATATTAGCGTTGGTAGATACATTGGAACAAAACATATATAACATCAAGGTATCACTTGAATGTCTGTAAAAGAAGGTAAATTAATTATGAGTAAAGTATTTGCATATATAAGAGTTTCAACACGTGAGCAGAAGGAAGATAGACAGCTTGACAGTCTTAGAGGACTTAAAGTTGATGAAATCATCATTGAAAAAGCTTCGGGTAAAAACTTTGTCGGTCGTGAAAAGTATCAGGCAATGAAATCTCAATTAAGAGCCGGCGACCTTGTTATAGTGCATTCGATAGATAGATTTGGAAGAAATTATAAACAGATATGTAACGAGTGGGAAGCCCTTATTAATATGGGGGTTGACATTCAAGTGCTTGATATGCCGATTTTAAACACCAGAAACAACCAAAATGGATTAACCGGCAGTTTGATAACAGATATTGTTTTAAAGTTGCTAAGTTACGTTGCAGAGCGTGAAAGACTAAATATTAAAACAAGGCAAACAGAAGGTATTGCATCCGCAAAACAAAGAGGGGTGAAATTTGGCAGACCGAAAGCAGAAATCCCGAAAGATTTTATCAGAGCGTATGAACTTTATTCACAAGGATTGATTAAGGTTAAAGACGTTATGAGTATGTGTAACATCGCTAAAAGTACATTCTATAAATACGCAGAGTCCATAAAATGTTGAGTGTATTTTGTGTACCCTTTTGACTGAAAATACCTTACGAAAAATTAATGATTTGAGTGAACGAAAAACAGTCCACGAAAAGTACACTTTTTATAGATTTATTTTAAATAGTTCCTGTAAGAATTATTACTTTCTTCAAACATTAACTTTTCATTAAATTTCGCACAAAATAATAATAGGAAGATGTATAATAAATTTATGAGCAGTATATATAATGAAATTTTATCAGATTTATCAAATTCTTCAAAACCTTTACAGGATATTTTATTTAAGTTGAAAATCTTAGCACATAGGTTGAAAAATAAAAGCTTAGCCGAATTTGTTAATAACGAATTGAATGGTTATAAAGATAGAAAAATTCCTAAGTATCGTTGTATAAAGGGTGTATTGACTGGTACAGTATCTAATGGTCGCTATATTTATAAGAATACACAGTTACCAACCATTCACCTTAAAAAACATAAATTACAGAATATTGAAATCTGTGAAATGCCAGAAAGTCTTGGGACACTAGTGGGTTACCTTGAAACCGAAGAAGATAATTTGAGTAAAATAATCCCCCCAGAATTATATGGTATATTATCTGAAACTTTTGAAGGCGGGTATATGGTACAGAGGGCTTATGTCCCGATATCGAAAGCACAGATTAATGGCATTTTAATAACAATTAGAGCAAAAATACTTGATTTAATGTTTGCTATGGAAAATGAGTTTAATGAAACCGAAATGGAAAACTTATTCAAAAGCCCAACTAAGGCTCAACAAGATAAAGCTAATCCTGTTATCAACAACTTTTTTCAGACAAACTTTTATTCTTATGGGAAAAGTACACAAAATACTAAAATTGCACTGGAAACTGGTAAATAGCAGACAAAACACTACTTATTTTCTCTTTAATAACCGGTAATGTAGCATTAACGATTAATCCGGTAGAAACTTTATCAAAAATCGATAAACACCAGTTTTTTACATTATGACCTATAGAGTTGGTACGTTTTGTTTCCTCATTGTCCATTGCTATTGCTTGTCTTAATTCGGATATATCAGAAACAGGTATATTTACCTCTTTTAAAAGTTCTAAAATTCTATCAATTTCATTGTTATTGATTGTAATAGTATTATTTTGAGTACTATTATCAAATGAATTAAAACTAAAATTTATACTCATTAAGCACCTCGCTCTTTAGGATTGTACCACAAAATATTATAAATTATATATCAATCCTTCTGCCCATGCCGGTTCGCTCTTTATGTTGATTGATTGCAGGCTCTTTGATTGGTTCATTAGACTTGCTTAACTCTCTTTGTTGTGCGTTATTCCCCATAATGATTATGTCATCAAGGTTTAAAACTTTAAAATTGGGTTTGTTCTGTACAAATTTAGCTCCCATATCAGTTATACCGGAAGAAGCCACTAAAATTACTTCATCGGCATTAAAATCATCTTTACAGCCCCATAATGCTCTTATAGGTTCAGGGGGGACAGGGCTTTGATAGTGTTTGCATTGTACTATAGAAGTTCTACCATCTTTTCTAAGAATTATATCAACACCGCCATCGCCAGAGCCTTTAGTCACTTTAGCAGAATAACCATTCAAGCGAAAAACATTAGCAACTTCCTGCTCAAACTGCCAGCCGTCCAAAGTCCACCACCATTGGCGTTCCTTCCATAATGCAGCGTTTAAACGTGTGCTTTTGTAGGAAAACTTATATCCCCAGAAAATACAGTAGGCAATAAATGTTACTATCAGAGTTATAAGAAAAATGTCACCGTTACCAAGGTTATATGCTATATAATTACTTCCTGCAAGTATAGCAGTTGCAATGAAAAATTCTTTCCATAACCTTAGTCTATTAACTTCTGCAAGAAACTTAAAAATCGCTGTAATGATTGCTATTACAGTTGTTATAAAAATTATTATATCTCTAACGCTTACTGCCGTCTTTTGCCGTGCCATTTGGACTATTCCTATATATCAATTTTTCTTCCTGTAGTAGGAGTATCATCAGCAGGATTCGTAAGAGGTTCCGCAGAAATATTACCAATATGATTGCCTAATTTCTCAACTCGTTCTAACAATTCATCTATATATAAACATTCTTGCTTTAACCCCTCTGTTATCCTAATTAAGTCCTCTTTCTGGGATTTTAATGCGTCCTCTATTACCAACGTAACCATATTCTTATAGTTCTTCATAACATTAATAATATTCGCTAAGTATTCTGTATGTAAAAGTCCATTAGAAATATTCTCTGGAGAAAAATTTTTTCTAAAGTTTTCAATCTCATCACGCAATCTTAAACAATCATTTAAATAGACAGAAGCCCTTAAAAGATATAAATCTTTATTTTCTGGGGTTACTTCAATAGCCTTTGTAAGGAAATTTAAACGTTCCTGCGGTGTCATATTATAATACGTATTACTGCCCATGTTTATTATCTGTTGCATAGTATTTTCATCCAGATTTACAGCTGTTAGCTTACTATTATCTGATATGGGCAAGTTTCTTTCAATACCTTCTAATGCTCTTTGTATAAACATTTCTAAAATTTCATCAGTTCCATCATTGCACAATTCACGTGCTTTCGTAAAATCATATAACGCTTTTTCATATTCTCCTATGTGCAAGTATGATTCTCCTCTAAGTCTGTATACAGAATCTTTCAAACACCATACTCTTTCACTTTGTCTACAATTGGGGTCTAACTCCTTGCCTTTAGTCAAATCTTGTACACATTCTTCGTATTGTTCATAGTCATAATACATAGTTCCACGTAGATAATAACATTTAACTTCATGAGGGTTTAATTCAATTGCTTTAGATAAATCCTGTATTGCATTGTTTCTTATTAATATTTCTGATTCTTTCCACATGTTTCGCTCTGTATCTTCCATGGAAATATATTTTTCAAGAAGTAAATAGGAACTCTCACCACGTAAAGCATATGCTACATAATTATCAGGGTTAATGTTTATAGCCTTTGTCAATTCATCATACGCCAATTTATAATCAGGTTTATCTTGATGAGAATACACAATAGAACGTTCTACTATGGCTTCATAATCATTAGGATTTTCTTCTAAAATCTTAGTACATTTATCTATTATATACTTACAATATTTATCATCAAAACAACGTTCTTCTGGGTAGAGGTCTGTAAAGAAATTTTCTCCATACTTTTTTATGAAATAATCTCGGTCTATTTGTGTAATGTTATGATTATCTTGCCTATTTACAGTATTATCTTTAGGTAAAAATATTTTTGCCTTCTTCTTGACGTGATTCATAAATTTATCAGCATAGTAACTAATAATTACAACCATTATTAATACAATTATATAAGACATTTAACCCTCCTTATTTCTTTCTCTTTGGGTGCATTTACCTGTAGCAAGTACAGCATGTGTGTTTGCCCACTGTCTAATATCTTCAATCTGTTCTTTCTGGGTTACAGATAAGGGAATCGTGTTATTAATGGTATTCAATAAATCTTCTTCATGAAGGATTCTATCTTCCGAAAAAGCTTCAAAAACTGCAGAAATAACAACCTGCTCTATTTCAGCACCGCTAAAACCTTCCGTCTTTTTAGCTAACAAATTTAAGAGAGTATCTGACACATTAAACTCTTTAGAAATACTGCCATTAAGCATTCTGGTAAGGTGTAGTTTCAGTATGGTAATTCTCTCATCAAGATTAGGAAGGTCAACAAAGAATATTTCATCAAACCTGCCTTTGCGTAGCATTTCTGGGGGTAAAATAGAGATATTATTAGCTGTAGCAACAACAAATACAGGCTTAGTTTTCTCCTGTAGCCATGTAAGAAAACTTCCAAATATTCTTTTGGTCGTACCATCATCATTTCCGTTAATACCACTAAACCCCTTTTCTATTTCATCTATCCAAAGAATAGATGGTGATACGGCTTCTGCTGTTTGTATAACTTTACGGATATTTTCTTCTGAATTACCAAGCCACTTGTTAAAAATTTTACCAATATCTAAGCGCAATAACGGTAAATTCCAAAGCGAAGCCATTGCCTTAGCCGTTAAACTCTTTCCGCACCCTGGAACACCTGTCATCAATATACCTTTAGGTGCAGGTAAATTATAAAGTCTTTGTGCTTTATCCGACCATGAGTTGTTTCTCTTTCTTAACCAATTCTTAAGGTTATCTAACCCCCCAACATCATCTATGCTTAAATCCGAGTTAACAAATTCCAGAATGCCCGTTTTCTTTATAACTTGACATTTTTCTTCAACAATTATATCAATCTCTTGTGCAGTGAGATGTTTTCTCTCGACTAATGCCCTTGCAAAAGCATTTTCGGCTTCATGTAAAGTTAAACCCTGTGCCGTTTTAGCGAATAAAAGTTTATCTTCCTCAGATAAGTTAATGGTAGTTTCGTTCCAATTCTCATTGATAAAACTATCAAGACAAGACTTTATCTCTTCACTGTTTGGGAGTTCAAAGTCAACTATAGTAATATCTTTTTCAAGTTCTACAGGTATTTGTAAAACAGGTGAAGTTATAACAATATTCTTTAAATATTCTCCTTTTGCAAGAATATCTGCGGTATCTCTTAATCTACGGATAATAACATTATTAGCAAGATTTCCAAAATAGATATGCATATCTTTCACAATTAAAATAGCATTTTCTTTCAGCCCAATAAAATGGTTTATAGCTGCAACAGCGTCATTTGTGCCTTTTTCAATGCTATTGCCTGCTGAAAGGTCTAACAATCCACGAGATAAGCTCCATACATAAACTTTTCTTAATGTCTTAATAATGTCTTGATTTTCTGCAATTTCTCGTATCATATCTACTACACGATTTTCTTCCCACGTTTGAATATACATTATCGGAAATCGAGCTTTAAACAGGTTAGCAATATGATGTTTTGTTCTTTGTATACCTTCCATATTTATCCAGTTTATGACCCTTTATTATTTCTCTTTATAACATCATTAAATGGCTGAAAATTATTTAACCAATCTAAAACCTCCTTTATAAAAGTGTCGTTTTCTGAATTACGAATTTCATTAAGAATGTCTTTAGACGTGATAATATTGCTGAATGTTATACCATCTTGTTCTTGTGTATAAAACTGTTGCAATAATATGAGTTTAAGCATTGTATAGGCAGGACTGCCATATTTGCCTTTAAATTCATTGTCTAGACGCTCTATCATTTCTTGAATACTGCACATAAAGTTACCTTCCTTTCTGGTAGCTTATGCACCGTTTTATCTATAATGGAGCATAACACCGCAAAATCTTACATTACCTATCGTTTAGGAATGTAAGATTTTCTCAATTTCATTAATTATGCACCATTAAAATTTTACATGTTTGTGCTATAATATCTTTGCGGTAGTTTATACATCTGTATAGATAGTCTGATGTATTGTAATATGGTGTATTTCGGGGATTTATAGTTCAAAATTACTATAAGACAGGTCGATTTCTTCCTGCGCAATACCTATATATCGCAAGGTAATTGCAGGTGATGAATGGTTCAGTATTTTTTGCAAAAGAGCCACATCATTATACTGTTTATAAAAGTGATACCCGAAAGATTTTCTCATAGTATGCGTGCCTACATTTGTCGTTATTCCTAGCTGTTTACACGCTTCATTTAGGAACCTATACACCTGCGACCGGTCTAATCTGCAATGTTTTTTCCCCAGAAAAAGCGGTTCGTTTTCTGATAGGGCATAACTTTTACAACGCTCATTTCGTAGGTAATCTTTTATTAATGCTTTCAGCTTAGTATTTAAAGGAAAACGCTTATACTTTCCGGTCTTCTTCTCTTTAATTTCAACATAATTTTTGCCCTCTACATCCTCTACATTCAATCCCAGTATATCCGATACTCTAAGCCCTGTGTTAATACCGAAGGCAAATATAAGGCGGTTTCGCTTGCTGTGACGTTCTAAAAACTCCTCAATTCGTTCAAGGTCTTTCTTGTTCCTAATAGGTTCTACAACGTTTTTCATAATAACATTCCTTTCCGCACCGTTTTACTTCTACCGGTGCAAAAAAGAATTTATACGATACAAACACTCATGTTGTGACTTTTGTATACAGACTTTTGTTGCTAAGTTCTCTATTACCGATACGAATTTTCATATCATAAAAATCTTTTTTATCTTTTGGAGGAATGGCAATTCCTTCCAATGAACCTAAAGTTATTTTTATAGGGTCTAATATATTATGGCATTTTAATGCCAATCTCCATTCATTCTGATGTGAATAACTACTAAATTTCCGAAAACACCCTATTTCCCCAGAATAACTATTTTCATCAATGTATTCTATAAAACCTCTTTTACTCGTATATCCATTCGTTACTAAGTAATTCGTAAGTTTATCAAGAAATTTAACAGTATCATATACAATTACAACATAGTCCTTGTTCTTTGCAAAATTTCTCTCATCAATTAATTTATCTTGTTTCAATGCCCAATTTACATCAATAGATGTCATGCTATATAAATGCGAAAATTCAGGAGGTCTATCTGTAAAAGCCACACCCAGTGTACCATTTGCTCTAGAAAGAATATGTTCTTCCTCTCCAAAAGAAATTGTAAGGTTAAGATTGTCAAAACCTTCCCCAGAATAGTATTCTGTTACTCCTTCATATATATCGGCACGTCCATCACCGTTGTATTCTAATTCCTTAAAATACGTAAAAGTATTTAAGTATAACAAGCCTTCTTCATATAGGGCTTCCATGTGTTCTTTTATACCAAATTTTAACAACCCTCTATAGTTTCTGTTACCAACTTGCATTAATCTTTAGCCTCTATTTGCCTTAGTTTTCTGCTCTTTGGTAAGAAATTTTCATCAGTAATGACAGGCTTTCCTGTCTGTAATTCAATTTGTTTTCGTGCTTCTTTAGCAACGCTTCCGCCCTGCTTAGCTATAGATTTATTCTCTTCTAACGTTTTCGGGTTCTTTTCCTTTGATATCTCTGTAGTTGATACTTCTGCAAGCATATTTAAAACAAGTTCCATATTGGACATGTTATCTCTTAGGCTTTCCTTCTTTAAGCCTTTAAAATCTTTATACTCCCGAGTTTTCATGCCAGACCATTCCTGCGTTAATATATCCGTAAGAATGCCGTATTGATTATCTGCAACACCGCTCCTTTTCCATTCATCAGTCAGGGCTTTTCTGATTTCAATGGATTTTAAGCGTTGATTTACCCATTCCGGAGAATATCCCTTAGCTAAATAATATTGTAATGCTCTGTTAATCGCAATTTCTGGGTCTTGAATTTCATCAAGTCTTTCTCTACCGACTTTTGCTAACCATAGTTTAAAAGGTTCAGCTTTAGGGCTTGGTATAGACTGAACTAAGCGTAAAACACCTTCTGTATCAAGAACATCGGTTTTATAATACTTCCCATCAGAAGATTGCATTTTCAGTTGGTTACAAGTTGTAACCAACTGACTACCTTCCTTGCGTAGTCTGTTTTTTAGCACTTTCCAATAATTATTAGGATTTTTACTATCTGACAATATACCGACAATATCAACAACAGAGAAATACCAAGTTTCTCTCTCATTATCCCACGATGTCCTAACTTTATAATCTTCAAACAGTTTAATGGATGTCTTAATGTCTTTTTCAGTCTTTTTCATGTCAACTCCTTATTCTCATTCTATCACAAACAGAAATCCTCAATCTAAGCCCACTAGGAAGCCCTTGAAGCGATTTTATTACCTTGCATGGTATAAAGTTATACCCATTTTTAACGCTTGAGTGCTTTTATATAGGAACTGCAACGGTTTCAGCGATACCAAGTTTCTGATAGAGTTCAATATACAGAGGGTTTACATCAGAAGAGTGTACTTTTTTAAGCAGGTTAGAAAATGAATCGCCAAAGCCATTATTTTTAAATATCTTAATTAATGAAGGTGGTAATGGGGCTTCATTTATCAGGTCTGCAAACATTTGTTCATAGTTATTCAGCCTGACATCACCTCTTATAACTGGTTCTTGATAAAATATTACTTCTTGCAAGGTATTTATGTAATATTTTTCAAGTGTTTCGTACAATTTTCTCTCTTTAAGTAAATCTAACAAGGTTTTCAGCTTCAATCCGTCTTTACCCTTCTTGCCTGTAATAAAGTTAGAAATATTCTGCAATTTCGGTTTATAACGATACTGTAATTCACAGCGCAAAATATTAACCTTTTCAAGGTAAAGTGTCTTTGTTTCAGTATTGTAAGCCTCAGAAGGTATAAGAGCCTGTTCTTCTTCACTCAATCCAAGCCTTAATACAACTTCTTTAATATTTGCCTTGTCTTGCAATTCTTGTGCCTTATCGTAAAATAGGTACTGCCTATCTCCTACTTTATCTTTTTCCGTAAAATGTTTTGCAAGAGTAGTTACATATAAAGTTTTGTTTGTGTCGCTTGAGTGGTACAGTAATGACTTAAATCTCTTCTTATACATTCTATTTGCAAGGAAGTTTATATAATCTATAGGTGAGTTTTCCATAAAATTATTCTTTGTTAAGTGAAGAACAGATACCCTGTACTTATCAATTACATTATCTGGTAAACTATATAAACCCAAATTTTCAAAAAGTTCGTACAATTCATCTTCTGTAGGCATTTCTAAATTTGTATCGGTATATTTTTCATCATTCTTTAGATATCTGGTAGGAGTAAAGCATAGGCTTAGCTTCTGCCTGCTTGTTTTTATAGTGTAAGCATTCTGTGGAAAATTTTTTCCCATACATTTATTCATTTGATTTAATTGAAAATCAACATCAGCACCTAAATCCTTCAACTCCGGAATAGGCGCATAAAATCCGAGTTTATCAATTAATAAGTTACCATGCATAATATTTCTCCAATGTTTTAATGAATCTATCTATAATTTTTCCGTATTTAATATCTTCTTTAATAAGGGTATCAAAGGCTTTTAGCACTTTTCTTAGCTCTGTTCGCTGCTTCGAACATTTCTTCTCATCTAGGTATTTGTCAATAATAATCTTACGTTCTTCACTTGATTTTCTTGCAAGGAGAAAGACCAAAGCTGTTTTTAATGGTACTGAACGTTGTTCAGGTGTGTAACTTTGTATAAATTTGTCAAAGGCTGTGTAGTAGGATTTGTTAATTAACTCTATATTTTTACAGTGGTTTATAATTGAGCGGAAGAAAAAGCTAAGGATATGTCCTACACCTATTGCACCACTGTTAAACATAGTCCAAATATATATTTTCTTTGAGGGGGCAGCATTTGTGCTTAATAGCCTGCTTATTGTTCTCATGCCGGTTATCTTTGCTGTAAATAAGATACTGCAAGGATTATAACCTCTTGTAATTCTAAAGGTTGACTGTGATTTATTATCAAGGGCTTTGTCGTATTCTTGACTGGTTTTCAAATACCCTTCTTTTATAAATCCGTCATTAAGAAGGAAACTGTTTTTAACCCTAATAGTAATAGCTTCTTTCTCATCATTAACACCTATATCTAATTCCATTTTATTTACAGGTGTTAGCTGTTTTACCTCTTCAATTAACTCTCCTGCATTACAGTCCAACTGAAACTCTGCATACATTTCTACTCCGGTTGTTATATTTAAGGAAATAAACCTATGGAATAACTCGTAAAACACCTCAATATCAATATCTTGCGTTACCTTCTTTAAGTTATCTTCTTCATCAATAGAGTATTCTTCTAATACTGCAAATTGTTCTGTAATAAAAGAACCGGAAGATACAATATTGTAGAGTATTACAAGCAGAGTTAACAGGAAGAAAGTACAGTGATACTCTAATATATCGTCAGGAGTATGCTCTCTTCCTTGTTCTTTCTGCAACTTAAAAAGTTCTTTTCCATTAAAGCTACAAACAAGATTTTTATTACTGTAAGAGTTTGATAGAGGAACTTCCTTTCTTCCCTTATTAGTACCTATATATCTAAGCTCTACGAGCTTATTTATATCTTCTCTAACAGTGAAGTTGATAAAGTCCTCTAAGATAAAGTCACCAAACCCTAAGTAATCATTATAATAATCAGTTATAATACTTATTATTTCATCATTTAGAGCAATATTGCTCTGCCAGATGTTAGTTAAGAAATTATCTAATCTGTTATTTATATCTTCATCTGTAATCTCTTCAGATAATAGATACGGTCTTATTACCTGCTTAATGTTAAAAGAAGATAATACACATGAGATATTATTGTATGAAGACTCTATCTCATGAATACCTTGTAGTACCTGTGGAATGTTGTTGTTTACCATGATTTTCTCCTTGTTGTTGAATGAATACCATCTGTAAAAAAATGTATGTAAAGGGGTGTGTAAAATATCTTATTTGAGGGAATTGGATAAGATACATAAATTATTAAGGTGGTAAGTGTGTTCATTCTAATCATCCTCCTGTGCTGCTAGTTCTATGCTGTAATCTTCCTGTGCCTGCATTTCTCCTAATAGAATAAATATTGAAAAGATAAGAGCTTCAGTTGCAATCTGTGAAATAGTGCAACTGTTCTTTTTCGCTTTCCACCATAATTTTAAGAGTAATGAATAAGGCAACCGTATGATTAAACCGACTGTATTACTATTTGGATATACTGTAGGATTTATGTCCAATAGTAGATATTGTTTCACGGAATTAGAAACAAACGGTTCAAGCTCAATATCTCCTCTCGACGCATAGTCTGCCAGAAGATTTGTCATAGAGCTTGGTAAGTCTAAAGTGACTTCTTTAGTAGTCAGTTTTTGCTGTAATTCTTTAAAATAAGAACTCATTTTACTCCTTTCTGTGCCTTAGGCACACTCTGTAATAATATTTTCTTTAGAGCTCCATTGAAGTAGTAAATCTACAACCCCAAAGAGATTGTTCTGAATTTCAACAGCCTGCGCATTCGTAATCGGCGTCGCTTGGTACTGCTGAAACTCTCTCTTTGTTATGTCTATGAAGTTGTAGGTTTTTACTTGCTTCATTATTTTCCTCAATTTTTTGCATAACAAAACGCCCCCATTTTAAAAGGCTTCAAGCATAGGAACTAGACCCATACTATAGGCTGGTGAGAATTTTGTTATGTGGCAGACGTAGTCATATATAAGTGTTTATTATGACAACCGCCTGCGGGTTGTTTATGAACTAATTGTATCACAATTTTTCGATTTTGTCAACTCTTAAACCCTTGCTACAAGCGAGTTTGAGGCAAAGATACTATTTTGTGCAAATTTTAAAATTTGTCAACTCTTTTTTTAACCGCAATGAATTTAAGCACAATATTTATGCTATTATAACCTTATGGAGTTATTAGACCTTTTAAATTTAACTGAAAATGATTTTTTGGATTTTAAGCAAGAATGGTATAAAGATACAGGGTGTCTTATTCTTGATGTATTATGTATGGCAAATTCAGATGCAAAGTCGGATAGATATATAGTAATTGGATATAATGAGGCAGAAAAAATATTTTCTGATATCTCCTCAAATAGGCTAAATCAAGATAACTTATGTAATTTATTAAGCACATCTAATTTTAATAGAATTCCGCAAGTTTATATAAAAACATTAAATGTTGCAGGCAAGATAATTGATATTTTAGTAATTAAAAAGACTAATTATCGTCCATATTTTTTACTGAAAGATAAACAAATAAAGACTAAACATCAAATAATAAGGGCAGGAGTAATATACACTCGAAATGGTTCTGTAAATACTCCTGTTGACCAATCAGCAACAGAAGCTCAAATTGCAGAAATGTGGAGAGAACGTTTCGGTCTACTACTATCCCCAAGAGAACGACTAGAGATATATGTTCAAGACTATGGTAATTGGAGTTGTAATTACGATGAGGAATGGAAATCGTGTGTGTGGCATTATATTCCCTTTCCAGAATTTACTTTTGAATACACATTACCTGATAATATGTCTGATTATAATCCTAGACATCATGCAAATGCTATTTTTGCTAATTCGATAGGAAATTCATATGAAACTTCTCTTAGATATAAATATCATACGACGACATTGAAAAGCGAAAGTTTATATATTTGTGATAAGGCTAGATATTATTTGCTTCATCCACACACAGATTGGTTATATTATGACCCTGAAAATTATGACGATTTACATGTTTTTATTGGAAATGCACGAAAGTCCGATAGGGGTAAGTCTATTGATGAAATAGATTTTTCTGCTAAACAAGGTGGCAAACATCGACAGGTAACATTTTTTTATAACATTAAAAATTCTTTTGAATACTATGTTCAAAAAATTTTGAATCAAAATTCTTCATACAATCTCTACAATAACTACCTATTCTCATATATTGGTGCCTCTAATTATGAAGAAAATAAAGGTATAACTTGTCCAGAAAAAATATATTTGATAGAACCAAATGAAAATATTGCAAAAAGGCTAAAGACAGAGTTTAAAAATTTACAAAAATTCTACAGTTAAAAACTCGCTATACCACATTTATAGTAGAGAATTCCTGAACTTGTAATTTCTGTAAAATTTTACCTTATGTTAATTAGTCAAATGCTCAAATATTTTATTGTCAATGTTAGAAAAAAGTTGATTAAAATTGTTCACTTTTTCGTTCCGTGCAAATTCTTCAAAAGCTTTATGTAAGATTTCTCTTACCAAAGGTTCTATATAATCCTTTATAAACACAAAAAGAGCTTTAGTATCAGAACAATCTTTATCCTTCAGAAATTTCTTTAACGTATCAAAACAATCTTTTTTAATGTATCCATTATGGACAATGCCACTTCTTAACTGATAAAGAATATCTAACATTTTTCTGTAATCGTGTTTCAAGAAGGCTGAAGCTCTTAATTTCAATCTATAGTTTAACTCTTGTTCAAGCCCTGCAAGCACAGAACTTTCAAGTACGATGGCTAATTTTACAATTCTATCATAAGTGCTTGTAGTATTGTAGTATTGCATAAAATAACCAATAGGAACAATAGCTTCATTAGAATAAGGGCGAACTATAAGGCAGGTCTGTTTTAATTTTTGGATTGTTTCGGAAGAAAAGTTGTATATGTCTTCAAATAACGTTTCTTCAGTGGATAACCAACTATACATACACTCAAGATTTGTTGAAAAATCAATAGAGATAGTACCTTGCGTATTTTTGGTAAATTGATAACAACGATTAACTTGACATCTTCCCTTTTGGGTTAATCTTAATGCTAATAACAAATGATTCAATAATCCTCTTTCTAAATTCTGGAAATTGGAGAAAACCGTATTGTCATAATCATGTTCTATTTCATATTCTTTGATAATCAGATATTGAGCTAATGGACGTGTTACCATCATACCTGCCTTAGGAATTTCAATATCTTCTTCAAGCCAACGAACAAAAGCAGTATGTTCATTAGTTATTACTTTAGACTTATACTCTTCAAAAAATATTTTGTTAGAAATTATTTTATAACCATCAAGAAGTTCGGTATTAAGGACATCGCTATCAACTGAAACATTATAGATAGGCAAAACAATATATGCTTTCATTAATGGTACTCCATAATTATTAACCCATTATAGTCCAAAAGTATTCAATTTTTATGCTACATTCTCAAGCAATCAAGCTCCGAATTCGTAAATTATTTGGAAAACATATGATATAAGTGGGTTTTAGTTCAATTTTTATTGCAAAAAATTAGATGCAATTTAATCTCGTACCATATACATGGCAAAAGATTTCTGGTGCGTCAAACGACACACTTTACTGTTAGAGAAGTTGAATATATATTTTAAACAGAGTAAATATAGCTTGTTTAGAGATTTTTAAAATTTTTACAAATAGATTTTTTTAACTTCATCAAAACAGTAAATAAGTTTGTAACTATATTCAAAGCTTCACTTATATCTTCATCTTCTGCACCTGTAAGATATCCGCCTGCGTGTGTTGAGCTGTCGAGTTGAAACATTATTTTCCCTTTGGGGCGTAACATGTAAAATTCGTTATAATACTCTTTTATCTTGTCAATGAGATTATCATTTCTGAACAATGAATATTCATTTAACAACTTATAAATATCGTTTTTCTTGTCAAACACTATGTTCCTGAGATTGTATAGCGTTCTCTCTAAATCCAAGATTTGTTCTTTGTTATACTGATGTTTTGTGTTGATGATACTTTTGGCTTTTTCCAAGATAGTATACAATCCTATCAATTTTCTATTTAGTTCAATCTCAATTTCTATTTTCCTTTTTAAATATCCGTCTTTTTTCCAACGCAACTGTGCTACCCATATAGTAATAAAAGCCACAATAATTGGCGAAAATATTTGTAAAACCTTATATAGCGTATCAGTTTTCATTTCTTACAACCTCATTATTATAATTTTTCAAAAAAGTTTTTATTTTCACCTTGGTTTTGTAGTAATGACTTTTTCCTGCTCTATCATTTACAAAAAAGTACAGTCTAGAATTAGAAAATAATAGCTTATTATTGCATGCTTCAACAAGATAATTAGTAAGTGCTTTCTTTAAAAAAAATAAATCTGCTGTCTCACCTGTTGATAATTCAATCGGCAAATCATTTCCAATATTTCCCATACAGCTTGACATAAAAGCCAATTTAGAGCCGTCGTTTAACATTATTCCCCAACTTACAACCTTAACTTTTGGTTGTCCAAAATTACTTACTGATAAATGAATGTAAACATCTTTGCCAGTTTCTGTGTATCCTATGCCTCTAGCACATGGTGAAAAATTAAACTTTAAAACACTTTTTGATTTTAAACTTGATTGCCAAAGGGCAACAACAACAGCTAAAAATGTTGCCATACTTCCGCATATACTTCCAATGGCACTTACTGCTTCCCAATTTGTAGACATTACATTACCTCTTTATTAATAATGATTATATCAAAAAAATAATATGCTTATTTACGCCACATTCTCAACCAACCAAGTTCTGAACTCGTAAATTCTGTGGTATTTTTATAGATAGCCTAAAAAGAGGGTAAAAATCCCTCTTTTTGCTTACTTTATTATACAAACGGCTCAAACTAAAGATATTATTAAACTTACGCGCACAAATCAGAATGCTCTCTGATTTTTACAACTCCACTGCATTCCATTACGGCGTCCTCTTCAATAATTTCGCCTATACTGTCAGCAGTGATTGTACCCGATTTCGGATTTTTAACAGATACTATATGCCCGTTTATGTCTGCATTAACATCTGAATACTCAAAAGCCAAATCTGTTCCTTCCATTGTACAGTTTATGAGATTAAGATTTTTACAGTAGCATAAAGGCTGAGTACCAATAATTTTACAGTTTATGAATGTAAGATTTTCAGAAAACCATCCCAGGTACTCACCTTTTACTATTGAATTTTTAACTGTTATATCACGACCATGCCAGAAAGCATCTTTTGTATCAAGTATCGAGTTTGTTATTTGCATATTGGAGATGTATTGAAAAGAATACTTTCCGGTCATTTTTAGATTATCAATTTCTATATTTTTACTTTCAAAAAGAAAATATACAGCATCTATTGATGAATCAGAGATTGATAAATCTGAACACTTCCAGCCAAATTCAGGAGACGATATATCACATCCTGTAATTTTTATATCACTACATTCTCTAAGACATTTCACTCCGGTAATGTTACAGTGCTCAATTTTTCCGTTGTTACAATACCACAAAGGAGCTCTGGTCAACTCATCCATTGAAGACGAAACCAGTGAAAAGTTTCTTGCATGCCACATAGGATACCGGAGAGAAAAGGAACTATGTTTTACTTCATAATTCCGTCCTTCTTTCAAGACCGATTCTCCATCTGCAGGACCGGAAAAAGAGCAATTTTCGACAATTGTATCTTTTATATTATACAAAGCTCGTTCTTCATCATATATTTTGTTTTTTATTTCTTGCTTCATTATATCTACCTCGACTATTTCTTTTGACTTTTTTATTATTAAACAGGCAAAGCTGTAATCAGCCCGAAGTGATAATTCAAACAGTCCAGTATTGCCGCTGCATATTCTTCATGTTTTCCATAGAAAATATGGGACGCATCAGGCACAACAACAACCTGATTTTTTTCAGGATACTTACAACACGCATTTATTTTTTCCATAAAAATTTTTGCATCACCGCCTGCCATACTGTCTTTTTCTCCGATAACAAAAGAACCGGACGGTTTTATTGCATAAAGTGAATCTGTTTCTCCGTCTCCGCTTAAAACCGGACAATTTTTAAGGTTAAAAGCATTATAAAACCCGAGTACAGTATTTGCACACATGGGTGAAAAACCTCCGAAAAGATAGGGAAGAATTTCATTTCCTCTGCCTTCATCCACGAATTTCTTTGCTTCCTTAAGACAAATATCCATATCAGGCATAACCGTCCACCAGTAGCTCAAATCTACAGGTGCACTTACTATAAAGTAATCCACAATATTGTCAGTAGTATTTCCGAGATAATTAATAATTTTATTTGAACCGAGAGAATGTCCGGCAAGAATTATATTCCGGAACCCGAGCTCTTTAGCATACTTTACATATGCTTCTACATCCTCGTATACAAGCTTAAAATCATCATATACAACACCGGTATACAACTGTTTTCCGGTAGAAAAATCAGAATATGCAATACAAGAAAACGCATCCATTGCGTGACCGGCAATAAAAGCAATATTATTTTTAGAGAGAAGCTCACCGGTTGCACAAAGAAGATCATTCTGGAATACATTTGAGCAGATTCCGCTCATCATTATGACAACACTATCCATCGTGTTATCTCCCCATATTGCGCCTTTAAGCTCAAGACCTCTGGGTGTATTTACTCTTATTATGTCCATAAAATAGCTCCTTATTGTCAGAATTCACATAAAGACAAGAAATCATATTTGATTTCACGCAATAAATTGTTATTACGAAAACGAAGTTAAGGCTGTGCAACAACTGTGCATATTTATATTATGAACGATTTTCAAAAGATAGCAAATACTTATATTGTATAAGCAAATATACCCAAAACGAATATCTACTATTCAAGCCACTCTATCATCGGCTTTTTTTCACCGAATGAAAAACCGAAAGTTTGTTCAAACTTTTTGCCTGTCAATACTTCATAACTCACATTATACCCAACAGGATTTGCTTTTAAGCCCAGTTTTTTAACTTTCTCTGAAGAGAGTTGTCCTGTCTTTTCATCGAGCACGTTCGAATAATTTTGTCCCTCAAAACAACAAAACGGAACACGTGGCGATGAATCAGGAACCGCATTCGCAAGTCCGAAACTCCGGCAGATAATTCCCCTGTATTTGTATATTGAACAGACGTCATTCACAAGATACGGGCATGTATACAAAAATTTTTCACCGGTAAAGTTTTTCTTTTGTTCAAGGACTTTTGCAAGATTTTCTTCAATAATGTTTTTTGTGTCATCAGGCAGCAAACTAAAACCGTAAAGTGCATACTGAATTTCTATTAAAGAAAAAGGAAATTCTGCATTTTTACAGCATTTTGCGCAACCCTTTTTGCAAAAAATATATTCTTTCTGATTATCAAAAAATTTTGTGAGTTTTTGATTTAAAAAAAGCAAATAGCTTTCGTAGTTAAAAAAAAGTTCGTCGTATTCGTTGTTTTCTGTATTATCCATTTTGCATACCCCGTATGTTGATTATAAATTACTCCATTTTTATAATCAAATACAAGTATATCAATAAACTCTAATTGAGCAGCGGCAATTTACTCATCATATTTCTGAGTTTTATGGCGATTCTTGGCATTGGTTCAGCAATAGTCAGACCGACGATTTCATAATTCGCATTTATATCATTTATAACTCTTACAACATCATCGATTTTCATCCCGTTTGGTTCAACCCCAACTCCTGCAATCATTTCATCGGGATCAATCACATCAAGGTCAAAATGAATAACGACCTTTTTAACACCTGTATTTTTCAACCAGTCAAGAACTGCAGAGCTGTCTTTTGATAGTTCTTCAGGACTTAGTCCCTTTATGCCAAGCTCTTTCTGGCGTTCTTTCATTCCCTTATCCCAGGAGCGAAGCCCAACTATAAGAGCTTTTGAAGTGTCAAACTTAGCCGGCAGCATGTTTATTATATCGGAATCTCCCATTCCCATTGCTGCAGTAAGCGCCATTGCATGATATCCCTGATACTCATCACCGGGAAGATTTATATCCGGATGAGCATCTATCCATATTATTGCAACATCATTGTCATACTTTTTGGCAAGATATGTAAAAGGTACAACACTTACCGCACATTCTCCTCCAAGAGTAACAATTTTATCAGGATTTGCTTTTTCAAGTATATCAAGAGCAGCCCTTGTTTGTGTTTTAAGTGCAACCTTATCCATAACACCATCCTGCGCTTTTCTTTCCGGATTTAGAGACACAGGAACTTCAAAAATTTCAGAATCCGTTTCAGGAGCCAGCATATTCAACAATTGTGCACCCAGATAATAACCTCTGCTCGAATCATCCGCAGGAATATCCGGCATCCAGTGTGAAACTATCCCTCCCTGCCATTGCGGGTATATAAGACGAATTGTTTTATTCATACTCGTATTCTCCTGTGCAAAAACCGCTGTTATCGAAAAAAAGCTTATTAATATAACAAAAATTTTTTCATAAATCTATTCATTGATTAATTATATAATTTTTTAGTCATTTTCATCAAATATGTATAAAGAATTGTGACGTAAGGAAAAAATTCATTCCGTAAATTTCAATTTACACGGGCTAATCTGTCGATATTGTGCTACAATAATCACAAAAGGAGATTTCTATGAAAAAGATTTTATTAATACTGGGTGTTTTTCTGCTGGTTTCAACATGTGCATTTGCATTCGGAAACAAACCTTCAAAATCGGATTTAAGAGCTGATTTGGAAGAACACTCTCTTGTTGTTTTTAAAAACGGTGAAAAAGCTGTATTTAACGGAAAGGGAATAAGACCGCTTGTTGATTATCTTGAAACTGACAATTTTGAAAATGCTTATGTTGCAGACAAGATTATAGGCAAAGCATCAGCGTTGCTTCTTGTCTATGGTCAGGTAAAAGAAGTTTATACCCCGACTATTTCAAAACCCGCAATTAAAGTTTTCAAACGTAATCACGTAAAATACAAAGCTGACAAAGTTGTTGATAATATTATAAATCGTGCAGGCACAGACCTCTGTCCTATGGAGAAAAAGGTTCAAGGTATTGATGACCCGAAAGCTGCTTATGAAATGTTTAAAGAAATGTTTGAAAATTTCACGCCCGCGACTTTTCAATAATAGAAGCGGCAAACAAACCTGCCTCAAACAATAACCAGGTAGGAATGCCGAGCATAAGCTGGCTTACTATGTCCGGCGGAGTAAAAATTGCAGCAAGTATAAGAATCCCGACTATAATATATGGTCGGGCATTTTTTAGCGTACTTACACTGACCAGACCAAATTTTACACATATAAGCACTCCAAGCGGAAACTGAAACATTAGCCCGAAAGCGAGAATCATTGCTGCTGATAAGTTTATAAAACTTTCCAGTCCGAGAGTAGCTTCCAGCTGAGAGGTAGAAAATGATGCTGAAAATTTCATTATTAACGGCAGTATCAAAAATATACAAAAAGCACTTCCCGCAACAAAAAGAATGGTTGCAAGAGAGATAAGCCACCCGAGAAATCTTCGTTCATTCTCGTATAATGCAGGCAACACAAATTTTCTTACCTGATAAACAATATACGGAAAAGCTATAATAAATCCAAGCACGACTCCTGCTTTCAGCTGGATTATAAAAACTTCCATAGGTGAAAAATAATGCAGCTTTCCAATATTTTCAGGAAGTGAATTTTTTATAAGAAAATCAATACACTTAGGCGCAAGATAAAACCCCGGAAGCGAAAGTAGAGCAACAGCTGATAGTGAATGTATCAGCATACTTCTCAACGCTTCCAGATGTTCAATAAAGGTCTGTTCGTCGTTACTGTGCGACTGTTTCATCTTTCTTTGCTTCCGCTTCAGCAGCCTTTTGTGCACTTTCTGATAATTCCTGAGCTTCTTTTTTCAGAGTTTCTTTAGCATTTTTAAATTCATAAGCTGCTTTTCCCATTGCTTTTGCCAGCTCCGGTATACGTTTCGAACCAAAAAGAAGCAATACAACAACAAGTATTAAAAGTATTTCTGTAAAACCTATAGACATTTAGTTCTCCTTTTGATAAATTATATTGACCGCTCTCCACTATATGGAGTCTCTGAACAAAATATGCGGCAACCTTTTATACATTATATCTGACTTTGTTCATTTATGGAAATGATTTCTATTGCATTAACCGGACAGATATTCTGACATGCACCGCAGCCGATACATTTAGCAGCTTTATATACCGGAGTTTCTCCGGGTTTGTGCTCAAGTGCCTCTTTCGGACAAATATGAGAACATAGCCCGCATTTCGTACATTTTTCATAATCCAGCTTTACCAGCCCTATTCTGCAATTCTGTTTTTCTTTAAGCGTCATTTTTTTTATCGCACCTGTAGGGCAAATATCTGAACAGTTTTTGCAATCAAATTCACATTTGCCTTTACTGAAGTCTATATGCACGGTTTCATATTCAGCATCCGGTTTTTGCAATATCTTTCCTTTACAGTGTTCTACGCACAATCCGCAGTTCGTACATTTCTGTGCAAAGCGTTCCGGAGAACCAGCTCCCGGAGGACAAATAGGACGTTTTTTAAAGGTTTCAATAATCGCACCGGCAACATCTTTTCCCTTTGCAATTACAGCAACCGCCGCAGCTGCAATTATTCCTGTTGTAATAAAATTACGTCTGGAAGGAATAAAAGAGATTTTTTCATCTTTTTTGCCGAACAATATACCATGACCGGGACACTTTGCAACGCACCTCATGCAGCGTATACATCTTTCATTATCAAGAATTTTATCTTTTGAAATAATTGCACCCGTAGGACATTCTTTTTCACACTGACCACAACCTTTACATATTTCTTCGGAAATATACATTTTGTTGAATCCGAATTTTGAGAAGAGCCCGAGCGCAGTTCCAACAGGACAAATAGTTGTGCAAAATATCCTATTTTTCCACAAAACCAGCGCAGCAATAATAATCAAAGGAACGAATGTGAGGATTGATGCAGTTTTTATATTCAAAAATCCTGTAAGAATATTCCCGAAGTTTGAATATGGATCCAAGAATCTCAACACACCTGTAACTCCGGCAAACATCGCGGCAAGTGTCAGCACAAAAATACCGTATCTTATATAGTATAAATTTTTAGATGCACCCGATTTTCTTCGGAAAATACTGCCGATTATATCCTGCAATATTCCGAACGGACAGATTACAGAACAGTAGAAACGCCCGAAGAAAAAAGCAAGCAATATATTTATTAGAACAATAGATAATGTTATAACCGAGAAATCAGCAATAAGTTTAGCGGCTGCAGCGCCTAAGTTAAATTGTAACAAGTAAGCAGCCGGCTTAAAATTCGGGATAAAAGCAAGTATTGTTATTACAAAAATAATTGCAGCCACAGACAGCCTTACAATATAAGGTTTTTTGTTTCCTCTGAATTTTTTAAACATTACGCACCCTTTAATGATTTATATTCTTTATCTACTTTTGCAAGCAATGCAGGAATATCAAGCTGCTGCGGACATTTTGTTTTACACAATCCGCATTTTATACATTTGTCAGCACGTTCAGATTCTTTTAGTGCTTCGTAATGATTGATAAAACTCATTGCTTTGTTCGATCTGTCATCATAGCTATACTGATTGTACAGAGAGAATATGCTGGCGATATCAACACCGACAGGACATTCACAGTATCTGCAAGCAGTACAACCTATAGCCTGAGCTTTCATGTGAGCAGCAAGTGCTTTGTCATAAATTTTTTGTTCTTCCTCAGAAAGAGGTTTCAAATTCTTAAATGTTTTAATATTGTCTTCAAGATGTTCAGGTTTTGTCATACCGCTTAGCATTGTCATTATTCCGTCCAAACCTGCAAGCCATCTGAATGCCCATGAAGCAGCGCTTGCGTCAGGGTTATAATCTTTGAGAATTTTTGTTGCTTCCGTATTCAAATTTGCAAGAAGGCTTCCGCGTAAAGGCTCCATTACAATAATTGGCAGATTTGCTTTTCTTGCAATGTCATATTGTTCTTTACCTCTGCATGCTTTCCAGTCAATTCTGTTTATTTGAAGCTGTACAAACTCCCATTTGTCATAATAATCAATAATTTCTTGCAAAAGTTCAGGAGTATCGTGGTGTGAAAAACCAAGATATCTTATTTTTCCTTCTTTTTTCATCTTTTCAAGAAAAGGAATTACATTATATTTCTTTGTATTTTCCCAGTTATGCTTGTTAAGACAGTGAACAAGATAAAAATCAAAATGATCTGTCTGACAACGTTCAAGCTGCTCATTAAATATTCGTTCAACATCCTCTTCTTTTTCTAGCATCATAACAGGCATCTTTGTTGTGAGATTAAAAGAATCTCTGTCATATTTTTTCAGGGCATCGCCCATTGCTTTTTCACTTTTGCCACCCATATACATATATGCGGTATCAAAATAATTTATGCCCGCGTTAATCGCTGTCTCAACCATCTGTTTGTTGAGTGCATCATCAATAACACCGTTTGCATCGGTTGGTAATCTCATTGCGCCAAAACCGAGCATAGAAATAGACAGATTTTTAAATTTTGATGTAGCAACTCCGTCCGCTACAACCGGAGATGATGACTTAAATGTACATCCGCTCAGAAGTATTGCACCACTGGCAGCAAGAATAGAATTTTTTATAAATTCACGTCTGTTCATATTTACCTCATGTTATTTTTACCCTTACTTTAATATGCTATCACTTGAGACCTACTCTAAGTCAAATTTTTTTATTTTTTTATTATTTCAGTTTTTATAATTTTATGTTTAATGTAAAATAAAATTGTATGAAAAAAGAAGGAATAATGCGGAATGTATAATGTTGCTATTATTGGTGCTGGACCTGCCGGAATCTTTGCTGCTCTTGAAATAATGAGCTTAAAACCGGACTGGAAAGTCGTAATTGTTGAAAAAGGTTTAAAAATAGAGCAGAGAAAATGCTTTTTGCGAGAAGGATACGAAAAATGCCCTAATTGCAAAACTTGCGGTTTATTATGCGGCTGGGGCGGAGCAGGCGCATTTTCTGACGGAAAACTGACCTTAACACCGGATGTTGGCGGTCACCTCGTCGATTATATGTCAAGAAGAGATGTAGAAGAACTTATTAAATATACAGATGATTTATATTTGAAATTTGGCGCGACTGACGAAGTTTTCGGAACAAACAAAGATGATTTTGCAGACATAGAACGGGCTGCAACTCTTGCAGAATTAAAACTCGTACATTCTCCGGTACGCCATCTCGGAACAGAGAGAAGTCTGGGTGTACTGAAAAATATGCAAGATTATCTTGATGAAAGAATAACTATTTTAAACAAAAAAACTGCAGAAAGCCTTATTGTTGAAAATGAGCAGGTGAAAGGTTTTGTAACATCTGACGGAGAAAAAATTTATTCTGAATATTTGATTATTGCTCCGGGCAGAGAGGGTGCAGACTGGCTTACTAAAGAATTCACAAAAAATAAAATCGGAATGATTAACAACGCAGTTGATGTCGGAGTCAGAGTGGAACTTCCGGCGCCTGTTATGTCACATATAACAGATAAATTATATGAATCTAAGCTTGTGTACTACTCTCCAACCTTTGGTGATGAAGTCAGAACATTCTGTATGAATCCGTACGGAGAAGTTGTTGCAGAAAACTACGGCGGTATTGCAACGGTAAATGGTCACAGTTATGCAAACAAGAAAACAGCAAATACAAACTTTGCACTTCTTGTAAGTGAAAAATTCACAGAACCATTCAAAGAGCCTATTGCTTACGGGCAGCATGTTGCAAGACTCGCTAATATGTTAGGCGGCGGTGTTCTTGTGCAGCGTTTCGGCGACTTGCTTGACGGCAGACGCTCTACTCCGGAAAGAATCAAATCCAGCATAATTACACCAACTCTCGGCTGCGCAACTCCCGGAGATTTGAGTCTTGTTCTTCCGTACAGACAACTGACTGCTATTATTGAAATGCTGTATGCTCTTGATAAAATTGCGCCCGGCGTTGCATCAAGATATACATTGCTTTACGGTATTGAAGTTAAATTCTATTCCGGCAGAGTAAAATTGACAAACGAACTGGAGACAGAACAAGTTAAAAATCTGTTCACAATCGGTGATGGTGCCGGTGTAACGAGAGGTCTGATACAGGCTTCTGCTTCCGGTGTTTATGTAGCCAGAACAATCTGCTCAAGATAGCTTAAAAAATCTTAATAATGTGTAAATTTATAAGATTTACGGGATTTGTCGTTGTATGAAAGTTTCTAATGACATATCCGGAAATAATTTAGTGTATAAAAAGCAGCCGGTTTTCAGTAAACAGGCTGCTCCTATTCATACGGTAAATACAGTAAAAACTGTGTCAAAAAATGCAGATACGGCTATTTCAGGTATTGCAAAAGCAAAAATTGCTATGGATTCTGTTCCGGAAGGATATGAAAGTTCGCATAGACTGATTTTGGCATTAAAAAACAATCCGGAATATACAAACATAAAAAAGATTCTCGACGAATATGCTTTTAATTATATTGAGGGACAGAAATTCTTAAATTTTGATGAAGGGATAAATCTTTTTGATTTTCTCAAAAACAGAAATCCGGAGAGAATGTTCTCAAACTCTAAAGTAATAAATCAAGTTTTTCAAAGCCACAGAATTAACGACCTTGCACAGCTTTTTGAAAAGATAAGCAAAAACAGTATTCATCAATTGTTTCTCCCATTTTATGAAATAGAAAATTACGGCTTACTAAATGTTTATAATCTGGCAGAAATTATTGATTATATAAACAAAAAACCTGAACTCCTTCCTGACAGAATTGATTTGGATGAACTTAGCTATTATATGGATGAAGCTGAAAAAGATGGAAGAATAATAGATTTTCATCCTGAAAAAATAATCCCGAAACTTGATAAACTATCTGATTTTGCAAAACATTCAGGTGAAAACGTTTTCGGGCTGGTTGCCAAAGACTTGTATAACAAAATGTTCTTGTCGGACGGCGAATATATTAAAAAACTTAATCCGGAAAGATTTGAAGTATTAAAAGAACTGGTAACTGACGAAGAAACAAAAATACTTGCACAGAAATTATTATATGAAAATCCTGAATTTCTGACAGAACGAACCCCTAAGCTGTCCATACTTTCACGAAATGTTGAAGTCGTAAAGAAATACGCAAAACTTCTCAGCAAAAATGAACTGGACATATATCCGCTTTTCTCATTTCAGGGGGATTTAGGAAAACTTTTGAAAAAAATTGACAGCCTTACGGAGAGTATACTGTATGATGGAACAAATATGCAGTATGCGATAAATCCGGAAAATTCACGGGTATTAATCAATGATTGTAACAAGTATATAGATGTTTATGATGCAGCAATGAACCCGTTGTTTTATGAGTACAGAACAGGAACAAATTATATAGACCGGAGTGTATATAATACAGAGGTTGAGGATAAGATTCACAATACAAATTTTTCTGTATCCGAATACCAAATATCAGATAACTCATCCTCTATACTTTCTGAAATCATAAAAAAAGGCAAACACGATACAGAAATTTTAAAAGAAAGTTCTCACCCCGGTATTTACAACTACTACAAAATTCTTCCGGATAATACAAAAATTCCATTTATTGAAACAATATCAGATGAAAACAGCATTTCCTATGAAAAGAATCTGGAAAGTCTGGATGGTACAAAAACATTCGTAAAGTATAGAAAAAATGATACTTTTGAAAAATTCAATTATGAGATAAAAGATAAGAACGGAAATCTTCTCGCCGAAAAAAAAGCCACAGTAAAAGACCTTGGCAATGGCAATTTTGAACATATTATAGACGGAAACAGGTATTTTGTTTCGCATTCCGATGATGCCATTGTTATAACCAACGAAAAACATGGAACTCAAAAAAGAATAGTTTTTAAGGAACTTATAAAAAATAAAACAGAAGAATTCAAAAAAGTTTTAAGAACTTTTTTCGCTGACGAGCTTGAATTTATATCAGACAAAATCAGATCAGTCGACTCTGTTAAAAAGCTATTTGATTCAAGAATTGTTTCTGACATAAAACCGTCGGATATAAAGACCTCTGATATTATATGCGCGCCGGAAAAACCTGTTATGCTGCATGAAATCGGGCACGAAAAATATAGAGAACTCTCCGAAAATAAAGAATTTCTTGAAATTTATGAAAGAGAAAGGAGACTGTTTAAAGATAATATGCCCCCGATAATACAAGAGATGACCGCATATTTTCTTGAAAAAACCAATAGTATAAAATTCAAACTTGTATCAACCCCGTTTAATGAAGTAGCGGCTGAAGCCAATGTAATACTTAATTCACCATTCTTTTTGAACGAAACTTGCTCCAGAACGCATTTCCTTCAACAGTATTTCCCTAAAACAATAGCCTTTTTAATACGTCATCATTTATGATAATATTAATTTGACAAACAAAAAACACCAAATAGTGAAAAAAATCACAATGAAAAAATCAAAAAAGAATATATAGAGTAAATATTCTTTCTATCTCAACAAAGCTGGAAACCTCTTTAATCAGCCAGCGTCCAAAATAATATATATTAATAATTGTAAAAATAACACTTGAAATTTTATAAATTCTACGGTATATTAATAGTGAATAATTTCACGATAAAGGAGACCAATTATTATGGCAACCAAAAAACAAGCCGAAACTGAAAAGCTGGAAAAAGCTTTCAACAAATCAACGGAAGTAAAAACTCATGATGATTTGAAATTAATCATCGAAAGAGCAAAAAAAGCCCAAAAAATTTATGCAACCTTTTCTCAAGAACAGGTTGATAAAATCTTCAAAGCTGCTGCTACAGCTGCAGACAAGATGAGAATTCCTCTTGCAAAAATGGCTGTTGAAGAATCCGGCATGGGCGTAGTTGAAGACAAAGTTATCAAAAACCACTTTGCTTCTGAATATATTTACAACAAATACAAAAACACAAAAACTTGCGGTATTATCAGTGAAGATAAAGCTAACGGCATAAAACTCGTTGCTGAACCTATCGGCGTAATTGCTGCGGTTATTCCGACAACAAACCCGACTTCTACCGCAATATTCAAATCACTTCTTGCACTGAAAACAAGAAATGCTCTCGTTTTCTCACCTCACCCGAGAGCTAAAAAATGTACAATTGAAGCTGCTAGAATCGTTCTTGAAGCTGCAGTAAAAGCAGGTGCTCCGGATGGACTTATTGCATGGATTGATGAACCTTCTGTAGAACTTTCCGGCGCATTAATGCACCACGAAGATATCGATATGATTCTTGCTACAGGCGGTCCCGGCATGGTTAAAGCCGCTTATTCATCAGGAAAACCGGCTCTTGGTGTTGGACCTGGAAACACTCCTGCTGTTATTGATGAAACAGCTGATATAAAAATGGCAGTTTCTTCTATTCTTTTATCAAAAACATTCGACAACGGTATGATTTGTGCATCAGAACAGTCTATCGTTTGTGTAAAAGATGTTTATGATGAAGTCAAAAAAGAACTCGAATACAGAGGCGCTTATATTTTAAATAAATCAGAAAAAGAAAAAGTAGCCTCTACTATCATCAAAGAAGGCAGACTGAATGCTGCTATCGTAGGTCAACCGGCATACAAAATTGCTGAAATGGCAGGTCTTGAAGTTCCGGAAGAAACAAAAGTACTTATCGGTGAAGTTACTGATATTTGCGAAGAAGAAGCATTTGCTCATGAAAAACTTTCACCGGTTCTTGCCCTTTACAAAGCTAAAGACTTTGAAGACGCTGTTCAAAAGGCTTATGACCTTGTTGATTTCGGCGGCGCAGGTCACACATCAGTACTTTATACAGATGAAAGAAAATCTGACAGAATTGACTTTTTCGGCAAAAAGCTTCATACTTGCAGAATATTAATAAACACACCGTCATCACACGGCGGTATCGGTGACTTATATAACTTCAAAGTCAATCCGTCATTAACACTCGGCTGCGGTTCATGGGGCGGTAACGCAACTAGCGAAAACGTAGGCGTACACCACTTATTGAACATAAAAACAGTAGCTGAAAGGAGAGAAAATATGCTCTGGTATAAGGTACCGGCTAAAATATACTTCAAGAGAGGCGCTCTTGATCTTGCACTCAGAGAATTACAGGGAAGAAAAAGAGCATTCATCGTTACAGACAGATTCCTGTTCAATTCCGGCATGACAAATGCAATCACTAATGTATTAGACGAAATCGGCGTAGATTACCAGATCTTCTTCGACGTAAAACCGGATCCAACACTGTCTACAATCAATGATGCAATGATGATGGTTAAAGCTTATGAGCCTGATACATTCATCGCTCTCGGCGGCGGTTCTTCTATGGACGCAGCTAAGATTCTCTGGTTGATGTATGAACAGCCTGATACAGTATTCGAAGATATCGCAATGAGATTCCTCGATATCAGAAAGAGAATATGCCAGATACCACAGCTTGGTGAAAAAGCTCTTATGGTATGTGTTCCGACAACATCCGGTACTGGTTCTGAAGTTACTCCGTTCTCTATCATCACAGATGACGAAACTCACGTAAAATATGCTATTGCTGATTACGCATTGACTCCGAACGTAGCAATCATCGACCCGAACCTTGTTGACACTATGCCGAGAGGCTTGACAGCTGTTTCAGGTTACGACGCAATCGTTCACTCACTTGAAGCTTACGTATCATCAATGGCTACAAACTTTACAAACTCAAATGCATTAGAAGCAGTAAAACTCTTGTTCAGATACCTTAAACGTTCATACGATGAAGGCAAAAACGATCCGATTGCAAGAGAAAAAGTTCACTATGCTGCTACTATCGCAGGTATGGCATTTGCTAACGCATTCCTCGGAGTTTGCCACTCAATGGCTCACAAACTCGGTGCAATGTTCAACATTCCGCACGGTATGGCTAACGCACTGTTAATCAACCAGGTTGTTAAGTTCAATGCAACTGACAAACCGACAAAACAGGCAGCATTCCCTCAGTACAAATTCCCGAATGCTAAAGCTAAATATGGTCAGGTAGCTGACGAACTCGGACTGGGCGGAAAAGATGACGATGAAAAAGTTCAACGTTTACAAGAAGCTTTGATTCAGATGAAAAAAGATTTAGGTTTACCGATGTCTATTAAAGAATTTGGTATTCCTGAAGATGAATTCATGGCTAAGCTTGATGAAATGGTTGAACTCGCATTCGACGACCAGTGCACAGGTGCTAACCCGAGATATCCGTTGATGAAAGAAATCAAACAGATGTACATCGACGCTTACAACGGTGTTATCTAACATCAAGTCAGTTTATAAGTTAAAAACCGCATTCAAATTTGAATGCGGTTTTTGTTTGTAAAAGAATGTAAAATATTTTTATACGTACAAGGATATATAAGACCTATAAAGTCTATTTTATACTAATTTCATCAGTATACTCTCTAATATTTATAAACTATTCCTTTAATTTTTTTTTAGTGCTATTATTTTTGTAATTATAATTTTGTTTGGAATAAAGTTAGGAGAAAAAGATGAGTAAAACGAAAAGAAAGCATTTGATAGCTTCGCTGTTAATGCTTAGCCTTGGTGCTTACCCTGCAATGGCTTCTACGATTCCGGTTGATCCTGTTGTCGATAATGAAAGAGGTGCCTATATTTATATGAATGGTGACTATTCAGGTAATACAACTTTTGACATAGACAAAGTTTCCGGATGGGGTGCGCCTAATTATCAGGGGGCAATTGTTAATTTTTACACAAAAAATAATGTTGTATTGAACACTATCGATTCAGCTTTAAGACAGGAATATACTAATAATACAGCAGATGACGCCGGCGGTGCTTTATACAATGCACCAGAGTCTCTTAATGGTCCCGGTTCAATGACTGTTAACGGTAATGCTTATTTTGCAAATAATACAGGCGGACGCGGCGGAGCTGTTTATAATGAAGGAAAACTAATATTTAACGGAAATACAACTTTTAAAGAGAACGAAGCATTGAACTCCGGTGCATACCAGGGCGGCGGTGCAATAGTTAACATTGACGGAACTGTTTCGTTTAAGGACGGGACAACCGTTGAATTTATCGGCAATAAAGCTGAAAACGGCGGTGTTGGCGGTGCTATTCTTAATTCGTCATACTTAGCAGGTCACAATGGCGTTGTGGATTTGACAATTGTAGAAAGCGCTACATTCTCCGAAAACTCAGCAACAAGCGGCGGTGCTATTGCAAACACAAAAGGACGAACAGGCAGCAATCCGGCTGAGATTAAAATTGCAAACGCAACTTTCAGCAACAACAGTGCAACAGCTAACGGCGGTGCTATATACAACGACTCTATTACAGAGCTGACAGATTCCAAATTTATTGAAAACACCTCCTCAACATACGGTGGTGCTATTATGTCTACAGAAGGTTCCGACCTGACTATCACAAACGGAACTTTCACTGGAAACAAAGTTACAGGCGACGTAAAAGCATCATACGGCGGTGCAATTTTCAACCAGGGTGAAATGAAGGTAAGCGGAAAGTTCTCCGGTAACGAAGCCGGCAGAGGCGGTGCTATTTACAACTATACAACTGCAGATACGACAATTAAATCAGGCACGGTTTTTGAAAACAATAAATCTACCTATGGTCACGGTAGTGCTGTATATACATTTAACGGCATGACAATTGAAGACGGTGTACAATTCAAAAACAACCGCGCAAACTGGGGGGGGGCACTTGCTGTCGAACTTAGAAAATCGGACACAATGCCAATGCCTAAAAACCACATAGTTACTATTGGTGAAGAGGTTTTGTTTGAAAACAATAAATCAGGTGCGGGCGGTGCTGCTATCGTAAATACAAACGGAAAAATAGAAATAGCTGACGGCGCAAAATTTATCGGAAACGTATCCGGTGCAGGCGGCGGTGCTATCTATAATACTATGGATAAAGACCCTGCTGATGGTACTGCAATATCATCAGGCATTACATTAGGTTCCGCAACTTTTGAAAATAACTCAACAAAAGGAGACGGTGGTGCTATCTATAATGATGACAAATCAACAGTAACTATCACCGGAGAAACGACCTTCAGTGGTAACACTGCAACCGGAAACGGCGGTGCTATTGCTAACGCAGCTAATAGCACAATCACTCTCGATACCACAGCCGGTAATATCACATTCACAGGAAACACTACCGGTACAGATAAAGCTCTAAACGACATTAACACTGACGGTATTGTTAATATTACAGGAGATAAAAACACTACTGTTTCTGTTAACACTATCACTGGTTCAGGCGTAATAGACAAAAACGGCGCAAATACACTTGCTTTGAATGACAACAACAGCGGTTTCAAAGGCAGCTTTACTCAGTCAAAAGGTATTACTCAGGTATTCAAAGAATTTTTCGGTGGTACCAGCACAATTAAAAACAGCTCTGTTGACATGAAAAACGATTCATCTGTTGTTGCTGGTTCTGAAGTAACGCTGAATGAAAACGGAGTTATGAATATTGAAGAAGGAGCCGATATAAATATTGCCGGTACTGTCACTGGCACTCAATCATCCAGTGTTGTCAATAACAGCGGAAACATCAACATCAAGGATGGCGGTACATTGAATGCTGATATAAACCAGACGGATGAAGGTTCTATTACTGTTCATGATGGTGCTACCTTTGGAACATTGTCAGATGAAAATTTAGCAATTGCAGCAGGTTCTTTGACTATTAAAAAAGGTGCTATTATTGACGGAATTGTTGAAGTCACAGAAGCTGTCTCTCTTGATATTGACGGTCGTCAGGTAGTCTTTGACGATACAGGTTTAAAAATTGAATCCGATTCTGGCTCCGGACATATCACAAACGAAGGTACATTCAATCTTGGAAATGCAAATATAGGTGTGGAAGATTCAGGATTGAATGATGATATCACACTTTCGAACGGTTCATATCTTTCACCGGTTACAGAAGGTGCTACTGTAATCAACCTTGGCGACGGGACAACGGGTGAAGGAGAAAATCCGACTATTACATATTCATCGGATGCAGTTACTAACGCAGAGCATACTTTAAACGTTAGAAAAGATGCAACTTTAAAACTTGCACCGACTAACGGAAATAACTTTGTATTGAATTCAGATGTTACTTCTGAAAATGGTAAGGGTAATGTTCTTGTTGATCAGATAAAAGTTAAAAATCCAAACTATGTAGATGAAGCCACTACTCCGGAAGAGGAGAAATTTATTGAGCAGGGTGTCGGAACAGTCACTATCAACTCTGACAACAGCGGATTCAAAGGTAACTTCCTACAGAATATGGGTAATGTTATTCTTGCAGCCGGTGCAAAATTCTTTGGCGGTAAAAACAAAATTGACGGTGGTTCACTGACAGTTCAAAAAGAAGCTACTTTAACAGCTGCTGATAATAATGCAACACAGGTGACCGGAGGCTCTTTGACTCTTCAAGATGGTGCAATTCTTGATAAGAACGTTACTGTAACAACAGACACTACAGCAGACAGCGAATCTTACGGAACAGTAAATCTCTACAACGCTATCAAAGGCGAAGTAGGAGAAGACGGTGTTTCGAGAATAGATGCTGACAGTATTGCAAACGGAAATGACGGCACATTGACTTATGTAAATTCTGATGACCCAGAAAAAACAATAAGTATCACTAACGGTGCCGGCTTAGGCTTGTTTAACGGTGTAAGGGTCGAAGGCGATTCACTTGCATTACAGCAGGATAAAGGAGTAAGAGATCTGACATTCGGAAACGGTTCAGGCTCTGAAACAAACAGCATCGTATTAAACGAAAACACAAAATTAACTTACCGTGATGGCGCTTACATAAAAGATGATTCTACAGTCGACATGAAAGACGGTGCATCATTAAATCTAGCAAATAACACAACCGATGTTACATACAATCCGATTATATCGGGAACGGCAAATTCTACAATAAACAAAACAGGCAACGGTTCAACTGTTATAGCATCTGCTCTTGACAAATTTACAGGTAATGTGAATGTCTTAGGCGGTGCATTAGAACTTGCCACAGCAGAAGATAAAACATTTAATAACTTGAATGTTCAAAATGCTGACTTCCATTCAGTATCTAACATTGGTGTAGAAGGTGCAGAAGGTAACGGCAAAGTAAATATTGAAAATTCAAACTTCTCTGTAGACAAAACTCTGGAAGCAATGGCAGAGGTAAATATTGATGGTTCTAATGTAAATATTGCAGAGAATCTTGGCGGTGCTGACACTACTATCACTGATTCTACAGTTAACGTCGGCAAAGAAATGTCTACAAATGATTTGAATGTTACAAATTCAACATTGAATGTAGCATCTAATTTGTATTCCGATAACACCGTTCTTGATGCAGTAAATGCAACAATCGGCGGAAATCTTGATGCAGAAAATCTCACAGCTCAGAACGGTACAAACCTTACTATTGCAGGTGATGTTTCAGCTGCTGACTCTGCATTCACCGATTCAACAGTTAATCTCAACGGAAAGAATTCATCTTTCAATTCTTTGATTGTTAACGGTTCAACTTTGAACAATATGACGAATATGACGGTTGCTAACGACCTCATCTTCGGCGCTGGCGCTAACGGTACAAATTCTACATTGAATATGACTAACGGCACCGTTAACACTATTACTGCTAACAATACCGTATTGAACGGCGATTTGAACATAGCATTTGATGTTGACCCGTCAAAAGGCTATGCAATGGACTCAATAAAAACAAACACTTATACTGACAATGGCAATCAGTTGATTGTCGGCGGTATCAACTTTGTTTCTTCTCCTATAGACAGAAACTTCTCAGTTGACGCCTCAAACTTCATCAACTCCGGTGACGGAAATGTTGCAAGCTTTGGTGAAACAAGCTTTATTGCCAACACTCATATAGGTAAATATCTTATGAGTACAGGTGCAGGCGGCGGTTCGGTAATCTCCGGAAGCCTGCAATCAATTAACCCGCAGATGTACAGAGGACAGGTTGCTACAGTAGCAAGCTATATGAACCAGCTTGTTGTTAACAATATGCTCTTTGACCATATGGAAGTCATAACAAGACAGATGATGGCTCAAGAACGTACAGCTAACAAATACGCAGCAACTGAACCGCTCTTCGCTCCTTATCAATATAGTGGAAAAGACGGTACTCTCTGGTACAAAGCTTATGCTAACTTTGAACGTCTCTCTATGAATCAGGGACTCAGCGTTGGCAACAATGCTTACGGTTCATTAATCGGTGCTGACTTCCCGCTCATTGATCTCGGAAATGGATGGAAAATCATACCGACTGCTTATGTTGGATACAATGGTGCTCACCAGACATTTAACGGTGTCAGCATGTACCAGAACGGCGGTCAAATTGGTGCTATGGGTACCGCTTACAAAGGTGATTTCCTTACATCATTGTTAGTTTATGGCGGCGGCTACGCTAACGATATGAATGTTAATAACGCTTCTTTTGGCAGCGCATCTGATACGACAGGAAACTGGTTTGCAGGTGTAGCATCCAAAACAGCGTACAACTTCCACCTTGCTAAAGACTTCATATTCCAGCCAACAGCTCTCGTATCTTACAATATGTTTGGAAACCAGAACTGGCACTCTAACTTCGGTGCAATGGGTATGAATGCCGGATTTATGAACGGTATAAACATCGCTCCTGGTATGAACTTAATTTGGCAAAAGAAAACCTGGAGTCTCTATGCAACTGTTCAATATATGTATAATATAATGGGCGGTGTTGATGGAAGAGCTGGAAACGTTACACTTGATGGTGTAAGAATGAGACACGGATATCTTGAATATGGTATCGGTGCTACAAAAACCTTCAAGGATAGATTGACTTCTTACCTGCAAATTACAATCAGAAACGTAGGAAGAACAGGTATCGGTTTCCAATTCGGACTCAACTGGAAGATATAATAAATCCAATACAAACAACCAAAAGAGAAACCCGCGAAAGTAACATTTCGCGGGTTTCTTCTTAGTCTATATAAAAATATTTTGCGGATATACAAAACCCACGTCAACCACTTTCAATGGATTCATAAAAAGTAAATTAGAGAGCCTCTCTGATTTGTCCATCAATATTGAGATTTTTAGGTTTTGCGAATGGATATTTTGTGTACTTTATTTTTACATCAAGAAATTGGAATGGAGACACACTTAAAGCAGGGGCACTAATATGATTTATACCTTTTTTGTCAGTCATAAATGCACCCTTATGATAATGCCCGGAGGCAATTAAGAATATATTGTCATGTTTATCCAGTATATATTTATATTGATATTTATCCAGTATATTGTGGCTTTCATCTTCATACGGCTCTTCATATGGGACATGCTGGAACACAAAAACGGGTTTGTCTTTATTTTTCTTAAGCGTTTTATCGTACCATTCAAGCGTTTTGTCCGTAAATATACCATGATTCGACGGCATAAAAGAAGATGTGCCATCAAGAACTATACATTCTATTCCAGATGCAGGAGAAAATGTATATGAAGGGCTTATTGATGTTTGGTTTGAATTTTTCTTCTTAACAATTTCCATAAATTCTTGTTTTGTTAGTCCAGAAATTTTGTGCGCATCTGTATCCCCTAGAACAATGTAGTAAGGAACTTTTAAGTTCTTGACTGTATTCAAAAAACTTTCAAGAACCTCCTTTCTGGACCTGTCAATATTATCCCCAAGGAACACAACAAAATCATAATCACCTTCGTTTATTCTTGCAACAAATCCCTCTAGTGCTTTCTGAGATGTAGTCAGTTTTGTTCCAGAATTAATTTCATAGTGAACATCTGAAACAAGCGCAAAATTCAAAGTTTTGGCATTTGCTGAAAGAGAAATACACATTAAAAAAAGAACTAAAAGATATTTTATATGTTTCATAAAATCCCCCGAATCAGTATGTTTTATAAAATTATATATTATTCTGAAATAAATTGAAACACATTAATGTTTTTCATTCGGATTATCATGAAGCCTGCTGGTGCCTGCTTCATAACCGCATAATAAAAATATTGCAGGTAAGGCTTTACCGATAAAGGACTGTATCTTATCACCGTTTGCGGTAAGAGCAACAAGTGTCATTATGTCATCAATATGTATACCAAAATCTTTCGGACCGAGATGACGTTTGTCATTTTCTTTAAATATTTTTTCATTTATTTTTCCGGCTATATAATTTCCGCTGACCACTCCTGTTACAACACCCACAATTGAAGCAATACCACTCAGAAGGATTTCTTTGGCTCTTGGATACTGTTTCTTTTCAATAGCACCGACAGCAGTTCCAACTATGGATATAGGAACTAAAATGTTACCAATAAACTGATGTATCGCTTCTTTCACCTTTGCTTTTCGTTTGGATTTGTGGTCAGAAAAAACACCACCTAACAAACCTCCCAGTGTCGTTGACGTAGCAAGCCCCATAACCTTCAAAGGATTTTTAAAATTCTGTTTGAACAGTTGTGCGAATTTAAAATTTTTAGGGTTTTTATATTTGGCAAAAGAAAACAGATATACCCCGCTTGCTGCTATACTTCCTGCCAGCGTAGCGGCTCTGACTTTGTTTTTGTGGTTAAATATTTTGTTTTCTTTGTTTTCGCCGAATGTTCTTTGCGCTTGAGGTTGATGGTACGCATGAATCGGTGGGTAATTCCCTAACACTTTCAATTTGGTCATGACATTCTCTAGTTTCTATGTTTAAATTAAAGCACTAAAAAAATAAAATTGTTACTACTTTTATATTTTGTAAATTATATTAATGAAAGAAAGAAGAATATATGCGATTGGACAAATTTTTGAAGGTTTCAAGATTAATTAAAAGAAGAACTGTCGCGAATGAAGTTTCTGACCAGGGGCGGGTGCTTGTGAATGATGTACCGGCAAAACCATCAAAACAGTTAAAGGTTGGAGACATTATAAAAATTGAGCACGTAAAAAAAGATATTTTAGTAAGAGTTCTCAAAATCCCGGAAGGAAATATTCCGGTTCAGATGGCTCAGGAATTGTATGAAGAAGTTTTATAATATGTTATAATGCTTTTTGGTAAAAATGAATGGAGATTATTATGACTACAGTAAGAGCAAGTCATCTTCTTGTTGAAACAGAAGAAGAAGCAAAAAAATTAAAACAAGAAATTGAGCAGGGAAAATCTTTTGCCGAAGCAGCAAAGGAAGTATCACTTTGCCCGTCAGGTCAAGAAGGCGGAGATCTCGGCTATTTTGGAAAAGGCATGATGGTCAAAGAATTTGAAGATGCAGCTTTTTCTATGAATGTAGGAGAGATATCTGCCCCCATAAAAACTCAATTCGGATGGCATTTAATTCAGTTAACAGATAAAAAAGACTAATGATTATACAGAAACTCAGAGACTTTTTAAAAAGCAGAAACATTGACTACTTATGGATAAACACAACAGATGAATTTCTTGTTGAATACAATGAATTGACAAATTCATCCAGATATTTTGTTACCGGCTTTACCGGTTCAACAGGAGATGCGCTCTTGTCGATGGATAATTTGTGGCAGTTTGCAGATGGCAGATATCATGAACAGGCTGAAAAAGAAGTTAATCCTGAGACGACTACAGTAGTCAAAGTACAACTGGGAGAGCGTGTTTCTGACTTGTTGATGGAAAGAATAAAAGACGGCACTACGGTCGGAATAGTTTCTTCAAAAATTTCTCTGGGTTTTTATAATCTTTTAAAAACAAAATTAGAAGCCAAGGGCTGTAAAATATTTAATCTGGACAAAGACCCTGTTGAAATGTTTGCTGACTTCAAAACATCCGGAAGTGATGAGATTTGTACAAAAGTAGATGAACAAATTACCGGTATTTCTGCAGATAAAAAGCTGAAAATCTTTTTTAATCACATAAAAGAAACTTCGTGCTACCTGGAAACAAATCTTGAGAACATAGCGTATATTACAAATCTTAGACAGTACAAAACGCCATATTCCTCTGTTTTTAAAGCAAAAGCTGTATTTGCGCAGGGACATGCATATATATTTACAAACGAAAAAACAGAAAAAATAGGAGAACATTTTTCTGTATTGCCCATTAATGATTTTAAAGAGTTTATAAAAACAAGAAGTAATATTCTGTATAACCCGGAAAATATATCAAAAGCAGATTTCTCTCTAATAGAAAACAGAGCAAAAGAGGCAGATTTTGATTTTATAGCAATAATGAAATCAATAAAAACGCATGCTGAAATACAGCATATGCAGTCTTGCTTTAACAGAACGGACAGAGTCGTTGAAAAAATCGGAGAAATTGTTCGTTCAAAAACGCCTGTAAGCGAATATGAACTTTCTTCAGAAGTCTATAAGGAATATTTAAAACAGGGAGCAAAACAACTTAGCTTCAAAACAATCCTGGCAGCAGGCGCAAATTCCTCGGTTATTCATTATTCACACCCCTCAAAAAATATTATGGTAAAAGATGGTGATTTTGTGCTGCTTGATTGTGGCGGACATTTTGAGGGCGGATATTCAACAGACATTACAAGAACATTTTTACGGGGAGAACCTGACAGTTTGCAGAAAAAAGTTTATACAACTGTATTAAAAATGTTTTTAAATGTATACAACTATGAACTCAAAGAAAACACGAACGGACAGGAACTGGACTCGCTTGCACGGGAAATAGCCCAGGAGTCAGGTTTGATGGAAGAATTCAATTTCAACCACGGACTCGGACACGGGGTCGGTATTAATGTACATGAACACCCTCCTGTTCTCTCCAGCGGTCCGGCAGGTCGAAATATACTGAGAAAAAATATGGTTGTAACAATTGAACCCGGTTTATATAAAACAGGCTTTGGCGGCGTAAGGCTTGAAAATACGGTTTATGTTGATGAAATAAACGGTAAACACAAATTTAAATCTTTTTCGAAAGTAAAATTTCAAGAAAATCTGATAGATTATGAGCTTTTGTCAGATATAGAAAAAATATGGTTAAAAAACTGGCAGGAGCAAGTATGACGGATATTACAAGCACTACTAACCGGCAGATAATAGAAAGTGCAAAACTGCATCAAAAAAAATACAGAAACCAGAGCGGTTTATTTTTGCTTGAAGGGTATAAGCCTATAGAAGAAGCATTTCATGCAAACGTAGAAATGCTTGTCGTATATACAAAAGAAGAACTAAAAACAAAATACGATTTTTGCAAAGAAAAAATAAAGACTGTTAATGATGCCGTACTAAAAAAATTATCAACTACAGATAGTCCTGCAGAGGCAGTTGCTATAGGGGTACAAAAAAAATACACATTTGATAAAAACTTATCAAAAATCGCACTATTAGAAAACATAAAAGATGCAGGCAACCTGGGTACGATAATTCGTTCAGCTGCTGCATTCGGAATTGAAGAACTGATTCTATGCGGAGATTGTATAGATATGTACAACCCCAAAGTAGTACGTTCTGCAGCCGGCAATCTGTTTAAAATTCCTATTCTAAATATTGAATCAATAGAAGAACTGAAAGAAATGACCGATAGAATGACTTATATTGCAACTGTAGTCAATCACCCCGATGTCGTTTCGCCTGATAAGCTCGATTTTTCAAAGCCATTTGTCCTGATGCTTGGCTCTGAAGCTGATGGTTTAACTCAAAAAGCCATTAATATTTCTGATATAAAAACTACAATAGAAATATCAAACAAAGTAGAATCTCTTAACTTAAGCATTGCAGCTTCTGTTTTGTTTTATATTGCCGGAAAAAGAACTTAGGGGGTATAATCTTATTATCGGAGGTTATATGAAAAGATTTTGTAATTTGTTGCTCATAGCCGTTTTATCCGCAACGTTAACAAGCGGCTGCTGGAAAAAAGAGGATATACAGGAAAACATAAAGACATTCATACCAGTAAAAACACAGCAGGAAACAGAACAGACTGCTGAGCTGAAGGACGAAATAGCGCAGAAAAAAGCTGATATCAGCCAGAAAAAACTCGATAAGCTTTCCGTAAAAAAAGAAAAAGAATCTTTTAACACCATAAGTTATAAAGATGATTTTCAGGCAGCAACAAATTCCTATAATTCAAAGAATTATACAGACGCAATTCTTGGATTTAACAGCGTATTAAAAGATAACCCCAAAAATTACAAAGCACATTGCATGCTTGCTATGAGTTATGCAAAAAAGGGTGAAAACAATAGTGCAGAAATGGTTTTAACAAGAGCAATCGAACTATTTCCTGATGAATGGAATGCATATACTATACTTGCGGATATAAAAAGATCAGAACACAATTATATGCTGGCAATTGAATATTACAAAAAAGCGATTGCCACACCAAAAATTCCGGATGAAGGAAAAGTTCATTATCTAAAAGAAATAGAAAAGACAAAGAAAGAACTCAACAGCTGGAATCAAAAAGCAGCAAACCTCGGCATCATAACAAATTCAGTGGAGATGAATTTGGATAAAACGAAATGGGAGCTTGCATACAGCGCAGGAAACGATAAAAATTGGATAGTTGAATATGGACTAAAGGGAGAGGATGTTCAAAATTATAACTGGACACAGCTTGTTACTGTTCAATTTTTTGAAAAAGAATTTTATAAAAAAACACCGGAAGAACATATTTTGATTCAGCTTGATGCGATTGAAAAAATGGCAATTAACACCCAGAAGATGTTTCAAAAAAGCGTAATTAGCAATAAAACAACAGACATTGTTTATGACTGGGTTTTTGATAAAGGAAAAGAATCAGAAATAGCGAGGGTAATCCAAACTGACAAAGGTCTGTATCACCTGCATTATTTCAAAAAGGGTGTAATTTCAAAACAAGAACATCAGCAGTGGGTTGAGCTGCTAAATAAAGCAAAAATAAAAGAATAACCGCTCTCTATTCCTGAGTAGTTTCTTCTTTTATGAACTCTGCTGTGTTCATAGACGGCTGTATGCCTGATTCTTCATCAAGATAAAAAACACATTCGCTATCAGTCGATGACATGCCTACATTAATAGAGCAGTTCTTCTCATCTATTGAACATTCGCCATTCTTTGTTACAAATGCAGTAAATTTACCTTTTTCTCTAATCATATTGCTTGTTGTTTCTGCATTTTTAAATGCCTCAGCTATTGATTTAGCGATTTCAGGACTTTCTGTTGCGTATATTTCTGCACCTTTTTTTTGAGTCAATGAGAGTATACTTTTACCTACATATCTGCATTTTTCCCTATCTTTAGTTATATCTGCCTTAGCAACAACAGGGGCATGTTTGTTTTCCCAGAAACTATATACCAGATATACTGAAGAAATCACAATAATGCCGGCTATCGCAGAAACAAATAATGTCTTTCTGATTGAATCTATTTTTCTTTCTTCAACTTCTGTTTCTATATTATTATTGTTATTATCATTATCTAAATTGTTTTCCATATAATTGTTCCTCTGATTTAATTTTTATATATTATATCATTGTATCTTTTGTTTAGTAAATTGTTAAGTTTTCTAATGTTTTAAATATTGTTTCTGCTATTTTTTTATGTTCACCTGCTTCATAGTGCAGCCCATCTTTGTCCGATACATTGGCTATTTGGTTAAGGTCAATAAAAATACAGTTTTTTTCCTGCGCTACATTTTTATAAATTGCTGAAAGATGTTTTGATTTTTCAACTGACGTTTTATCAAATAACGTCGCAAAATAGCTGTGAAAAAGATTATCCGTAATTTTTGACGGACAAACTATAATTATTTCTACATCAGGAGAATTCTGTCTAATCATATCAATCATATTTTCAAGCCCGGTTTTTATTTCAAAAAATGAAATATTATACGCCGGTTGCAAATCATTAATACCAATTGCAACTATGACAATATCCGGTTTCTTTGTCAAATACAAAGGGAGTATTTTATAGCCGGTTTCTTTAATGCCTGCCGGATTGTCAGAAAAGCCTGTTCGGTTATTACACCCGGCTTCTATTATTTCGTATTTATCTTTGGATAAATTTTGCAGCATGCCGGTCCAGCGTGTATTTTCGTCATAACGCCGACCATTTTCGGGAATAAAACCATATGTGTTGCTGTCACCAAAACATAATATTTTTTTCATTTTTTCTCCCTGATGTTTTCATGGAGAATATCATAAAAAACAGAAATGTGGAATCAGAAAAATTTATGATACATTTCAAAAATGAAGATGAGTATTTAGAATATTTGATGAAAATAAAAATCTCATCGCTGCATCGAGAGAAGAAAAGAACGATTCAATCATTGATAATGACAGCAATATCTTGAAAAAGAGAAATGGCAAATGGAAAATATACAGACATTCATTAAAAGACAAAAAGATAGGCGTTGTGCATGAAATCAAAACAAATGAAGCAAAATACTATCTTGAATTAACCATTTCAGAAGAAGATGTTATAAAATCAATTGTAGCAGCGCAAAAAAGTATTGTGATATTTTTCAGTCTATGTGTGATACTTATGATTATCGGGCTTGTTCAAATTTTTCATACACTGAGAAATTCCTTTAACAAACTGGAAGACGATGTAATTGAAATTGCAAACGGAATAAGAATATAGGAGATTTAACCGGCGGAAATATTCAAAATGATAAAAATACCCCGGATGGAAACAGTTCAGGAAGACCCGGCGGTTGGAATGACCAGTATAATGCAGGTAAAGCTACAACTCCTTCAGGAACTGACCCATTACTTGTTGATCTTGACGGAAACGGCATTCAGACTACTTCTATCTATGACGGATATATGATGGATCATGAAGGCGACGGATTCGCTGAGTTATCAGCCTGGGTTGGCGGAAATGATGGTATCCTTGCGTATGACAAAAACGGCAACTCAAATACTCTGACTGATAATTTTATAAAAGGAGCTCAGGAAGCAGGACATAATGTAGTAAGATTTGACTCTGCTTTTAAAAACGTTCACCCCTGTATTGCGTGCAACAAATGCGGAATGAATGGTCAATGTGTATTCAAAGATGATTTTGAGTTCATACGCGACAATATAATCGATGCAGATGCCGTTATTTTTGCAACCCCCATGTATTACTTCGGAATTTCTGCACAAATTAAAGCGGTAATCGATAGATTCTATGCTATTAACGGTCAAATCCACACCCCGAAGAAATCCGCTTTAATTATGACATATGCAGACACATCATCAAAAGAAGCTCAGCCGATAATCAGCCATTATGAAACATTATTAAATTATCTTGGCTGGTCCGATTCGGGGAAAATTATAGCATCAGGTGTTTGGACAGAAGGTGACGTGAATAATACAGAATATCCGAAACAGGCGTATGAATTAGGAAAAAGCTTTTAATAAATATGCTTTTTTACTCTGCAAGGGTTTCCAACGGCAATCGTATTGGGAGGAATGTTTTTAACAACAGTGCTTCCTGCCCCTATTATTGCATTATCTCCGATTGTGACCCCGGGGACTATAGTAACATTCGCCCCAATCCATACATTTTTCCCTATACATACGGATTTTGGAAGTATTGACTGTCTTTGAGAAGGTTCTTCAACGTGATTTAGGGTTGTAATTATAACATTATGACCAATAAGACAACCATCTCCTATAGTTATTCCTCCTTGATCCTGAAATTTGCAGCAGGAATTAATAAAAACATTTTTTCCTATAGTAATATTTTTTCCGCAATCAGTATAAAACGGAGGAAACAGTCTGAAGGATTTGTCTATATCTTTACCAGTCAGCTCTGAAAAAATTTCGACAATTTCTTCAGGGGTATGATATTTATTATTCAACCTCATTGTTATTTTTAATGCATCCTGACTGAGTTTATGAAAAGCAAATGCCGTTTCTGAGCCCGGTTCGACTATATTTCCGTTTTCCATTTGCGCGTAAAATTCATTCATATTAATTTGAGTATTTTCCATAATATTCCTTATTTTCTGTTTATTGCCCGTTCAGAATTATAGAATTAGATATTACATTATTACTAGATTTATTAAAAATAGCAAATACTTATAATGTATCACAATCAATACCTTTTAAGTATAATTGGTTTTATCTATATAAATAACACTTTGCAGCCAGAATAACAGGTAAAAAGTGCAGCAAAATTAGCAAAAAATAACAATTTTTTAAAATTCAACAACAAAAAAATACAATAGACTATGGTTTTATTGGTGCATTAATAACATCTATAATCTTTTTCAGAAAATCTGTAGCAGTTGACTCAAATCTATCAATCAGTTCTCTGTTCACAAGCCCATTACTTTTATCTCTGGTTCTTATCAAAATTTTAGAAGAAAGAATGTGTTCAGTTGCTGGAGAAGCAAACTCATCATCTCTAATAAGAGAACGTGCGTCTTCAATTCTTACCTCTTTATTTGCTTGTTTAGCAACGTTATTTATAGTATTAATTTCATCTCTTAACTGCCAGTATGAATCACCGGCCATTGTATGCGGATCACGTATCTCCACATTACTGCGTTTTGCAACAAAGTTGTCAGTTCTTTCTTTAAGATACTTTGCGTATCTGGCTCTGGTCTCAATCATTTCCTGTTCTATTGTACGGATTGATTTTGTTGTAGACTTGGGGGCTATTCTCAACATGCAAAGTCTCCTTTCCTTTATTCTTTATTCATATAAAATACCTAAAAAATTTTTTTGCTATGTTTGCAGCAGCAAAAAACAAGTTTAATTCAAATATAGATGAATTGTTACTTAATTTTACTTAAGGAAAATCTCGTTTAATAGAATTAAATAATCCCTAACTAAATATTATTTTACAAATAAATCCTTTGCGGTTTTATCAGTCCAAAAGGCTTTAGACTCATTTCCCACTAAAAATTCAAACATTTTTCCAAAAGCATTTGGAACAATACCATTCCTATCTATAGCCGGGAATAACTTAAGATGCATAGTGTTGGGATTAAATACTTCCATTTCTTTATCAGAATAATTAACATCTCTTAAAGTAACTTCTAATACATCATTCTTATATAGATCTTTAAATTTTTGTATATTTTCTCTCAAATCTGATTTGTTTTGGGAAGACAATTTGCTATCAAAACTACGTGACAATTCACCTGCAAATAGATTTCTAAGTTCCGGGGAAGTAAATTTCAATTTTGCTCCAAAAACCGGCTTGTTTTCAAACGAGCTATTACGTATCTGCATTTCTTTCTCCTTTACTGGTTTGTCTAAAACACGTAAATATGATTTTTTGCTAGTTTTGTAGGTAGAATTTACTAAACAGATGCAAATGAAATTTAGTTTGTCGTTTGGGCTTACTGCGCAACAAGATTTAATAGGTTAGTTTCGTTTGAACAACAAATTTTTATAATAAGGACAAAGAAATGGCGATTAAAATACACAGTAATCTATGTAATGAATACTTTAATAATAAACCGGATACCGAAGGTCAGACAGCTAAAGTCTCTTGAATTATTTCACTATTTTTTGGGATTTTTCGGGCAATTTTTATAAAAAATACATTATATTAAATAGCAAAAATTTTTATTTACAGGTTTAATACAACATTATAGAAAGAGATATAAAATGTTAAATTCTATATCAACAATTGAAAATAATTTTAATTTGAATTTTAAAGGTAAAATAATCGATGCACATGTCCACTGCGGACAATGGAATTATGACAAATTTCTTTGCAAAGATGTTATAGATTTTTTCAGCAAAAAATTTAATAACGGAAAAGATTATGTTGATAGAGTTATAATTTCAAATCTTGATTGTATTAAAAACGGTAAAAACAATAAACCGCTAAAAGATGAAATTAACGGCAATTTACTATTATTAAAAGCTGCAATAAAAAATAAAAAATTTATTCCATTTGTTGTATGTCAGCCGGGACAGGGTTCTGCAGAAAATATTGAAATTTTGCTAAATAAATATCCTGATATTATTAAAGGGTTAAAATTTCACCCTGCTTGTCTGAATTTAGCTGCAAATGATGTACGATATATACCATATATGAAACTTGCTGAAAAATATAACAAACCTTGTCTTTTTCACAGTGAAGTTTTATCCGACGAAGCAGGCAATATCATTCGAAGCGGGGTTTCAGATCCTGACTTTATCTATGAAATTGCAAAACAATTTCCAAATATTCCGGTTATCCTTGGGCATATGGGATTAGGCGGAGATAAAGCACACAAAGTCGGAATAAATACACTTCTTAAGTCTATTGAAAACGATGATGCTAAATTATATGCAGATTTAGCCTGGGTAGACTGGGATAATCCAATGAAACCAAATATTATTGACGTAATTGATAAACTTCAACACACATCAAAAGGTGATATGACAAGCCGTCTTTTGTTTGGAACTGATGCACCTCTGGGTATCTTTGGAGAAAAAGCTCTAAAACAACAAGGTGCCTATGATGCTAATATAAAAAATATTAAAAATGCCATTAAAAATAATTTTGGAAATGACGCTAATAAATTAATCAGCAGAATCTTTTATAAAAACAGCAATAAACTATTAAATAAACAAAGTATTAACCAATTAGCTTAATATAAACAGGTTATGTCGTTGGGCAAGTATGCACAGCCTACAGACTGATTAATCCAAGTTTTTTTATGAAAAAATTTATAAACCCGAGGGGGAAATTAGCTATTCAAATCCAGTAATTCTAGAGGGATTACCGGATACAGATTCTGCAAAGCCTATGTTAAAAGAATGCATTTCATGTGACAAATTTTATTATTTAGCAGTTTTACAAAAATATAATGAATATAAGGTCAACTAATAATATCTATTCGCCATCGTTTACGGCGAATATAAATAAAATCTCAAAGGCTATACAAAATAATGAATATTTGCAAAATGTTCCTGTCATGTCCAAAAACGTCTTGTTACAGAAGTTTTTTGAATTGTACGGGGAGCCTATAGCTGCTGAATTTGTTCAGCATTTAAAAACTGAAAATCTTAAATATCTTTATTCACTGGCTTCAAAAGTCGATTTGAGCGGTTATCGCAGGATAGAGATGGATAAACTCCCGCAGTTTTCGCATATGGAAATGCTTAAATTGAAAGAGATTGAACCTTTATTGCTGTCCAAAAATGATCTTGGTTTATGGAATTATTCTGCGGATTACGTGCTAAATGTCAGCCGTCTGAATAAAAAACAGCAATCAACATTATTGAATTTGGTTCAGTGCAAGGTGACACCGTTTAGTGCAAAAGGTATTATTGAATATCCTGATTTAAATTGGGATAAAGTTGTTGAAAAGGCAAAAGCATTAAAAAAATATTATGGAGATAATTTGCGTGAAATTGAGTTTTACAGCAATTCAAAGGGAGAAAATTTCTTCCTTGCAGATGTGCAACTTCATGATAACAAAAAGCCGACATGGCTTAATTACAAGCGTATTACAGTAAAACTTGATGATGATGTGAGTGCGTTTGCAGGACTAAAAAAGCAGACAACAATAGGGTCGATTGTTGATAAATTGTATTCAAAAATAACTAAGCAAATGAATATCTATTCAAAACAGAATCTTGAATCTGATATTGCAAAAATATCGAAAGCTGTTCCGGATGCTACACCGGCTGAGATTTTAACTGTAATTCAAAAAATTACCCAGTTTGCAAATTATCAATCCCTATCAGATATGGCTCAACAGTTAACACGTTACGAAATTACGGCATTTGATTCTGTCGGAGAATTGTATAAGTATTTTGAATATTTTCACGAAAGTAAGGGCCTTTTTAATCTGAGTAAATCAGAAGAAAGACTCGGCTGTATTGTAACTTTGAATGATTTAAAAAATGAAAATACTCTTCAGAAAATTAAGGAACGAGTTGCGGCTAATGATTTGACATTAATAAATTTAGAAGGATTCAGCGATGGTGTAAATTTGTTTGAGGATGATAGAATTTTGCCGTCGAGAGCTGTGAATGTTTTGAAAAAAGCTAAAAAAGTTCAGTCGAGATATCCTGATGCGGATTTTGCAGAATGTGTTTCTTTTGTTTTGAATAACCCCGTTGAATCAAGATTGAAAGAGCTGGGACTGAGTGCTATTCGTGTCAGTATTGAAAACCCTGCAACCGAAACAGGTGTATTAAAACAACTCCAGCCGATTCTTCCGTCAAAAGAAAGAATCAAAACAACCATTGAAGCTATTGCAGATGACTCTTCAATTACTAATAAGTCTTACAAACAACTGAGTAATTCTATCGCAGAGTATTTTGATTCAAATATTCATGTGTATTCAAAACAGTCTATGATAAAGACTTTGGAAAAATTGAATAATAAGATTGATGATTATTTGCAGAGTCACAATATTCCAAAAGAACATTTGTATCTCCTCCAGCATAGGATGAGAAATGTGAAAAGCTTTGATATATTGGTGAAAATGTATAAGGATATGTTTAATTTCCCTGAAAGCAGAATAGTTCATGTTAGTGATGTTCAGGATTTAAATAAATATCCTAAAAACAGTGCCTTTGTAATAATTGATGATATTGTAGGAAGCGGTGATTCAATGATAGGTACTGCCGATTATTGTACAAGTGCAAAAAAGCTCAACAATGATAAATTTATAATTTTTGCACCAATAACCGCAACCAAAGCCGGTTTGGAAGCTATTAATAAATATATAGAAAAACATTCAAGAACAAAAAATGATACTGTTATTTGTCTTGATGAAAATGTTTTAGAAAAAATTGACGATAATAAAATATTTAAAAATTGGTATATGAATTTTAAAAATTGTATATTCTATTCGAAAATCAATGATAAGGGTTTTAAAGAACAGGCATTGAATGTTTCATTTCCATATATGGCACCTGATAATAATTCATTTATTTCTGCCAATTTTCAAGATTTGTTTTTGATTAATGATGCTTGTATAAAAAATAAACCGTATTCATTTGATGAATTGAGAAAGAAAGCTGCAGACTATGATTTATTCGGTCAGGATGAAAAATATTTGCACCCAAATTCTGTGAATGACAAAGCTCCAACATGGTTTGATAAAATAAAGTTTCTGGTAAAAACGAAGTTAAATGTAAAAGAACACATGGTTTGATTTTTTGTTACAGATGGTTTGATTATTTTTGGACACTTTGTGTTGGGGTAGAAACCCCAACCTACAACTTTTGTTTTTTGTATTACAAAGCTGCCCCGACACTCGCAGGGATTACCCCCATGGCTGCCGCTCCGTCCAAAAAAGACGGGAACACTATTGCATCAAGAGCATAAGCACCTGCTGCAACTGTTACAACCACTATACCGGCTTTTACTGCTGGCGGTAAATCTTCAATGGCTTCTCTTATTTCATTAAAAGAAGTTTCCGCCCTTACGCCCAGAGACGTATCTCCAATCACCATTTCTCCAGGTTTTGGAAGTAATATTACACTGTTATCACCGAGTTTAAAATGCGCAGGCTTGCCGTTTTTGATATTTTCAAGCGCCTTTTCCATCATAGCGGCCGATAATTCCTTTTTAATTTTGTCCCTTATGGCTTTGTCTTGTCTGTACCAATTTTCATCTTTCATATTCAAATCTTTATCAAAATATTTTACATCGTAATCAGACCCAAAGAAAGCCATGTTTGATGTACAGCAGGCATATCCGCCATTCTCTAAAGCACGAATTTTCAGCTCTTCAAAAGAAGAGTTTGAATCTAATTTTCTCTTATAATCCAGCCCGATTGTGTTTGTAAGTTTTATAGTATATTTCCCTTCAGGAAAACGATCGCCGGTATTATATTTAAAAATCAGACCATTGCCGTCTTGCTTAGCATCAACTATTTCTATGCCTGGCGTTGTAGATGCAATTACGTTTTTAACCATATTAAGCTCTTTATCTGATAGAGGATTGTTAAACTTTACAATTTTATCATCTGTATTTTCCGGTAATGATTTAAACGCATCAGACACACCTGTTGAACCAAAAGGTTGTTTATAGGGTGATACCGGTGAGTTTTGTTTGAAAGCTTCAAATTTACTTAATAATTTGCCATCCTTTGAAAAAGCGAGGGCTTCTACATTATCATCATTTTTATAAATAAGGTTGAAATTACCATTTCTTAATCTGTCAATTTTGAAACTATGACTGTCAAACAGGTCATACTTTCCACGATAACCGCCATTTTTATCAGCCTTCATCTTATATTTGCCATCAATAACAAAGCCGTTAGACATAGCTTCTACCTGTTTAAACTTTCCGTCATTGATATACGGCAGAGCTTGAAAAATTGCTACCTGATAGGTACGGTTATTGCTAAACGGAAAAATTTGAGAAATATCTACAGGAAATATTCCATTATCATTCAGCATATCTAAATTAGAGGAATTAATTGATGTAACACCGTTTTCAGAATTGATTTGGAGCTTAACATCTTTACCGGCAGACGCAGTGTCAGGGACAGAAATATCGGTCATGGGGACAGCCTGTAACATAGTCCTTTGCAAAGAATCAAGCTGCGCTAAAGATTTTTCAACGTTAGCCAACACGGAGTCAGGGGAGGACATATATACTCCGGGATTTAATTTTAACATGTTCTCTTGTAAAGACTCAACAATCTCCCGTGTTTTTTCAAATATATCTTGTTCGGGAGATTTCTGCATAGAACAAGAAGTTAGCCCTGCAGCAAGAGCAGCCGGAAAAATCAATTTTTTAGAGTACTTTTGCACTGTATTCATCATTTGTGTTGAAATTACTTTCATAAATAAGAACCTTTCTTTGTAATATTGTGTTTGCTATAAGGCTCAAAAAATTTCCTTTTTGCTCATATTGTGAAGAAATGAAAAAAAAATTTACAAATACCGTACAACAACCCGTTTAAAACACTTGTCTTCTAAGATTTTTGCCGTTTTTTTGATAATGTTTTTCCTAATCTCAATTTCAATAGGTAAGTTCGGGTCATAATATTTTGTCAGGCAATGCCTGACCTACTCGGCTACTACTTAAAAAATCGGCACTCTGCATCCGTCAAACTACGGCTCGGCATTACCTGCGCCTTGTTTGTCGTAGCATTCTCACCCTCTTCTCGGGTTCTCATCCCTCTGCATTAAAAAAGACCCTTGCGGGTCTTAAAATTCGGAGAGGGTGGGATTCGAACCCACGGTGAACTCGCGCCCACACAGACTTTCGAGGTCCGCACCTTAAACCACTCGGACACCTCTCCTTGGTATTGTTATTTTACTACAATATCTTTTATCTGTCATTTCTAAATTAATCTTATCCGATTGAGCGTATTGCATTTTCAAAAATATGATAAACGTTATTCGTATATTGAGATGCAGCAGGATCCGTATCAAAAACGCCATCCCAGTGACGCTCACATTTTGTCCACGCATCAAATGCTTCCATCTTTTTAGCTCTAAGCATTTGTTCATGAGTATTTGTGTACGGGGACAAAGGAAAAATATCCGTTAATTGCATATATGACGGCAATTTATCTTCTTTATAGTCATATCCAAAAAGGCAGGAATTTATTCTGTTCAGCCTTTTCCAGGACTCATGTTTTGCGCTTCCTTCATCGTTATCATTCGAAACCTCAGGACCGGCTGCATAATCTCTCGAATATTTTTGTTTTTCTGCTTCCCATCTTACACTAAAATAGTCATCAGCTTTTCCCCAGTCCGTTCCGGCAGTCAGCCCCATTTCTTTGTATCCATAATAGTCATTGCATTTTTCTCCAATAAAAGAAAGATCATGCCTGCCGGTTTGCTCACGTATTTTGTAAAGTATATAACCCATTTGCATTTTGTTCGGAAGGCTACCCAATCCGCAATAACCGTTAGGATCAATAATATGTTTTCCGCTGTCAAAATAAATAGCATCGAATCCCAGCTCTATCCCCCAGATACAAGCATCAATAAAAGCTTTTTCGTGATCATACCAGTTAAATTCCCGACCTTGAACACGGAGCTGATTTGCAGAAAGCGGCATCCTAAATCCGGTTTTAAAGCCCAATAAATGTGCCATATCATTGAAAGCTTTAACCTGCTCATCAGGTCCCATTCTTCTGTTTAATCCATCATCACTAAGGGTTGCACTAATTCCTGTATGCAAATTCGCGCAATACAAAGAAGCTGCATCATCATAGCCATCTCCGTAAAATGCAGGATATAGCTGAGATAAAACAATACAGTTCGCAAAAGAATTCGGAGAAGTAGGTATTGCCGGAAGAATTTTCATTGTCCCGAGAAGCCCCCCTGTCAGTCTATTGCTGTTATTGTCATATGTCGCGAGAATTCGAGGGTTAACTTCTATATAATTTGCATATCTTCCCCACTTATCCCCAAAATTCGGAGAAGGAATATATGGAGGAATACCAGGATACTGATTATCCGGTTTTATAAGAGTACATAATGATTGAATTACCTGCTCAGAGCTTCTGCGTAATAATTCAGAGGGACGAGCATTAACCCATTTTTTTGTACCAACCTGATATAGATGTTCTTTTGTCCAATTGTCCTCGTATACTTCATTTCTGCCGCTGGAAATCCAGAAAAGTTTTTTCAAAGGCTGAGGATCTCCGAAATAGCCCTTAAATGAAATGTTGAGTTTATTTATGAGAGCTTTTTGAGCATCATAAACAGCAAAGCTATTGCTTTGTTTTTTAGAATCGAACCAACCCGCCTCTTTTCTCTCTTTCTTCCCAGGTGATGCAGAAATTTGGAGTGCAGGTTTATTTATAATATCAAACTTAACCAGCATAGAAATATCAAAACACAAACACAATACTTTTTGCTAGTAACAAAATAATAAGTTTTTATCAGGTTTATTGTATAAAGAACACTTAAAATTACAAATAAAAAAAAGCCACTCGATTGAGTGGTTTGTTTTCTGCATCCTAATGGTCTCTTTTGTGTTTATTATTTAGGAGTTTATATGTGTTCGGGGTTATTAATGTTATTTAGTGTTTCGACTACACTTAACCTTACTATTTAATTATGACATCATAAAAAATATTGTCAACCCCTATTGTAATATTTGTTTACACATAGTCTAAAATAAAGAAAACAAAACGTTTTCCGTTATAAATCAAACGAAAAAAGTAAATACTTTTAAATCAGATTTAAAAACTTTTCAAATTCTTCATCATCATTAAAAGCAATCAACTCATTTATTGGTCTGAAATAATCCTGCGGAGGCTCAATTTTGAAGTCAAAAAGTCTTACTTTCTTACAATACTCAACATCAAATGCTCTATTCAAATATTCATTTCTCTCTTCGTCATTAAGACTTAAAAATTCTTTCGTGATTTTTGCTTTAATTTTTGTATGTGGTTCAACAACAGGCTGCTTTTTGCGCAGCATATCTCTAATTCTCTCTATAAATGACATTTAAAATCTCTTTATTCCAAATATTCTTAATTAACTATTCATTATACAGTAACGACTGAAAAATGCAATAAACGATTTCATTTTTATCATTTATGGTATTATAAAATAGATAAGCAAAAGGAGATTGCAAATGAAGCGATTAAATGCCTCGGTAATTGCAGCCGCCATCTTATTTTCTGCAATGTGTCTAACAGTCAATGCGGCTGATGAAAAATTGGATGTAAAATCCGATATACAAAAACAAGCAAAACAAGAACAAACACAAAAACCAGAATCTACAAAAGCAGATACTAAGGCAGAACAAAAACAAGAGGCTAAATCCGCTACTAAAACTGATACTAAGGTGGAACAAAAACAAGAGATAAAAGAAATTTCATTTGCGGTGCCTGCACCCGAACGGGAAACGTCCATCCTTCAACACAGAAATGCTCTAAAATACGCAAATGAGAAACTAGCAGCTGCAGTAAAGAACATGCCGGAGAAACAATGGTATCCGGTTTACCATGCAGCCCCTCCTGCAAACTGGATGAGCAGCCCTAATGGATTTTCCTATTTTAACAAAGAATACCACTTATTTTACCAGCATAATCCATTTGCACCTCAATTAGAAAAAATACACTGGGGGCATCTGGTCAGCAGCGACTTGATTCACTGGAGACATATGCCTGTTGCTGTTGCACCTACAGATAATTACGACAAAAACGGTGTCTTATCTGGAACAGCAATAGTTAAGGACGGACTTTTATATCTGATATACTCCGGAAATTATGACACAAACGGTCATAAAGCCCAGATGGTAAATCTTGCTATGAGCAAAGATGGAATTAATTTTGTTAAATCAGCAAACAATCCTGTTGTTTTAAAACCACCGGCAATAAGAGGCTTGAAAGTTTCAAATGAGCATTTTAGAGATCCTTTTGTGTGGAAACATGACAATAATTTCTATGTTCTAATAGGAACACAAAATATTCCAACAAAAGACGGAATGGTTTTGATTTATAAATCTTCGGATTTAACAAATTGGAAATTTAACGGCATAACAGCAATTGGAAACAAAAGCGAAATCGGTTATATGTGGGAATCACCGGCGCTGGTTCAAATAGGAGATACAGACGTTCTTGCAATATCTCCTCAGGGAATAAAGCCAAACGGAAAAAACTTTTTGAATAAATATCAGTCTGGATGGTTTGTCGGCAAGTTGGATTACAACACAGGCAAATTCAAACAGATTGGTGCATTTGGTCTCTTTGATAAAGGGTTTGATTTTTATACCCCCCAGTTTCTAAAAACTGATGACGGCAGAGTAGTTATGATAGGCTGGCTTGGAATGTCCGATTCAGAAAATCCGGAAAAAAATGAGGGTTGGGCTGGAATGATGAGCATTCCCAGAGAACTAAAAATTGTAAACAAAAAAGTCTACACCGTGCCAGTCGAAGAGATGAAGAAACTTAGAGGTCAGTCTGTTTTGTTGAAAGACAAAATTATAGAAAATGAAAAAAGTTTTCTTCAAGTTAACGGAGACTCATATGAACTGGATTTAGAAGCAGATATGACAGAAGCAAAAAGTCTTACACTCGAACTAAGGTCTTCAGACACCCAAAAAACAGTACTTTCTTACAATAAAGAAAATTCTCTTCTGATATTTAACAGAGACAAATCAGGAAAGGCACTTACAGGCGAACGCGAAGCACAACTTAAATTAAATAATAATATCCTTAAGCTTCGGGTTTTCGTAGATAAATCATCAATTGAAGTTTTTGCCAACGACGGAGAAGTTGTTATGAGCAGTAGAATATATCCTGATAAAAAATCAACAGGTATAAAATTTATTGCTGACGGCAAAGTCAAACTTAAATGTTTTAATTTTTATAAATTAAAACCTGCTACAACAAAATGATAAATAAACACAGCCTTACATAATATTAAGAATAATAAAAATAGTTGCAAATGGTTTATTTATTTACTAAAATTGTGACAGTTGTTTTCTGCAACATTTATTTTTTACCCGTTACAGTGGACCTAGAGGGATCGTAAAAGAATGAAAATTTCAGCAATTAGTTCGTATTCTCGAACATCATTTAAAAGAGCACCCAAACCGGAAGAAGAAAAAGATTTCCATAATGATATAGAAGAGGGTAAAAAATATCTCGGCATAAAAGATCTTGCTCTTATTATGCATGGTTCATCTTTTCCTGTATCAAATATGGATCTATTTATAGGTTCGCCTATGAATAAAAAGGCAAAAGAAATAAACAATCTGCTTAAACTTCACGGCTTTGATTCTATACAGCTAGGACCGCCCGGATTGATACAAAGAGATGATTTTTCTCCATATATTTCATCTATACACTCAAGAAACTATCTTTTCGCGGATATGGAGAAATTAACGACGTCAGAGTATGGAAAAATTTTAAAACTCGGTGATATAGAAGAATATACTGACTCAGAATATATAAATAAGTCTAAAGAAACAATTTTCAATGCTGCTTTTGACGCATATGACCATCTTTTTGAGCTTGCTTATGACAATATGATGTCGCAGGCTAAATCCGGCAATGATGACAGCGTAAATTTGTTAATAGATTTTGCCAAATTCAAAAAAGAAGAGAACAGCTGGCTAGAAACAGATGCATTGTTTGATGTACTGACAGAAGTCAATGGTTCTGATCATTTTGATGAATGGAATGACATTGATGACAATTTAATAACATATATTAAAGATGAAAATAGTCCATTGCATAAACAGGCTCTGCAACGTAAAGCAGAACTTACGGATAAATATCAAAAGGACATTGATCTTTATAAATTCAAGCAGTTTATTGTAAAAAAACAGGAAAAAGAATTTGCGAAAAGCCCTGAAAAGTTGAAATACAAGTCAGATGCAATAATAGGTTTTTCAGCAAGAGATATCTGGGCGAACAAAGAAGCATTTCTCCATGACTATAGAATAGGATGCCCGTATGGTGGACAGGGTGAAGCCATTCATTATTCATCCTGGGGAAACAATCAGCTTTGGGATATCGCATTTGTTGCTCCTGATAAATTGTTTAATCCGGACGGAACCATAGGCATTGGTGGTAAATTAATTCAGGACAAATTCCGTGCACTTCTGGAAAACCACCAGAGTATAAGAATTGATCATGTACTCGGACTTGTCGACCCATGGGTCTATAATAAAAATCGTGTAGAAATAATCAAGGATGGAGATAGAATTGTACACACAATCGCCCATGGCGCAAACGTAAGTATGTTTGGCAAGCCGAATGCATACAAAATTGAAGACTTTTGGGGCTGGGATCAAAAAGAAATGCAGCGTAAAATCAATGCGGATATTGAAAACATGCCGAATATTGATCCTGATGGAAACTATAAACGATTAATCCATGAAATTCTTCTGCCGGTTATAAAAGAAAAAGGGTTAAAACCCACAGACCTTGCCTGGGAAAATCTGGGTGCTCCAACAAATGTTTTCAATGAGGTTTGCTACGGCAACAATAACACAAGACCTGACGGTGATACAAGAGAAATAATTCCCGGTATGTCATCTCTTAAATCTTACAAAGGACAGGATGAAGCGAAATCTGTTCCGGACAATACTTTTCTTATTCAAAGTCATGATGATGAACACACAGGAAAGCTTCTTACAAATAATTTTTTCCAGGAAAAGAAAAACAGTGTTATGGATCCGTTATACTTAATCGGAACATTATATCCTGATTTGCCAGAAAATTCAGATGAAGTAAAAGGTATAAAATGGGAAGATTCCAGAGATTTTCTTATAAATAAAATGGCACATAATACAGACTTACGCACTATTGTAAAATGGCAGGAACTTTTCAGATTCGGGAAAAACATACAGGTGACTTTTATGGATTTCTTTGGTCTGCCCGACAGATATAATTATTCGGGCACAAATGATCCGAGAAACTGGAAGCTAAGATTGCCATTGAATTATAAAGCAGAATATTATAAAACATTGCAGCGAGCAAAACACGATGACAAAAAGGATCCGATGTGGTGGCAGCATCTAGCAATGAATGTTCCTGAACTTCTCGAACGTGCGGTAATATCCAAAGCAATGAACGAGGGAAAGAGCAAAGAATCCGTAAAAAATTTGACAGACAGATTGCATCACTGGGCTGAAGTTTTATATGCTCCTGATGACGCAGACATCTAAATCTGTTATCATATTTTTGAGGTAGGAATATGAAAAAATATTTGTCATTATTTTTATGTTGCTTTTTTCTAAGTGAAACTGTATATGCATCATCAATGTTTGATGAAACAGGACGATATAACTATAGTTCTGTCGAATATGAGAGAAACAGGTACATGCGTAACTCGGCAGCATCAACTGCTGCTCAATATTATAATAGCCGCAGACAGGATATGAGTGTTACGCCATACAGATATAATTCACTTAATTATACAAGAGTTAGAAAGTTAGAATCAGAGCCTGAGTACTACAGTTCAAAATGTACTGATATTGGTGATGCAAGCTTTTGCCAGTAGGTATAATGATTGTACGTTGCCAGTAATGGGGAATAGATGTAGAATAGATTTATGCTCTTACAAAATATTGCAGAGTATTTAGAATCACTCGAGGTGGAACGTGGATTGTCTCTAAACACAATTGAGGCATACAGAAGAGACCTTTATTATTTTGCGGATTTTTTACAAAGCTATCTGATTGATACCCCAAATAGCGTAAAACGTAATCATATTAACTACTACATAAAAAATTTGTATGATAAAAAATACACACCGTCATCAATCACAAGGAAAATAGCATCTTTGCGGGGCTTTTTTAAATGGCTGTTTGCAAATGAAAAAATTTCACAGGATCCAACCCTGAGTATAGAACAGCCAAAACTCAGCAAGCGTTTGCCTAAAGTGATTTCTATTGCGGAAATAGAAGACATTTTGCATAATCATCTTAATGATATTGAAAAAGTAATAATGGAGTTATTGTACGGCGCAGGGCTAAGAGTATCAGAACTTGTTAATCTGAAAGTTTCTGATATTGACCTTAATGCGAAATATCTAAGATGTTTTGGCAAAGGCTCAAAAGAGCGAATTATACCAATCGGAGATAAGGCAAAACACGCAATAAAAATTTATTTAAAACACCGTGAACTATATTTAAAACGAGGCAAGTCCAATGAAAAGAAGCTGCTTATAAAAGAAAACGGCTGCGCTATGACCAGACAGGATGTTTATGTTTTTATCAGACAGCAGGGAGAACATCTTGCAAAACACATATCACCTCATACATTGCGGCATAGTTTTGCGACTCATATGCTCGAAAACGGCGCTGATTTGAGAGTAGTTCAGGAACTTCTCGGGCACAGCGATGTTTCAACTACACAGTTATACACTCATGTCAGCAAAAAAAGACTAAAAGAAATTTACTTTGCAATAAACGGATAAAATAAATATGAGACTAAAAGACATCTACAACAATAACAATCGAAATGGAGCAGTAATATCTTATGAGGTTTTTCCGCCCAAAGACGATACGGACGGACATAAACAAGAAAAATTAATGTGTGAATTGACGCAGCTAAAACAGTACAATCCAGCTCTTGTATCTGTAACATATGGGGCTGGAGGCAGCACCCGCGGCAAATCCGAAGAAATAGTCTGCCGAGTAAAAAATGAATTAAAAATCACCCCCATGCCTCATTTTACTTGTGTTTCAACAAGCCGCGAAGTTATAAAAACTTATTTGCGGGCTATGGAAGCCGCAGGTGTAAAAAACATACTCGCCCTTAGAGGAGACTTACCCCAAGATGGCTCTTGCTGCCACGATTTTTTACATGCCTCTGATTTGATAGAATTCATAAAAAGAGAAAGCAGACTTTCTGTTGCGGCGGCCGGTTACCCGGAAGGGCATATGGAAGCAGAAAGTTTAGAAAAAGATATTGAATATTTAAAGTTAAAGGTGGATAAGGGAGCAGATGTAATTTACACGCAGCTGTTTTTTGATAATAATAAATATTTTAATTTCGTTGAACAGTGCTCAGCAGCAGGCATAAATGTTCCGATTATACCGGGAATTCTTCCTGTTCTAAGTTACAGCCAGCTCTCGAAAATGACTTCATTATGCAAAGTAACAATACCCCAAAATTTTATGAACAAAATAGAACATCACAAGGATGATAACAATTACATCAAAAGCTGTGGGATTGAATTTGCAATAAATCAGTGTCGTGAACTTATCGAGAATGATGTAGCGGGAATACATTTTTACACTCTGAATAAGGCTTCATCGGTGGAACAAATACTGAAAAATACAAAATTGTTAAAGGCTAAAAGCTAATTTTCATATTTAATAAATTCCGGGTATAAGCTTTTCATAATCACTGACCGTTCCATTATCCATACAGCATAGAATTATTGCTTTACCCAGAGGATGCAAGTCTGATTTCAAATAAAGCTGCAACTCTTTTTTGAAGAAATCTTCAAGCATTTTTGCACCTGCATCATATCCTTCTATTCCTACCTGCGGCTGATTGCTTACATCCAGAAATTTTTGAGAAATAGCACTTCCCTCTACATGTATATGTCCGGGGATATAACCTGCCAGCGGATGTCTTGCCGGTCGAAGGTTTAATTTTTTAAACGAAGCCTGCCCTCTCCTTGCGAGATATTCTCTTGTTACCCACTGAGCCATAAATCCTACTTCCCAAGAACCTATGTGCTGGTTTGGTATAAGAATATTTCTTGTTCGTGTTGTTTTCATAAACTGTTCAAGTAAAATATTTGCTAAATCAACACGTTTACCTGTCGCAAATGGCCAAAAAGAACCAACGCCCTCACTTTGGAGAGTATTCGGATTTTCCTTTCCGCTTGTGATACTTGGATTCGCAAAACCTCTCGGTGCAACAAGTCGCCATAACCAGGCAAGTGCCGGGGGTAATATATGGAGCATTCCGAAAATACCGTATGATGGATTTTCTTTTGTACACGGAGGTGTTCTCAATCCAAAACTTCTGTAATCAATTTCAACGGGTCCGTCCATAATATTTTTCATCTGCGTTCTTGGAATAATAATTCTTGGATTCGGACATCTTTTTCCCGGTGCATCTTCTGTATGTTCCCATATTAGGCATGTTGCACCCGGATGTGCTTCAAGGTTGAAGAAAATAAGCGGCTCTTTCGGCTGCAAAGTAACTGCTTCAAGATTCGGATCTGTGCCATATTTTTTTATGTGGTCAATTCTGACAAACCATGATTTTTCAGCATCCATTACGGCAAGCCGACCGTTGTCTTTCTGAAATCCTGTATGACATAACGCCATATCATCTGTTATCGGCTGGAGTTTACAGCCTTGCAGCGGAGGAAGATACTTTTCATCACCGGTAACAACATTACGTCCGAGTAATAGTCTTCCGTCTTCTTCTCTGTGAGCGTATTCAAGCATTTCACTCTTTCCGCTTCCAGAAGCCCCCTCGTGAAGTATACTTACATCATTATCATATGGAGTAATAATATTAACTGTGGAAGCATGAACAGTAACAAAAGCTTCTTTCAACCCCAGCGCGAGCAATACGCCATAAACACCTTTTTTTGCACTAGGACCGGGATAGAGGTTATAAGAAAATACTTCATGAACAGTGTTCTGCTGGTTGTGAACGACAATTTGTTTTCCGCTAAAGTGAGTGTGTCTGAAAGGAGGAGCAACATAAATAATTGCTCTTGGTTCAAAATGTCTGTCCAATTTATCCGGTGTAATTGCTTCCTGAAGGTCATACACACTCATTGCAAAAAATGCAGCATTTTTTGGCGCAATCATCAGTGCCGGATAACCGTATTTCGAACCACCTGCCATAAATGGAACTATAATTAGTTCATTTTTTGCAAGCCAGTCCAGGGTTTCTTTTCTTACATTTTCAAAAGGTTTATTAAATCTATCTTCAAAACGTTCCTTATCAGTCATTGCAATATTGTTTACGACCATACAGTCAGGGTCACGACGTCTCATATAAGGATCTTTGTAATTCACGGCTATACCGTTTTTGCATCTGATAACATCAGCTTCAACGACAGTGCCGTGACCGTCTGTTTCATAAGCAACATGAAATGTCAAATTTCCCTTTCCTCCAACTGAAAGGTCAACCAGTTCATCTCTTGAATCGGCAAGAATAACATTTTTTGATGAATTGAGAAGATTTTTTACATCAGAGGAGAGTTTCCATCCGTCCCATACATTAGTTGCTATATTTTCCATTGATTGATATCCCTAAATATTGTCTGATAATTTATTATATTACAAATTAATTAATATTATATGGCGAGTAGTCTATTTGTAACATTTTTGCAATCAGTGTAATAAATATTCCGATATAAGACTATTGAGCAATGCGCTTTTCTATAAATTACGTTATTTTTAACAAAAAAGCAGAGGAGGAAAATAATGTTCGGTAAAAGAGATAAAATAAAAAAAAGTTTGGGTTGTGACTGTAAAAAACGGATTAATATCTGTACTCCAAAATTTTGCGCCTGCGGTTGTTTGGATGAAAAATCAGATGCTGATGATGTTGTAGTTTTAGAAAATGTTGATTTAGTATATCATGACAAAGAAAACGAACCTGTTCATCATGATAAAATGTGTATTTGTGATGAATACATTATTGCATTTGCCCCGGCAGGAGAAGAAAGCAGAAGTTAGATCTGCTTTAATTTTTCAACAGCTATAGCGGCTCTGTGTTTTGTTTCATCAAGGGGAATATCTTTGTATAAACACCTGCCCAGTGCTACAGCGGCTGCACCGGCTTTCAAATAATCAACAAACGTTTCATGGGTAATTCCGCCGGCAGGCATAAGATTTAGAAATGGCATAGGACGAAGTAAATCCTCAAGATAAGTAACCTGTCCCATAGATTTGGCGGGAGATATTTTGATAAGAGGAATTCTTGCCCTCCAGGCCATATAAGCTTCATTTTGTGTTGTCACGGTAGCAATATGAGGAACTCCGGCGCCAACACAATATTTTATCAGTCCATTTTGCAAAACCGGTGATACAATAATTTGCGCCCCGTTATCAATTGCTTCCTGTGCCCTTTTTGCTGTAATAATACCGCCGGCAGTAATAACAACATCGTCATGCTTTGATAACTCTTTAAGCGCCGGAAGAAGAGCACCTTTTTCTACAGTAATTTCAATAGCTTTTATTCCGCCTTCTATAATCGCCTCAGCTATTTCAATAACGTTGTCCGGCGATTCGCCACGAACAACAGCATATATTTTATTTTTTGCGATAAATTCTATAGGATTCATTTTGCCAGCTTGTCGTTTTGTATATTTTGCTTTTTAGTTTTTATCTTTATAAAATTAAAGACAGTTTTATTCTCCTGCTCTTCATCTTCTTCTGAGTATCCCATAAGAATTTCAAGATCGTGTTTCAGCAGAGTAATATCTTCATATTTTTTCAACGTGCCATCAAGAGCTATTGAGATATCACCGGTTTCTTCAGACACAACAAGACAAGCCGAATCAGAAACTTCGCTCATACCTATTGCCGCTCTATGACGTGTACCGTATTTCCAGCTGAGTTTAGGATCTTCGGTCAGAGGCAAGAGAACACCTGCGGATTTTATTTTTTCACCGGAAATAACAACAGCCCCGTCATGAAGAGGTGTATTTGGATGAAACAATGTCAGAATAAGTTCTGTGGACAACAGTCCATCTATTTGAGTTCCTACATCAGAGTAAGTATTTGCTTCGTCTGAACGCTCCAGCACCATCAAAGCACCTGTTCTCGTTCTGGAGAGATATTTTACTGACTCAATGAGCTCTTTAACTACATTAACTTTTTCTGCATGTTTTGATTCTTTTTTATTGAAAAAATTGTTGTTAAAAAAGTTTGATTGTCCGAGATATCCGAGAAAACGTCTAATTTCGGGCTGAAAAATGATTACAGCACCGAACATTATGACATTTATCATTGTTCTAAGAAATACACCGAGTATTTGTAAATTAATTTTAATCAGAAACTCGCTGAACAACCATGTCAAAAGCAAGATAAAAATACCTTTTACAAGCTTTTCAGATTGGGTACCCTTTATGAATTTTTTATAAATTACAAAAAGAATTACGAAGATAATAAAAACTTCGGTTACATTCGTCAAAGTAAACGACCAGTTAATCGTTTGCAATTGAGACATTAAAATACCTTTTATTTCTCCTATCACCGTAAATCCTTCTAAATTTTATTTTAATCTGTCTGGTATTCTGTCGAGGGACACAAGATGCTCATAGTTCTCTCTATCTATTATAATATCAGATTGTGAGTTATTTACAAGTACCGCAGCGGGTTTTAGTACTCTATTATAATTGCTTGACATTGAATATCCATAGGCACCCGTATTGTATATACAAAGAATATCACCTTCTTCTAGAGGAGGAAGTTCTATATCTTTTATCAAGATATCGCCAGATTCACAGAATCTGCCGGCGATGGTAACTTTTTCGCTGTGTTCATCTTCAGGTTTGTTTGCGACATCAGCAGTGTAAACAGCCTGATAAAGACTGGGACGTGGATTGTCAGCCATACCACCGTCAACAGCTACATATTTTTTACCCTTTGGTACCTGTTTGGAACTTCCGACAGTATAAAGAGAGATTCCTGAAGTTCCTACTATACTTCTTCCTGGTTCTATATAAATATGAGGTTCTTCAATACCATATTTTTTAGCATTTTCATGTACACTTGATATGATTTTTTCAGCGATTTCATTAACTGATGGCGGACAATCAGCTTCTGTATATTTTATGCCCAATCCACCGCCAAGATTTATGTGTTCAAGTTTGATATTAAATTTTTCCTGAATAATCGAAATCTCTTTTAATAAAACCTCTACTTCATCATAATATATCTGCGTTTCAAAAATCTGTGAACCTATATGTGCATGTACACCAACAAGTTTAAGATTTTTATACTCATCCAAAATCAATTCCACTGCATCATTGACCTGAGTAAGGTCAAACCCGAATTTTGAATCAAGGTGACCGGTCTGAATATATTCATGTGTGTGGCATTCAATTCCAGGAGTAACCCTTAAAAGGATTTCAACTGTTTTGTTTCTGGCTTTTGCTGCATTGTTCAGGAGTGCCAGCTCAAGAAAATTGTCAACTGAAATTTTTCCAACACCAAGTTCAACAGCCATTTCCAGTTCTTCATAGGATTTGTTATTTCCGTTAAACAAGCTCTTCGCCAGACTAATTCCGGCACTGTGCACAGTATATATTTCACCGCCTGAAACCAAATCAAAACCAAATCCTTCAGAATCCATAATTTTTGCAATGGCTTTTGTCATAAAAGCCTTAGCAGCAAAAAGCATATTGATATTTTTATACGCACTGAATGCTTCTTTATATTCTTTTGCAATAGTTCTTATTGTCGCTTCATCATACACATAAAGGGGGGTACCGTATTTGTCAGCCAGTTCGACAAGGTCACATCCGCCTATTTCAAGATGACCTTTTTCATTTATTTTTGTTGTAATTGGTTTTAATGATTGATTCGCAGTCATAGGTGTTTCCTTTGGTTGTTTTTGGGCAATGCACTGCCCACGCTATTCTGTTTGTATTTTTGTCAATTGTAGCATAAAATAGCGCTGTTAAAAAGTGAAAGTATAAAAAAACAGCGGCTCATAAACCGCTGTTTTAAAATTTATTGTTATTATTAACAAAGAGTATTTTCCGCTTTTCTCAAGGTAATACCTCTTTTTGATTCACGTATAAATTGAACAAACTTTTTGACATATTCATCCTGTTCAACATTTTGTTCAATAACGTCACATGCTTTTGAAATTGTATACTCTCCGGATTTAAGAATTTTTAATGCTTCTTTTAAATGTGCGCGAATATCAGCGTCTATTCCTCTGCGTTTTAATCCGATTGAATTTATACCGTGAGGTATTGGCGGTCTGCCTTCACCTTTACAGTATGGCAGCACATCCATTCTTGCGGCAGAAAATCCGCTTACAATACACATTTCACCAATACGTACATTCTGATGAAAAACGCTCATGCCACCTAAAAATGCGCCAAAACCTACATGACAATGACCACCTATTGTAGCAAGGTTAGCCATAATAACTTCATCCTCAAGTACACAGTTATGAGCAACATGGGAACTCGTCATCAACATACATTTATTACCTACAACTGTAACATTGCCCTCGCCTGAAGCACGATTAACAGTTGCATATTCTTTAATTATACAATTTTTACCAATGATAGATTTCGTCGGTTCGTTTTTGTATCCCAAATCCTGAGGCGCCGTTCCGATACTTGCAAATGGTGAAATAATTGTGCCGTCACCTATTTCACAGTGCTCAAGATATGCGTTAGGCATTATTATTACATTATCGCCAAGTTTTACATTCTCTCCGATAACTGCATTTGCCCCTATTGTGACATTGTTTCCGATTTGTGCATCTTCGGCGATTATCGCTCTTTTGTCTATCATTTTTTGCTCCAATTCCAGTGTTCTGTATTTTATACGACTGAGAAAATCATATCTGCTTCCATAGCAAGTTTTTCACCCACATAAGCCTTACCGTGAGCTTTTACAACAGGACCTTTTGCCTTAACAAGTTCTACTGTCATATCCAGTCTGTCCCCGGGACGGACCATGCTTTTGAAACGGCAATTATCAATACCTGCATAAACAAAAAGCTTACCTTTATATTCAGGCAATGTCAAAAGGACTCCTGCACCGACCTGCGCCAGTGCTTCAGCCTGTAATACACCCGGCATTATAGGATTGCCAGGGAAGTGCCCCTGAAAGAATGCTTCATTCATTGTAAGATTTTTGTATCCTTTGCAATATTTGCCCGGAACGCATTCTGTTATACGGTCAACAAGCAGGAAAGGATAACGGTGCGGAAGCATTTCCATAATCTGCATTATGTCAAACTGAAGTGTTTCTGCTGATGAGTTTTCCATCTATATATCTCCTATTTCCTAGTCTAATTTATATTATTTTTTAGTAATTTTGCCGTTTTAACGTGAACCGTATGTCCGGCTTCTTTTGCAATAAATTGCGCACCTATTGTGAGCGGATTTATTCCAGTAAGATAAAAATCACCGATGAGATCAAGTATCTTATGCTTTGCAGGTTCATATGTGCTGCGTAGTTGGGTTGTGTAGCCATCGTCAGTCATACCTACTGTGTTATCAATAGTAGCGCCTCTGCCAAAACCTGCAGCCTGCATCATTTCGAGTTCTTTTAAATATCCGAATGTTCTTGCTTCTATTATTTCATTAAGATTTTCAGACGTCAGCTCAACCCAGCGGTTTGACAATTCCGGATGATGATAATTTACACTGTAAGAAACTCTGAATTCATCAGACGGAACCACAACAAGATGTGTTTTTCCGTTCAGGTAAGCTGCCGGTTCAAATTTTAGTTTTTGATTATTTGACGAAATATCTTCAGAACTCATTGGTTTATAGCCGAGCTTCGTCAACAGTTCAATCCAGTCTTTTGAACTTCCGTCAAGTATCGGCATTTCATTATGGCTTAAAAATACATCAATAGCCGTTACATTACATATTGCACATGCTGCCATAAAGTGTTCTATGAGTATAATTTGAACGTCTTTGTTACCAATAACGGTACAGTGCTCTGTTGAAACCACGTTTTCAAGACATGCCTCGACTGTGTGAGAGCCAAAGTGAAATCTTATACCCTTTTCTGTAGAAGGTACAACTCTTGCTGTACACTCAATGCCTGACATAAGGCTTACTGATGATATTTCTATTTCTTTCAATGCTGTTTCCATAATTATTCTTCCTGATTAACGAGTGAGTCGAGAAGATGTTCATACTTTTTAAATTTTTGAACCATTTCTTCTGCCATTTTCATTGTTTTCAGCTGTTTAATAAAATCTTTTCTCGGAACTGCAGGTGCGCCAATAATTATAGATTTTTCAGGGAAACTTTTTGTAACCCCTGCTTTTGCCATAATGATTGAATCACTTCCTATTTCAAGGTGATCTGCAAGACCTGCCTGACCGGCAATAACTACTCTGTCACCGATGCGGCAGCTTCCTGCAATACCGACCTGAGAAACAATCATACAAGCTTTGCCGATTTTGCAGTTGTGACCTATCATTACAAGGTCATCTATTTTTGTCTGAGCACCTACAACTGTATTTTCAATTGTGCCTTTGTCAACACAGCTGTTTGCTCCGATTTCAACATCATCTTCAATAACCACACCGCCTATTGAAGGAATTTTATAAACCTTTTGTTTTGTATTTTGTTCAACAACAGCACCTTCTTTTCTTGCCTGTTCTATTACATCTGGATTTTCTGTCACAAAGCTGAATCCGTCCGCACCAATAGAAACATTGTGCTGGAATATTACGCGGTTGCCGATTGTAGAATTGTCACCGATTTTACATCCGGGGTGGAATAGACAATTTTCACCGACAGTACAGTCTCTGCCTACATAGCAATTTGCTAAAAGTTTTGAATTATTACCGATTTTTGAACCTCTGCCAACTACAACATTAGGTCCGATAGATACATTTTCTCCCAGAGTTGCTTCAGGATGAATATATGCACTGGGATGGACACCAACAGGAGCATCAGGCGCATTATAGAACAGGTGAAGCAATTTCATCATAGCCAACCTCGGTCTTTCAACTTCGATTGTTGAAATATGCTCCATATTTACACCAAGCGGAACAAGCGCAGCTTTTGCTTTTGTTTTTGCAAGGTTTTCTATTTCTTCTTCTGAAAGTGCAAGCGCAAGTGTATTTTCATCAGCAAGGAGAGGCGGCATAAGTTTTTTTATTTCAGCATCAGACACTTTTGTCAGGATTCCGCCGACTATTTCCGCTATTTCCTCCACTCTGTAAGTTCTCATTTCGATACTCCTATTTAAATCTTTTTCATTATTTTAATACGCATACAAAAAATTATCAAAAAAGTTACACATTATTTTACAATGTAACACTGATATCCGGCTAATATATCAATGGAAAAATTTTATCTTTTGCAATGGAACAACCGTCAAAACATAAAAATATCGCCGGATTAAATTCCGGCGATTTAAAAATATCATGAACTAATAATTATTGATATAAAGGTTTAAGTTTTTCTTCCTGCTGTGGAATTTTTCCTTCTTCTATCGGAAGATAAGCTCTATAATCAATTACAGGGAAACAGTTGTCGATTGATTCAATTTCAGACAGTTTTCCTTCATCTATATTTCCGGATTCAATCATATCTGCAATTGTTTCAAATCTGTCAACGTGTTCTCTGAATCTGTCAGTAGCATAATCTTTTGCCTGCCATGTTGTAATCAAGAACGGCCAATCTGAACTTTGCAGAAGCAAATTCTCTCTTGCAAGCTGATTCAAAGCTCTATGCAGAAGTTTATCTTCCGGAACTTTTTCGTATTTTGAAGCAATATCTATGATACGTTTTTCACATCCGTGTATAATCGGCCACATCCATTCTGTTAAATGGTTTTGCCATACATAGAAGTGTCCGCCCTGACCCCATGATGATTCCGGTATCTGAATTGCTTCCGTCGGCGGATGAGCTTTCAGGTATTCTCCGGCTGTCATTCTTTCAACCTGCGGGAGGTAATTGTTGAATTTTCTGATAACCTGTTTTATAAATTCAACACCTTCAAACCACCAGTGACCAAAAAGTTCAGTATCGAATGATACCATAACAAGACCTTCTTTGTTATGAGCAATCTTGTAGTCATTCAACAAATGATAAATCAATGTTGTATAGTGATCAGAGTTTAAATTAACCTGTGACATAGCCAGAACAGGGTCATAAAGCATTTTGTCACCGAGATCTGTAGTTGATGAAGTTATTCTCCAGTAATGAGCACCTGATTTGTCATCTTTTTTGTGAAATTCTCTATAGCAGCCGTCGCCGGGATATCCGTCAGCAGCTGACCATACCTGAAATCCTGCTCTGTCATTTCTTCCCATTACTGCAACCTGTGCATCCGGCAGCCAGTAAGCAGAATATGTATCATAACCGGTAGGTTCTCTTTCAGGCAGCGGAATATATTCAATATTTCCGTATACACCTATTACACGTCTGTTACCTATTGAATTTCCGCCTTCAATAACATGGGATTCAGTAAAGAAATATTCAATATCATTATTCTGGAGAGTTACTTCTATAGCAGGTCTCCATTTTTTCTTGCCATCCTTACCGATATATTCGTACCCCTGTCTGTACGCACATTCAGGAAGCCAGCACCCTTTTGCTTTTTTTCCGAAAAGTCTTTTTGTTGTATCAGAACCGATTTTAAATTGTGCATTCAGGTTTGAATCAGTAGCCAGAAGCGGAGAAAATCCGTGAGTTGCACCTGATGTAGTGATTTCAATACAACCAAGGTCCTGATATTTTTTGAAAGCGCTGATTAAATCTTTATTATATTTGTTAATAAAGGAGTCTTTTATGTGATTAAACCAGTCAAAATAGTATTTTGCCAGATATTTCAAATGCTGTGAATGTGCAACTTGAGGATCAGGATATCTTTCAAGATCACCTGACACAGCTTTTATACGGGCATCAAGATATTCAATGAACCCGTTTTTTAAATGCTCGTCATTCAACTGTTCTGCAAGAATAGGTGTAATGCCGACAGTAAGTTTTGCTTTTATACCTTCATCATCATACAATTCCGAAATTGCATTCAAAAGCGGAACATATGTTTCTGCCATACATTCATATAAATTTTCTTCCCCGAAAGGCCACATGCCGGCTTTTCTGTAATATGGAAGATGGGAGTGTAACATGAATACGAATTGACCAACTGTCATAAAATCTCTCCTTTGCGTGTAAACGCTTTAATATTGTTCTTTATATTTTTTATAGAACCATGCTTATAGTTCCCGATTATATTTTTTATAACACAAACCGGCAGAAAATATAACCCTTTTGAACTAATTCTCAAGGATTATTTACAAAAGTATATACGTGATATCTAATAATGGCTGGCTTTTTAGTAATTGTAAGCTTTTTCAAAAAAATAGGCTCTTGGATGTTTACATAAAGGACACATTTCCGGGGCTTTTTTACTGTCTGTCGTGTATCCGCAAACAGCACATTCCCATACAACTTCATTGTCTCTGTCAAAAACTTTTCCGTCCTGTATATCGTTCAAAAGTTTTCGATATCTCGCATCATGCATTTTTTCTACATTTATAATCTTTTCAAACAAAAATGCAATTTCATCAAACCCCTCTTCTCTTGCTTCTTTCGCGAAATGGGCATACATATCAGTCCATTCATAATGTTCTGTTTCAGCAGCGCATTTTAAGTTTTCTATAGTAGATTTTATTTCCCCTCCATTAAGAAGCTTAAACCAGATTTTTGCGTGCTCTTTTTCGTTATTTGCAGTTTCTTCGAAGATTCTGGAGATTTGGACATAACCATCCTCCTTAGCCTTTTTTGCCCAGAATGTATATTTATTTCTGGCTTCTGATTCTCCGGCAAAAGCGCACATTAAATTTTTTTCCGTTTTTGAGCCCCTGAACTCCATAAAAACCTCCTTAAAAACTCTAGTCTCAATCCTATATAAGCACAGAAAAACGCTTCAATAGGTCAGTTAACAGAGCTAACCGTAGTGTATAGAATTAAAACATTGCTAATAAGATAAAAATATAATATAATTTTGCTATATTATTATTGACAGTAAGGTGAGCAAATGGCAAAACATTTAGACACAATCCCTATAGAGGTTTGTATTTTAACAGTAGATCATGATATTAAAGGAACAGTTCACGTTTCAAAATATACGAACACAAATCGTGAATTAACAGATTTATTGAATGATAAAGAAAGAAGGTTCCTCGCTGTTACAAATGTGGAAATTTATCCCAGAAACGGTAATACTCCACCAAGAAGATACAATTTTCTTGAGATTCACATGGATTACGTGCTTATGGTTCACCCTTCTTCGCAGGTTGTATTTAAAGAAGCGTCTAAGGCTCAGGAAGATATAGCCAGATTTAGAGAACTGAGAAATAAATTGAGCCAGACAAAACCATTCTAAATTTATAGATTGCGGAATTATGAAAAAGCCGAAAAAAATTCTTCTTGTTAATTTTGGCGGGATTGGTGATGAAATCCTTTTTTTGCCTGCAATTTCAAGCCTAAAAAAAGAATATCCCGACTCTAACATTACATTATGTCTTGAGCCAAGAAGTAAAAGCATAAAAGATTTAACGGAACTTATTGATGATGTTATCTGCGTAGATATAAAAGGCAAACATAAGTACGTTGAACTATTAAAATTTGTAATCAAGGCATTTTTTGCAAAGTTTGATATGGTATTTTCATCAGGAGCAAACTCTCTTATTCCTTTGCTTCTTTTTCTGACTGGTATAAAAAACAGGTACGGTTTTGACAGCGGCAAACTTAGCAAAATATTACTCACAAAAGCTGTCAAATTAGATAAAAATCGTTATGCTTCAGCGATGTATCACGAGTTGGTTACTCCTGTCACGGATAAAGTTACATTATTACCGGAAATCAATGCCGGTGATATAGAAAAAGAAAAAAACAGCGTTCTTGTTCATCCAGGTGTCAGCAAAATGAGTGTTCAGAAAAATATGATTAAGACCTGGTCCCCGGAGATATGGGCAGAGTTAATCAAAAGAGTAATAGAAAAAGGGAAAAAAGTTTATTTGATTGGCGGTCCTGATGACAAAGAATGCATAGAAAAAATTGATGCAATATTAAACAGCTATCCCAACTATATTAATCTATACGGAACAACAAAAAACATTATGGATCTTGCAAAACTCACAAAAAAAGCTGAGGTTTTGATATGTTCTGATTCTGCCCCTATGCATATTGGTGTCGGAGTGGGCACAAAAACGCTTGCTTTATTCGGACCAACTGATGAAACAAAGTTAATACCGGACAACGAAAAATTTATTGCAATAAAAAATAATATCCATTGCAGACCATGTTTATGGGAAAAACGTCAAACAACCTGTGAAGAACTTGGTTGCTTAAAAATAGACCCTGACGAGGTTATTAAATATTTATAACTATCTGTTTCTATGTCTGCCGGTCATATAAAGAACGTCTTTCTGTGCCTGAGTAGCAGGTTCGACTCTTCTGGGGTAAACAGAAATCGTAAACTGGTCATAGACAGCATTGACAGCTTCTGTGGTTTTATTAGGACCTTTGTCACCATTTGTATCGACATCAACAACAGCACAAACGAGTTTCGCATTAGGTCCGTCTGTAGTACAATTTTCACCGGCTCCCTGAACTGTAAATTTAATACCGTCAGCTGTATATATAGTATTTCCAATATGAGAAGATACATTTAACTTTCTTGTCATTAGATGTATAAAATTAGCTCCTGTAAAACAAGAGGCATCTTCTCCGTCAAGTGCATAGCTTTGCTCAATTGCATGCCCGAGTATTGCAACAGCTTTTTTGTATACAGTAATATGTTCCTGCTGTGCTGTGTTTGTCATCAACTGAGGAATCAGCATAACGCAAAGTACACCGACAATCATTATAGTTACAAGAACTTCTGCAAGAGTAAACCCTTTTTTCTTCATCATATCCCAATCTCTCCTAATTTTTTCTTATAATACACTATGCTGAAGAAAAAAGCTAGAGCTATAGCCGGATTGATAAATAAATCATCCGGCTATTGTATACCCGTTCTTATATTATGAATGCACATAGTTCCTAGCACAATCAAACATTGCATTTATTAGTCCATTATTCGCCTGCAGATTTACACCGGATGTCTGTAGAAGCTGTCTGAGTCTTGATTCCCAGTACGGGTATATCTCTTCTTTTGATATATCCAGTACCTGAGCAATAAGAGACAACTCTTTCCAGTCGAGAGGAATAGGCTTTGCGCCTCTTAATATATCCACAATTTCCACCCGTTTTTTTCTTGGAAAACTTTTCAAAAACTGAACTGTGGTAATCCCCTTTTCAGCCTGTTTGTCTTTTAAAAACTCAACAGATTCATCGATAACAATCGGTTCTTGAGGAATTTTGTATTCAACAAATTCTTCCGGTAATACATCCATTACAGTTGCAATTCGTTCAAGTGTAATACCCCGTGTAGAAAATGGTATAGCGTTATCTATCAGGTTATAAACATATGACAATGTAACGCCAATCATCTCAGCAAAGTCTTTTTTGTGCAGATGGTTTGATGCCAGGAAGTTCGCAACCTTTTCACTGCTTTTCAGGTTTACTATTGATTTACTTTTGGTTGACATAGCTCTCCTCCGTCTCTAATATATATATAGATAAACTGTATTTATCTTTTTTTTATTGGTAAGTAGTGCTGAACTTTCAGGCTATCTTCTGGTAACAAAAGTTTTAATAATACTGATATAAAGCAATAGGGCTGATTAAATAATATGAAACTGATAGCAGGACTCGGAAATCCCGATACAAAATACCAATTCACCCGTCATAACGCAGGTTTTATGCTACTTGATTATATGAAATACAAACATTCTTTTGAATTCAAATTTGAATCAAAATTCAACGGTGAAATTGCAAAAATCCAGATGAACGGTGAAAGCATAATACTGTTAAAGCCTCATACTTATATGAATCTTTCCGGTAATGCATTGATTGCTGTAATGAACTTTTATAAAATTCAGCCTCAAGATATTTTGATAGCCTATGATGACATATCTTTGCCGCTTGGTACATTGCGTTTTCGGGCGAAAGGTTCGGATGGCGGTCATAACGGAATAAAATCAATAATTAAAGTTCTTGGCGGAAACACAACTTTTGACAGGCTAAAAATAGGCATCGGTCCCCAACCGCCAATTCCTTCAGAAGCTTTTGTTTTACAAAATTTTACGCAGGAACAGCTAGAAGAGCTAAAGATGGCTCTTCAAAGAGCAAATGAAGCGATAGAATTTTATATCAAAAACGACATAATTCTGACTCAGAGCAAATTCAACGGATAAACTAATTTATACTTTTCTCAATAATTAAACAAATGATTAATTCAATGATTAGGTAATCTGTCTAATGAATAATTTCTCAAAAATGTGAAAATGAAAATGAAGTTAAACACTTTACCCGAAAAAAAGTTTACTAAGGAGAAAAGTATGAAAAAAGTAATTGCATTATCAGCACTAGTTATGTCATTAGCAGCTACAAGTGCATTCGCAAGCTGCCCGTGTCAGCTTCAACAAAAGGCTTATATACCTGTAGCACCTATACAGAAAGTCACATATGTAGCACCGGCGGATCCTTGCTGTTGTAAAGTTGAACCCAAACCTTGTTGTACAGGTGCAGCGGCTCCAATTGCTCAGAAAAAAACAATGTGGAATAGAACAAGAAACATCTACAATTCAACTGTAGGTACATTCTTTACATCAATGCTCGGTTATTAAACCCAAAGAGCCCCGTGTTCACGGGGCTCTTTTATATTATAGAAAAACACTAATTACTACAAATGTATGATATAATAATAAAAATAATAAAAAGGAGCAAAAGAAGGAGACTCTTGTGAACGAAATTATTCTTGTAGCCTCTGTTCTGTTTATTATCGCAGCACTTTCCAGCAAAATTGCAGGCAAATTGGGCATTCCTGCATTATTGATTTTTATAATTGTCGGGATATTTGCCGGTTCTGATGGTTTTGGGAATATTTATTTTGACAATTATTACATCACACAATTTGTTGGTATAGTTGCACTTTCTTATATCCTTTTTATGGGCGGGTTAAGCGTAAATCTTAAAGAAATAAAACCGGTTTTTCTTGACGGATTGTCTCTAGCCACAATAGGCGTTTTCATAACAGCTTTTATTGTAGGGTGGCTCGGACATTATTTTTTGAATTTGAATTTGTATGAATGCCTGCTTCTTGGTTCAATTGTATCATCTACTGATGCTGCTGCTGTTTTCAGTGTCCTTCGTTCAAAAGATATCAGTTTAAAAAACAATTTAAAACCTCTACTGGAATTTGAGTCAGGCTCAAATGACCCGATGGCGGTATTTCTTACCGTCGGGATGATATCACTGATAACGGCAAAAATAGATTCTTTTGGCGATTTAATACTGATGTTTTTCCAGCAAATGTCTCTGGGTATTTTGCTTGGATTTTTAATAGGCAAAGGCGCTGCAAAACTTATAAATAAAGCAAAACTTGAATATAGCGGATTATACGTTGTTTTAACAATTGCAATAGTGGGTTTTGCTTATGCTCTTCCTTCGATTATTGGAGGAAACGGCTTTATGAGTGTTTACATATGTGGATTGACGCTTGCAGGTTCACGATTTGCACATAAAAAAATTCTCACAAAATTTCACGATGCGATTGCATGGTTTATGCAGATTATTATGTTCTTGATGCTTGGTCTGCTTGTGTTTGTAAAAGAAGTATGGAAAGTCGCACCATCAGCACTGCTTATTGCATTAATACTTATATTCATTGCCCGCCCGATATCCGTTTTTATCGGTATGGTATTCTCGAAACTTAAACTGAATGATAAATTGATGATTTCGTGGGTAGGATTGAGAGGAGCTGCACCTATTGTGCTTGCAACGTTTCCTCTTATGGCAAACATTGAACATTCACATGAAATTTTTAATATAGTCTTTTTTGTTGTTATTATATCTGTAATTGTTCAGGGAACGACTATTCCTATTATGGCAAAACTGTTAAAAGTTGATAAACCAATACTAAAAAGCGGAAATTCTCCACTTGAATTTGAGGCCGGTGAGAGTGATAAAAATCTGTTTGATGTACAAATTTCTCCAACTTCAGAAGCTGTCGGCAAAACGCTGAAAGAGTTGGAGCTTCCGCCTGAAACACTGGTTACTATGCTGGAACGAAATGACAAATATCTTATTCCTTCTGGAGATACAAAAATAAAAGAAAATGATATTATGTTTATTCTATCTCATAGAAATAACGAAGATTATCTGCGCTGTATGTTCGAACAGTGTTAAAGCAAATTATTTTGTATCTTAAACAACGCCAGAGTGTTTTGCATTAAGCTGCATATTGTCATAGGTCCGACACCTCCCGGTACAGGAGTTATAAAGGAGGCAACCTCTTTTACATTCTCGAAATCAACATCACCGGACAGCGTTCCATCCCTGTCACGCGTTATACCGACATCAATTACAACAGCACCTGTTTTCACCATTTCTTTTTTTATAAATTTGGGATTTCCCACAGCAGACACAATAACATCAGCCCTTTTAGTAAATTCAGACAGATTTGCTGTTTTGCTATGACATACGGTTACTGTCGCATCTTTATTCAAAAGCATCATCGCCACCGGTCTTCCAACTATATTCGAACGACCTACAACAACAACATTCTTTCCTCTTACAGAAATTCCGTATTCATCTAACAAAGAGAATATTCCTCTCGGCGTACAAGGATAGACAAATCCATTTCCGTTTACCGCAATTTTACCGACATTCGACGGATGAAAACAATCTACATCTTTTTCTGGTTTTATTGTTTCTATTATTTTTGAAGCGTCAATATGCTCTGGCAACGGCAACTGGACAAGAATCGCATTTACATTATTGGCATTATTAAGTTTTTCTATCTCTTCAATAAGTTTTGATTCTGAAACATTTTCAGGCAGTTCTATTACAATAGATTCAAACCCCAAACTCAATGCAGTTTTTTTCTTATTGTTTACATATATTTTGCTCGCTGAATCATTTCCGACAATAATCACTGCAAGACATGGCTTCTTTTCTAACTTTTCTGTTTCTGATTTTATATGTTCCAATAATTTTTTTGAAACAGCTTTTCCGTCAATGATTACTGCCATATTACCCCTTATTCCTTAAATCAGGAAGATTCAGCCTGAAATAAAACTGTTTTAATGCATCTGATACAACATCTGAATTTCTGCTCAACGAATGTCCTGCGAGATTGTTATCTTCCGGTACCATACCCAGCATTTCAAGGTTGTACTTAGAAAGCAAGTCATGCACTGTAGACATGTCACTGTTTTTTACACGGTTGAGAACAAGTCCCATTTGTCCTCCTGCCGCATATTTTGCTGAGAATTCTTCTATACGTTTTGCAAGTAATATAGATTCTTCGTATGGCAGAGCTAACACCAGAGTAACATCTATATCCGTATCCACAACCTGATTTAAATATTTCAAGTCAAATTCACAATCAAAAATAACAATATCATATGCGGATATTAGTTTTGTAACAGCATCACGCATTAGAGAAGTGACCGGACAACGGCAATCTTTGGATGGTACAAGCCAGGACACTATTAAATCAACATTTTCATCAACAGATACAATTATATCTTCAAGAGCCCACTCTATGTATTCTTGTTTTGACATTTTCTCAGGCAAGCCGGTTCGAAGTTCATGCTTACCGCTTCTTATACCGTATATTGTTTTTCTTATGTCCTTACCGTATGTATGTCCAAGTTCACCGGACAGATCATTATCAAAAAGTAATATGCTTTTTTCCGGATAAATTTCTTTAAAAAGTTTTACAAATCCTTTAACAAGAGTGGTTTTTCCACTTCCGCCTTTACCTGTCACAGCAAATGTTATCGGCATAACAAACCTCCTGTTGAAAGCTGATTAGAAAGGTTGTTTACCAGAGACATCGCCTTATCTGCAAGTTCCATAGATAAAGAGCCGGCACCGCAAGACGGAGTAAAAATACTTCTATCTATGACTAAATCACGGGTCAATCCCTTTTCTTCAAGTGCATTTAGTGCATCTTCATAAATTTCAACCAGTTTTTCCAGCGTAATTTTAGACAGAGCATCCGCATCAAGAGTAGGCACAATTCCCCAGGCAATATATCCGCCTGTCTTTAAAAATTTTTCTATTTTCTTTGCATAAGGCACCAGACTTTTTGCAAAGAAGTAAGCATCCAAGTTGATAATATCAACACCGGAATCTATTAATACTGACCAATCAGACTTGCCGCAGCAATGAATAGCACTCAATGCACCGAAATCTTTCACTACTTTTACAACTTCAGAAAAAGCATCAACAAGCTCATCTCTTTTGACTGTAACAAAAGCGGATGTCCCGTACTGTGACATAACAGGCTCATCAAAAAATATAATAGGCGTTATATCAGGATTTATCTCTTTCATTTTTTGAATTTGCCATACAGCTTTAAGAGTTACTGCTTTTATTAATATTTCCCTACATGTTTCATCATAAAAAGAGCATTGCAAATCACCGTCACAAATGCTTGTACCCCATGTAAAAGCACCAATAACCTGACCTTTAGCAAATTTGTAATTTCTATTTTTAAGTTTTTCAAAAAATAAATCAATTGCACTCGAATAAGGAGGAGTTATTGCATATTTTTCAAGTTTAGAAAAATCTTTTTCATTAACAATGGATTCATAATCCATAAAGAATTCTTCCAGAGCAACAAAAAACTCATCAGATGTCGTATTAAAGATATATTTTTCTTTAATTTCATCATAAACGATTCCGGGAATGCCTTGAATATACTGAACAGTCATATCCTCTCTCCTATCCAGTGCTCCGAGCTGAGGCCAGAATGGGATATCAGAGAATTTGTCAAATATCATATCAATAGCTGCCTGAGGATTTTTGTAAGGCAAACTACCAATTGCTGTAGATTTTAAAGATAATTTATCCACTAGAAACTCCCGTATAATCTCTAATTTTATATTATAAATCGGTTTCGGGCAATATTACATGCCCAAAACAGAAAGAATTTTTTCGACAGCTTCATCAGGTGTCAGAGTAACAACTTCACCGGTTTCTCTTGTTTTAAATTCAACAAGACCGTCATCGATTGTTTTTCCCACAGTTATTCTGAAAGGAAAACCTATCAAATCTGCATCTTTAAATTTAACACCGGCACGTTCATCTCTGTCATCCAGAACAACTTCTACTTTTTTATCAAGAAGCTTCTTGTATATATCGTTTGCAACTTTTGTCTGCAGTTCATTTTGAACATTTACAGGAACGATATCAACATGATAAGGAGCAATAGACACCGGCCATTTTATACCGTGTTCATCATGATGTCTCTCTACAGCAGCAGCTGCTGTTCTTGATATCCCTATACCGTAACAACCCATTATAAAAGGCTGAGTTTTACCGTTTTCATCAAGAAATACAGCGTTCATTGCTTTAGAATATTTAGTTCCCAGCTGAAATATATTTCCGACTTCTATTCCTTTTGTAACGTACAATGGTTCACCGCATTCAGGACATTTTTCACCCTTTTCCACAAGTCTGATATCAGCAAAAATAGTTTCGCCTAAATCTGACCAGTTCACACCGACAAAATGTTTGTCCGTTTCATTTGCTCCAATTACAAAATTCTTCATATCTTTTGCTGTTAAATCAGCAACAATTTGTATATTTTCTCCGTCGTACTCTTCCGGTATTTTTACCTTTTCTATATCTTTAGGTCCAACAAATCCCTTGCTTGCCCCGAAAATAGCCTCTAGTTCTGCCGGAGCAGCACTTCTAATTTCATGAGCCTTCACCGCATTCATAACTTTTGTTTCTTCGAATGTCTTGTCTGCTCTTATTAAAGCCATAACAACTTTATTATCGGCTATATAAATCATTGATTTCAAGATAATTGTTTGGGGGATATTCAGAAATGCAGCCAGCTCTTCTATGGTTGTTGTGTTAGGTGTATCCACCTTTTTAAATTCATTAAAGTATTTTGCTCCGTCAATTTCTGCATCCTCAAGAACGGATACAGCATGGTTTGCATTAGCAGCATATCCGCAGGATTTATTTTTGCAGAAGAATACATCATTTTCACCTGCATTATTTTCTGTATCGTCGATTAACACCATATATTCATGTGATACAGCTCCACCGATTGCACCGGAATCAGATTGTACAGCTTTTGTTTCCAATCCGCAACGATCAAAAATTCTGGTATAAGCATCTGCCATAATTTTGTATGATTTTTCAAGCCCTTCCTGATTTACATCGAAGCTGTACGCATCTTTCATAATAAATTCACGCCCTCTTAAAAGACCATATCTGGGGCGAACTTCATCCCTGAATTTTGACTGTATTTGATACAAGTTAACAGGAAGCTGTTTGTAGGATTTTATACCTTCTCGTGCAATAAATGTTATCACTTCTTCATGTGTGGGTCCGAGACACATTCCTCTATCATGCCTGTCTTTCAGACGCATCAATTCTTTGCCGTAGACATCCCATCTACCGGACTCTTTCCATAATTCTTCCGGCTGCACAAATGGCATAAGCAGCTCCTGCGCGCCTGATGCATCCATCTCTTCACGTACAATGTTTTCTACTTTTTTTAACACTCTCCACATTAATGGCAGATAGTTATAAATCCCATTTGCGAGTTTTCTAATGTAACCTGCTCTGACAAGAAGCTTGTGACTCATAACTTCCGCATCTGACGGGAAGTCTCTAAGGGTTTGTACAAAGAGTTTTGACATTTTCATATCGGCATTCCTTTTATAAAATCTTGTTTCTTCCTATTAATACAATTTAATATTATCATAAAAAAACTTGATAATAATTTTTGAGCAATCTACAATAAAATTAAATTGAAGTATTAAAGAAGGGAATAATAACAATGAAAAAAGATATCCATCCGGAATATAAAAAAATGAAAATTAAATGCGTTTGCGGAAACGAAATAGAAACCGGTTCTGTAATGGATGATATTACAGTTGAAATTTGCAACAACTGCCATCCGTTCTTCACTGGTACTCAGAAAATTATGGATACAGAAGGACGTGTTGAAAGATTCAAAAAAAGATACGAACAAAAGAAATAGTTCATTCTTTTTCTATAGTTTTAAAAGGGCGGATAATATATCCGCTTTTTTGTGTTGAAAAATTATACTTTCGTCTGTTTTATTTTACGCGTTTCAGGCTTAAAATTTAATCACTATGAATACCAAGCTTCTTATCAGATTTCTGAGTATTCTCCTGATTTTTACCTGTGTTGTACTCGGAATAGAATTTACAAAAACTGTATTATCAACATTAACTCCGTCCTTTTTACCCAAAAAGATTTGTTATCTTCCAGCGCAAATGTATGACATTTTTAAACCGGAAGTCTGCCATACAGGAAAATAATGGTATAAGAAAATCAAACTTTAGTTGTAAAAAAATCATACTTTAGTATAGTTAATTTATACTAATTTATGGTGTATTATAATAGTATAAAAGGATATAAAAATTGTAGTAACAATAAATATTTCATAAAAAAGATGTTAACGATAATTCACCGGAAAAAATATTTTCCGGTTTTTTTTGTATAAAAAAGCGCCTCTATATTTCAAGAGGCGGCTAATTTACAGAAAAAATTAATTTCCGGAAACCTGCAGCATACTGTAAGCAGAACTCCATGGATTTGTGGATTTTGCCATATTTCTCATTCTTTTCAGTTTATCTTTCTGAAGCTTTTCCTGCTCTTTTTGTGCCTTAGCTAATTTTTTTGCGTCAGCTTTTCTGATTTTTAAGTTTGCATATATCAAATTCAGAGCTGATTGATAAGACTCTGTTTTGTAGTTTGCTTTTACCGTATCAGGATAATTATAGTTTGAATAATCGTATATATTCATAATTCTTTCTTCACATGATAAATCATCTGACAAAATACCACCATTTTGATTTATATCAGATTTATAAACAACAGAAATCAAAGCAAGCGGATTATATTTTGCATTCATCAAAAGGTCGACAGCAGTAATATCTGCTTCTTTCTCGTTTTCTTTATTGACCTTGTTTGATGACACTGTCTTTAGCAATCCGACTGTCGTAGAACCGGTTTCTGTCGTTGTATTCGGACTAAATGAATATATAATATCATTTAATAATGATGATTTTGAATAATGTCCATTTACAAGATGTCCGATTTCATGCGCAACAACACCTGCAAGCTCATTGTCATTTTCAACATATTTGAGATCTCCTGTATATATGTATACATACTCTGTTGTGTTTTCATTAGACGCATTCATATCAGGATTGTCAGTTACTTTAAAGGTGACCGTTGATGGCATTTTATTTGCTTTAATAATGTTTTGTCCTATTGTGTTCAGGTGATTAACATTTGCGGTATCAAACCAGTTTGTCGATGTATTGTACGAAGCTGCCATAGCTGGAGCGGTAAATGACAATACAATCATTGAAAAAATAAACGATAAAATCTTTTTCATAAAATACTCCCTTCTCTATTGCTGAAATTATACATAACAAAAAGAGCCATATCAATTAATATGGCTCTTTTGTAACATATTGAATATATTTATTATTCTACAGTAAAATCAGGAGCTCCGAACATACCTTCTATTTCTTCCAGTATTGCTGAAGGTTTACGGGCATTGTTCTTCTGAGCAGCTCTTCTTTGTGCTTCTCTGTCTTTTTCTTCAGAAGCGTGTGTTAAGTGGTAATATCCGGTACCGGCAGGTATTAATCTACCGATAATTACGTTTTCTTTCAGACCTCTTAACAAGTCCTTTTTACCATCTACAGCTGCTTCTGTCAGGATTCTTGTTGTTTCCTGGAATGATGCGGCAGAGATGAAGCTTTCTGTATTCAAAGATGCCTTTGTAATACCGAGCAGTACGGGTTCAAATGTAGCTTTTTCTCCGCCTGCAGCTTCAACTGCTTCATTTTCCTGCTCGAGAAGCTGAATTTCTACAAGCTCACCAGGAAGAAGTTTTGTATCGCCTGATTCAACAACTTTAACTTTTTTAGTCATCTGACGAACAATAATTTCAACGTGTTTATCTGCAATTTCAACACCCTGTGAACGATATACTCTTTGTACTTCGTCAACGAGGTATTGTTGAGCTGCTTCAATACCGTTCAATCTGATAACATCATGCGGATTCAACGGACCGCTTGTTAAAGGCTGACCAATTGAAATTTTCTGTTTATCCTGAACAATGATGTTTGAATCAATCGGGTATTTGATTTCGGTTCTACCGTTTTCATTTACCAGATATAATCTGGGAACATCGTCTTCAATTTCAATTTCAGCAACTGCTTCAATTTCAGAAAGAATTGCAGAATCTTTCGGTTTACGACCTTCAAGAAGTTCTTCAACTCTCGGAAGACCTTGAACGATGTCACCAGTTTTTTGTCTTTCAAATACCAGAGAAGCAAGCATATCACCTCTTAGTACGAGTGAACCGCTATCAACCTGTAACATAGTACCAGGGCTGATGAGGTAAGGTCTGCCGACTCTGATTTTTACAGAATTTTTAGTAACATCTACAACCTGACCGGAAACAGGAGATTTTTCTCCGCTTTCAGAAAGAACTGAATCCATTCTAACCATTTCACCGGCTTTAACAACAGGTTTTGTTTTCAACGCAACTTCTTTTTCTGAATTTGCAGAAATAAGAAGAAGTCTTCTAAGTTCTTCACCGTCACCTTTTATGCTTGCAATACCGTCATTTACAGCAAGTACCTGAGTTTTTGCAACAGGTTCGCGAGGTTCGATAATTTGACCGTTTTCTACAAGCAATTCAGTTTGCAATGAAGCTTTATTAGATCCTTCAATTTCTCTTCTTACAATAAGCGTTTCAAGTACAACAACTTTCAGCGCATTGTCAGGTGTCATTTCAACCATACCTTTAAGGTGGCTTAAATAGCCCTGCATTTGCAGAACAAGACTTGTTCTTGTTAGTGTTGCACCATCAAGATTTCTAACTCTTGCTCCATCCTTGTACTGAAGCTGTGTAACAGGAACTATGCTGATAGCTTCATCAGTACTTTCAAATTCAATAGAAACTGATTTAGGTTTGATATCAAACTGTTGTACAGGTCTAACGAGAATTTGAATAGGTTGATTTGTAATTGTTTCTTCATCGAGAGAAGCTACATCAATATCTTCATCCAAATCATCTATATCAAGACTTGTATCATCACTTTCCATTATTGTAACGATTGAAGTTGATTTAGCTTTAATTTTCGGAGCAATCTGTGTACCGGCTTCGACAATTTCACCTTCTTCAACTTTTAAATCACCAATATTTTCAAGAGTGAATATTTCACCAGGTCTGATTATTACTTCATGGATAATATCATTGAATTCTTTGAATTCAACAATACCATCGATGTGGGTATAAAGATCTTTTACAACCTCTGTACCGGCAGTAACAAAAGTATTGTTTTCTACCATTTTCAGACTTGCATCTTTATTAATCTGATGAACTTCTTCCGGAATGAACACAACAGAACCGGGGTTTGTAATAATTTGATTATCATCAACTTCAATACCCATATATCTGATTTCACCGGCGGATTCTACGGCATACTCATCATCAATAAGCTCTGCAATAATCATTCCGTTTTCAACAGTTGTATCAGCTGGTGATTTTACGATATATTTTTCACCGGTTGATTCAACAGTCCAGAATTGTTCTTTCTTAGTTGATTCAAAAACTGCATTTGACGGAGCAATTGACGCAATAACTATAGTCAGTTCTTTACCCTGAACAATCTTTTTGATTTTCTTACCGTCAAATTTAACTTCTTCGATTTCAAGGTTTTCGCCGACTCTTACTTCACCGCCGTGTTCAGATGAAATATGAGTTTCTGCTAATTTTTCACCGGCCTTGATGTTCTGTCCGTCTTTTACAAGAATTTTTGATCCGCCCGGCAAGCTGTATACATCACCGCCTAATACCCAAACAATACCATTTTTGTTAGCTGTTCTGGATACGTTGCCCTGACGGTCTTTCTTTTCATCAGCAACAAAGTCTTCAAAAAGAACTTCACCTGACAAATCAGAGTTGATATCTTTTGTTGCCTTTTCTGTCAAACGGCTTCCATCACCGGCTGAGGCAGGTTCAAATTCTGCAATTTCATCACCTTTTTTAACAACAGAACCTGTTGTAACAAGCATTTTTGCGCCTGTTGGTATATGATATGTTCTAGAGAATTTAGCACCTTTGATTTCAACATCTGCTTCCTGAATCATGACCTGAACAACATCACCGTGACGTGTTCTCATTTCTTTTGTTTTGAACTTAGAAACAACTTCACCGTCAATTTCAGCAATCACGTGTTTCAAAGCACCAGACCCTTTGAATACACCGCCTGTGTGGAATGTTCTCATTGTAAGCTGTGTACCGGGTTCACCGATTGATTGTGCAGCAATAATACCAATTGCTTCACCTACATCAACCATTTTTTGTGTTGTCATAGCCCATCCATAGCACTTACGGCATACACCGTATTCAAGCGCACATGTCAATGGTGAACGAACTTTTACAGCAGTAAGTCCGAGTGGTTCTATCTTTTTAATATCGTTTCTGTCAATAGTTGTATTTGTTGGAACAACAATATTTCCATCTTTGTCTTTGATATCTTCTGCAATTGTTCTGCCAAGAAGTCTGTCAGTTAATTTTGCAACAATCTTTTCACCATCAGAAATTGCTGACATAACAATGTGTTTTGTAGTATGGCAGTCATCTTCTCTGATGATAACATCCTGAGCAACGTCAACAAGACGTCTTGTTAAGTATCCAGAGTCAGCTGTTTTTAACGCTGTGTCAACAAGACCTTTACGTGCCCCGTATGATGAAATAATGTATTCTGTAACAGACAAGCCTTCTTTAAAGTTTGATTTGATAGGCAAGTCAATAATTTGTCCCTGTGCGTCTGCCATCAAGCCTCTCATACCGACAAGCTGTGATACCTGAGAAAGGTTACCTCTTGCACCGGAGAATGCCATCATATATACAGGGTTTAATTTATTAAAGTTTTTTACAACCTGTTCAGTCAATCTTGCTGTAGTTTCTGACCAGGTATCAATAACTTTTGTATATCTTTCTACCTCGGTAATTTCACCCTTCAGGTATCTGTTTGTAGATTTTTCAATCTCTTTTTCTGCTTCAGCAAGCAACTCTTTCTTTTCCGGAGGAACGCTCAAATCCTGGATAGAAATAGTAACGCCTGATTTTGTTGCATATTTGTAACCGAGGTTTTTCAGGCTGTTTGCCAGATCAGCTGCTTTAGCTCCGCCAAACTCAAGATAAATCTGAGCCAGCAAATCCTTTAAAGCACCCTTATCCATGACCTTATTGATAAAGTCAAATTGTTTTTTGCTATGAGGAATTAATGTATTGTTCATTTTATAATCTTCCCTTTAATTTCTTCTAATTTAACGGTTTTGTGCATTCAATTACAGAGCCAGTGATTTTCTGACTGTTTCGTTAAATATAATTCTACCTACAGTCGTTTCTATTCTCTGACCATGTTCATCTCTGACAATAATCTTGTCGTGAAGCTCTATTACTTTAGCCTCGAGTGCAGCAATTGCATCCTGGAAGCTATAGAAATATCCTTTTATAGGTGCTGTCTGATCTTTAATTGTTGTCAGATAGTACATACCCAAAACCATATCCTGAGAAGGAGTGATAATAGGTTTACCGGTAGCAGGAGCGAGGATGTTGTTTGTAGCCAGCATCAGCATTCTTGCTTCCGTTTGGGCTTCAATTGAAAGCGGTACGTGAACAGCCATTTGGTCACCGTCAAAGTCAGCGTTGAATGCTGTACAAACAAGCGGATGAAGCTGAATTGCACGACCTTCAACAAGTTTCGGTTCAAATGCCTGTATACCGAGTCTGTGAAGAGTAGGAGCACGGTTCAACAGTACCGGATGTCCGTCAATTACCTCTTCTAAGATATCCCAAACAACGGGTTCGGAACGTTCGATTTTCTTTTTAGCTGATTTAATATTTTGAACAAGTCCGCGTTCAATAAGTTTATTAACTACGAAAGGTTTGAACAGTTCAATTGCCATTTCCTTCGGCAAACCGCACTGGTTGAGTTGTAAACTCGGACCGACAACAATAACTGAACGACCAGAGTAGTCAACACGTTTACCAAGCAGGTTCTGTCTGAAACGACCCTGTTTACCTTCAATGATATTTGACAATGATTTTAATGGTCTGTTATTCGGACCTACTACAGTTCTTCCGCGTCTGCCATTATCAATAAGAGCATCAACAGCTTCCTGTAACATACGTTTTTCATTTCTTACGATAATTTCAGGAGCGCCCATTTCAATAAGTCTTAACAAACGATTGTTTCTGTTAATAACGCGTCTGTATAAATCGTTTAAGTCAGAAGTTGCAAATCTTCCGCCGTCTAATTGAACCATAGGTCTCAAGTCTGGAGGAGTAACAGGAAGAACATCCATAATCATCCAGGTTGGTTCTGTATTAGAGGCAATCAAAGACTCAACCAATCTTAATCTTTTAATTAATTTTGCTCTTTTTTGAACAGAACCACCGGATGAAGCCAATTCATTTCTGATTTCTTCTGCAAGTTCTGTCAATGTAATTTCTGAAAGAAGTTCCTTGATAGCTTCAGCACCAATACCGACTCTAAGTGCTGACTCTTCATTTTCTACAAGAAAATCATCATATTCTTCTTCCGATAAGAGCTGTAATTTTTTAAATCCTGAGTCAGCCGGATCTATTACAACATAATTATTGAAATAAATAACCTGCTCAAGATCTTTTAATGACATATCTAAGAGAAGTCCAAGATATGAAGGAATGCCCTTCAGAAACCATATATGGCTGACAGGAGCTGCCAGTTTGATATGTCCCATTCTGTGACGTCTTACTTTTGAGTCAGTAACTTCAACACCGCAGCGTTCGCAGATAATACCTTTGTGTCTGACTCTTTTATACTTACCGCAGAAACATTCCCAGTCCTTTGATGGTCCGAAAATTCTTTCGCAGAACAAGCCGTCACGTTCAGGTTTTAATGTACGGTAGTTGATTGTTTCAGGTTTCGTAACCTCACCGTATGACCATTTCAGTACACGTTCAGGTGACGCGATACTGATTCGTATATAGTCAAAATAATCTATGCTTGTAGACAATGTCCTTATCTCCTATATTAATTAATCTTTAAATGTAGCCGGGGTTTCAAAGAAGTTAATGTTTAACAACTCTGAATCAATATCAGAAAGTGTTCTCTTTGGAGCAGACTTTCTTAAATCATCAGTGTCAGACATAAGGTCAACTTCTTCGCCGCCCTTCTTAGCAACAGTGATATCCAAACCGATAGATTGAAGTTCTCTGACGAGGACTTTGAACGATTCAGGGATACCCGGTCTCGGAATGTTGTCGCCCTTGACAATAGCTTCGTATGCTCTGCTTCTTCCGTTAACGTCGTCTGATTTGATTGTTAACATTTCCTGAAGCGTGTAAGCAGCGCCATATGCTTCAAGAGCCCAAACTTCCATCTCACCGAATCTTTGACCGCCGAATTGAGCTTTACCACCCAGAGGCTGTTGAGTAACCAGTGAGTAAGGACCTGTACTTCTTGCGTGAATTTTGTCATCTACGAGGTGAACAAGTTTCAGGATATAAGAAAGACCTACAGCAACAGGTTCATCAAACGGTTCACCTGTTCTGCCGTCTATAAGAAGAACTTTTCCATCTTCTCTTACCCAATCGCATCCTGATTCTTTAATACCTCTGAGAAGCTCTGCTTTTGTCGCAATTTCCGACATGTTATCGCCATACATTTCATCAAATGAAGGAGCTTCATAATAGTCTTTTGTCAAATATGATGCAAGACCGAGAAGGCATTCGTATGTTTGCCCAACGTTCATACGAGAAGGAACACCCAGCGGATTCAATACGATATCTACGGGAGTACCGTCAGGCAAGAACGGCATATCTTCTTTTGGAAGAATTCTTGAAACAATACCTTTGTTTCCGTGACGACCTGAGAGTTTGTCACCAACTGAAACTTTACGTTTTTGAGCTATGTAAACTCTAATAACTGTATTTGCTCCAGGAGGAAGCTCATCGCCTTTTTCTCTGTCAAATACCTTAACGTCGACTACACGTCCGCCTTCGCCGTGAGGAACTCTAAGTGAGTTGTCTTTAACATCTCTAGCTTTTTCAGCAAAGATAGCACGGAGAAGTTTTTCTTCCGGCGGATGTTCTGATTCACCTTTAGGTGTAACTTTACCAACCAGAATATCGTCCGCATAAACTCTTGCACCGATTCTTACAATACCTCTTTCATCAAGGTGTCTCAATGATTCTTCTGAAACATTCGGGACTTCTCTTGTAATTTCTTCAGGACCGAGTTTTGTTTGTCTTGCGTCTATTTCTAATTTTTCTATGTGAACTGATGTGAATATATCATCCATAACGCATCTTTCAGAAAGAAGGATAGCATCTTCGAAGTTATATCCTTCCCACGGCATATAAGCAACAAGTATGTTTTTACCGAGAGAAAGTTCACCCATATGAGTAGAAGCACCATCAGCAATAACATCACCTGCTTTAACCACGTCACCAGCCTGAACGATTGGTTTCTGGTTAATACAGGTATCCTGGTTGCTTCTTACATATTTCATCAGTGTATGTTTGTGTAATTTACCAGCTTTGTCTTTGATAATAATTTCTTCACCGACTACTCTTTCAACAACACCGTCAACTGTAGAAACAATTACCATACCTGAGTCTTTAGCAGCTCTCTTTTCAAGACCGGTACCAACAACCGGACGGTCAGTGATAAGAAGAGGAACAGCCTGACGCTGCATGTTTGAACCCATCAGTGCACGGTTAGCATCATCGTGTTCAATAAATGGAATCAACGACGTAGCAACAGAAATAATCTGAATCGGGCAAACACCCATGTAGTCAACTCTTGTAGATTCACCCATTGTAAATTCTGAACGATAACGAACAGGTACATACGGATGTTTGATACTTCTGTCAGGATTTAACTGCAAATCTGCAGGCGCGATACGGAGGTTTTCTTCTTCGTCAGCAGAAAGATAATGAACTTCTTCTGTTACGACACCATCTTTAACAGCAAAGAACGGTGATTCAATAAATCCGTAATCATTGACTTTCGCGTGAGTTGCTAGTGAACCAATCAAACCTGCGTTCGGACCTTCAGGCGTTTCAACCGGACAAATACGTCCATAGTGTGAAGGGTGAATATCGCGGACTGCGAATCCGGCTCTTTCTCTAACAAGACCGCCGGGTCCCAATGCGGATATTCTTCTTTTGTGTGTTAATTCGGAAAGCGGGTTAACCTGGTCCATAAATTGAGACAACTGTGATGAACCAAAGAATTCTTTTAATGAAGCAACCAACGGCTTTGTATTTAAAAGGTTCAACGGTGTCAATGTATCAGAATCCTGAAGAGTCATTCTTTCTTTAACGATTCTTTCAATTCTGGAAAGACCAACTCTGAACTGGTTTTGTAACAATTCACCAACTGAACGGATTCTTCTGTTTCCGAGGTGGTCGATATCATCACAGCTTCCTTCATCGTATGTTAGATTGATGAGGTATTCGATTGATGCAACGATATCTTGAACAGTAACTGTTCTTTGTGTCTCGGGCAGGTTCAATCCAAGTTTTTTGTTTAATTTATAACGTCCGACTCTGCCGATATCGTATTTCTTTTCATCAAAGAAACGTGCTTCGAGAATAGAACGTCCGCCTGCAGCAGATGCTGGATCGCCAGGACGAAGTTTTTTATAGATTTCAATCAAAGCATCATCTGTAGTTTCTGTCGGATCTTTATCAAGTGTTTTCTTTAAGAAATCTGCGTGAGTAAACAGAGTTTCCATTTCAGAAACAGTAATACCCATTGCCTTCAGCAATGTAGTTGCAAGGATTTTTCTGTTTTTATCTATTTTTACGTAAATAACATCGTTTGCGTCTGTTTCGATTTTTAACCATGCACCTCTGTTTGGAATCAAAGTAGCATTGTACAGACGTTTACCTGTCGGAGAAATTTCTCTTTTGAAGTAAACACCGGGAGAACGAACGATTTGGGATACAATAACACGTTCTGCACCGTTAACGATAAATGTACCTTTATCAGTCATTGTCGGAATATCACCAATGTATACTTCCTGTTCTTTAATTTCACCGGTATCACGGTTTACGAGTCTAACCATTACACGGAGCTGTTTTGCATAAGTTGCGTCGTGTATTCTGGCTTCCTCAATTGTATATTTAGGATTGTCAAATGTATAATTCGGAAGAAAATGCAGCTCAAGACGACCAGTGTAGTCTTTTATCGGAGAAAAAGACAACAATTCTTCCTTCAAACCTTCTTTTAAAAACCATTCAAAAGATTTCTTTTGAACTTCAATTAGGTCCGGCAAGTCATCCAGACGGGTATTTGGTATTCCCATTGGAGTAACTCTTGTTGCGTGATTTTTTGTCGACATTTATTTACCTCGCTAAATGTGGCGTACTACTAATATATAAAATTTTGTTTATGATATTCGAATATAATTTTGCTCATATCTAACCATTCTACAATCTTATCCGCTAAAACATGCGAGTCAAGAAAATCAGGCTATTTTCAAATTTTTAGCGAAACATTTGTTTACAAATCTCAAAATCCAGTATATACTATTCTGAAAATAATTGCCGTTATTCGCTTTACGTGTCAACCCTCCCTAAGAACAAAGTATTATTTTAAAAGACGAATAAAGTCACGATAAGTTTCTAGTTCATTAACATCTTTCAGGCCTAAAGCATTTTTGTCGACATTCAAAACAGATGTATTTTCTTTTATCGCATAAACAGGAATGTTACTTCTTAACGAATCAAAGACTATTCCGCTGCCAAGTGAATCATATGGCATTAATAGTGAATGTATATTTTCTTTTGTAATTGCCGAATCGAAATTTTTTGACAGTAAAGGGGCGTTTGTTAAGCCAAACATAAGACAGGGAAGAAAGGTTGGCGTTATATATTCCGCACTGCATTTCGGGCTGACAATATTTCCTGTTATTGAAACATCTGCAAAAGCAGGGGCGTGAACACAGGGACAAAAAAGCTCACGTGAAAGATAGTGAGAAACAACAGCCTCTACGCCGCCTACAACATCCACACCCTCTCCGTTTTCATATTCGTCCTCAGGCGGCTCCTGAAAGTAGCAAACAACAGCAAGTACGTCAGCACCTCTATTCAAAAGTTTTTGACCTGCATTAAGCATTGTTTCCGGATGATTAACAACTCCCGAAGAAATATCATTTTCTGTAGTAAAAAACTCGATGCCAACCGGTTTTTCTGTGATTTCATATCCGATAATATCAATGCCATACACCGTTTTTACGGCATTTATTGTGTTTATATGAATATTTAATACATTTTCAGGGATTGTCCTGTCAAAAATTACACCAATTTTATTGTTCGATGAGGGAATCAGTCCCAGATTTCCCCGAACAAATTCATTTAAACTCCAGCCTTCAACATAGAGCATATTTTCGGTAATACCCGAGAACACAGCAGCATTAACTATATTAGGATTTACGATTAGCGGTATATTTTGTGCAACTTCGCGGGCAACCAGACTTGCGTCACCGGCATAACCGCCTATAGAAGCACCTATACCGGTTGGTACAACCATAACAGCATATTTTTGCTCTAAATCGAAAGTGTTTCTTCTGGTTTTAGTATTATACATTCTATTCCTTTATCTTGTAATTTTGTTTTGAATTCCTGAGCGTCCGCTTTTATTGGCGGGAAGGTGTTGTAGTGCATAGGGATTACTGTTTTTACTCCTGTCCACTGTGCAGCAATTACCGCATCATCAATATCCATTGTAAAGTGGGAACCGATTGGAACCAGCATCATATCAGGTTTATACACTTCTCCAATAACCTTCATTTCTGAATTAAGGCATGTATCTCCGCAGTGATAAATTTTTTTGCCGTCAATTTCTAAAATAGCACCTGTTGGCATTCCTGCGTATTTTCCGTCCGGTGTAGAATTACTGTGAAATGCCGGTACAAAACGAAGCTTTCCCCATTCATAGCTGATTAGACCGCCCATTTGCACAGGATTTGCATTGGCACCTTGCGAGGCACACCAGTTTGCCAGTTCAAATATTGCACTTATAACGGCACCGGTTGCTTTTGAAATTGGCACAGCATCACCTAGGTGATCTCCATGCCCGTGTGTAACAATAATATCCGTAATTTTTTTACTGGCAGAATCAAATTTTGCGAGTGGATTTTGTGAAATAAACGGATCAATAAGAATACCGCATTTTGCATTTTCAATATAAAATGCGCTGTGTCCGATATAAGTCAAATTAGTCATTCATATCCTCCTGTTTTTTAGCATTATAGCAGACTCAAAATAAATCATACAAACGTATTGTTTCAAAATTCTAATAAATCCTTTATAATCAATTACAGACGAATAGTGGGATATCAGCATGGAAAGAATTTTAGTTGAAGATCTTGTAAAATTTAAAATGCTGCCGTTTGACATTTATAACGACAGCGGAGAAAAACTCATTAGTGCAGGTGAAATACTAACCTCCGGAAAACTTTTGAGAATTTCTCAGTATAGCGAATTATATAAAGATGCTCCGAAAAATCAGCGTCCCACAAAAATCTCAACGGACAATAAACCTTCAGACGGCGAGTATATTCCGCCGCCGGCGACACATACAAAAGAAATTATTTTTGACAAAACCGTAAACAAAACATCAAAAATCAAAGCTCAGGCACAGGTCGATATGAAATCATATTATGCAACAACAATGTTTGCTGTTAATAATAATGAGAACAAAGATGCTGCGCTGATGATAGATGAAATAAAAACGAAAATCCTTTCTGATATCGGTAATGTAATTGAAGATGTAAAATTTTGCTCACAACTTAAACTTCTGGGCAGCTATGCGGACTGCCATTCTCTAAATACTGCTATTCTTGCAACAGCATTTGGATATAAAATGGAGTATGACTCTGATATAATTGCAAAAATCACAAAAAGTGCACTTCTGCACGATATCGGAATGACAAGAATTCCTGAAGATCTTTTGAAAAAGACAAACCCATCATCTCAAGAAACAAAAATCATTCAAAGTCATACCCAAATCGGTTACAAAATTCTAAAACTTGATATGAACATGCCGGAAGATATCTGTCTTGTTGCTCTGGAACACCATGAAAACAATGACGGTTCCGGATATCCGTTCAAGCTTTCAGGCGAACAAATAAGCGAATTAAGCCGTGTTGTCGGAATGTGCAGTTTCTTTGACGACCTTACTTCTGGAAAAACCACATATAAGGTTAAAAATACAAAAGAAGCTCTTAGAATAATGCTGGAAGTCGGTTCAAAAAGGTTCTTCCCTGAATTGTTGTACAAATTCGTCAACACGTTTAATTACAACGATCTGAGCACATTTGAAGAGATGATGCAATAATGAAAGCGGTAGTAATAGGCGCGGGATTAGCCGGTTCAGAAGCCGCATTACAGCTTGCAAAACAGGGAATAGATGTCGACCTGTATGAAATGCGGCCATTAAAAACAACGGGTGCTCACAAAACAGATTATCCTGCAGAATTTGTATGCAGTAATAGTCTTGGTTCTCTTGACCCGACGAATGCAAGCGGGCTTTTGAAAAAAGAATTACAAATGCTGGGCTCTTTTCTCATAAAAGAAGCATTAAATGTTGCTGTACCTGCAGGAAATGCTCTTGCTATTGATAGAGAAGCATTTTCCTTGAATGTAAAAAGACTGCTCGAAGACAATGAAAAAATAAAAATTATTAGAGAAGAGGTCACCCAAATTCCGGAAAATGTTCCTGTTATTATTGCATCAGGTCCGTTAACATCAGAACCTCTGGCAGAAAATATAAAAGATTTTGCAGGAGAAGAGCATTTACATTTTTTCGATGCCATAGCTCCGATTATTGAAAAAGATTCCATTAATTTTGATATAGCTTTTTATGCCAGCAGATATGATAAAGGAGAAGCATCCTATATAAATTGCCCGATGAATAAAGAGCAGTATGAAAATTTCTACAATATACTGATTAACGCACCTAAAATTGAGCTCAAAGAATTTGAAAAAAATGCAAAATTTTTTGAATCTTGTCTGCCTGTCGAAGTACTTGCTTCACGGGGGGTAGACACATTACGATACGGACCGCTGAAACCTGTCGGGCTTATAGATAAACGAACAGGTGAAAAGAATTATGCTGTTGTTCAGTTAAGACAGGACAATTTGTCAGCAACTATGTACAATCTTGTTGGTTTTCAAACTAATTTAAAGTGGGGTGCACAGAAGGAACTTGTGCATTCTATACCGGGACTCGAAAATGCAAACATTTTAAGATACGGAGTAATGCACAGAAACACATTTATCAATAGCCCTAAGCTCTTGAATGCTACGCTCCAGTGCAGAAAGCGAAATGACCTATTTTTTGCAGGTCAAATCACAGGTACAGAAGGTTATACAGAATCAATAGCAACAGGTATGCTTGCCGGAATTAATATGGCAAAATTTTTAAAAGGAGAACATTTGATTGAACTTTCCGGATTTTCAATGCTGGGTGCCCTGACAAGATATATCTCATCAGAGGAGCACAAAAATTTTCAGCCGGTAAATTCAAACTGGGGTATTGTCGATGAACTTATCGCGGACAAAAAAATAAAAAAGAATAAAAAATTAAAAACAGAAATGCTTTCAAACAGAGCAATAAAATGGCTTGAAGAATATTTACAGAATTGTCAAAGTCAATAAACAAGACTAAATGCTTGCTAACTCATCTATATTTTCAAAATTATCCTTCATTGTCCATATACCGCAAGGGCATACACCTGCGCATATGCCGCAGCCTATACACCTTTCTTCGTTAGATACATATATAGTATTTCCGTTCGCATCCGTATACTTAGAAATAGCCTGTTCTGGACAAGCATTTAAACAGAATTCACAGTCTCTGCATAAACCGCAGCTAAGGCATCTGTCCTTTTCATCCCACGCTTCTATCTTTTGCACGGCAGGTGACGAAAGCCCTTGATAATACTCGGTTTTAATCCTGTCCCTGGGCAGCTGAGGCGACTTTTCAAAGGTATCTAAAGACTCACCCTTAAACATATGTACAACATTTTCGGCTGCATGGTTTCCTTCCGCAATAGCGTTCGTAAAAAGTCCCTGTCTTATGGAATCACCGGCAAGAAAGACTTTCTGGTTTTGGACACATCTTTTATATTCGTCCAATTTTACAAATCCGCGTTCATCCAGATATTCAGAATTCAAAAATCCGAAATCAGGACGGTCACCGATTGATATTATCACAGTATCAGCAGGCAAAAATCTTCCATCTTTCAGATAAACACCCTCTTCTGTAACCTTTTCGGTAAAACAGGGATACAAAATCTCAGCGCCAAGTGATTTTGCATGTTCTATTTCTTTTTCAAAAGCGGCAGGTTTTTGAATATCTATTGCAGTAACCTGTTCCGCGCCCATCTTATAAGCACCTATAACAACATCCATTGCTGCATTACCGGCACCTATAATTACGACTTTCTTACCTATTTCCGGATGTTCTCCGCGATTAATCCGTTTTAGAAAATCCAACCCCTTCACAAGCTTTTCATTTCCCTCAACAGGTATTACAACAGGATTGTGAGCTCCGCAAGCAATTATAACAGCATCAAAATATTCATTGATTTTGTTAAACACCTCTGAATCAACTCTATGACCCAGCGTAAAATTTATCCCGGAGGTTTTTAAGCGTCCGAGTTCTTTATCAAGATACTCTTTGGGCAATCGTTCTACTGGTATTACCTGACGAAGTTTTCCGCCTATGTCCGAATCTTCATCGAACACCTGCACACTGTATCCGCGCATCTTTAACTGCCATGCGGCTGAAAGACCGGCAACACCTGCCCCTATCACCGCAACTTTTTCTGCTTTAGTTGTCGGAAAAGAAGGAGCAATTACATCACGACTCATTATACCGAGATCAGCAACTTTTATATGTTCGTCAACAAATCCTCTGCTGCATTCTTCCATGCAAAGGTTAGGACATAATTTACCACAAACAGAAGCAGGAAAAGGACTGTAATTAAAAACCAGTTCAATAGCTTCTTTTAGCTTACCATTTCTGATTAAACTAATTCTTTTTTGAGTAGGTATTCCGATAGGACAGTGATTTTCGCATGGCGCACTCAATGCTGAATTTTCCCATACAGGATAACGAAGACGGTGTGTTCCCTTAGAAACAATAGGAGACACCTCAAAATCATCCTCATAAACATCTGAAAATATACCGCCCTCAACCCAGTTATTTTTTCTAAAATCTTTTATAGGTATAAGATGGTTTGATTTTCTTTCCTCATACGATTTTGCAACTATTTTTTTCCATTGCGAAAAATCTGACAGCCTGTCTATCAAATCAGTTCTGTTTATTTTCTCAAGAAAGTCCAGTATGCCGTCAGACAAGAAGTTTTTGTCATTTTCATCCAGCTCTACTATATAGACATCCGACGAAAGATCCTTGACGTTACCTCTGAAATATATTGTGCCCCCGACCATACCGACACAAGAACGACTGCCAATAACAGACTCAGAATCTTCGCAATCAACACCGCAGACTACAGCCGTGCCGCCGCCCATAAATTCAAAAGAAAATGAACCGGTATTTTTCAAAACCCAAAATTCAGGCGCAGGGTATTTAGGGTCATGTTTCATTAATGCGCCGGATCGGGTACCTACACGACCGCCAATGTATATTTTCCCGCTTGCCGCGCAATGAGCAGTAGTATCACCACCATCGCCTTTAACAATAATTTCCGCACCGGAGTTCAGCCAGCCAACATCTGCAGGCGCAGAGCCCTCGACAACAATTTTTGTACCCGGCATTCCCATTGAACCGACACGCTGACCCGGATTTTTCACATCAAACTCCAGGGGTGTTCCGTCATTTGTCCACAATGGACCGCCTATATTATGCTGACCCGATGCAGTAATTTCAAATTCTGTAAAACCCTCATTTATTTTTTCATATATGAGCTGTAAAAGCTCTTGAGTCGAGAGTCTTTTATTGTCCATTAAACTGTTAATAATAAATTTATTGCTCATTTTATTCTAATTCCTAGCAAACATGCTGAATTTCCAGTCTTGTGGCAACATTTTTATCAACTGTTACAAGCGCATCCGAACGTCCGACAGGAAGTGAACTGTTTCCTATCGGTGCCAGAAGCTTTTTCAGTTCTGTATTTGTTGCAATAAAGTAATTTACAATATTTTCCGCAACCTTATCAACATCCAGCCGGTCCACAAGTGTTCTGTTTTGTGTCGTAATACCGACAGGGCATAATCCGGTATTGCAAGCATTGCATTTACCGTAATCATTGCCGACACATCCGGCTATTTGCAATATAAGTTTACCAGTAAATACCCCGTTTGCTCCGAGGCATATCATCTTAAATGCGTCAGCAGCAAGCGTACCATTCATACCAATACCGCCGGCTGCCCATAGCGGAATTTGCCCCTGCTTACCCTGGTGGACAGCAGCAAGATAACAATCTCTTAATCTTGAAACTATCGGATGACCGGTATGATCAAGAGATACCTCATGAGCTGCGCCGGTTCCTCCGGCAATACCGTCGAGGAAAAATCCGCCTACAATATTATAAGGATCTCTCAGCAGGTTATTATATACACTTACGCTCGTAGTCGAAGCAGCAACTTTAATCGCAACAGGAACTCTGAATTTGAAAGCAGAATTCATTGACAAAAACATTTTTTGAACGCTTTCTTCAATTGAATACAGCCCCTGATGATTCGGAGGAGATAACAAATCAGATTTAGGAACGCCCCTGATCTCCTGAATATGACGCACAACCTTTTTAGCGAGCAATAGCCCGCCATCACCGGGTTTTGCGCCCTGTCCTATTTTTATCAAAATCCCTGCCGGATCTTCCACCATTTCAGGCATCGTATTGATAATTCTGTCCCAGCCAAAATGTCCTGACGCAATTTGTAAAATCATATATTTCAGATAGCGTGATTTTAAGAGTTTCAAAGGCATACCGCCCTCTCCGCTGCACATTCTAACCGGCAATCCAACGACTTCATTCAAATAAGCTGTAGCAATAGCAACCGCTTCCCACATTCTTGTAGACAACGCGCCAATAGACATATCTCCTATAATAATAGGATAAATCCATTGTGTTTTTGGTCCATTCTGAGACATTTGCAGCTCACCGTCTTTTACAACAAAAGGCAGCTGTTCAGGCGGCAATACACGACCAAATGGAGCGAGCAAATCAAAAGTATGTCTCTGCGCATCCAGCGACGGGTCAGTCATCTGGGAGATTCGTCCGATTTTAATCTTATCAAGCGTACGACCTTCAGTATGGAGATTTGTACGTCCTCCTCTTTTAGGAGAATCCGCATTTTCTGCACGATATTTTACATTCATGCGATGTTTATCATTGTAAACCGGCTTGATAGCTTCATTGGGACAAACCTTTGCACACATACCGCATCCGACACAATTTTTATTTGTTCTGACAATTTGTTTTATAACAGGTTCTGTTATCCATTTTACGTTAGGTTTTGGCTCAGCCCCCTCGCTGTATACTTTTCTGCGTCTTTCAACATCCGGCTTAATCGCATTAAACGTACAAGCAGCAGCACACTTTCCGCAAAGAGTGCATCTTTGTGGGTTATATTCTATCTGCCACATCAAATCATCTTTTGATATGTCATTCGATTTTATAATACGAGTATCTATTGGTGCCACCTTTCAATATTTAAATTATTATCTACAACAACCATTTCACGTTCATTCGGATAAATATCACAGGAAATATCACGGTCGGGAATAACCTCATTTATGCCGGTAACTTCTGATGTGATAATTACCGTATCATCGTTTCCGCCGACAACAACCGGACGGAGTTTTTTTGAATCGCACACAGTGAACAAAGTTCCGTCAGGAGTAACTCCTATCATTGTATTTGGTCCGTTTATTTCAAGATGTGCAAGAGATGCTTTTATTTTTAACAAAATATCTCTGTCAGCCCTACCGGTTATTTCGTTATATGGTAACGGGGTAATAACATGTTTGAAATACTTAAGCGGCCATTTGAGAATTTTGTTTACATAATGAAGCGTATATAAAAAGCACTGTGAATCACTCTCGAAGCCGATATATCCTTTATAAAGACTTTGCTGAAACAGTTTATTTTTTTCATAAAAAGTATTTTCTCCGTTTACAAGCGCTGTATAGCCTTGCAAAAAGAAGGGATGCGCCGCATAACGCACAATATCGTAATTTGTGTTCTGCCGGCACTGAGCTGTAATAATTTTTGCGGTAAAGTCAGAATTTTCTTCCCACAAGCCGAAATAAGTACCAATATCACGGGGATCACCTATTTCTTTCAGTGTCAGTATATCAGGCCAGAATGAATATACATAGCCCTCATCAGCTTCTTCCAATGCTTTTCTGAGCTTCAAACGTGTATCTACCAATAAATCTTCTTTTTCTGACAGCGGAGCATATTTGTAAGAACGGGGATAATTAAATACCTCAAACACATAGTTGGGCATAGGTCTGATATTCAACCCCTCAATATCAGGATGAATATCCGGAGTCCACTGCATAACACGAACGAATCCGATAGAGTGTAAAATATCTTCTGCAATATGCATACCATCATTTGTACATGCCATAGACAAAGTCGGTAAATCTTTATAGCCCTCAAATATTCCGCCCAGATCTTGCATAACAAAAGCAAAGCCCGAGTTGTCATGTCCTTTTTGTTGAGAACGCATAAGTTCAAGCGTTTTTACGGGATGAAAATATTTTTTTGATTTGATGGCACCTATTCTACACATGCTGCTATTTCTTAATCTCTCCAAACACTCTGTATTTCTAGCATATTTTTATAAAGACATCATGTCAATATAAAAGACCAAATTTTAATAAAATCTTTATATCAGAATTTGTTCGCTTTACTCACTAAAGTATGAACAAGTCAAAATTAGTTCAACTCTCATAGAACAAGCAAAAGAGATTTCATCTCTTTATACAGAGCAACAGATAAGAGTCAGCAAAAATATGAAATACAGAACTTGTTTCAGGCTCTGACAAGGTCAGCATAAGTAACAAACATCAAAGCTTATATTTGCTGAAACAAATTTGAGCAAGATAGTTCTAAAAAATTAATAGTCCTGAGATGCCATTTCATCATCATCTTCAAGTGATGACAAATCCTTTGTATATGTAGTATCAAAATCCTCAGGAAGCAAATCTTCATCCGGCCATATAGTTTCATCATCAAAACGTGCGGCATTCAAATTATCTGCAGCAGAAAAATCAGAATTGCTTAAATCACTCTCATTAAATACAGCACCGGCAAGATCGGCATCAGTAAAGTTACAGTAACTTACTGCAGCGTAGCTGTACTCAGTACCATTGAGCAAAGAACCTGAAAAATCACATTCAACAAGGTTTGCATGAGAAAAGTCAGCAGAAGTTAAATCCGTATCAGAGAAGTTGACATTAGTAAAATGAACTTCTGCGAAAGAGCTGCCTGACAAATCAGCACCGGACAAATCAACATCCTCCAATGACAGATTTGAAAAATCGAGTTCACTCAAATCCAGTTCTTCCTGTGTTTTTTTGTAATCGTTGTACTTTTCTACATCATTAACAATTAAGTCAAATAATTCTTCTTTTGTGAACTCTGACATTCGTGCATATCTCCTTTTTTAGTCAATCAATCTCATTTGCATTGCAAGCAGAACCGCCTGTGTTCTACTGTTTACCTTTAACTTTTTGAATATAGTATTCATGTGAGTTTTTATGGTAACTTCTCTCACATATAATTTTTCAGCAATTTTACTATTACTATCTCCTAGTGCAGCAAATTTTAATACTTCGCGTTCTCTAGCAGAAAGCGGCTCAATTTCGCCTTCTCTCATAAATTTCAAATCCTTACTCGGAGAACATTGTTCTTTCTGCCAGCCGGAACGTCTTAACAGTGCTTCGATACGAGCAAGCAAGTTCGGAAGAATAAAAGGTTTCACAATATAGTCATCAGCACCAAATTTCAAGCCTGATATTTCTTTTTGCTCTTCATTCAAAGCTGTAATCATTATTACAGGAACATCTGAAAAACGTTTGTTCTGTCTTATTGCTCTCAGTGTTTCCCATCCGTCCATATTCGGCATCATTACATCAAGTAATACAAGATCAAATTTTGTTTTTGCATTTGTAAGTTTTTTAATACCCTGCATGCCGTCAGTAGCAACATCTACATCATAGCCGTACAAAGGGAGTGCATCAGCCAAAAATTTTGGCTTATCGTCAATGATTAATATTTTTGCAATTGATGATGACATAAAAAAATCCTGATATTTAACAATAATAATATTATACTATACTTTAGTATAATATTAAATGCAAAAGTATATTTAATCATTCAAGTATATTATTTTTAAAGAGTTTTAAGCTATTCTTTAATAATACGTCCTGTTTTATCAATAGAAATGGGCTGATTGTTAAAAGAAGCGATGTAGTCTCTAAATATGTCTGTTTCTGTTCTGTCGCATTTTGAAATAATCTTTTCCGGAGCATTCAAAACTTCGAGTCCTTCAGTTCCTCCACCCAGAAAAGAATTATAAGCAACAGTGTAGAATTTATCAGAACCGGGGTTTTCAGAATTCAATTTTTCTTCAGTCCCGTCATCTTTAATCAGATAGACATCTTTTACCCTGTTGTTCTGACCTATTGTATATTTCAACCCGGATACCTGCAAAGCGCCTGTTCTTTTGTATTTACCGGCAGCATCAATTGCTCCGTTAAGTGCGGTAATTATATCTTTTTCACTCAATTTGTACACGAATACATCGTTGTAATATGGCAAAATGTCCATAACCTGTCTATCGGTAATTTCTCCCTGTGGCATGCTGTATCTCATTGTACCAAGATTATTAAACACAATTTGCGCGCCTGTATATTTTTTATAGCCATCACACAAGAAAGAATTTAATGGCGATTCTTCAAGAGCAAACTCGGGAAGAGTCTTTACAGGATGAGCCATAACACCTATTGTTTTAGGTGCCCCAAGATACATATTCTCAATCATTTTTACAACAAGGCTTTGAGAATTGTTATCAATATTTTTTACCTCATATTTTGCTTTATCAATAACGCCATCTTTATACAAAACATCCAGATAACCTACATAATGACCGTTCTTAAATGCCTGAGTAAGTATCACCGGTTCGCCCCGTTTTGATATAAAATAATTTTTCCCGGGCACAATACCTTCCAGCATTGTATGAGAGTGACCGCCGTTAACAACATCAACACCCACAACATTTTTAATAAGCTCAACATCGGCATCATATCCCATATGAGAAATTACATGAATAATTTTAACCCCCTGAGATTCGAGCTTATTCACTTCTTCCTGTACAGCCTTTATCGTTTCATTCAACGGTAATACGTCTATATCCGTGCTATTATCTTTGCACTGTTTGTTCAATCTGTTTTTTAAATCACAGGGAATTAGTCCTATATAACCGACTTTTACTCCATTTTCTTCAACAATATGAGATTTTGCAAGCCTGCCGGCATCTATATCATCCTGAAAAGCACTATCAGGCTTTGTCACCAGATTCAATGCAAGGGTTTTAAACTTTGCGTTATCAAGCATTTTTGAATATCCATTGCTTCCGTAAAAATCCCATTCGTGGTTACCCGGAGATCTCATAGGAGAAATTTGGTTTGTAATAGCGACAATTGCTCTGTTTTTTTGTTCATTTGCACCAACAGAAGCATCTCCCGCATCCACAACATTTCTTATTACTCCTGAAGGCTTTGAAGAAACGAATCTGTCAACTTCTGTTTTCAGTCTGGCAAGTGCAGAAAGGTTTCCATGCACATCATTGTATGCCAGCGTCTGTATCCTGACCTCATTTTGCGTTTGCTTGTGAGAAGGGGTACGACTATTGTATTTTAATTGATTGAAAAAATTTACCTGCATAGTTTATATCCATCATTGAATCATACTTGCAAAAATACTGTAAAGATTTTTATTTGCCACAATATGAAGAATTGTTTACAAAATTTCAAAGTTTGTAAATTTTGAGCCACAAAATGTTTTTATAAATATAAGGTTAATTATATTTTCAGGTAGGTAAAATGACTAACGGAATTTCAGGCTACAATCCAAATGCTACTTTGTATAACGGCTTAAAAGCCGTAACTGGAGCTCATACTAATGACGTAGGAAATCTTGTAAAATTTGTTAATGGGGAATCAATAACAGCACAGCAGCCTACACTCGGTTCCACCGTACTCTGGACACTTCCACCGCTTGCTATATTCGGAGGCATAAAAGGAGTCCCATGGCTTGTAAAAAACAGAGGTGATTTGAAAGGGGCTGCGACAAATTTAAAAACAGAAGCCCTTGCTGCAAACGGAAAAAATATCCCGAAAAATTTCGTTAAAGGTATAAAAGATTATACAGGTACATTATTTAAAGGCATAACACCGGCTGAAAAAGCAGCCATTCAGGCTCAACCAAGAAATTGGTTCGGAAAAGCGCTGGATTATATTCCGGGTTATAAAAAAATTAGACCAACCGGATTCGGTCAACTAATGGGTCGTTCGGGCGCAGGATTTATGATTGCAGCTGAAGGATTAATGAATACATTCACTGAAGTTGTTCCGGCATTTCAACAGGGCGGTGCAAAATCAGGTTTCAAACAGATTGCAAAATCTGGAACCAAAATTGTTGCAAATACAGCAGGATGGCTTGCAGGTGAAGCAGTCGGTTCTGCCGCCGGTATGGCAATCGGTACTGCACTTTGTCCGGGAATTGGAACAGCAATAGGAAAATTCGTTGGAGGCTTCCTTGGCGGTGCAATCGCATGTCATTTTGCAGGTAAAGCAGCAACAGAACTTACCGGAAAGTCAGAAGTAGAATTACTTAAAGAAAAACAGCTTGCGGAACAAACAGCTCAAATAGAAAATAATGAAGAAAGTCAAAAACAGCTTGCGCAAACATCAATAGATTATGCAAATGAAATATTGAAAATCGATCCACAAAACAAAGAGGCACTGGCTGCTCTTGATTCAGCAAACAATATATTAAACGAAACAAAGACAAATGAAGCAGAGCAACAAAATCAACAAACACAACAGCCAGTTCAACAACAACCGCAAACTCCGGCTTATCCTCAATATACACCACAGCAAACTGTAACTGCAGCTTTGCCGTTCGTTCCGGTCGTTCCCGGATTTAACGGATCAACATACGATATGAACATATACAATCAGATGAGACAAAATGCATCTATATATTCTATTCCAACGACACAAACAGCTCAGGCAGAATCTCAAACAACAACCCCCAAAAATCCATTTAGCGCATCAACCCCGCTACAGCCGGCTGTATAAACTCGAACAATTTCATAATTTCATATATAAAAACGATTTTCAATAAAAATTGAAAATCGTTTTTTATCACCGGTTTAAGGCTTGCAAATACGGTTTTAAATATCTATAATTATTACAATGTACAAGTATTATAAAAAATATGTACCGTATTTGTTTCTCATTCCGGCTGGAGTCATATTGATTCTGTTCTTTTTTATACCGTTTTTTGAAACGATTATTCTTAGTTTTTTTGATTACAATACAAATATATATCACCCTCATTTTGTTTCACTTGCCAATTACATTACGCTTATAAAATCACCGGTATTTTACAAAGTCTTGATAAATACTTTTATATATATGATAGTAGCAGTTCCGCTTCTGGCTATTATACCTTTGATTTTAGCGATAATGCTTAATCAAAAAATCAGAGGTATCACTTTATATAAAATTCTCATATATCTGCCGGTAATCGTTTCTATTGTTGTAGCGGCAATTGCGTTTAAATGGCTGTATGCCCAGCAGGGTATTCTTAACTACATACTGGAATTATTTCATCTTCCACCTCTGGGATGGTTGACGGATCCGAATGTTGCTTTATATTCAGTAATAATAGTAACGGTATGGAAAGGTATAGGATATTATATGATGATATATCTTTCTGCACTAATGAGTGTGCCAAAAGATTTATATGAAGCTTGTGATGTAGACGGGGCAAATATCATAACAAAACATCTTACGGTAACAATTCCTCATCTTATGCCTACGGTCGGTCTTGTCACGACAATATCATGTATTTCAGCAATGAAAGTTTTTGCTGAAATATATGTTATGACAAAAGGTGGACCGCTGGACTCTTCAAAGACAATAGTGTACTACATCTACGAAAGAGCTTTTGAGAATCTGGATCTGGGAATTGCTTCTGCTGCATCAGTAATATTGCTTGTAATAGTGCTTGTAATTTCCATAGTAAATTTTGTATTTTTCGAAAAGAAGAGGTACCAGTTGTAATGAAAAGCCATACTAAAGGATTTTTTTCACATCTAATACTGATTTTTGTATCACTGCTGTCTATATTTCCTTTTATCTGGCTTTTATCAACAGCGCTTAAGGGACCTGATGAAAATATATTTCAGTATCCACCGGTATTTATTCCTGAACAATTTACCTGGGCAAACTTTACCGGAGTGTGGAAACAGATTCCTTTTATGCTTTACTTCTGGAACAGTATGATAGTTGCTGGATTTACAGTATTATTAAACCTGATATTTTCAGCTCTCGCTGCTTATCCACTGGCAAGAATGGATTTTAAAGGGAAAAAACCCGTTTTTTATCTTCTTTTATCAACAATAATGATACCGTTTCAGGCAATAATGTTGCCTGTATACCTTATTATTTTAAAACTGAATATGGTTGATTCAGTAAACAATTTTATGGGGTTTCTCGGGTTGATTCTCCCGTTTGCAGTAAATGCGTTCGGTATATTTTTAATGCGTCAGGCATTTCTAGCAATCCCGAAAGAGTTAGAAGAAGCCGCATTTGTAGACGGATGTAACGTATTTCAAATCTGGTGGAAAATATTAATACCTATGGTAAAACCGACTCTTGCTGTACTGGCTATCTTTACCTTTATTGGTTCCTGGGGAGAATTTCTCTGGCCAAGTATTGTCCTGACTAAAAAGGCGCTATATACACTGCCTGTAGGGGTAAATGACCTTCAAGGAATGTTCAGTGCAAACTGGAGATATATAGCAGCCGGCTCAATTATTGCAACTATTCCTATTTTAATATTTTTTATTGCAATGCAGCGATATTTTATCTCAGGTGAAAATGATGGAGCCATAAAAGGCTAAACTACCAATTCTTATGTTTTTCAAGAAATTGGATTACCTGTTCCGGCTCACCGTAGGGAACAGGCATAATTTCTTTTGTCATTGGATTAATTATACACATGACAGCTCTCGAAGGCGCGCAATAACGCATAAAGAAATATATCATACAATTTTGAGTTCCGTCTGCACATTTTATCTCTTCACTTTTGGGTGAATACATTGACACATAATGATAATAAGGATTCATTGCATGTTGAGCAAAAAGTTTTTCAAACGCTATTCTATAATCCTCCGGTCTTGTATCTCTAAAATAAATTAAATTTTTAGAGTCTCCGCTCATTATTTCATACAAAAGATCACTTTCTTTTGTTGAATTAAAAACAGAATACGGAAAATAAGTAGCTCCCGGATGATTATAAGATTTTTTGACACCCTGTGTTTGATGTTTATGATTTTTATTGTAATAAAAGATTGTGAACAAAATCGCACATATAATAAGAAAATTCATTATTTTTATAATTTTTTGCATTTTGCCTCCGTATAATAAATTTATTCTAACAATTGACAATGTATCGTGCAAGCAAAACATTTACTTATTTTGATTCTTCGCACTAACAAATTCTCCATATTTTGTAATAATTTTTGTAACAAACATAATCTCACACGCTCCATTACCTTTGTCATTTCTCGATAGACTACTATTCCAGGTCATAGTGCATCTTCCGTTTTCAAATGATTCAATATTAACAAGATATCCTTCCATATATATTTCATCGTACTTTTCAACTTTTTTAAGTCCGGAGAATACATTTCTATCAGCCGGGATAATATGCATATTTGCAAAATGAGTACCAATAAATTCATTATCATACAGGCTTGTTTTTTTAGGTCGAAAATATGCCCACCGTCCTGACTGCCTAAAATCAATATTCGTATAATTTTCTTTTTTTACCAGTTCACCCCAAACCACAGCAAAATCGACCGGTGCAAGTCCTCCGCTTACTCCCATATAATATGGCATTATATGAACAACTCTGCAATGAATTTTGTAATAAGCCTGTGCATAAATAAAAACATCCTGATTTTTTACATCCCTCTGTCCGGTTAATGACAATTTATATTCCGGAGGCAAATTCATTTGCTCCGGCTCATATAATTTGGGTATAGGTACTTGTCTCGGTTTATATCCGCTATTATCTTTAGTAAAAAATACCAAAAAAGAAAATATAATTATCATTACGACTATAATTATATTTAGCTGCTTTTTATCATTCGCACTAACATTCATAATCTTATTATAAGTTTTTATTTATTCAGCAACAAGGAAAGTAGTTCATACGCACTATCAACAATATAATCTGCCCCCATTTGCTCAAGAAGTTTTCTGTCTCTAAATCCCCAGCTAACGCCTATACAGGATAATCCTGAATTTTTAGCTGTCTCAACGTCAACATCTGAGTCACCACAGTACACAGTTTTTTCTTTATCCGCACCCAGAAGTTCCATTGCACGGAAAACACTATCCGGAGCAGGCTTTTTCCTGACATTTTCTGATTCACCAATTGCAACAGATATTCTTTTCCCAAAATACCTTTCACACAATTCTTTTACAGCTGCGTCAAATTTATTTGAAACAACAGCAGCTTTTATCCCCGCATACTGAATTTTCTCCAGCATCTCAAGTATTCCGTCATAAGGTTTTGTATGCTCATACATTCTTATTTTATAGTCAGCTTTGAAATCCCTGAGACAGCTTTCATAATCCGGATTTTCACAGCCATCCGGCAATGCTCTTTCTATAAGTTTTGCAACCCCGTTTCCGACAAACATTCTCACTTCTTCTATAGTTCTTTCGGGATATCCGTATTTATGCAAAGCAAAATTTGTACTTTCTTTCAAGTCATAAAGAGTATTTAGAAGCGTTCCATCTAAATCAAAAATTATATTGTTATATCTCATGGTTTTTGAAAAATCATCACGTATTCATGTTTAAATATATAAAATCCGCCATACAAAGCGCGATATCTCCACAACGAAGCATTCTTGCCCTTTGCACGTTCATTACCCTGAATATCTTTTACAATAACAGCTTTGGTAATAAACCCTGCTCTGTTCATGCGCTCCATACATCCGAAACTCAGTGGATAATACTGTCCTTTGGCGTATTTATCACCGATAATCAGAGCGGCAAACCTGCCTTTTTCGAGTTTTTCATATCCGTTTCTTGCTACTTTTTCAAATAAATTATAAAATTCCTCGGTAGATGAACAGTTAGAAAGATCCTCTTTCTTATCTGAAAATTTAATAATATCATCATACGGAGGATGAAGCATTAAAAATTGAGCCTTTTCAGAACCCATAATATCCAGTCTGGCTTGAATTTTATCTAGAACTGACTCGGAAGCACTGTCGCCGCAAATAATATTTACATCAGTTACCAGCTGTTTGGGAGTAAATTTTTCACTTACGTAGTCACATAGTTCTTGTTTCAACTCAACACCGATACAGCGTCTGTTCATATTTATCGCTTCAATACCGGAGGTTCCTGAGCCGAAGAACATGTCAAGAATTATATCATTCTTTTTAGAAAACCTTTCATATAACTGCTGGGCAATTTGAGGAATATAGTTTCCATGATAATCATTAGAATGCCCGTGTTCTCTATCTCTTGACGGAAATTCCCAGAGTGTTCCTGTGAGAATATGGTCATATTCTTTCCATTTTTTAAGATTTATATCATTGTAGGGCTTGGTCAGCACCTCTTCTTTTTGAACGACTTTCAGGTCTGCTTTTGAGACCTTTTGTTTTCTTTTTAAGTTTCCTGAATTAACTGCCACAGCAACCCCTACTAGTTATATAATACAACTTTAGTATAGGTAACAATATTAGAATTTAAATCATAACAATAGATGAATTTTATCAGGTTAGAACAACCACTCTCTTATTCTGTCCGCAACGTAGGTAAATCCGCTAATATCTCCGAGCTCTCCCGGTTGTATTCCTTTGCCGTAAATTAGAACGGGCACCTTTTCTCTTGTATGATCAGTACCCGGCACAGTTGGATCACAACCATGGTCCGCCGTCACTATCAACATATCCTCAGGAGTCATTGCCCACATAATTTTAGGCAAAAAAGCATCTATTTCTTCAACAGCCGCAGCATAACCTGCATAGTCATTTCTATGTCCATACAACATATCTGTATCAACAAGGTTCGTAAATATGAGTTCAAATTTCGGCTCGTCACTACATTCAGCAACCAATAAATCAGAAAGGTTAAGTTCATTCTGCACTGCTTTTAATGTCAAATCTAATCCTTCAGCATTTGAGCCCGTGTGCACGGCATGCGTAATCCCGGATTTTACAAATATATCCTCAATTTTGCCTATACCGACAACCCGTCCTCCTTTTTCTACTATCTCATTAAGAACTGTAGGTTTGGGAGGTTTAACAGAATAGTCTCTTCTGTCCTTCGAAATTCTCGTCGGTTTACCATCTATAATTTTATAAGGACGTGCAATAACCCTTGAAACATTGTGTTCGCCAGTCAGAATTTCACGTGCAGCCTCACACCATCTGTAAAGAGTATCCAGAGGAATAACCTCAGTATCAACAGCTATCTGAAAAACACTATCTGCACTTGTATAAACAATGGGATATTTTGTTTTCTGGTGTTCATCATTTAAATCCGCAATAATTTGGGTACCGGAAGCCGGATAATTTCCGAGTACTCCACCACATCCTGTTTTTTCTATAAATTTATTAATAACTTCATCAGGAAATCCATCCGGATAAACACGGAACGGCACATCTAATACAAGCCCTGCCATTTCCCAGTGACCAGTTGTAGTATCCTTGCCTTTAGATAATTCGCTCATAATTCCGTATTGTCCGACAGGGTTTGCAATTTGTTTAACCCCCTTAATATCACAAAGATTCCCGATTCCAAGAATTTGCATAGTAGGCAAATTCAAACCGCCGTCTTTTTTATCAGCGATATTTTTTATTGTATTACATTCAGGAATATCGTTATACTCTCGACAGTCAGGCATAGCACCTATACCCATTGAATCTATAACAACAACAATTGCTCTTTTCATTCTTCACCGTCCCGAATCATTTTTTTTGCCCTGCGCCAGAGTTCATCATATTCCTCAAAACTGAGTTTATCCAATTCTTTTTCAGAGATTTCTTCCATTTTTCTGAATCTTTTCATAAACTTTTTGTTTGCAATAATAAGCGCCTGTTCTGCATCTATTTTATGCCAGCGAGCAATATTGACAGTAGCAAAAAGGATATCGCCAAGTTCCTCTTCTGCATTTTGCCAATCCTTATTTTTTATTGCATCTTTGAATTCTTGAATTTCCGAATTGTAACAATCCCAGAGCATCTCCTCATTCGGCCATTCAAATCCGACACCCACAGCCTTCTTACTCATCTTTTGAGCGCTCATTAAGGCTGATTGAGCACGAGAAACCCCATCCATCACTGATTTACGATGTTGTTTTTCAAGTTTTTTTATCTCTTCCCAGTTATGTATAATGTCGTCAGTACCATTTACCTCAACATTTCCAAACACATGGGGATGCCGCCGCACCAGTTTATCAGAAATTTCCTTAGCTACATCTTCTATACAAAATTCATTTTCTTCGGACGCAATTTGGGAATGCAACACAACTTGAAGCAAAACATCACCAAGTTCTTCTTTTAAATGCTTCATATCATTATCGTCTATTGCATCTACAGCTTCGTATGCTTCTTCGAGCATATTTCTTCTTAAAGAGGAATGCGTCTGCTCTCTATCCCACGCACATCCGTTCTCAGAGCGTAATATTTTTATTATTTCTATTAATCTTTCCAAATTCGGATAATTCATTTACCTCACCATCTGGTCAACTGTCATAATAAGTATACCCTTGCCGCCAAGTGCTTTCAAGTGTTCTATACTATCAAACACTTTATCACTATCCACTACTACATGAACAACAACGCTATTTTCGTCATCCATTAATGTCATAACAGTAGGTGCAGATAGACCAGGTAAAAATTCTTTTATTTTAGACAAAGCCGCTTTTGGCACATGTGCCATTAAATATTTTTTATCTCTTGCATCAAGTACGGATTTTAAAGCAATAAGCAAAGAGTCTGTTTTCTTTTTCAACTCCACAGAAAGTCCTTTTCTGGCAATAACAATCGCTGTAGACTCCAAAATTTTATCAATAACCCTAAGCTTGTTAGATTTCAAAGTAGAACCCGATGACGTAATATCTACAACAACATCAGCCAGCCCAAGCCTCGGAGTAATTTCAGTTGCACCTGATACTTCTATGACTTTTGCTGTTTTACCTATTTTTTTAAAATATTCTTTTGCTATGTTAGGAAAAGACGTCGCAACTTTTAAACTTGCCGGCAAATCCTCAGGATTCAAATACGAATCTTCTTCTTTTACAGCAACAACCATTTCGCAATAACCGAAATCTAAATCCATAATTTTATCAACGTCTGAATTCAATTCCGTAACAATATCAAAACCAGTAAATCCAACATCAGCAACACCATCTTCTAAAAACTTTGGTATATCAGCTGTTCTGACAAAAATAATTGAATACTTTTTATCTTTTGTTGTAACCTGCAAAGTTCTCTCATCCTTTGATGGGAAATTCAAACCGGCAGCAGAAAGCAGACCGTAAATTTTTTCAGAAAGTCTTCCTTTATTAGGAATAGCTATTTTTAACATTTCCATATTTAATTCCTTACTTAATTTTTAAACATTATGAGCCGGATACGATTATAGTGAAATCGCTCTGTACACAATACATTCTAACAGGGTCATAGACGAACTGTGAATGTCGAATTTCAGGAATTTGTTTTTTCAACCAGCTAACAAACTCACTAGTAACGGCAGCATTGTGACCTATAAGCTGGGAATGAGGAAGATGAGCACGTCCGATACAGTTCACTTCATATCCGTTTGCTTTTAGTTCCTCTTTTATTTTCATTGCTTCTTCTTCTTTATCAAAAGAATACATAATACCAGCTGTCAGTTTTTTATCAGAAACATCTGGTTTGTCACGGTATATCATACGGTCAATAACTTCCTGAGTCTTCTCAGGATCAAGAATCCAATAACTTATATATCCTTTTTTAGAGGGAGCACCTGGCAATGTTGCAAACTCAACATCATTCATATCTACATTTCTAAGCATAGCTGCAATATGAGACATTTCGTATAGAGTAAGATCGGTCTTTACATAAGTAGTTGCAAGATTTAAAACCTCAGGAATCTTAGGAATCACTGATGGTGACTGTAGTCTTTCGAGAAGACTTTTCAAAAACCACTGCTGACGGGAAGTTCTTCCAATATCACCAAGCCCATCTTTTCTGAATCGCAAAAATCCTTCTACCTGATTTCCGTTTAATACATGAAGTCCTTTGGAAAGATTTATATGTAACTTTCCTGATGTATCATTATAGTACATATTTTTTTCAATATACACAGGAACTCCGTCCAATGCATCAACAAGCTTTTTAACACCCTCGTTGTTAACAACTACATATTTGTTTATTTTAATGCCGAGAGTTTCTTCTATCGTTTGTTTTGTTAGATCAATACCGCCTAATGCGTGAGCAGCATTGATTTTTTGCACCCCGTGTTCTCCTGCCAGATAAACTTTGCTATCACGGGGAATTGATATAACATTTACTGATTTTGTTTTTGGATCAAGATTTATCAACAAAATTGTATCAGAACGAGTGCCTCTGAATTTATCTGTAGCTTGACCATTCGAATCAACTCCTAAAATAAGAATCGTCTGCCGCTGCTGAAACAAAGGAATATTAAATCCCTTCTGATCTCTTTTGTCCAATCCCTCAAAATGTTTTTCAATTTCTTTTGAAAGCTCGGTATTGGTGCCAAGAGATGCGATATAACCAAAAGCAGCAAGTGATACGATAAGAACCGTAAGCAAAATTCCGCAAATTATCTTACCAATTCCGCCCTTAGACGCATTTTCAGAATGCTCGTAATCCAAAAATACATTATATTGTTCATTCTTATTTTTAAGTTCGTTCATGTCTATCCCACATCTTAAAATGTTTTTATTAATAAGAATATTTTACTTCAAAAACAATTTTTAACACACAAGCCATTTTGTAAACATATGTAACAATATATACAAAATATGAAATTCGTATATATTTTTGGTTTTTATATATATGTAAATGTGGTTAATTTAATTTGCAAAGGAGCAAATCAAAAATGGTTAATGGCGTAAGTTCCACCGGAACTATTACTTCACAGCTATATACCCAGTATCAAGAAGGATGGCAGAAAAACTTCTCTGATATACCTTTTGCTTTATATCTACAAATGATGGGTGTAGATATGAACGAATTTACCCAGGGTATAGAAAACTATATGGAAACCGGCAGCGCATGGAAAAGCGACGGTGTTGAAGGAAACACTATCACTAACAAGCGTACTGTTGGAAATGCAGCCACAAACCAGCAGTTATACCAGTCAGAAGACGGTGAAGACTATTATGATATAGATTGGACAACCGGTACATATGAATTTTTTAGAGGTAAAGACAACGCGGCTAAAAGACTCGGGATTGATACAGACCAGTATAATGTTGATGCAATCAAATTAGGTACATCCACAGCACAAGTCATTGATGCAACATTCAATGCAGAAAGTCTTAGCGATGGACAGGACAATACAAAGTATGATGTAAACGGTCCATATGATATGGTCACTTACACAATGCAAGAATTTGACCCCTGTTATCTGTTTGACGAAAGCCTGCAGAATCCAAACGACCCCGAATATCAGAAGGCTTTACAAACCTGGAATACTCTTGTAGATACAGCAGGTCAATGGATGAGCGAAGAAGACCTTGAATACATCAACTCTCTGGAGGTTGGCTCAGATGAATACAAATCAGCACTTCTGGAAATTATTCTTGCACGGTTAGACCAGCCACAAGAATATGGTGAACACGACCATGTTGAATTTGAAAGCGAAATGGCAGAAATTACAGAATCTGAAGAAACAGGCGCAACTGACGGAACCGGTTCAACAACCGGTTCAACGGAAACTATAACTGCTCCTGTTTACGATAGAACTGATGTAATGATGAAATCAAGTATTTCTTCTGATTATTTAGCAGGCGTATGCCGTGTTGGCACAAGAACGAGAAACACTGATGACGCACATGCTGAGGCTATTAATATGGCTATGGCAGACTTGAATGCTGCCGCTTCTTCTTTATACACAAGGTTAAGCGAAAGCGGTACACTAACAGAACAGGCAGCAGCAAATATAAATCAAGCGGTAGCAAACACAGTAGAATATTTGTCTAATAAAGACAATACATACAGATACCACGCTGATGGAGGTGATTACCGAATCAGTGATGATAAAATCGGATACGGTTATAGAGCCGGTCGTAAAAAATACAGAGAACTAATAAAACCAACTTATAACGTTAAAGAAGTCATAAACCACTTCTTCAATGAATTTGATACCCTAACTTATCAAGGTGGTAATACATCATCAACAAGCAGCAATACTTCAACAGACAGTAATGCAAATGATGAACAAACATCTTCATAATCCATATAAACATAATGGATGGTAAAGGCACGCCTCAGTCGTTACCTGTGCCTAAAGACCATATTAGACAGGTTTTTTATTAACCACATATGCGGAGATTTGAAAAAATCTCCTTTTTTTTGCATTCAGTCAATATTTTCAAAACGCATCATCCGCAGCTAAGCCCTGCACAAAGACTGATAGCCTGTCCGGTCAAACCTTTTGAATCATCAGAAATAAGATATCTAACGAGTGAGGCAATTTCATCAGGATCAATATACCTTCTTTGAGGAATCGTTTCCAGATTTTCTTCATAAGAAAAAGCACTATCATTCACAGACGTTTCAGCCATTTCGGTGTCAACCCACCCCGGATTTATTGTATTCACAGTAATTCCATCCGCAGCCAGCTCAAGTGCAAGTGATTTCGTCATACCGAGAAAAGCTGACTTCGTTAAACTATAGAGAGAAGCATTTGCCTCGCCGATAACACCGCTTATTGAACCAATGTTAATAATTCTTCCCCATTTTTTCTTTTTCATCATCGGGACTATATATTTTATAAGTTCATAAGGTGCTTTAATATTAACTGACAGCAAATCTAAAATATCTGTTTCTTTTACCTGTTCAACAGGGCTGTATACATAAAGACCGGCATTATTCACAAGAACCTCAATATCCCCGTATGCAGCAGCCGTAAGTTTTACCAATTTTTCAACAGCGCCGTTTTCAGAAAGATCAATAGCGAAATATCCCTTCGCACCTATATCATGACAAACCTTTTTCAGAAGGTCTTTGTTTCTTGCTGTCAAAAATACGTTATGCCCCTCTTTAACAAGCAAAGAGGCAATACTTTTTCCGATTCCGCGAGAAGCACCCGTCACAAGGATGTTTTTACTTTCTGTCATAGTTATAGTCCGTCAATATTTGTACAATAGATTCTCTTAAACTGGAAATTATTTCTTTTCTTTTTTCAGTATCAAGATTTTTTATTATCTCAATTGCAGAATGAAGAGTAATATCTTCATCATACCATCTTTTATATGTAGTTAATTTACTCTCACCGAGAACAGAAATTTCACCGTCCGAATCAGTGCAAATCTCACTCATTAATATTTGAATTAAATCCTGTGCTATTTCCTCTCTGAGCTCATCATTCAGTCCTTGCATAAAAGTCATAAGATGACTCAAATCAGGATCCTTATCATACCAACGAACATAATCCATAATATATAAATTTAGCATACATTTTACAAACAGTAAAGAATTTATAAGCAAAAAACATAGGTAATTAAAATAATTACCCATGTTTTTAATTTTTATTTTTTAATCTTTACCGACTTTCCATCTGATTCCGAAGGAGAAGGATATGCCGTTGCGGCCTCCGTTGTGAATCATTGCCTGACCAAAGGCGAGGAAACGGTCTTTGAATCTCTTTTGAAGCCCTACTCCGTATTGGACGTACGGTTTTATGCTCATTTCAGGAAGTCTCACATTATTGGCATACATTTTGCTGTCATCCAAAAGATTCCAGACCATGTTCACTCCCAGATATGGTTGCCAGCCGGTTTTGGTATTTCCGATTAGCTTTATTCCGGGAGAAAGTTGGATTGCATTCAGCGGGTCTGAATTTATTCGCACTCCTGCGCTATTTGTGTAGTCGAAGGTATTCACGAACGTATAGCTTATCAGGAAATTTGGCTGCAAAATTATTCTTCCGTCAAAAAATTCTATGTTATATCCGGTTTTGTTTCCTATGCCGGCGAGGAGCATTGTATAGTTTTCTGAGCCGTACATTGTTGTTGCATCACCTACGCTTGCTCCTACTGAGAGGGTTGTTGCGTTGAAGAAGTTGCCTTTATAGAAGGTTGCGGTTGTTCCTATTAAGCCTCCGTTCTGATAGGCGTCTATTCCTGAGTATCTCTGGTTTGCTCCGTTGTAGCCTACATAGCCGGTGAGGACTCGTTCCCACCCATTTTTTATGTGTGTGAGGTTTGAGTCATAGCCTATGAGGGTTCCATAGTTTATATTGCTTACTTTCGGGCCGTTTTTAAGCGGGATATTTTCGAAGCTGGCGTATGGTTTTATCCAGAAGCCGGCGTCTTCTTCTTTTGTTAAGAGGGGGGAGAAGGTTCCCACGTCTGTTGCGTCTCCGGTGGGGGAGAGGGCGTATTTATTTTTTTCTATTATTGCTACTCGTTCGAGGTACGGGATATTCATGAAGTTATCCGAGTGTTGGAAGGCGTAGTTAAATGTTTGGAGCTGGGTTGTATAGGCGCCTGCCTGCGTTGCTACTGCGGGCGCGAGTACCGAGGGGTTGAAGGCGTCCGAGGGGTTTGTGGGGGGGATTATATCTCCGCCGGGGGTTGAGGTTGCGCCACGGAGGAACATGAATTCTCCGGTTTCGGGGTGGTATGATACCTGATATTTATATATGGGGGAGTAGG